>CAJAFV010000062.1 GCA_903939115.1 uncultured Geobacteraceae bacterium
ACCCTTGCTGTTCGGCTAACGGTTCCCACCATCAGGGCCCGTAGAGGACTTTCACCTCCAAGTCACCAATCAACCACCATAGCTGATTGGATGGCGCTTACGCGCCACGCGCCATACCTGGCGCACATAAAAAAGAGGCCAGGATGAACTATCCTGGCCTCCAGATTTCTGGTCGGCACACTGTATTTGCAAAAAAAACGTATATAGTCTATAAAAATTATATTTTTAATAGCACTACGTGACTGCTCTGTCAAGTACTTTGTTGACAACACGGTGTTGAGAAACCATGCTGAATCAAGCTTGGAGAACGGGTGGCGAAGGGAGGTCAGCGTTGGAAAAGAGCGCTTCACTGATAGTTCTGTGCGGCTCAACGACAATAAAGTTGTCGCTCTGCCACGGTCCGTCAATGAGTTGCTCCAGCCATAAGCTGCTACTGCTGCGAATTTCAAGCGGCAGTTCAACCAGTAACGACAGTTCCCGCGCTTCTGCGAGTCTCTCCTTCTGCCGCGGGTGTCCGGTTGTCACGAACAGGATACGGTGATAGGAGTCAAGCATGGTGGCAATGACTTTACGTGCCTTGGTTTCGCCATGACGGTTGCGAACCCGGTGGTATTCCGTCAGCAGCGTGCGTTCACCCTCCAGCCAGCCGCCGGTGAGGAAATAGGTTCCTTTTTCGCGTTCAAGCTCACGAGAATATTCTACGCGGGAGCCGATCAGGAGTGGAATGCAGTCATGCACTTTCGGAATAACAAGAGGTATGCCGGGTGCCTTCAGGCCGGATAGTGCGCCGCCGCAAAGGCCGAAGCCGAACACGATAGCCGAGGTTCCTTCCGGAATCTCTTCGGCAAGGACGCGGACCAGTTCATCTTTAAGCCGCTCGGGCCAGCGGTGCAGTCCCATGGAGATAAAGCGAAACTGCAGGGGTGACGCCGGCTTGAGCTTGAGCAGCTCTTCTCGCATAACGTCACAGGCAATGATCAACAACATATCACTCCTTTGTCGGCACTATTTGACTGCATGGAATCCGGCCTGCATTACTGAAAGCTGTTCAGAATTATAGTGTAGATATCTTCCGCCAGGGTCAGGCCGCCATCATATCCCGCATAGGTGCGGTTGAGCACCAGGCGGTCGCTGACCGGGAGAGATATCGAGAGCGGATATCCCTGCAATTCACGGGTTATAACCTTATCCCAGGTGCTGCCCAGGATCAGCGGGCGTTCACGAAACTTCAGCCCTTTGATGACATCGCGAATGGTGCCGCCATCGGTGGTGAATATGACCGGTGACGGAATGCCGGCTACACTGTCGTTGAATTCCGCCTCGATCTTCTCCTTATGTTCATCCGGAACCTTGTCGGTGACAAACTGGGCTTCCGGGATCAGCCCCAGATCATTGACCAGAAAGCGTGACAGACCGAGAGCAAAGCCGCTGTCGGCGATGGTGATGAAATGCCCCGGTTTGAAGCGGGTTTCAAAGAACAGGTCTGCTGCACGTTCCATGTAGTAATAATAGCGCTTCTCCTCCCGCTCGATCACCGCTTCCACCACGTCCGCATCAATACCGGCATACGCGGCGACCGCACGGAGAAAACGGCTTGATTCGGTAGCCCCGACCGGAAGCGCGGGGTATTGGAAATAAGGTGTGGCGAAGCGTTCTTCCAGATGCTTGACGGTTTTGAGGCCTAGCCAGGGGGTCAGAAGCAGATTGAACTGAGCCGATGGAATGCGTCGGACCGAGGCGATTCCCTGTCCCTGGCCGTAGATCAGATTGGGTGTCAGGCCGATCTGGCTGAGCAATCTGCCGATGGTTTCGAGAGTCGCCGCCCAAAACGGGTCCTGATAGGGAAGTACCGACCAGACGTTGACCAGGCCGGGCTGAACCTCTTCAGGATCTTCAAGTAGTTGCTCGATAAGAGCTTCCCAGAGCAGTTCATGGCCGAAGTAGTTGTTGCCCTTGAATCCGCCGGTCTCCACATGCACAATCGGGACACCGTTGTTCTTGAACTGGCGCACCACGTCGCCGGTGTCGTCACCGACAATGTCGGCGGTGCAGCCGGTTAGTACGACAAACAGGTCGCCATCCATAACTTTCAAGGAATTTTCGATAGTTTCGCGCAGTTTGTCTTCACCGCCGAAGACGATTTCATTTTCGGTCGAATTACTGCAGGGTACCGCGTGCCCTCCGGCATATCCGGAACCCTGAAAACCGTTGCCGCTGGAGAGCGCACTCCAGAGTTTTTGGCCGCACCCCGGTCCGGCATGGATGATCGGAATTGCCCGCTCGATGGCGGTAACCGACTGAAGCGCCCCCAGCGCGCACACATTACGGATCTGTTCTATGACATCTGACATCAGGCGGCCTCCTCTTCTGCTAGAAAATGATACGGATTCTGCTCGAACCACCAATCCTGATAGGGGAGGCGAACCCGCCGGGAAAGATTGGTGACGAAGCGCCGGTTAGCCAGCGCATCAACAATTCGCCAGCCGAAATTGACCAGACCATGATAGCCGAACGCGGTATACTCATCCATGACCGGAACGGTGACAATGCCCTGTTTAGCGGCCCAGACGGAGCTTCCCGGATGACGTGAGAAGTAAAGGTCCGGTTTCAGTTCATTCAGCAGGTTGGCAATTTCATAGTTCTGCTGCTCGCCAATGGAAAAAGGTATATCCTCGTCACGCAAAGCCATTTCGGTGGTAATGGCCGGTTGAGCGCCATGGTCATACTGCTGATCGTAATGCCAGCTTGCACCGTAAAGAACCTTGATGCCCAGTTCATCCAGGACCCGCAGGTAGGAGAGGCTGAAGCCGGGTCCCATGCCGAGTACCGCCGTAATCCCGGACAATCTGGCGCGTATTTGGGCCAACTCCCCCTGTACCGCCTGCTTTTCCGTGCGGATCAGCTGCTCGATTTCCAGCTCTTTGCCGACGGCACGCCCCAATCCGGTTAGCCAGCTGTCCATGCCGACGCTTCCGTGAGGGGGTGAACTCTTGACATAGGGTACTCCATACTTTTCTTCCAGTGCCGTGCCGAGGTAGCTCCCCAGCGTGCCGCAGATGGTCAGGGTGGCGGCAGCTTCTGACATCCCTTCCAGTTCGGCCACGGTGGCGAAGGGGACTACAAAAACCGGTTTCAGGCCGATGCGGCCGAACAGCTCCGTGATGTAGACGCGGGCACTGCCTCGGAAATTGATGATGTTGATCCGTTCGGGATTTTTCCGCTGCGGCGGTTTGACAATACTGCCCAGGATTGCGTGGAAGGCGGCGTCAAACCCGGTGGCCCAGACTTTGGTGCGAAAACCTTCGCAGTGTACCGGCACGACCGGAATCGGAATTTCACCCTTCAGTTCGTCAATAATGCCCTGGACATCGTCTCCGATAATCCCCGAAGCGCATGAGGTCGTGACAAAAATCGCCTTGGGCGAAAAACGGCGGTACGCTTCACGGATACCGTCGCGCAGGCGATCGGCGCCGCCGAAGACGGTGTCGGATTCACCCATGTTGGTACTGACCATGTTGACGTTGCTGTATGCCCAGCCGCGATGGAACTGGCCGTAATGATGGGCAATGTTCTGGTATAGTGAGTCGCCCAGGCAGCCGACCGGCGCATGGTTGACAACGGCGGCATCCAGGATGCCGGAGAGCAGGGTCTGGGCGCAACCGGAGCTGCATGAACTGGTCTGGGAAAAACTCCGCTCGCGATTGGTTATCGAGCATCCGGGGGAGGTGCGTGCCGCCAGATCCTTTACTGAACCGCTGTAACCGGTAAGGGCTTTCAGGCGCCGTTCCCGGATCGGTACCTCTGATATTGTGGTGTTTATAGCCATGGAAGCTCCTTTATATGTTGAACTATTAAACTGTTATGCTACTGCACAACCTCCGCCGATGAGACCGACGGCATCAGCGCGGCATTGCTGGCAGCCGCGGAACTGCGCAATGACCTGTTCATTGGCGGCACGCACCGATTCCAGATACTCTGGTGATGGCGGCGGCACTTCGGAAAGCTCCGCCTGGGGAATAATCGGCATGATATTCATGACGAACGCGCCGGTTTCACTCACCTTTTCCGCAATCAACGGTATCTGATCGTCATTAATGCCTGGCGTCAGCACGGTATTCACCTTGACTACCAGTCCGAGTTCCGCTGCCAGTCGAACCCCTTCAAACTGGTTTTGTATCAGTATCCGGGCACCCTCCTCGCCACGGTAATGATTTCCCTTGTAGATGACATGCCGGTATATTTTTGCGCCGACGGCCGGATCGACTGCGTTGATCGTTACCGTCAGGCTGTGCAGATTAATATCGGCAAGATCTTTGATCCGCTCCGGGAGCAGCAGACCATTGGTGCTCATGCAAAATAGCAGCTCCGGGAATTCATTTTTAACGAGGCTGAAGGTTTCGAAAGTTTCGTCGTTCGCCAGCGGGTCGCCGGGACCGGCGATGCCGATTACCTTGATGACTTTACCGAGCGCCTCGTCTGCCATCACATCCCGCACATGTTCCAGCGCCTGTTGTGGTGTCATGATACGGCTGGCGACTCCCGGCCTGGATTCATTGGCGCAGTCATGTTTTCGGTCACAGTAACCGCATTTAATATTGCAGCGTGGTGCAACTGCCAGATGAATACGTCCATTCTTGTGCCTGTTGCCACCGAAACAGGGGTGGCCTTGGACAACGCGATCTTTGGTGCATGATGTGGCTGCCATAATGTCTCCTTTAATAACGCAAAAAGCCGAAGGAAAATCCCTCGGCCTCCGGGTTTTCCGGTCAGCTTGCATGTTTAGTTATGTTAGCAAATGCGCTTTGTTTGTTAATTTGAAATTGCGTAGTGCCGCACTTGTCAGTCCGGCTGCAAGCATGGTGCTTCTACTGTCAGATGCTGTAATCAATAATATTCTGCTGTTTGTTCCGCGCTGAATCACCGAGGTTTATAAGGTCTGCCAACGTCCTGTTTTCGAGCACCGCTGCTATGGACTGCTTGACCTCGGACATTATCAGATGGATGCCGCAGCACGTTGGGTCATTACCATTTTCACAGGTAGTGTGAATATGTTCACTCAAGCATTCAAGCGGAGCAAAGTCACCTTCCAGAATCCGCACAACGCGGGCTATGGAAATCTGACCCGGATCCACCGCGAGTCGGTACCCGCCCCCTTTGCCGATTCTGCTTTGCAGGAGCCCTCCCTTGCGTAATGAGAGAAGGAGGAATTCCAGAAATTTTTTCGGGAGTTTGTCCTCCAGTGCAATATCAGAACTCAGCATGGAGCTGTCTTTGGGTTGCTGCGCAAGTATTACCAACGCCTTGAGTGCATATTCGGTTTTTTTTGTAATCAATGAGCACCTGCCGTTTATGCTGAGATACAAAAAAGGCCAGAGAATCAAATCCCCGGCCTCCAGTTTTCTGGTGAGCCATACGTGATCACTATAGTAACAAGGCGCATAGAAAAGTCAATAGAAAAATTATATTGCCTATAGTTTTTGTATTTTAAAATATTTGCTGGTATGCTCTGCTTCGAAGATACAAAATATAATATAGACAGGAAATATATTAAATATTGACTTTTATGTATTCTTGTGGATTTAATATGGCAAATGCAGTCTGACCAGAAAACTGGAAGCTGATATAAAGCGTGACGCTTTGTTTCGGCTTTTTTATGTTTGGGTAAGAAAGGAGTGTTGCAATGGATGTTAAAATTGCGGTCGCGAGCAGCGATGGTCTTACGGTAAATGAACATTTTGGGCGTGCCCGTTCATTTCATATTTATCGCCTGCATGACGAAGGGTATGATCTGCTTGAAGTGCGTGAGAATGCGCCACCGTGCGCCGGACAGGCTCATGATGATGATGCTTTGGCGCGTTCTGCGCAATTGCTTGCCGATTGTCGCGGTGTGATTGCCTCTCAGGTTGGTCCCGGGGCAATTGATGCGCTTATAACCCACAGAATTATGGCATTTACTTTGCCGGGGTCTGTTGATGAAGCGTTTGGGGCGATCATAAAAGCAAAAAGGTTTGCATACAGCAAATAATTCCAATTTCAAATGGTAAAGACGAAGGAGGATGGTGATGGCCCAGAGTAAGGGTAAGAAAAAACTGACGTGCGGTGATTGTGTCACCACAAGTTGCAGCACGCGTAAGACGGCTTTTCCCGGATTCTGTCTGACCGAGGCGGAGGATGATGCCGTAATTGAGGAGGTGAACCGCATCTATCGCGAAGACCCGCTGGTGTCGAAAATAACGGTAGCCGCTGCTGAGATAGAAGGGGTGTATTACGGCAGACTTACCCGGGTTGAGGAAGTGGCGGCGTTTGCCAAACGGATCGATGCCAAAAAAATCGGTATTGCCACCTGTGTTGGCCTGATTAATGAAACGAAGTCGTTCATCAAGTTTCTGGATGCACAGGGAATTTCCAGTTATACCGTTGCCTGCAAAGTCGGTGCGGTTGACAAGACGGAAATTGGTATTCCTGCAGAACACAAGATAAAGAAAGGTGAGCATGAATCTGCGTGCAATCCGGTGCTGCAGGCTCGTATTCTTGCCCGGGAGAAGACTGATCTGAACGTGATAGTTGGTCTGTGCGTCGGTCATGACTCCATGTTTATAAAATATTCCGAGGCACCTACGACATATCTGGTTGTCAAGGACCGGGTTCTCGCTCACAATCCGGTAGGGGCACTTAATTGTATCAATACCTATTACAAAAAACTTGCTGCCGACCTTGAGCTATAATGCGGAAAATAATTTGTAATATCGTAATTTATGCCTTGACAATGAAATAAACATCGTTTATCTATAGCCATAATAGATATGATCACTAAAAAGACTAAATACGCGCTTAAAGCGCTCAGCTACCTTGCCACGCGCCCTGCCGGAGAACTGGTTCTCATTTCTGAACTGGCGAAAGAGGAAAGCGTGCCACGAAAATTTCTTGAAGCGATTCTCGTCGCTTTGAGAAAAGGTGGAGTGCTGAAGAGTAAAATCGGCAAGGGGGGCGGCTATATGCTGGCTCTGCCGGCAGATAAAATAAGCATCGGCAAGATTGTCAGTATCCTTGAGGGCGGTTTTGCCCTGGTCGAATGTCTTAATGATAATGTCAAGGCTGTCTGTGATGAATGCGGTGATCCCGCCTGTTGCGGAACCCGTTTGGTGATGATCGATGTAAAGAAGGCCATAGACTCGGTATTTGAAGCAACTTCCCTTGCCGACATGGTTGAACGAAGCAGCGCTGCTCAGAAGTTGAAACAAAATGTAGTCGATTACTGCATCTAATTTTTTTTGCCATTATTACCTATAAATTCTATAGGCGATAAAATTATACCTATAAAGGAGACAGTACATGAGCAAGATTTACGCAGACAATTCGCAGTCAATCGGGAATACTCCACTGATTAAATTGAACCACATCGTTGGGAACTCTAAAGCAACGATTCTGGCCAAGGTAGAAGGACGCAATCCTGCCTATTCGGTTAAGTGCCGTATCGGCGCCAACCTTATCTGGGATGCTGAAAAACGTGGTGTTTTGAAGCCGGGTGTCGAGATCATTGAGCCGACCTCCGGTAATACCGGCATTGCCCTGGCGTATGTTGCAGCAGCCCGTGGCTACAAGCTGACTCTGACCATGCCGGAAACGATGAGCATTGAGCGCCGTCGCGTTCTTGCCGCTTTGGGAGCCCACCTGATACTGACTCCCGGTGCAGAAGGAATGAAAGGCGCTATCAGTCGGGCTGAAGAAATTGCCGCAGCAGAACCGGACAAATATTTCCTGCCGCAGCAGTTCAAGAACCCGGCTAATCCTGAGATTCATGAAAAAACCACCGGCCCTGAAATCTGGAATGACACCGATGGCGCTATTGATGTGTTCGTATCTGGCGTCGGTACCGGCGGCACTATTACCGGTGTTTCGCGTTATATCAAGAACACCAAGGGTAAGAAAATAATTTCTGTTGCTGTAGAGCCGAAAGAGAGTCCGGTCATCAGCCAGAAACTCGCCGGACTGCCGCTCCAGCCGGCCCCGCACAAGATTCAGGGAATCGGCGCCGGATTTATTCCGGACACCCTCGACCTCAGCGTCGTTGACCGTGTCGAGCAGGTAGACAGCGCCGAAGCGCTCGATTTTGCACGGCGCCTTGCCAAGGAGGAAGGTCTGCTGGTTGGTATCTCCTGCGGCGCCGCCGTAGCAGCTGCAGTACGTCTTGGTCAGCTGGATGAATTTGCCGGCAAGACAATAGTCGTAATCCTGCCGGATGGAGCAGAACGCTATCTTTCAACCGCCCTGTTTGAGGGGATCTAGGATGAGCACCATCGCCCCGAGTCTTTGGAACAAGGAGCTTGAACTCCTTGTGCGTGATGCGTTGCAGTCAATCCGTTTTGGCACCGTTAGTCTTGTTGTTCAGGACGGGAGAGTTATCCAGATTGATAAAAGCGAGAAGATTAGAATCAATCGTACCGGGCATATAGACGGGAGCGGTATTTAAGTTTCACGAAGTATAATCATATGCTGACCAGACAACTGGAGGCCGGTTGAGTTTTCACGCACGTGACTCTTCCGGCCTCGTTATTTTAACCAGTCAATTATTAAGAGAAGAGATTACTCATGACTCATCATATTGCATTTTATGGAAAAGGGGGCGTCGGAAAAACCACCCTGGTCACGAATATATC
Source organism: uncultured Geobacteraceae bacterium (assembly GCA_903939115.1). GTDB lineage: Bacteria > Desulfobacterota > Desulfuromonadia > Geobacterales > Pseudopelobacteraceae > JACRCG01. The sequence continues at coordinate 8,658 of CAJAFV010000062.1, forward strand.
TGCTTCGTTAGTGGAAGCATGTTTTGAAGTTATGGTTGTCGGGTGCGATCCAAAGGGCGATTCGACAGCTCTCTTGAATAACAGTATCAAAATACCGAGTGTCCTGGAGCAGATCCGGAATCATACCGACCTCACCCTGGATAGCCTCGTACATAAGGGCTTTAAAGGAATTACCTGTGTGGAACTAGGGGATCCAACATCCTCGGCAACCTGTGCGTCCGCTGAGATATCACGAGCTATCAATGAACTTAAGCGATTACAGGTTTTTGAACAAATTAATCCTGATTTTGTCCTCTATGATATTTCCGGGGAAAATTCATTTGCGGCATTGCACGCTGTTATTCGACAGGTTGAAATATCCAGGCTTTGTGTCGTTACTAATGCCGATTTCAAAGCATTGCAGACAGCCAATGATGTCTTTGGTTTTTTGGAACAGTATAATAGTGAACATGAGACGCCAATACTGATGGGTGGGTTGATTCTTAATAGTATTTCGAGTTCTTTTGAAGAGGCCTTTGTCAATGATTTTTCTTTTCATACCAATGCCAGGACAATAGGCAAGGTGCCGAGGTCGCTAGTTGTCAGGCAGTCTGAACTTTACGGGCAGACGGTTATTGAATCGATACCTAAATCGAACCAGTCATATTATTATCGTCGCCTGGCAAACCAGATCGTCGATACTACGAATACTATATATTCCGGTAATATGCCTCAACCGATGTCGGTGGAGCGTCTGCGTGCCTGGAGCCTCGAATGGGCGGAGCGGATTTATGCTCTCGAAAACGGGTTGGTATCGGATGGTGCATCGATCTAACAGATAGTGATTTTTTTTATCTAAAAAAACTATAAAAACAATAGTAATAGTGGTTTTAAGGGAGAGGGTATGACAATAGTCGCTGAAAGTGTCAGAAGATACAGCACCTTCTTCAAGAAAAGTCAGGCAACTGAAGTACTTGATTACGGCACTGGCAACATGAGAAACGCTTTTTTTATGGCGAAGCAGGGCTTCAAAGTTTTCGCGGCGGATATTCCTGAACAGATTGAAAAACTGCGCGACCGCCCGCTGGTCAAAAACATTGAGAGGCTCATGGCTACAGACGAGCTTCCGGACTCACGTCTCAACGTTGATCTTGTTCTGTCCACCTACGTTTTTAATATTATCATGGAGAGCAGCGAGCGGCATTTGTATCTGGAAAATGCCGTAGCCAACCTGAAACCGGGTGGCTACCTGCTGATGGAGGTGCGCTGCCGCAAGCCTCATGAACGGTGCGATACAACGTGCTCAGATTATTTCTCATGTTCTGATTGCTCCAAAACACTAACTCATGAAGAACTCGATGGACTCCTGAACCCACACGGTTTACGCCGCATAAGCCACTATTACCGCAGTCATGCGGTGAGCGCCATCTATCAGTATAATTAAAGGCTGTAATAACTTTACTGCAACACCAACCTAAATGGAGGTAACACCATGAGCGATGCACCTGTTTATCAAGCAGAAACACTGGCCCTGCACGCGGGACAGAAACCGGATCCGACGACCAATGCACGCGCGGTTCCGATCTATCAGACGACGTCCTACGTTTTCAACGATGCCGACCATGCCGCACGGCTGTTCGGACTTCAGGAGTTCGGCAACATCTACACCCGCCTGATGAACCCTACCACTGATGTATTTGAACAGCGGGTTGCAGCTCTGGAAGGGGGCGTCGCTGCACTGGGAGTCGCTTCCGGTCAGTCAGCCATATCACTTGCCATACTTACTATCGCGCACTCCGGCGATGAGATTGTTTCTGCTGCAAGTCTCTATGGCGGAACATACAATCTCTTCCATTACACACTACCGCAGCTCGGCATCACGGTTAAATTTGTCGACCCATCCGATCCTGAGAATTTCCGTAAGGCGATTACTGCCAAGACGCGGCTGCTGTACGGCGAGAGTGTCGGTAACCCGAAGCTCGACACGCTCGATATCGAAAAAGTAGCGGCCATTGCCCATGAACACAATATTCCGCTGATCATCGACAACACCACGCCATCACCGTATCTGGTCAATCCTCTCAAGCACGGTGCCGATATTGTCGTTCATTCGGCAACAAAGTTCATTGGCGGCCATGGTACTTCAATTGGTGGCGTCATTGTTGACGGCGGAACGTTCAATTGGGGCAACGGCAAATTTCCTGAAATTGCCCAGCCCGATCCCTCGTACCACGGTATCAATTTTTGGGAGGCACTCGGGGCAATCGCCTATATCATCAAAGTCCGCGTCTCGCTGCTGCGTGATCTGGGGCCGGCTGTCTCGCCGTTCAACTCATTCCTCTTTCTGCAAGGGCTCGAAACATTGCATCTGCGCATGGAACGACATAGTACGAATGCCCTCAAAGTGGCGACATTCCTGAAGAAGCACCCCAAGGTCAGTTGGGTTAATTATCCCGGTCTGCCTGACAGTCCCACCCATGAACTGGCTAAAAAATATCACCATAAGGACCTGTTCGGCGCTCTGGTAGGCTTTGGCCTCAAAGGAGGTACGATCGAAGATGGCAAGAAATTTATCAACGGCCTCAAACTGCACTCGCTGCTGGCCAACATCGGCGACGCAAAATCACTTGTTATCCACCCTGCTTCGACAACACATTCTCAATTAAGCCCGGAAGAGCAGATATCCACCGGGGTTACGCCTGACTTTATCCGCCTGTCGGTTGGTATTGAAAATGTGGATGATATTATTGCCGATCTGGAGCAGGCGTTGGCACGAGTTGGCATTTGAGATGAAAAACCTGAGATCAGGAAAATGGTTACCATCGGGAATAACCCCGAAATTAAAAGCTTAAAGGAGCTGAAGAATGGAAAAAGTAATGAATGTAATGGCAGTAGTTGTTTTGGCAGCGGCTTTGTTTACAGGTTCTGCACAGGCCGGCGTTCCGCTTGTCAACCTTGAAGGTGTCGGCGGTGTTGCTTTCAATCCACTGGCGTACCCGGCAGCTACGTTCAGCAAAGACGATGGGCAGGATCAAGTTGCCAAGCCCAGATTCGGGACGTGGTATGTGAACCTCAACGGATCTGACATCGATTGGACGACTATTGGTGTTGCGGACACCTTTTTCAAACGGCTGGAGCTTTCCTATGGGTATGAGTCAGTTAACCTCGGTCCTAACCTGCTGGCATTCAATAAGAACTTGAATGGGCTTAGTCAGAATATTCATAAAAGTAATATTGGTGCAAAGGCGTTGCTGCTCGAAGAAAACAGTTTCGGCACAAAGTTTCTCCCCGCAGTTGCCGTAGGCGCCATCTACAAAACAACCACTTTCGATGCGGTTAAACTTGGCGACAACGTAGATAAAAACGGTATTGACGCCTATGTAGTTGCTACAAAACTGATCACCGAGTTGCCAAGACCGGTACTCCTTTCTGCAGGAGCCCTGTCAACCAAAGGTCAGGTTAATGGCATTCTCGGTTTCAATGACAAACAGGATACCGTCTTTTTTGGAAACATCGATGTCCTCCCGCTTGATAACGCTGCGATAGGTTTTGAATTCAAACAGGGAGCTAAATTCACCACCTTCGAGAATGCAAACTACTGGAATGTCCACGCTGCCTGGTTCGTGAACAAGAACTTGAGTTTAATTGCCGCTTATACAGACGCAGGGGACCATCATTCCACTTCAAAGGCCGGCCTCGGCAGTGGCACTGTTCTGAGTGCTCAATACGAATTTTAACAGAGTTACGGATAGGAGAAAAATCATGGGAAAATACAAGGATACTCCGAGGTACAATGTAATCTCAATGAGAGTAAGTGACTATGAACGGCAGGAATTTGAGGCAATGGCATTATGTAATGACTTGAATATCTCGCAGATGATGAGGGAGGCAATGGAACATTTTACTGCTAAAGCCGATGCTGTATCCGCCTGGTCTGCACGGCTCAGAGGCGATTGAGATTTCCCCGCTCCTGATGTGATGATGAATTCGGAACCACGTCGTAATAGCCGCTATCTTATACAAAATTTGTAGGTTTGATATTTAATTGCTTGACAGCTGCACCTTTCCTTTGTTAGGGTGTTCAAAAGCAGGGCTGACCAGAAAAACTGGAGGCCAGGCAAAAACGGGAGTGCTCCTGTTTTTGCCTGGCCTTTTTGATTTTTTACTCTGCTTACACAAAAACAGAACATGTGGAAGGAACCGGAAATGGCACGACATCAGGGGAACAAAACTAATTCAGAACTCTCACTGGCAGAAATAGTAGCAAAGTATCCTGATTTTCCCCGTCTGATAGCGCTGAAGATTGACGTGCAGCGCCGAGGGGTGCATTACACCGAACGGGCACTTGCTGCCGTCGATTACTCTATACATCAGATGCGCAGTCCATACCTGTTCGGTTCGCGCGATGGGCAGATAAAAGACCTGCCGGAATCTCTTCTGCTCCGTGACGGCACAACAATTCTGACCGACCCGACGCCGCCGGATCAGAACCCGTATCACGTGGATTTGGTCGACGGCACATTTGCCCTGATCGACAACGGTCAGTTTGTCGAGTTTACCGACCTCTGGCCCAAGCCGCTTTACTACGATAAAAAAACCAGTACCGGTATTCCGATGAGCCATATCGCCAGTGCCCGTCCGCAACGACTGAATGTCTTTCAGTCCAGCTATTGCCACTTCTGGGCTGAGGATCAGGGGTGCAAATTCTGCGATATCGTTACCCACACCAAGCAGCAGAAAAGTGAAAAGGGGGTGCCGACTCGCCTTAAACCATCCGATATCTCCGAAACAATCAAAGAAGCAGTGAAGGAATCTGGCCGGTTTACCAACATCTGCCTGACTTCCGGTTCCGTCCTTAAAGGTAAGGAGCTGTTCGATCAGGAGGTGGATTTCTATATCGAGACACTGCAGGCCATCGGTGAAAACTTCACAACCAAAAAGTTCCCGAGCCAACTGATTTCATCATCTTTCAATGAAAAACAGCTGGCACGTCTGTATGAGAATACCGGTTTGATGAGTTACACCAGTGACCTGGAAGTGCTGAACGAAGAGGTATTCAACTGGGTCTGCCCGGGGAAAGCCTCTAAACTTGGTTATCAGGAGTGGAAAAATCGTCTTGTCCGGGCTGTGGATATCTTTGGTCGCGGCAATGTCGGTACCGGCCTGGTGTCCGGTTCGGAACTGGCTCTGCCGCACGGCTTCAAGAGCGAAAACGACGCCCTGAAGGCGACCCTGGAAGAAGCTGAATACCTGGCTGAACGTGGTGTGACAACTGTCTATATCGTCTGGGTCCCGCGTCCCGGTTCCTACTTTCACGATCAGCAGAACGCCTCTCTTGAGTATTACGTCCAAAAGGCACAGGGGCTTCACAATCTGCGGGTGAAATACAACCTCGGCGTTGACTTTGATGATTATCGTCGCTGCGGTAACCACCCCGACTCGGATTTGTCGCGATTACTCTGAAGTCAAATATTAAGGGGAATTATATGGGAACTGCATTAACAAAAGAGATAGTCGGCCTGCTAACTGACAGCCGTACCAGTAAGGTACTGGCAACTGTCGATGAAAAGGGGTTCCCGCACGCAGTTGCGGGGGTGCCTCTCCATATAGGTGAACAGGGCAATCTGCTCTATCTGGAGTATTTCGAGTCATCAGCAACCAACAAAAACCTGACTCGCAGCATCTGGTTCGACGGGGTCGTGGCAATCGCGCTGTCAAATGCCGGGCAATCGTTTCAGATCAAGGGGCGTCCGATCAAGAATCATATCACCGGGCCGCTGTTTTTAAAGTTTTACCAGGAAATCCGTTCGATACAGGGAGATGTTAATCTGGCTTCTGTATGGGAAATAGAACCCGTTGAAATTATTGACGAAGGTCAGGATGCCCGCCGGGAATATGAACATACGAAACGCCCCTTCTTTACCCATCTTGACCGGATAGCCCGCTGACCAGCGGAACGTATGGATTATATTGATACCAATACGGGAAATGATATCCCCGAGGCAGCTGTGATTTCTGAAAAGGCGCAGCCCGTTACCATAACCCGCAGAGGGGGGTATTTTCTGCTACCCCTGTTTGTCCCGGTTATGTTGTTAGTCATCTGGGAACTGCTCAGCAGGAAGGGGATCATTAAGCCGACAATCCTACCGCCTCCGAGTGATATCTGGCTGGTATTTTTCGATATGCTCAAAAGCGGTGAATTGCTCAAACATCTCACTGTCAGCCTCTGGCGGGTCATCAAGGGGTTTTCCGCCGGTTCCCTGCTGGGACTGGTCACAGGGGTGCTGATCGGACTGTCCCCCCGTGTTGAGCGTGCCCTCGTGCTGATTACCGGTCTGCTGCGCCCTATACCGATCATCGCCTGGGTCCCGGTGCTGATTCTCTGGATGGGTATCGATGAAGCATCCAAGATTACTGTCATTGCTATCGGCAGTTTCTGGCCGGTGCTGTTGAACGTAGTACACGGCATCAGAAATACCGATAAAAAATATGTTGAAGTGGCGACTATTTTTGAAAAGAACCGCTGGACCCTGCTGACAAAAGTGGTGCTCCCTTCGGCTCTGCCATCAATCTTTACCGGCATCAGGATCGGCATCGGCATCGCCTGGATGAGTGTGGTCGGCGCCGAGTTGATCGCCGCTTCTGCCGGTGTCGGCTACATGATCATGTACGCCCGCGAACTTTCTCAGGCGGACGTCATGCTGGTAGGGGTAATATCCATCGGCATTACCGGGCTGCTTATCGACTACGCTATTCGCAGGCTGGAAGCACGTCTTCTTAAATGGAACATCTGAGGAAATGAGTATGTCAGTAAATAGCGGTCAGGCACTCTCAATCAGCCGCCTTTCAAAACAGTTTACCATTAATACCGGAACGGTTCAGGCTCTCACAGATATCAATCTGCGGGTGGAGCCGGGGGAATTCTTAAGTATTGTCGGCGCCAGTGGTTGCGGCAAAAGCACCCTGCTGCGTATCATTGTCGGTCTCGATTCAGAAAGCAGCGGCGAAATATTGCTTGGTGATCAGCCGGTACGTAAGCCGGGCGTGGATCGCGGTATGGTTTTTCAGGAAGCCCGCCTGCTCCCCTGGTTGACGGTGAGCGACAACATCGCCTTTGGCTGCCGCAGTGAAACTCCTTCAGCCGAACGGAGTCGACTTGTACGCGAACATATTGAACTGGTTGGGCTTGTCGGTTTTGAAAAAGCCTACCCGCATCAACTCTCAGGCGGCATGCAGCAGCGAGTCAGTATCGCTCGGGCTTTGGTCAACTGCCCCAAGGTTCTTCTGCTCGACGAGCCGTTTGGCGCTCTTGATGCCATGACCCGTATCAACATGCAGCAGGAGGTGCTGCGCATCTGGGAAACTGAGAAAACTACGATGATTCTGGTGACTCACGACATTGATGAGGCCATTTATCTTGGAGACCGGGTTGTAGTCATGTCCAACCGCCCCGGAACGATCAAAAAGATTGTCCCGGTACAGCTGCCGCGTCCTCGAGACCGGAGTGATTATGATTTTGTCCAGATCCGCAAAGAAATTTATACAGAATTTTTCGAACAGACCAATAAACCGTTTGCTTACGCAATCTGATAGCAGGTTGACCGGAGACGGAAATCAAAAAAAGGAGAACATCATGAAGAAGTTAATCGCACTGATTGTAACTATGGCAAGTTTAGCCGGCTCATCGGCATTCGCAGCGCCGGAGAGCGGCAAAGAGGTGAACATCGGATACCAGGCCGCCAGCACCATCATTCTGCTCGGTAAAGCAAAGGGGTATTATGATGAAGAGTTCGCCAAGGAAGGGGCCAAAGTCAAGTACAACCTGTTCCTCGCCGGTCCCCCGATGATCGAAGGACTTTCCGGAGGTCGCCTGGACCTGATTCATACCGGTGATATGCCTCCGGTTGCCGGACGGGCTGCAGGTATCGATCTGAAAGTTATTGCCAATGCGGGCCTCGACCCGGCCCATAATTCGGTTTTAGTGGCTCCTGACTCAGCTATCAAATCCCCAAAGGATCTTAAAGGGAAAAAAGTCGGTGTTCCGGTTGGTTCCAGTGCCCATCACTTCCTGTTCCTGTTGCTGGACAAATACGGCCTCAAGACGAGTGATGTTCAGGTTGTCAATCTTCCGGCTCCTGAGTTGGCTAATGCCCTGGAGACAAAGAATGTTGATGCTGTAGCAGTGTGGGAGCCGATTACGTCCAATATAGAAATACAAAAGAAGGGCAAAATACTGGCCGATTCCACCAAAATCAAACGGGCGGTTAATGTATATTTGACGCGCAATGAGTTCGGTAAGGAGAATCCAAAACTTGTTGAGGCCTTCCTTCGTGCCACCAAACGCGCGACAGACTTCTACAGTAAGGACCCAAAAGCCGCACAGAAGGCGATCTCGGACGAAAGCAAGTTCCCGTTGGCGGTGATAACCAAGATTACCAAGCGGTACAACTTTGCCCTCTCCATCAGTGATAAGGATATTGCCGCCCTGGAACAGGTTAAAGACTTTCTGCGCGAAACCAAAGTGCTCAAGAAAGAGTTTGAGATCAATGAGCTGTTTGACCTCAGCTACCTGAAACGTTCCGGCATCAAATAAGAGTATGTGCACCCTGGGCGCCATCAGTGGCAGATATCTGTTCAAGACCCGTGATCTCTGGAGCGATTCAGATTCGAGTGAAGAAATTGTAAATGGTCATGGGAGATATCGTTATGTTGGTATCCGGGGACATGCATCACCTCTCGAGAAGGGACTTAACAGCGGTGTCAACGAGTGCGGGCTGGCAGTAGCAATTACCTTCGTTGACACCGTTCCGCTTGCTGAAGCGCTGTTACATAAAATTCCGCGTGGAGTCCTGGTTGAAAAAATATTGAGTAGCTGTGCAGATCTCGCCTCTGCAGTCCAGGTTATCACGGACTTCATGCCGAAGCGGCTGGTTGGCGGAAACATCGTGGTTGCAACATCTGAAGGGAGTCTCGTTCTGGAACAGCTCTATCCTCGCTTTGCCATTGAATATATAACAAAAGAGGTGACTGTCCGGACCAACCACTTTCTGAATCTTTTGACAGAGGGAGAGATATTGGGAAATCGGGATAACAGTACCGGGCGCTTGCTGAGAATGAAAAAACTGCTCGACAACGGTATGCCGGCATCTTTGGGTTCAATACAAGCATCACTGTCCGATCATAGCCCTACCCATCCCATCTGCAGTCATAGTGGTGAATTACGCACCGTTTCGGCTGCTGTATATGATTTAAATTCAGCGGAAATGCACTACGCGGCCGGCCCGCCCTGCAACACCAGTTGGGAGCTCTATGTCGCCAGGTAATACTCTACAGACAATCGGAGAGCTGTTCAGCAGTCAGGTCGCTGCCAATGGGAACAATCCCTTTTTGATTCTACCCGAATCAGATGAAACCGTGACGTTCTCTCAGGCGGCTGAAACTTCATCAGCAGTTCAAAAACTTCTGGTACAGCATGGCTTCGTGTCCGGCGACCGGGTCGCACTGATCCTTCCCAACGGTAAAGAGGCGGCGCTGTCGCTGCTGTCAGTCATGAGCGCCGGAGGTGTTGCGGTTCCGCTCAACCCCCGGCTTACCCCGGATGAGATTGGTCAGGCACTCCGGCAATCTTCAGCACGGTTTGTCATCTTCCATCCCGCATGGAGTCATGCCCGGGAGTATGGCAGTTTCGGTTTTTCTCCCGTAGCGCATGGCACTGTTCATGATCTACAGATAGGCCTGTTATCCCGATCTTCAGAAGCTGCCGGTTTTACTGCAGTTGCCGCCAGAGTCTCCAGTTGGTCTGCAGCGCTCATCCTGTTTACTTCAGGTACGACCGGAACGCCGAAGGGCGTACTCCTTTCACATGGCAACCTGCTTGAAAATGCTTCTTTTGTACGTACTGCTCACCAACTGACGTCAGATGATATTGCACTCTGCGTGCTGGCGCTGTTTCACATAAACGGGTTGGTTGTTACACTGCTGACTCCTCTCCTGACCGGCATGGCGGTTGTCATCCCGGAGCGCTTTGCTGCAGAACATTTTTGGAGGTGGGTTGCAGATCATCGGGTGACCTGGTTTAGCGCCGTACCAACCATTTTGTCACTCCTGCTTTCGCACCCTGCACCTGAGGAGAAAGATACGGCATCGCTTCGCTTTGCCCGCTCCGCCTCTGCTCCGTTACCGGTAGCGATTCTAGAAGAATTCGAACAACGCTTCAGGATCCCTGTCATAGAAACTTACGGTATTTCCGAGGCGGCCTGCCAGGTTACGGCTAATCCTCTGCCGCCATTGCTCCATAAGCCCGGTTCTGCGGGACCGCCGATTGGTAATCAGCTGCGGGTGGTTGATGAACAGGGGGGTGAGCTTCCTCAGGGGGAAGTCGGTGAAGTGGTTCTTCGGGGAAAAAATGTCTTCAGCGGCTATCTGGATAATGTAAAAGCTGACCAGGAGGCTCTCAAGGGTGGCTGGTTTTACACCGGAGACCTCGGTTTCCTCGACGAGGAGGGATATCTGTTTTTGACCGGGAGGAAAAAAGAGTTGATCAACCGTGCCGGTGAAAAAATTTCCCCGCGTGAGGTTGAGGAGGTTATTCATCGTCTGCCGCAAGTTGAAGCGGTCGGCGTTGTTGGTGTTCCGCATAAACTGTACGGCGAGGAGGTGACTGCGTTCGTTACCCTGAGGCCCGGTTCTGACCTCGATGCGAATAGCATTAGACACTTTTGTCGGGAGCATTTGGCCGGTTTCAAAACGCCCCGGGAAGTGTTTTTTATTGAAGAGTTCCCCAAAGGTCCAAGCGGTAAGATCCAGAGACGGCGCTTGGTTGACCTCTACGGAGAAATAAAGAAAAAGGGCGGGCTCAATGAAAAGAACCTTTGATACTGGCAACGCCGCCATTACGGAAGCAGCTATTCGTTCCGGCTGCACTCTGTTCGCCGGCTATCCGATCACACCGGCTACCGAGATTGCCGAGAACATGTCGCGCCGTCTTCCCCAGGTCGGCGGCTATTATCTTCAGGCGGAAGATGAAAATGCTGCTTTGCATATATGCAACGGCGGTTCTATCGGTGGCCTGAAAGCGATGACGGCAACTTCCGGCCCCGGTTTCATTCTTTTTGCCGACGCTTTCGGCTGGGCGGTCAGCAGCGAGGTGCCGGTGGTAATAGTCAACTCGCAGCGGGTAGGACCGGTCAGCGGCATCACCGGTGCGCCGGGGCAGGGGGAGTTTTACCTCAGTCGCTACCTGACGCACGGTGGTAATTTTGAGACGATCGTGCTGGCTCCGAGCTCTGTTCAGGAAGCCTACCGTCTGACAGTACGTGCCTTTTATCTGGCTGAGCGCTTCCGCACACCGGTTATTGTTCTGGCTGACCAGATGGTCACCGATGGCTGGGAAACATTGGAGCTCCCTGAAACCGATGCCGAATTTCTCGCCATGGGTCTGGAGGTCGTGCCGCGCCGAATCCATCCGGGACCGGAGTTTTATCCGGCAACCGATGACATCGATATTCCGCCGGTGGTACTCGGGCATAACACCGGCGCTGCCTGCTCTGACTGGACCCCGACGGACCGGGGACATGACACCGAGGATATTACCTGGCAGCATAAGCATGCCTGGCGTCTGATCCACAAAATTCTCAATCATCGGGATCTCATTGACGAAGCTGACCAGTGGTTTCTGGACGATGCCCCGGAAGTGATTCTCGTCGCCTACGGAACACCTTCGCGGGTGGTGCAGAGCGCTGTCAGAGCTGCCCGGAGTGAAGGACTTCCTGTCGGCGGCATCAGACCCATCTCGCTCTGGCCTTTTCAGGACCATCTGTTCAAGCGCAGGGCAATTTATCTGGTGGTTGAACTGAATTGGGACGGGCAGCTGGTGCGTGAGGTACAGCGGGCAGCAGCCGATGGCAGTCAGGTCCATTTCTGGGGTCGCTGTGGTGAGCTGCCGACTTCCGGAGAACTGCTGGAAGACATCAAGGCACTTTTAAAGCATGAACCGTTGGTGCGCGACGGCTGGCGTACGGAGAAATGGTAATATGAGCGATCTACTGGAAAAATACGTCCGCCCCGAGAAGAATCCCGGCACCGCCTGTAAAGGGTGCGGCCTGCGACTGGCGCACCGCAAGGTGCTCGAAGCTATTGACGAACTCGGCCTTGCCCAGGGTGATGTGGTCTGGGGGACCGGCATCGGCTGCTCCGGCCGACAGACCTTTGTTACCTGGAAAGGCGATACCTTTGCCGGCACCCATGGCAGGGTCTACGCCATGGCAACCGGCCTGCGTCTGGCCCTGCCGCCCGAAAAACGTCTGATCCTGACCGTCGGCGATGGCGATGCCTTCACCATCGGTTTTCTCCATCTGCTGAACGCTGCCCGGCGTAATGTCGATATGACGGTAGTGGTTTTTGATAATCTTGGCTACCAGTCTACCGGTGGACAGTACGGGGTGACTACACCGCTGGGGAGTAAAACCGACAGCAGCCCTTACGGCGCCTGGGAGCCGAACTGGACCCAGCGGGGCTTTGATGTGCTGCGCATTCTCAAGGAAGCCGGAGCAACTTTTTTGGCCCGCCACACTGTTCTGCAGGGGCACGAGCCGGTCGATAGTTTGAAACAGGCAATTCAGAATCCCGGCTTTTCTCTGGTTCAGCTGATATATCCCTGTGTTACCCATTACGGTGTCCAGGCTTTGGGAACTCGAGACCTTGCGACAATTTACGACTGGTTCCGCGAAAGGACGGCTGATGATCTTACCGCTGATGAGAACACCCATTTCACGACCGGGATTGTCCATGATGCCGTCGGATCACGGGTTGAGTTTGCGGCAGGCCTCCGGGAATTCGTAGCCACTGTACAGAAGGGAGGCGGCAATGGCTGAGCGGATCGAGATACTGGTGAGCGGTTACGGCGGTCAGGGCGTCGTGCGGATAGGCCAGGTTCTGGGGCAGGCTGCGGTTAATCAAGGGCTGTACACATCGATGCTGATCAGTCACGGAACCGAGACTCGCGGCGGGTATGTGCGTAGTCAGGTAGTAATTTCTGATGAATTCATCGACAGCCCGGTGGTCGAACGTCCTGACTTTTTTTGTGCTTTTTCAGGTATCGCCTACACTATGTTCAAGGGGCTGTGCGGTCCGCAGAGTCTGATTCTACACAATCCGGAAATTGTCTCTGCCGATCCGGAGCTTGCATCACCTCATTGGGGGATTACGGCAGAAACAGCGGCAGCAGAAGAGTTGGGTGATGCGGTTTTTGCCAATGTCATTTTTCTTGGTGCCTTGAGTTCCCGTCTGCCGCTGCTTTCTCCAAAGCATATTGTTGAGGCGATTCGGCAGCGACTTCCGGAACGCTTCCATGAAAAGAATCTGCAGGCATTTGAAATGGGACGAGTCCTCGCATAGATTCATTACGTAATTTTGCGAGAGAAAATACTACTTGACATTCTTTACGGTTATATATATCTATAAAAAACATAGTTTGTACGTATTTTAAAAAAGCTGACCAGAAAAACTGGAGGCCAGATTGAAATGGGAGTAGTCCCCATTTCTTTTCTGGCCTTTTTTATTGCCAATTTAAGGAGCTGCAGATGATGACCAGAATATTTTTGAACATTTTTACCGCAGTTGTACTGCTTACAGTGACAGCAACAACAGTACCGGCAGAAGAGAGCCAATATAAAGGTTTTCCGCGTGGGAACGCACTTATCAGCGTTCGGGAGCTGAAACGCTTGATTGATGCCAATACGCCGCAGTTGGTGATCCTGGCTGCCGAAAATAACGTTGAATATCGCCTTGGGCACATTCCCGGTTCATACCAGGTTGACCGCCCGGCCATCGAGGCTCCACCTGAAACGCAGAACGGAGTCAGCGGAAATATTATTGATGCTGACAGCTTTACAAAGCTTGCCCGGATTCTTGGTATCAACCGGGATTCGATCGTCGTTGTGTACGACTCCAAGTACGATGCAACACGGCTCTGGTGGGCTTTTACCTATTACGGCAAAGGGAATGTCCGGGTGTTGGATGGTGGTGTAAAGGCCTGGCGGGATGCGGGCAATCCTGTTGATCTGTTGTCGCCCGAAGCTGCAAAGCCCGGCACTTTTACGGCGACGATCTCCCGCCCATCTCTGCGTGTCGATACTCCGGATATCCTGAAACTGAAAAACAGCAGCAAAGCGCAGTTGTGGGACAACCGGGACCGTAAGGAGTATTGCGGTGAAGAGCTCAAGAAGGGTGCAACCCGTGCCGGGCACATTCCTTGGGGTATTCACAGCGATTGGGCGCAATTCAAAAAGAAGGGCAATCAGGCTGAATGGCTGACAGCCGCAGAGGTGAAAAGCGTTCTGGAAAAGCAGGGGTATGACGTTGCCAAAGAACAGTACTTCTTCTGCCAGTCTGGTGTGCGTTCAACCCAGGCCATTTTTGCCCTCTACCTCTCCGGCTGGCCGCTCGAAAAACTGCACAATTATGACAGCTCCTGGATCGGCTGGTCCCGGGATCAGAGCCTGCCGATTGAGGTCGGATGCCAGAGTGGCATAGCCCAGATATCAACCGGTGACCGAACCAAAAACTGATTTATGGAGCAGCATCATGTCGAGGAACATTGTGGCAGCACAAAAGAGAGAGCCTGATCTGGGCGAAATTATTGCCCGGTACCCTGACGTACCGCCGCTGATCATTACAAAAATCGATGTACAGCGTCGGGGGGTGCATTATACCGAGCGCGCACTAGCGGTCATGGATGCCGCCAGGCACCAGCAGAGGAGTGCCGCTCTCTTTGGGTCGCGGGATGCCAAGCTGACACCGTTGCCCGAGTCGCTGCTGTTCAGGGACGGTACCACGGTTCTGACTGATCCGACACCGGTGGAAGAGAACCCGTATCACGTTGATTTTCTGGATGGTCTTCTGGTTATCACCGATGGGGGGAGGGTGGTTGAAGAGGTTGAGTATTGGCCGGTGCCCGATTTCTTCGATAAGCAGACCAGCTCCGGTACGCCGATGAAGTTCGTCGTTACCGCCCGGCCGCAGCGCCTCAACGTGATGCCGTCGAGTTATTGCCACTTCTGGACCAATGACAAAGGGTGCAAATATTGCGATATCGTCAACTACCTCAAACATGAGAAGTCGGAATTGAAAGTTCCGGCAAAACTGAGCCCGGACGATGTCAAAGAGACGATTGCCGAAGCACTGAAACAGCCGGGTCGGTTCAGCACCATCTGCCTGACGGCAGGTTCCGATACCCGGGGAACAGTCCCGTTTGACGAAGAGGTTGAAGGGTATATCAGGCTGCTTCAGGCGATCGGTGAGAATTTCAGTACTAAAAAATTTCCGTCTCAGTTGATTGCCACCGCATTCACTGAAAAACAGCTGGCCCGTCTGTACGAGGAGACCGGTCTGATGAGCTATACGGCCGATATCGAGGTCCTCAACGAAAAGCTGTTCAACTGGATCTGCCCCGGCAAAGCAGAGTGGGTCGGTTACAAAGAGTGGCAGCAGCGGTTGATCCGTGCGGTGGCTATCTTCGGCAGGGGCAATGTCAATACCGGTATTGTCGGCGGCGTCGAGTTGGCCCGTCCCCACGGCTTTACCAGTGAAGACGATGCCCTGCAGCATACGCTGGAAGAAGCCGAATATCTCGCCAGCAATGGAGTTTCAACGGTTTCGATGGTCTGGGTGGTACGACCGAAGTCCTATTTCAATGACCAGAAAAATGCCTCGCTTGATTACTATGTCCGCCTGGCGCGAGGCCTTCAGGCGCTGCGGCTGAAATATGACCTCGCGATGGATTTTGATGACTACCGCCGCTGCGGCAACCATCCGGACAGCGACCTGCTGCGGCTCGTATAGGAGAGAAGAATATATGTCATTCAGCTGCCATGAAGGTCTTAAAAAAATACTCAACAGCCCCGACACCGTTACGGTACTGGCTACGATAAACGGCGATGGCACTCCGCATGCTGCGGTGTTGGAATCCCTCCGCCTGACTGATGATGGTACGCTAGAATACCTGGAACTTCTTGAGTCGGCGCGCAGCTATCGCAATCTGACCGCCAGCCTCTGGTTCAATAAAACGGTGTCGCTGCTCGTCGCAACCCCTGACGGAGGCCGCTATCAGATTACCGGGAAGCTGGTTAAAATATCGATCTGCGGTGCCTATTTTGAAGAGTGCTATATCCGGGTCCGGGAAAAGCTGGGGGACATGGATCTCGCCGCCGTCTGCTTCATCAAAATTCTGGACGTTGTGGACGACACCCTGGCGGTCAGGTTTGCCCGGCAGGAAGCGGAGCGCCCCTTTTACAAGCATCTGGACCGTCTTGCTCGAACATAAAGGAGGAAACTGTGGCACACAATAATGAAACATTCACGGTACGGGCCGCTACCGCTGACGACATTGATCTGGTGATCGACTTCCGGAAACGGATGTTCGCGGAGATGGGCATCAGTGACGACGCTTTTATCGAAAACTCATGGGATGTCGTCCGGTCTCAATATCTGGAGGATTTGAAGCAGGATCGACTTCGGCATTATATCGCCTATACGAGTGACAATCTCCCGGTTGCCTCTGCCGGAACTCTGCTGAAAAGTGATTTCCCCTATTATCTCTTTAAACCGGGCTTTTACGGCTGGATTCTCGACGTATACACTCTGCCGGAATATCGGGGTCATGGACTTGCCGACCGGCTTATGCAGTACAACCATCAATGGATTATCGACAAGGGGGGGCTGGAAGCAAAGCTGATCGCCAGCGGCGCCGGAGCGCGCAAACTGTATGAGCGGGAAGGATATACGTCAACCTGGGATTTAAGCTTGAGTCTCACTGAAACGAAGACGTTCAATGGTCTCATCGATGCCCGCAGCAACACTAATGGCTGAGGTGCTCCTGAAACGTACGGTTCCGCCGGCCGGGCCTGACGAAGGCCCACCGGTCACCGCTCCCCGGTTCAGCTGCGTCTGCACCGTAGAACGGTTGCTGTCGTTCACCACGATCATTACTCTCCTGGCTGCCTGGTACGCAGTTACGGCCTACGGTCTGGTTTCCGATGTATTGATACCGGCACCGCTCAAGGTCTGGGACTGTTTCCTGACGATCGCTACTGAGGGATACAAGGACAACAGCCTGCGGGTTCACCTGCAGGACAGCATGGCGCGACTGCTCGGCTCATTTGCCCTGGTTGTTGTCACCGCGATTCCGCTCGGACTTGCAAGCGGCACCAACTCGAAAATCAGGGCTATTTTTGACCCGCTGGTCGAATTCTATCGCCCGTTGCCACCCCTGGCCTACTACACGCTGCTGATTCTCTGGATGGGTATCGAGAACTCCTCAAAAGTGGCGCTGCTGTTTCTGGCAGGATTTGCACCGGTGTACCTCTCCTGTGTCGCCGGAGTCAGCAGAATCCGTCAGGACCTGATTAATGGGGCCTACACGCTCGGCGCCTCCCGAAGACAGGTGTTCTTCCATGTGATCCTCCCGGCAACTCTGCCGGATATATTCACCGGATTGAAGACGTCGCTCGGCTTTACCTACACGACTCTGGTAGCGGCAGAAATGGTAGCGGCTGTCTCCGGAATCGGCTGGATGGTGCTGGATGCGAGCAAGTTTCTGCGCAGCGACGTGATTTTTGTCGGGATTATCATCATGGGTATCACCGGCGTCCTCCTCGACAGGGTTATCCGGGTGCTGGAAGAGAAGATTGTTCCCTGGAGAGGGAAAGAATAAGAAATCAGATAACGAAAGGAGATGAAAATGAAAGGAAAGCCGTTTGTCGCAGCAGCTATGATAGCAGTCGGGACCCTTCTGGCGGGTTCAATCCCGTCTGGATTTGCAACGGAGGCAAAACCGAAGGAAGTGGTAATCGGGGTGCAGGTTATCCCCAACGGTGAAACACTGGCAAAAGCCAAGGGGTGGTATGAGAAGGAACTGGGCACGAAGGTGAGCTTCAAACAGTTTGATTCGGGACGGGATGTCAATACCGCTCTGGCATCAAATGCCATCGACATCGGCCTGCTCGGTACGACTCCGGCAGCGGTCGGGATTGCCCGGGGAATTCCGTATGAAGTATTCTGGATTCATGATGTCATCGGCGAGGCTGAATCCCTGGCGGTCAAGAACAAGGCCGGTATCAAATCGGTCAAGGATCTGGTCGGCAAGAAAGTAGCGGTGCCGGTCGGTTCGACGGCCCATTTCAGCTTGCTGAGCGCCCTGAAACTGGCCGGTGTCAAGCCTGCGGACGTCAAGATTCTTGATCTGCAGCCGCCTGATATTCTGGCCGCCTGGCAGCGTGGCGACATTGATGCCGCGTACGTCTGGCAACCGACCCTCGGGAAGCTCCTTGCCGATGATGGCACTGCGGTTACCGACAGCCGTCAGTTGGCTAAAAAAGGGTATGTTACCGCCGACATCGGTGTCGTGCGCAGCGAGTTTGCCCGCAAATATCCGGAACTTGTGACCAATTACGTAAAAATTCAGCTGAAGGCATACAAACATTACAAGAGCGATTTCAAGGATACCTCCGCAACCATCGGCAAGGCGCTGAACATCGACCAGGCTGAAGCAACGAAAGAAATCAACGAACTGGTCTGGCTCTCCGGCAAGGAACAGCTCTCCAAAGCGTATTTCGGCAGCAGTGCCAAAAAGGGTGCTTTGCCGAAAATACTCAAGTCTACCGCCGATTTTCTTGTTGAGCAGAAATCGATCGATAAGGCCCCCGGTCTTGATCTCTTTGAAAAAGCGGTTAATCCGTTGTTCATAGAAAAAGCCCTAAAATAATGCTGCGGTGCATGGCGATACTGGAAGATAATGACACCACCGCCAATTCACCGGAAATACTGTCTCTCGATCAGCTGAATCTTACCTACAGTGCCGGCAACGCTCAAGTCACGGCCCTGGAAGATATCAATCTCAAGATCCATGAGGGTGAATTCGTCTGCCTGCTCGGCCCTTCCGGGTGCGGGAAAAGTACGCTGCTGAAAATCATGGCCGGATTTATTCCCCCCAGCAGCGGCAGCGCTACGATTGATGGTGAAACGATTCAGGGGCCGGACTGGCATCGGGGTGTGGTGTTTCAGCATCCACCCCTCTATCCCTGGCTGACAGTACGGGAGAACATCGGCTTCGGTCTGAAAATGCGGGGGGTTGACAAAAAGGTGAGCCGGGAACTGATCGACACGTATCTGGAAAAAGTCCGATTGACCCGATTTGCGGAGTTGAAACCATATGAACTGTCCGGCGGTATGAAACAGCGGGTGGCGATTGCCCGGGTGCTGGTGAACAATCCTCGGATACTGCTCATGGATGAACCGTTCGGAGCTCTTGACGCCCTGACGCGGGAAGAGATGCAGAACCTGGTCAGAAGCATCTGGTGGGAAACCAAGAAGACGGTACTGTTCATAACCCACGATGTCGATGAAGCCCTGTCACTCGGGACACGGGTGCTGGTCATGTCACGGGGGCCGGGTAAAATCATTATGAACTTCAGAACTCATTTCAGTGAATTTATCACCGCCGATAACAGTAATGTCACTCGGGCCTCCCGGGAATTCCAGCAGCTCCGGACAACACTGCTGGACCTGATCAGCAACCAGCCGGAACTTTCCTATGCCATATAGGGACACCAAAATAAATACTCAAAAGGATAAATTATGAAGAACTTGAAAACGATTACCATGATGCTTTTACTTGCCCTTGTTCTCTCCACCGGTACTGTCTTTGCCGCCAAACCGGTTCTGAATGTCGGGACTGAAGGAGTCTATGCCCCTTTTACCTTTACGGACAAGCAAGGCAATCTCACCGGCTACGATATTGAAGTGTTGAAAGAAGCGGGAAAACGGGCCGGTTTTGACGTTAAATTTCTTCCGACTCCGTGGGACAGTATGTTTCTCGGTCTGGAAGCAAAGAAGTTCGATGTGATCGCCAATCAGATCAGCAAAAATCCGCAACGGGAGAAAAAATTTCTTTTCTCCGAAAACAGTTATCTGGTTTCCGCTGTCCAGTTGATCGTACGTGGCGACCGTAACGACATAAACAGCCTTGAAGACCTCCGGGGGCGCAAGGTCGGCACATCAGTCGGCAGCAACTACACAAAAACACTGGAAGATTTCAACAGCAAAAAGGATGTTGACCTGAAGTACTATGACGGCAACTTTACCACCGTTCTGCAGGATATCGTCTCCGGGCGTATTGACGCCACCCTCAACGACCGGCTCACCGTCGGCTACAACATCAAGCAGCTCAACCTGAATGTGAAACCGGTTGGAAAGCCGATTGATCTTGCCCCAAGCTACTTCGTCTTCCGTCAGGATCAGGAAGGTCAGAAACTTAAAAAACTTGTGGACAGTGGCTTAAATACCCTTAAGAAAGACGGCACCCTCACCAAGCTATCGGTCAAATGGTTCGGTGCGGATTACACGAAATGAGTCTGATCCGTAACGGCGTCTCTTCCGGAGGCGCCTGATGCCCCCCTTTCTGGATTATGCGTTCATGGTGGAGACACTGCCGGAGATTGCGGCTCTTATTCCGGTTACTCTGCATCTGACGGTTGTTTCCATGGTGATAGCCATGACTATCGGGCTGATTACCGCGCTCGTCAGGTTGTACCGGGTACCGTTGGCACGGCAGCTGGCCACGTTTTACATCTCCTTTATCCGGGGTACGCCCCTTCTGGTGCAGATGTATCTGGCATATTACGGGATACCCAAAGCGCTTGATTATCTGGCGGCACATACCGGCTTGACGATCAATATCAACGGTATTCCGGCAATTGTTTTTGTCTATGTGTCACTCTCACTGAACGTCGGCGCGTATTTGTCGGAAACGATCCGGGGAGCGATCGAGGCGGTGGACAAGGGACAGATAGAGGCAGCAGTTTCACTTGGGATGGGTCGCTGGAAAGGGTTGCGGTATGTTGTGCTGCCACAGGCATTGGTCATCGCTCTCCCCAACTTTGGCAATACCCTGATCAGTACGCTCAAGGATACGTCACTGGCATTCATGATCTCGGTCGTTGAAATGATGGGGCAGGCAAAACTCCTTGGGGCGCGGACCCTGCAATTTTTTGAGGTGTACATTGTCGTTGCGCTCCTTTACTGGGTGGTGTGCGTGCTCATTGAGCAAGGAATTGCCTTGCTTGAGGTACGCATCAAACGGCATAGAGGGGCGGTAATGGCAACATGATTTTTTTCGGAAGAATTTGCTGCTCTCGTCATAGCCGTTACGGCAGTAATGCAGGCAGTAGTAATATTAGTATATAACATTTGTAGGTATTGTATTTAAATGTTGACACTCTGATAATGGTTTGTTAGTAGTAACCATACATTTTAAAATTTCGTTCGAATAATTGTACAGCAGTGGCTGACCAGAAAAACTGGAGGTTGAGGATGGGCATACAGCTCACCCTTGACCTTTTTTTTGTTTTTCAGGCAGGAGCGATAGTTCTTATCACCGTAAATCAAAGTGATACACCACCACAAAAAAAGGAGGTACACAGTATGAAAAAAGCAGTCAAGTTTGTAGCAGCTTTGAGCGCAGTAGCAGCCCTTACCATCGGCATATCAGGAGTAGCCACGGCAAAAAAAGAAGAAGCTCCGGCCAAAATCATTGTCTCTGATGCCAAAACGACCCACCACCTGAACCTGTATGTCGCAAATGATTTGGGGTTCTTCAAGAAACACAACCTTGATGTTACCATAGTGGAAGCAAAGGAGTTATCCAACGCCAGAGATGCCGTTGTTTCCGGCCAGGCCGACGTGTTCTGGTCATGCCCGACCGTTGCTATCGCCGCTATTGCCAATGGAGCACCGCTCAAAATTATCTCCCAGGTTAAAACCCCCTGTACCTCTGTGCTGATCGTTAAAAAGGATTCGCCGCTTAAAACCTGGCAGGATCTGAAAGGAAAACATATTGCCGGCATTTCGCCAACGTGCGAAGCGGTTATTGCCTATGAAAAGAAGGCCCGTGAGAACGGTGGGGAGTTCCTCCTTGAAAAGCTCGGCGGCGGGCCGTCTATAGCGGCGCTTGAGGCCGGTAAAGTTGACGGTGCAATCCTTGAAGAACCACACGTCAGTATCGCAGAACTTAAGGGGTACAAAGTTATCCTGCGTGATGCAGCCTCCCAGGTCCCATGCCGCACCATAAACGCCCGTACCGGGTATCTGAAGGAGAATCCGGAGGCACTCAAACGCTTCATTGAAGCAATCAAAGAGGCCAATGCATTCATCCTTAAAGATCCTTCAGGTAAACAGGTGGTTGAAATCGCCAAAAAATACACCGGTGCTCCGGAAGATGCCATTAAACATGGTAATGGCCGTCTTAAATTCACCACAGTCATCCAGGAAAAGGGGCTGAGCGCTCTGGCTGACGAGTTAGTGTCGTTGAAGAACATTAAAGAGAATCCGGGAACCAGGCTCTATGCCGCCGAGTTCAAAGGTATCACCTGGGGTAAATAGTATCTTTTTTTGAGTTTTAAGGTTTCATATCCGCCTTTATCTTTCTTTCTCCCTGTTAAAAAGCCTTTGAAGTCAAAAGCAAACTCTTTTATTTAACAGGGATAAAAGGGATGAAAGCGGATAACAGCAAATACAAAAAGTTTTTTGTTTGAAATTAAATAGTTATTAACAACATCGTAGTTCCGGCTCACATGGGTTGGGATTTGAGGACTTATACTTGAAAAAAATTGTTTCCGCTTCCATAAGCTTCCTGCTGCTGACAACACTGCTTGCACTGTCCGGCTGTCAGAACCGAACACCATTACAAGGGACCGCCCCTCAGGCCAAGCTGCCTCGTGTCGGTTTCAACCCTAACCCGTTGCTTGGACCTCTTTATGCCGCCCAGGCAAAAGATAAAGCGTGGGCGTTGACCAAATTCGGGACTGGCGGGGATATCGGTTATGCGCTTATTTCCGGAGATGTTGACGCCGGTTTTGTTGAAACCGAAAAGGCGCTCCAATTAATCAAAGCGCCAGGAGGAGAAAAGCTGAAGGTAGCCGGGGCGATTCAGTTTCCGTACGGAGCCACTCTGGTCGTGCGCAAAGATCTGAAGGTACACCTCAGTGACCTGACGGGGAAACGCATTGCCGCACTGGAAGCCGATTGTATCCTTAACCATCAGTTCAACAAGGATGCCAAACGGCACGGCCTCGATTACAAAACCCTTAAATTCAGTTACATGCCGTTTGCTGACATGCTGCCGGCACTGGAAGCCAAGGCAGTCGATGCGGCATTGGTTAAAGGGGCCCAAGCTGTGCTGGCAGAGCTTCAGGGACACAAGGTCATCTATCAGAACTGGGATATCAAAGCCGGCGCCGATGACTGCTGTCCGCCATCCATTGCTCAGACGGAGTATTTCCTGCTGGTGCGGGAAGAAGCCGTAGAGCGGGTTAAACCATTGATAACTGCTCTTGTGATTTCCAGTGACCTGCCGCCGACCCAGCTTCGTCAGGCAATCAGCGCACAGCTTGGCTACCCTGCTGTGGCTCTGGAGCCGTATCCGACCGCCACATTTGCCGTGGTGTCACCGGAACAGGCAAAGCTTCTGGGAGAAAAACGATGTCTGTTGACTCGATAATTCGGGACAGCGCCACATCACGGCGCGGATTGCGCTGGTGGAACCTGCTGGTACGCGAACTGGAGGTGTTTCTTCGTGCTTCCTTCGGCAGTGTCTTTTCCCGCGAGTTCCTGACAGTGCTGATTCCGCTGTTGATTCTCTGGGAGGCCCTGCCACGTCTCGGGATCGTGCCGAGAACATTGGTGCCGCCGCCCTCTGCGGTGGTTATGACTTTTCGGGATATGGTGGTCGATCTCAATATGCTCGAACACGTCACCTCAAGTGCGATTCGTTTTGGCGCCGGGTTTCTGTTGGCTTTGATCACCGCCTTTCCGATCGGGGTTCTGATGGGGTGGAATCTCTTCATTCGTAAACATGCTCTGCCGTTGTTTCAGATTCTTGCTCCGGTGCCACCGCCCGCCTGGGTTCCGATCACCATTATACTCTTCGGCGTCGGTCTGCCGATGCAGATTTTTCTGATTTTCCTAGGGGTGTTTTACCCGATTCTGTTCAACACCTATCAGGGGATCAAGGAGACTGACCCGCGCTATCTCGCCTCCGCCCGGGTTTTCGGCGCCAGCGAATTCACACTGATCACCCGGGTCTATATCTGGCACGCCCTCGGTTCCGTCATTATGGGGATCAAGATCGGTATCGCTCTCGGCTTGATTATGCTGGTAATCTCCGAAATGTACGGTGGTCGCAGCGGTATCGGTTGGCTGCTGCTCGAAGCCAAGGAGTATTTCCAGATCGATCGCATGGTTGTCTGTATGGTGCTGCTCGGCTTTATCGGCTGGTTTCTCATCGAGGTGATGAAATACATAGAATTGAAACTGGCTGTCTGGCGGATCGGCAGATGATGACATGATAGAGGCGAAGCGCATCAGCAAATTTTTCTCGGTAGTGAATGACGACCGGACAGCCGAAGGTTTTACTGTATTAAACTCGGTCTCGTTACGTATCGAGAGCGGTTCTTTCGTGTCGCTTCTTGGCCCTTCCGGGTGCGGCAAGTCGACCTTTCTGGAAATCTTGGCCGGACTCCAGGCTCCAAGTGACGGCCAGGTATGGATTGACGACAAGTTGGTGCTGGAACCGCTGCCGGCTACGAGAAAAGATATGGAGGAGTATCGAAAAAAGTATCGCTTTCTCTCTCCCATTGCCAACAGTCTGTTCCGTGATAATCCGAAGCATGACATTGCCATGATCTTTCAGGATTACGCCGTGTTTCCCTGGATGACCGCCCGCCAGAATGTTCTTTTTACCCTGAAACTGCGAGGGGTGCACAAAAGTGAGCGGGAGGGGGCGGCAGCGTATTACCTGCGCCTCGTCGGTCTGGTCGGGTCGGAGAACAAATACCCGTCACAGCTCTCTGGTGGTATGCGCCAACGGTTAGCTCTGGCGCGGGCTCTCTCCGTTGAACCGCGTATCATCCTCATGGACGAGCCGTTCGCCGCCGTTGATGCCTTGACCCGTGAACGGCTGCAGGAAGATCTGCTCCGGTTATGGCAGGAAACGAAAAAGACGATCGTCCTGGTGACGCACGATGTTGATGAGGCGGTTTATCTCTCCGATGAAGTGGTGGTATTCTCGCCGCTGCCCGGTTCCATCAGAAATAAGGTCGTTGTTGATATTCCGCGTCCCCGTCGGCGCTCCTCATCTGAAATCAGGGAGATTAAGGAACGATTGCTGGCGATGTACAGGTACGATACGGTCCATGAATCAGATTACAGCATTTAAGCGGTTTCGATAAAAGTCCATCTGCGGCGTTACGCTCAGGCTTCTTCATTGCGACGTACCTTCAGGTACGCCTCATTCGAAACCTTTGCAAGCCTTGCAGCTGGAGCTTTTCTCTGTGCCGCAATAATTCGTAAAGGAATGTGAATATGAGCAATTCTGCTCCCCTCTCCGGGAACAAAACCTTCCGTAATACCATCTACGACGACATCACCGGTGCCATCGGCAGTACGCCGCTGGTGCGCCTCCGTAAGCTCACTGAGGGTGCGCATGCAACTGTGGTGGCGAAGGTTGAATCCTTCAATCCGCTCAACAGCGTTAAATGCCGCGTTGGCGCTGCCATGATTGAGGCGGCGGAGCGGGACGGCAGACTAAAGCCGGGCATGACGGTCATTGAACCGACTTCCGGCAACACCGGCATTGGTCTGGCATTTGCCTGCCGTGCCAAGGGGTATCGATTGGTTATAACCATGCCGGAGACCATGTCTATTGAACGGCGAAAACTGATGCAGATGCTGGGGGCGGAACTGGTGTTGACCCCCGGTCCGGACGGCATGGTCGGCTCGATCAACAAGGCGAAAGAGCTCAACCGGCTCATTCCTGGCAGTTTCATGCCGCTGCAGTTCGAGAACCCGGCCAACCCGCAGGTGCACCGCGAGACGACTGCGGAAGAAATCTGGGCTGACACTGAAGGCAAGGCGGACATCCTGGTTGCCGGAGTCGGTACCGGCGGCACCATTACCGGTGTTTCTGAGGTTCTTAAGAGTCGCAAGCCATCTTTCCGCTCTATCGCCGTGGAACCGGAAGCATCACCGGTCCTTTCCGGCGGCAAGCCGGGACCACATCGCATTCAGGGGATCGGTGCCGGATTTATTCCGACTATCCTCAATCGCAAAATTATCGATGAGGTTATTCAGGTAACCAACGAAGATGCCTTTGACACTGCCCGAAGAGTGGCGCTGGATGAAGGAATCTTATGCGGTATTTCATCCGGGGCCGCAGTATGGGCAGCACTTTTGGCAGCACGGCGTGTGGAGAATGCCGGTAAGCTGATTGTCGTCATATTGCCCGATTCAGGTGAGAGATATATTACAACCCAATTGTCGGAACAGGCGGAATAAAAGGAGCAAAAAATGTCGAACATTAAAACAGCAGATGAGTATTTTAAAGAGTTGTCCGAGGCTGTCGTAGAGATGGATGAGGAGAGGGCGGTAACTGCTGCAAACGCATCACTGGTTGCGGGTGTCGATGCGTATGATGCCATACAGCAGGGGTTGTCGGACGGCATGACACGGGCCGGGCAGCTCTTCGAGGATGAAGAGTATTTTATCCCGGAACTGCTGATGTGTTCAGATGCCATGTATGCCGGACTGGAAGTTCTCAAGCCGCACCTGAAAAAAACTGTCGTGAGCAGAGGCACGGTTGTGATCGGGGTCATTGAGGGGGATACACATGATATCGGTAAAAATATGGTGCGGATCATGTTTGAAACCGGTGGCTTCAACGTTATCGATCTCGGGCGGGATGTTCCTCCGCAGCGTTTCGTCGATACGGCGCGGGACGCCAAAGCAGACATAATCGCTCTGTCCACGTTGATGACTACAACCATGGATGGCATGGGGACTGTCGTTAAACTGCTTAATGAGTCCAACCTTCGTGACGGCATCAAAGTCATGGTCGGCGGAGGTCCCATATCGGCCGGTTTTGCCAAGCGCATCGGTGCCGACGGCTATGCGGTCAATGCCTCCGAGGCGGTTAAGGTGGCACGGGAACTTGTCGGGAACGGCTGATGCCACCGGTGTCAGAAATTGGTTGATTAAGGAGACGTGAATGAGTATCAGCCCCAAACAACGCCTGCTGGATACCCTGGCGAAGAAAACGGTGGACCGCCCACCGGTAATATGCACCGGCGGCATGATGAATTCGGCCATCGTCGATGTCATGACTGCCAGCGGACACACCCTGCCGGAGGCCCATTTTGAGGCCGGACGCATGACCGACCTGGCTGGCGACATCCACCGGGATACCGGCTTCGAGAACCTGGGCATTCCCTTCTGCATGACCGTGGAAGCCGAGGTGCTGGGAAGCGAGATCGATTTCGGCTCCCTGGCCTGCGAGCCGAAAATTGCCCGGGAGTTGTTTTCATCGGTCAAGGATGTCACATTTAAGGATACGGGTAATATGCTGCGTAGCGGACGCATTGCCCAGGTGGCGGGCTCTGCCGAGCGGCTTTCACGACTCTATCCCGACCAGCCGGTGATCGGCAGTCTGACCGGGCCGATCAGTACGGCGGCTTCGCTGGTGGACCCGATGCAGTTCCTCAAGGAGCTGCGTAAGGAGCGCGATTCGGCTCACCGTGTCCTGCAGTACGTCAGCAACTTCCTGATCGGATTTGCCCATACCCTGATCGAGAGCGGTGCGACGGTAATCTGCATTGGCGACCCGACGGCCACCGGTGAAATCCTGGGACCACGCATGTTCGAAGAATACGCTGTCACCTACCTCAACAGGATCATTGACGGTATCCATGCCGCCGGTGTGCCGGTGCTGGTTCATATCTGCGGTGAGATGAAGGCGGTCAAACCCTCCATTCCGCAGCTGCATGCCGATGCCATCAGCACCGACGCCTTTGTCAACTTGAAGCTGCTTAAAGATGAATACCCCCAGCTGACGACTATGGGCAACGTGAGCACGATCCTGCTGGAGAGCGGTGATCCGGAAAAAGTGGCTCGCCGGACCGAAACCCTGATCCGGGAAGGGATCGATATTATATCTCCTGCCTGTGGCTTAAGCACCTCAACCTCTCTGGCTACCATCCGGGCCATGACCAACACAGTAAAATATTGAGAAGGTAACGATACCGAATGATTACTGCACATTTTCTACCGGCTGACATAACCGTAAAGGTTGAACCGGGAACCACAATACACGATGCGGCACGGCGTGCGGGGATACTGATCGAAGCGCCTTGTAACGGGGCAGGACAGTGCGGCAAGTGCGCGGTTTTGGTGCCGACTTACCAGTTGGGGCAATTGGTACTGCATGACCCGTCATATGAAATTGACTCATTGACAAGTCAACTGCTCGCCTGCCACACCGAACTGGTTGGCGATGTGACGATTACTGTTCCACAGCTGAAGGAAAACGGCTTGGTGGTCGTTGGGACCGGAATATCACGTGCTGTTGCACGTGCACCTTATATAACACGGGAGTTTGTGTCTGAACGGGGAGAGACCCTGGTTCGAGGCGGAGATGAGGTGCTGGCTGTTGAACCGGGAGATTCAACCGGCATACATGTTGGAATGATTTTTGATATCGGCACAACCACTCTGGTGGCGGCATTAATTGACCTGCATACCGGCCAGGAGATCGCCTCAGCTTCGGCGCTGAACCCCCAGAGTCTGCATGCCCAGGATGTGTTGTCACGCATCAGATTTGCATCTACACCGGAAGGGCTTGACCAACTCCAGAGCGAGCTTCTTTTCGTGCTGAACGGTTTGACGGACAAGGTATGCGCAGTCGCCGGGATTGAACGTGAGCGTGTGTTTGAGGTCATTTTCAGCGGCAACACCTGCATGCTGCACCTGGCGTCCGGCGTAGATCCGTCTCCATTGGGTAAAATTCCGTTTACACCCTCTATTACCGGCGGTTTTCATCTCTCGTCCGAACAGATTGGTCTGCATATCGCTCCCAAAGGAATTGTCTATCTGCCTCACATCATCTCGGCCTATGTCGGGGCCGACATCAGTGTCGGTATACTGGCTGCCGACCTGAACAGACTTTCCGGTGTGTCGCTGTTTATTGATATCGGCACTAACGGCGAGTTGGCTCTTGCTGTGGATGGGGTGCTGACCGCTTCTGCTACTGCCGCCGGTCCTGCTTTCGAAGGAATGAACATCTCCTGTGGCATGAGGGCCGCTGACGGAGCGGTCGAGCGCGTGTCGTTCAAGCCTGGCGGCGCCATTGAAATCGGAATTATTGGTGAAACCGAACCTGTCGGTATCTGTGGCAGCGGACTGATGGATCTGGTTGCCATGCTGATAAAAGAAAAGATCATAGCGAAAAGCGGGCGCTTCGCCACACCTGAAGATACTCCGGTTCAGCTTCTTGAACGTCTTGAAGGGGAGGGGGCTGGGAGATTATTCCGAATTGCCCCTCAAGTAAGCCTGACCCAGAAGGATGTTCGCCAGGTGCAGCTTGCCAAGGGCGCTATCCGGGCCGGAATCGAACTGCTTCTGAATCGGGCAGGGGTGGCCTCTGCACAACTCGACCGGATTCTGATCGCCGGTTCATTCGGCTACCATTTAAGCGAAGAGAGCCTTCTGATTCTCGGATTACTCCCCCCTGATGCAGTTGGTAAAATCAGCTTTCTCGGCAATACCTCGCGCAGTGGCGGAGAACTGCTCCTGTTGAACAGCCATCTGCGTGATGAGCTGGCCGAAATCGTTTCTCAGGTTACCTCTGTTGAGCTTGCAGTTGATCCGGCGTTTGAACGGGTGTTTGTTGAGGCGATGAAGTTTTGATTGATTCTCTTGGGATGACAGGAATAGGGGAATAACTAATATAATAATGATAGGAATTGTATTTATTTCTTGACAGCAAAAATAAGTTCTGCTACCTTTTTGAAAATTCGGTGGAAACTATAATCGAGTAATCATAATCTGTACTAATAGCTGAACTATGGCTGACCAGAAAAACTGGAGGTCAAGACGGAGCGGAAGATCGCTGAGTCTTGACCTCTTTTTGTTTCTGCCTCTGTCTGGGTCAAAGCTGCCCGAGGTTTTGGTCATGCATGAAGTTGTTATCGATAACGTCAATTATTTCTACGGCAGCAACTGCGTGTTGCGGGATATTACGTTTACTGCCGAAGCGGGAGATTTTGTCTGCCTTCTGGGGCCATCCGGCTGTGGCAAGAGTACACTGTTACGGCTGCTGGCCGGATTAGCCAGGCCGGCATCAGGGGCTATTACCCTTGATGGCGCGGCAATCACCAGACCGGGGCTTGATCGCGGCGTCGTTTTTCAGGATTACTCGCTGTTTCCCTGGATGACGGCCGGGCAGAATATTGTTCTTGCTCTGGAACAGGCTTTTCCCGGCAGAAAAAAAGCTGAACACCAGGAAACAGCCTTGGGGTATCTGGAAATGGTCGGGCTTGGCGATTCCTTTGGCAAACTGCCGGGCCAAATGTCCGGAGGAATGCGCCAGCGGGCGGCAATTGCCAGGGTTTTTGCCATTAATTCGCCGGTATTACTGATGGATGAGCCATTTGGCGCCCTGGACGCTATAACCCGTGCGCGCCTGCAGGATCTGCTGCTGCAGCTCTGGCAGCAGAATGCGGGTCAGAAAAAAACAGTATTTTTTGTTACCCACGATGTTGAAGAGGCGATCCTGCTTGCCAATCGCATAGTTGTGCTGGGGCTTAATCCGGGAAGTGTCAAGGGGGTCTTTGAAGTGGACCTGCCACGACCCCGGGTCCGTCAGGAACTGTATCTCAAAGAACCGTTTCTGGTATTACGGGACAAACTGGTGGCGGTGCTTCACGAGAATATACTTTCCGAACTTGACGGCGGTTTGACGGTACGTTCGAGCGGGGAGGGAATATGAAACTTTTCAATAAATTTTTAGCGCTCAGTACATGTGCTGCACTTCTTCTCAGTTTGATTTCCGGCACGGGCATGGCGGCATCGGCGAAACCGGTGCGACTCGGTTACCTTGATAATCCCGGAAGTGTCCTGTGCCAAATTGCAGCTGCAGCAGGGCATTTCAGCGAAGAAGGTTTACAGGTCGAACTGGTCGCATTTGCAGATTCCGCATCAGGCCTGGCCGCCCTCGAATCAGGTGCCATAGATGTCGGTGCTTTCGCTGTCGGTGACAGTTTACGTGCAATAGCGGCGGGAAAAGGTTTTCGTCTTATCGCCGGTGGCGGAACGCCGCTACATGGCAATCCGGTTGCAGAACAGAGCAATTCATTCCAGGTTGAAGAAGAGAGTCGTGGCGTCGTCGTCGTTATACCTCAAAACTGGTCAGTTGCCGAAAAAGGCACCATCATTCAGCTTACGGCGGCATTGATACGGGCCTACCGTACCAGCCGGAATTTCACTGCCGTTGCGTCATTGCCAATCGGCAGCAGGCCGGATAGTACGTTCAGGTTCGACCCGAATCCGGACTACTGGAGAGTCGAGAAGATATGGAGCGGGCTCGGCTTGCAGAATCTCACCATGAAACGCGATTTTCTGGCGAATCATATATACGAAGAAATATATTGCGACGCTCTTGATCGCCTGCTGCTTGGCGATATTGATCCAGTTCTGCAACACCTTTTCAGTAAAGCGATATGCACACCCAATTGCTGTCCGGCCAATGCGGCCAAACTCTAACCGGTTTCTAGGAGGAACTGTCACATGAAAAGAAGAATTATTGCGTTAACGATGGTGTTGTCACTGCTGGCGTCCGGCGTCATGGCTGCCACCCTGCCCAAACTCCGTGTCGGCTATGTTCCGGAACCGGCGCATGGCCTCTATTTTCTGGCCAAAGAGAAGGGGTATTTCACCGAGGAAGGTGTTGATGTCGAGTTGTTCCAATTTGGCAGTTCAGCTGAAGGATTGGCAGCTGTTAAAGCTGATAAGCTTGATGTCGGAACTTTTGGCACGACAGCACCGATACTGTTTATCACCAAAGGGAGTGAATTTACGTTCATCGGCGGCATGATGATCGGCGGCCAGGCTATTATCGCCAAGCCTGAACGGTTGGCAGAGCTTGCCGGCAAAGATCTTAAAGTTTACAAGGGGAAGAAGATCGGTCTGGTGAAACTTTCCACTGGAGACGTTATTTTTAAAGGGGCGCTCAAAAAGGCCGGTATTGACTACAAGAAGGATGTCAACTTCATAGAGTTCGGTACGGTGAATGCTGTTGTTGAAGCGGTCAATAAGGGGGCCGTGGACGCAGGACTTGTCTACCCGCCACACTTCTCTCTGGCAGAAAAGAATCATGGCCTCAAAGTTGCTCACTACATTGAAGAGTTCTACCCCGATTATACCTGCTGCCGGATAATTGCCCAGACAGCCAAGGTCAACGCTGATCCGGAGACGTACAAAAAATTTCTGGCTGCCCTCATCCGCGCCTACAAATTCTATAAAAACAATCCTGAAGAAACGGTACAAATCTATGCCAAAGCTCTCAAGATCGATGCTGATATTATCCGTAGCGAGACGTACATAAAAAAAGTGGCTGACTCAAATCCCGATCCGCTGAAGAAAGGCATACTTGATTTCTGGAAGCACATCAAGGATGCAGGCTACATAACCCAGGACTATCCGCTTGAGAAACATATCAACACGACTCTTTATAAAGAGGCTCTTGATGCGGTCGTCAAGAAGAACCCGAAAGACAAAGTGTATCAGGACATGTTGGTGTTTTATAAAAAGAACAACTGATACGTGTGAAGTTACTGTTTCACAAATCTATTATGAGGAGAATATCCATGAAAACAAGACAAATACTGGTTCTATGTGCCACAGCTCTTTCCATGGCCGTAATGGCATCGACATCATTTTCCGCCGCTGAAACTCTCAACTTCGGTGTCGCTCCCGGTCCGTACGGGGATTTTGTCAAAAAGACACTCAAGCCGGGCCTTGAGAAAAAAGGGTACAAAGTTGAAGTTAAAGAGTTCAGTGATTATGTCCAGCCGAACCTGGCGCTGAACAACGGCTCAATCGACGTCAATCTGTTTCAGCACCTTCCGTATCTGGAAAAATTTTCCAAGGATAAGGGGCTGAAGGTTTCTCCCCTCTTTTTCTCAAAAGCGCCTAAAGAGCCGATCACCATACCGACGGCCGGACTTGGCCTCTATTCCCGTAAAATAAAATCGCTCAGCCAGTTAAAGAGCGGCGATGAAATAACTCTTGCTAATGACCCTACTAATCTGGCCCGGGCCCTTCGGCTGTTGCAGAAAGAGGGTCTGATCAAGTTGAAGGCTGAGATTGACCCTGCCAAGGCATCAGAGAAAGATATTGCCGAGAATCCCAGAGGGCTGAAGATTCGTCCTATTGAAGCAGCCCAGATTCCCCGCTCGCTTGATAGCGTCACCATTGCCGTAATTAACGGCAACTACGCCATTGCCGCCGGTATTCCGCTTGATTCTGCGCTGATCAAGGAAGAACTTGATGAGAACATGAAGCTCGTTATCGCAGTGCGCACTGAAGATCTGGGTAAACCGTTCGCCAAAGATATCGTTGCAGTTGTTGAATCAGCGGAATTCAAAACAGCGGCATATAACCCGAAATTTATTTTCAAGGATTTTCAGTTCCCGACATGGCTGAAAAGCAGGAAATAGGCGAAGAACGGAATAAAGACAATGATTAATCTGACAGACATACAGGTGCGCTTTGCCGGTACACAGGGGACGATTGAAGCGGTAAAAGATGTCTCGCTTCATATCGGGCGCCAGGAAATTTTCGGCATTGTCGGCACCAGCGGCGCCGGCAAAAGCACCCTGCTGCGCACCATCAATCTGCTGGAACGGCCGACAGGCGGCTCGGTAATAATCGATGGTACCGATGTTACCGGTTTTACGGGGGTGGAGCTGCGTACGCTCCGCCTCCGTACCGGTATGATTTTCCAACAGTTCAATCTGATTAATGCCAAGTCAGTGTTCGGCAATATAGCGTTCGCCCTGAAAGTTGCCGGTCGGACTAAAGATGAAATTGCCGTGCGTGTCCCTGAACTGCTGGCGCTTGTGGGGCTTACCGACAAGGAGGATGCCTATCCCGCACAGCTGTCAGGAGGGCAAAAACAACGGGTCGGCATTGCCCGGGCACTGGCCAACTCACCGCAGGTACTGCTCTGTGACGAGCCGACTTCGGCACTGGACCTGGAAACCACCTCATCGATTCTTGAATTGCTCAAAGAAATCAATCAGACGCTTGGCATTACCATTGTGATCATTACCCATGAAATGGCGGTGGTAAAAGCAATTTGCGATCGGGTGGCGGTTATGGACGCCGGGGAAATTGTGGAGGAGGGGGCTGTCTATGACATTTTTGCCAACCCTCAGCATGAATTTACCCGGCAACTGGTTGCCCGTTCACTCAATCTCGATCTTCCTCAGCGCCTGAGAGAGGAAAACGGTGGACGAATCCTTAAACTGCATTATCGGGGTCACCGTGCAGAAGAACCGGTTATCTCCGAAACGATACGTCGCTTCGGAGTGCGGGTAAACATTCTGCATGGTCAGATTGAATATATCGGAGGACAGCCGTTGGGTGCTCTGGTGATTTCGCTTGACGGAGATCCGGAGGTTGTTGAGCACGCGGCTCTCTATATTGGCAGTCAGATAGCCGGATTGGAGGTGGTGCAATGAATGAAGCCATGCGCGAGATGCTGCAGGACCTGTTAAAAGCCTTTGGCGAGACGTTTCAGATGGTCGGCATCTCACTGACCCTCTCGATTGTTATCGGCATACCGCTCGGTCTGCTGATGTATGTGACGGACCGGGGGCTTTTTCTTCAGAACCGCTTTGTCAATGTTGTCGGCGGAATTCTGGTAAACGTCATTCGTTCGGTCCCATTTGTTATTCTGCTGGTTCTTGTGCTCCCGCTGACCCAGCGCCTTGTCGGCTCGACAATCGGGCCTGCCGCCGCATCGGTCCCGTTATCAATTGCCGCCATAGCATTTTATGCCCGGCTTGTTCAGGTCTCTCTCTGTGAAGTAAGCCGCGGTGTTATCGAAGCTGCGACCGCATCCGGTGCAACTCCGTTTCAAATTGTTATCCATGTCCTCATACCAGAGTCTCTGCCGGGGCTGTTGCGAGGCTTGACCGTTACTGCAGTAAGCCTTGTCGGCTATTCTGCAATGGCGGGAATTGTCGGTGGCGGCGGAGTCGGAGATCTGGCAATCCGCTTTGGTTACTATCGCTATGAAACTAATGTCATGGTTGTTACCGTACTTCTGCTCATTGTTCTCGTACAGGCGGTGCAGTCATTCGGGGACAGTGTTGCCAAAAAAGTGGATAGAAACTGACGTACAAACAACTAACCGATAGACGCGGGAACCACCTATGAAACTGCTCCTTACCATAGCCAATGCACTGTTTATCCTATTACTAACATCACTGGCCTGGCCGACAGCCGTTGATGCCCGGCCCTATTATCTGATCGTCCTTGTGTTGGTCATTCAGGGTATCTATCTGGCGAGAACTCTTCTTACAGGTGATGAGTCCGCCCGTTCAAGTGCCGGTGATGTCGCTGCGACTGTATACCTGTTCCTGTTGTTCTGGTTTCTTGCTACCGGACGTTTTCTCATTCTGGACAAGATGCTCTTTCCCAAACCGGAAATAGTGCTGCAACTGTTCGTCACCGAGTTGCCGGATATGCTGAAGGGGTTGGTGAAGTCCCTGATTCTGCTGGTGAGTGGTTACCTGCTGGCCCTCGGGACAGCGCTTCCTCTCGGTCTGCTGGTAGGGTGGCGGGCGCGTCTGTTCAAGGCGGTCAATCCATTCACCAAGGTGCTGGGGCCGATTCCCCCGATTGTCTATATCCCGTATGCCATAGCACTGCTTCCGAGCTTTCGGGCAGCATCAATATTCGTGATTTTCATCGGTGCGTTCTGGCCGATCTTCATTAACACCGTTAACGGCGTTTTCAATATTCCAAAAGGGCTTATAGATTCTGGCCGTGTACTTAACCTGAAAGAGCGGACCATGATGTTCCGGGTTATTCTGCCGGGGGCCATGCCGTCAATTTGTACCGGAGCAACCCTGGCACTGGTATTTTCACTGGTCATGCTGACAGCGGCAGAGTTGATCGGCGCTAACTCCGGAATCGGCTGGTATGTGAAAAATTTCGCCGATTTTGCCGACTATCCCCGGGTTATTGTCGGGATCATCTTTATCAGTATTGTCGTAACTGCAATTACGTGGGGCACCGAACGCCTGGAGCGGCATCTGCTGCGCTGGCGAAATTAAGGAAGGAATTTCTACTATGAGTAACATCGATTTAAAGACTCCACCAAAACGTGAGGATCGCCTTAACGCCTGTATCGCCCATGGCAGTACCATCTGCGAGATGGCGGCAGGAAAAGGGAAAAAATCGTGCCTGCAAAATGACGGTGACCGGTCCTTTACGCAGGGTTCCATCTGCCTGCTGCTCCCGGCGCTGGCCATGCTTAACTCACTCCCGGACAATGTTGTCCTGATGCATGGCGCCATCGGCTGCGGCAGCTGCACCCATTCACAAAACGCCAATGTGCGCTTCGGTACCACTCAGCGCCAGGGAAAGGCCAGAGATGCGGTCTGGATTTCCACCGCCATGAATGAATCTGATGTCATTTCCGGCGGCGAAGACAAGTTGGAACTGGCTATCATCGAGGCTGACCGGCGCTACAAACCGTTCAGCATTACCGTGGTTTCCGGTTGCGTGCCGGGCATTATCGGTGACGATATCGATGGTGTCGTGCTGAAGGTCCAGCCGGAGGTGAATGCCCGCCTGCTGCCGATTCACTGCGAAGGATTCAAAACAAAAATATGGGCCACAGCCTACGATGCTGTGTACCACGGTATCGGCCGTACCCTGCTGCGTGAGGGGGAACAACCGGCAACCGCCGATGGTCTGGCGCCATTCAAGGGGCTGGAGCGGCTGCCGAATACGGTCAATCTGATGAATGTTTCTTCAATGGGGCAAATTGACGAACAGGAACTGGAACGATTGTTGAAGCTGCTCGGACTGGAAGTTAATATCTTCCCGGTCTTTGCCCACCCCGAAAGCATGGTAAAGGCAACTCAGGCGGCACTTTCCATCAGCACCTGTCCGACGCATGACGATTATTTCCTTTCGTATCTTGAAGAGCGTTTCGGTGTGCCATCTCTTATTCAGCATATGCCGATCGGTATCGAAAATACCGGTCTCTGGCTGCGGGATGTGGCGGCTCACTTCGGACTTGAGGAGAAAGCCGAACAGATAATCGCCCAGGAGGAAAAGGAGTTATCTGAAGCCCTGAGCGGCTTCAGGCCACTTTTCGCCGGGAAAAAGGTGTTCATCAGCGCCGGAGAATTCCGTGCTCTGGCAACTGCCCGCCTTCTGGAGGAGCTGGGATTTCAAATGTCAGGCATCCGGTCTTTCCACCACGACAAGTTTGCCGAAGTGGAATATGAAAAGCTGGCCAAATCAAGTACGGAAGACTACGTCATTGATATTGCCGACGTGCAGCCCTTTGAGGAGGCAAACCTGCTGCGACGACTCAAACCGGATCTCTTTCTGGGGCATGCAAACGGCAACGGCACCGCTGCCAAGCTCGGTATCCCGACCCATGCCATCTACCACACCGCGCTCTCCTATATCGGCTATAAAGGCGCGTTCGAGCTTGCCCGCCGCCTGCAGCGCCAGTTGCGAAATCCTTCCTATAACCGCAAGCTGGCCGAGAATGTGAGACTTCCGTACCGGGACGAGTGGTACGGTGACAGTCCCTTTACCTATATAACCAAAGGAGCAACAGCATGAGCGATAATTTCATTGAGCGGGCCCGTTACACCTGCGCTCAGGGTGGCGCCGCCGCAACAGTGACGGCCCTTCCCGGTGGTATTCCAATTCTCCATTCCCCTTCAGGATGCGCCGGAAACTTTGCCTGGTCCCAGAACGGTGGATCAGCTCTTCAGGTCGGCGGCTATTGCGGTACTCTTGCCATGCCAAGCTCGAACATCCAGGAGAGAGATGTCGTTTTCGGCGGTGACAGCAGGTTGCGTGAGCAGATTGAAAACACCCTTAAAGTCATGGATGGCAGTATTTATGCGGTGCTGACCAGCTGCGTCACCGAAATTATCGGTGATGACATCAAGAGTATCGTCGCCGATTTCAAAAATCAGGGTGTCCCGATCATCGGTGCGGAAACCGGCGGCTTCAAAGGGAATTCCTATCGTGGCTACGATCTCGTACTGCAGTCACTCTTCCGGGATTTTCTGGAGCGCGGCGTTGTCAAAAAGAAAAAACAGGTTAATCTGTGGGGCATCATCCCCTCATACGACCCGTTCTGGCGCGGCAATCTGGAAGAGGTACGCCGCCTCCTGGAACTGCTGGGCCTTGAGGTTAACTCTTTCTTTCTGACCGATGACACAATTGAGGGGATTCGTCAGGCCGGTTCTGCATCTCTGAATATTGTCATCTCCCATACCTATGGTCTCGAAGCTGCAGCCCTGTTCGAGGAAATTCATGGTACGCCGTTCATCAGTCTGCCGCTTCCAATAGGTGCAAGCGCTACGGAGTCCTTTCTGCGCGCGGTGAGTAAAGCGGCAAAAGTCTCCTCTGCCCGAACTGAAACCGTCATCAGCACAGAAAAAAAACGCTACTTCCGTTACCTTGAACCACTCACCGACTGTATTACCGACCTGGACCTGCAGCGCTATGCTGTCGTGGTCGGCGATGCCAACAATGCTACGGCGGTGACTAAATTTCTGGCCGATGATCTGGGGTGGCTTCCGGAACTTGCGGTCTGCACCGACGTCCTGCAGGAGCATGAGCAGGAGCGCTTGCAGGAACAGTTGAAACATCTTGAATCCCGCTATCCGGTTTCACTTGTGTTTGAAACGGACAGCAGTCAGGTCCGGGGACATCTGCAAAAAAAATGGCCGGTTACCGGCAGCGGCAAATATCAAAATGTCTTTGGGCCGGCTTTTGTCATCGGCAGCTCTTTGGATCGTGAACTGGCGCTTGAAATCGGCGCCCCCCATCTCTCGGTCAGTTTCCCTGTAGCTAACCGGGCTATTCTCGACCGTGGTTATACCGGATTCAGGGGTGGATTACGGCTGATCGAAGATCTGCTTGGCGCGGTTGTGGCCGGGCGATAACTACCGAAAAGCAACAATCAGTGTCAAAAAACTATTAAAATTATAGATAATATAAAGTGTAAGTACCTGTTTTTAATGCTTTTTTTTATTGACAAGCATATTGCTTGGGTCTATTCATGACGATACATATCGTACCAATATTTTAACCGAGCAAGAATAATCTCACAAAGAGGGAACAGCCATGTCAGAGAGTTTATTGCAGAGAAGTGTCACTACGGCGGTAGCCAGGAACCTGGCAAGTACCACCAAGACCAACCCGAAAATGATGTCCATCACACCGCGGTTGTTGCTGAGTCTGCTGCCGTGGGTGCAGGTGACTGGCGGAACCTATCGGGTTAACCGGACCAAGGTGGAACTTTCACGGGCAGAACGTATCGAGGTGGATCTTGACGGGGGTGTCGCAACGTTTACCCCGGAGGCGCTCCGCAGCGTGCCGCTCTTTTCGCGTCTTCCCGACTCGATTGTCAACCGGATGGCGAGCCACTTCAAGACAGAGCTGGTCGCTCTGGGAAACAACCTGATCATTGAAGGTGCAGAAGAGAACAAATTTTTTGTGATCGCCCAGGGACAGGTTGAGGTGCTGAGCAAAGGGGCGCACGGCAGCGACCTGAGAATTGCACTGTTAACTGATGGTGAGTATTTCGGTGAAATCGAACTCCTTACCAACCGGATATCCGATGTGACAGTCCGGACCATTACGCCCTGCACGCTGCTGACGTTGACCCGTGGCGACCTGGACATCATTCTGGCAGAGATCCCCAACCTGCAGGATGAATTCAAAAGAGTCGTGGACGCTCATCTGGAACTTCTTACGACGGTCAATAAATATGGTGAACGGAATATCGACCTGGTCTCAGGCTTTGCCGAGAATGTTGAAATTCCGGAGACCTTTGTTGATTATTCAGCCGAGCCGCGTGAATACTCACTCTCCGCTGTTCAAACCGTGGTCCGGGTCCATACCCGGGTTTCCGATCTGTTCAACGGCCCGTATGATCAGCTTGAAGAGCAGATGCGGCTCACCATCGAAGGGATCAAGGAGCGGCAGGAGTGGGAACTGATCAACAACAAGAAGTTCGGCCTGCTGCATTCGGCATCACCGGGCTTCCGCATCAGTACCCGCTACGGAGGACCGACTCCGGATGACATGGATGAACTCCTTGCACTGGTCTGGAAAAAACCGTCATTTTTTCTGGCTCATCCCAAGGCGATTGCCGCCTTTGGCCGTGAGTGCACCTGGCGCGGTACCCCGCCCCCAACGCTCAACGTGTTCGGCACCCCGGTCATCACCTGGCGCGGTGTCCCGATTATCCCCTGCGACAAGCTCGACATCAAGAGTCGCTATAATTCGCACAACTGGCTTGGAACCACCAGTATCCTGCTGGTTCGGATCGGGGAAGCCGACCAGGGTGTTGTCGGTCTTCACCAGACCGGTATTCCGGGTGAAATCCTGCCGAGCCTTTCTGCCCGTTTCATGGGTACCGATAACCTCGGTGTTTCATCGTACCTACTGTCGCTCTACTCTTCATGCGCGGTTCTTACCGATGATGCCATTGGTATTCTGGAGAACGTTGAAGTCAATTACTACCACGATTACGCTCATCGCG
The DNA here is from genome assembly GCA_903939115.1 of uncultured Geobacteraceae bacterium. GTDB lineage: Bacteria > Desulfobacterota > Desulfuromonadia > Geobacterales > Pseudopelobacteraceae > JACRCG01. The sequence continues at coordinate 49,336 of CAJAFV010000062.1, forward strand.
AACGGGGCGGTTTTAATCACGGACTCGGAATTTAATCTATCAAAGGTGGTTACTGAGATTCAGGCCGCCAGGAAAAGGAGAGCAACATGTCAGAGAATAATCTTCTTCAAAGAAGTGTGACAACCGCAGTCGCCAGAAATCTGGCCACAACAACCAAAACCAGTCCGAAGATGATGTCGATTACCCCCCGTTGGCTGCTGAGCATGCTGCCATGGGTGCAGGTGAACGGTGGTACCTATCGTGTTAACAGAACCAAGGTAGAACTTTCGAAAGCGGAGCGGGTCGAAATCGATCTGGCAGGCGGCAAAGCTTCATTTTCACCGGAAGCCCTCAGAAGTGTCCCGGTATTTTCGCGGCTCCCCGATGCCTTGATCACCCGCATGGCTGAAAAATTCAAGACTGAACAGGTCTCTCTTGGCAATAATCTTGTGGTAGAAGGTGCAGAAGAAAACAAATTCTTCATAATCGCTCAAGGGCAGGTTGAAGTATTGAGCAAGGGCGCCCACGGCAGTGACCTGCGCATTGCACTTCTGACCGAAGGTGAGTATTTCGGCGAAATCGAACTGGTTACCAACCGCACCTCTGACGTAACCGCCCGTACCATTACCCCCTGCATACTGTTGACCCTGTCGCGTAAAGAGTTGGATAGCATTCTCAAGAAAACCCCCAGTCTGAATGATGATTTCAAAAAAGTTACTGAGGAACATCTCGAACTGCTCACCACGGTCAACAAATACGGCGAGCGCAATATCGACCTGGTTTCCGGTTTTGCCGAAAATATTGAAATTCCGGAGACGTTTGTCGATTATTCGGCCGCACCGCGTGAATACAATCTCTCCTCAGTACAGACGGTAGTTCGCGTTCACACCCGCGTTTCCGACCTTTTTAACGGTCCCTACGATCAGCTTGAAGAGCAGATGCGGCTCACCATCGAGGGGATCAAGGAGCGTCAGGAGTGGGAACTGATCAACAGCACCAAGTTCGGTCTGCTCCATTCAGCGGATCCGTCCATGCGTATCAGTACCCGTTACGGCACGCCGACACCTGATGATCTCGATGAACTGCTGGCTCTGGTCTGGAAAAAACCGGCTTTCTTCCTGGCCCATCCGAAAGCGATCGCCGCATTTGCCCGCGAATGCACCTGGCGTGGTGTGCCGCCGGCAACCGCCAATCTGTTCGGCACTGAAGTCATCACCTGGCGCGGTGTACCGCTGATTCCGTGCGACAAGCTCGAGATCAAGAGCCGCTTCCACTCGAACCAGTGGCTCGGTACGACCAGCATTGTACTGGTACGGGTTGGTGAGGCTGATCAGGGTGTTGTCGGTCTGCATCAGGTCGGTATCCCGGGCGAGATTCTGCCCAGTCTCTCCGCACGTCTCATGAAGACGGACAACCTGGGTGTTGCTTCTTACCTGCTCTCACTTTACTTCTCTCTTGCCGTATTGACTGACGACGCGCTGGCAATTCTTGAAAACGTTGAAGTCGGTTTCTACCACGACTATGAGCATCGGAAAGCCAAAGTTAAGTAACCAAGGGGATACGTATGAACGATATCACACCAGATATGGTCGCAGCCGTGGCATCACGGCTCTATAACGAAATACCGGGGGCAAATCTGGTTCCGAAAACGGAATCGGAACTCTCCCGCGGTATTCCCGACATCGGGAGCCTTCCGGGAGTGCCGACTCAGTTCACCTCTGGAAACCTCACTTCGCCTGCATCACCCGAAGGGTGGAGCAGCATACCCGGAGCACCTGCTCTGACTCCAAACCTGGATGGCATTCGGGCACAATTGGCTGGAACTTCGTCACCAGATGGTTTCGGTCTACCGGGCGTCTCCGGCCTGAGCCCTTCCTGGCCCGGTTCAACCGGCGGGGCAGGGTCCAGCGCCGAAAGCTTCAGCATCCCCGGCGCTGGCGGGTTAGGCTCACATGGTCACAGTGCCCCGAACCCCAAGGCGGTTCCTTCCGATACGACCGGTGTTCCGGGACTCTCCGGGATATCCCCCTCCTGGCCCGGGATTCCCGGGGAAACGCCGACAACAGCGGGGAGCTTTTCAACTCCGGGTGGCGTCACCAATTCACCCGATGGACTGAAAGCGTTTGTGCAGCAGGTTCGTTCCGGTCACCTCCGCAATGAGGACGGCACCTGCCGGACCGGGCACGACCCTGAGATTCTGCAGCGGATGTTTGCCGGTAACGGCGTCAAAGGCGCCAAAGGAGACAGCGGCACCGGTCCCCGGCCGCTCGATATACCGGCGATCAGAAAAGATTTTCCGGTTCTGCAGCAGAAGGTGCATGGCAAGCAGCTTGCCTGGATGGATAACGGCGCCACGACCCAGAAGCCGCAGAGTGTTATTGATGCCATCTCCCGTTTTTATGAAAATGACAACTCCAATATTCATCGTGGTGCACATACGTTAGCTGCCCGTGCTACCGATGCCTTTGAACTGGCCCGGCAGAAAGTGCAGACGTTCCTCGGAGCATCTTCAAGTAAAGATATCGTCTTTGTCCGGGGAACTACCGAAGGGGTAAATTTTGTCGCCCAAACCTACGGGCGCAAATTCCTCCAGCCGGGCGATGAAATTATTCTCTCTACGCTAGAACACCACGCCAACATCGTTCCCTGGCAGATGATTGCCAAGGAGAAAGGGGCCGTCATCCGGGTGATCCCGGTAAATGATCGTGGTGAGGTCATGCTGGAGGCGTACGAAGCGCTGCTCGGACCACGCACCAAACTTGTTGCCATTACCCAGGCATCGAACAGCCTCGGCACCATCTTGCCGGTTGCCGAAATGACCCATGCCGCCAAACGCTATAATGCCCGCGTGCTGATTGACGGGGCCCAGTCTGTGTCACATATGCCGGTGAACATGCAGGAGATCGGCTGCGACTTCTTTGTTTTTTCTGGACACAAGATATTTGCACCAACCGGGATCGGTGCGGTCTATGTCAACGAGCAGCTTCACGAAATTCTGCCGCCGTGGCATGGTGGCGGTAACATGATCAAGAATGTAACTTTTGAAGAGACTACCTATAACGAGGCCCCGGCAAAATTTGAGGCGGGCACCCCCAATATTGCCGATTGCGTCGGTCTTGGCGCGGCTCTCGACTACGTCAACCGTCTCGGGTTGGTCAATACCGGTAAATATGAGCATGAATTACTGGTCTATGCAACGGAGCAGTTGTCACGGATCAATGGCGTGCGTCTGCTAGGCAATCCCCGGGAAAAGGTTGCCGTTATTTCGATGGTAATCAAGGATTACAAGACCGGAGAAGTCGGACGATTGCTCGATCAGGAAGGTATTGCCGTTCGGGATGGCCATCACTGCGCACAACCCTCACTGCGCCGCTTTGGCGTTGAATCATCGGTGCGCCCCTCATTCGCATTCTACAATACCTTTGACGAAATCGATCGTTTGGTGGATGCTGTGAAGCGGATAGCCAAAAACTAGCCCTGGTAAACAGGATAAGTGCGTTAACGAAGTTATTTTCTGCATGAAAAGCGCAGAAAATAACTTCTAGCTTACTAAAATGAGGTAAATATGAGCACGATAAAACTTGATATAACCAAAGACCGTTGCCCGATGACATTTGTCAAAGCGAAACTGCAGCTTGAGCAGATGGAAGATGGCGACATTCTTGAAATACTGCTCACAGAGGGCGAACCGTTGGACAAAGTGCCGAGAACATGCACTGAACAGGGTTTTCAGGTGTTGGAAATCACCCACGTCAAGGACACTATTCATAAAATAATTGTGAAAAAATAGGAGAGAGCGCATGTCACGCATCTACGCAGATAACTCACAATCTATCGGCAACACGCCGCTGGTGCAGCTCAACCATATTACCAAAGGAGCCAAAGCAACGGTTCTTGTTAAAGTTGAGGGAAGAAATCCGGCCTATTCGGTTAAGTGCCGCATCGGCGCCAATATGATCTGGGATGCCGAAGAGCGTGGCGTTCTCAAGCCGGGTGTGGAGATCATCGAGCCGACCAGTGGCAATACCGGTATCGCTCTGGCGTATGTCGCTGCCGCACGCGGTTACAAGCTGACGCTCACCATGCCCGAAACCATGAGTGTTGAGCGGCGCAGGTTGCTGGCAGCATTGGGGGCCAGCCTGATCCTTACTCCGGGTCCCGGAGGCATGAAGGCAGCTATTGATAAAGCTGAGGAAATCGCCGCTTCTGATCCAAAACGATGGTTCCTGCCGCAGCAGTTCAAGAACCCGGCTAATCCTGCCATTCATGAAAAGACCACCGGGCCGGAAATATGGAATGATACCGATGGTGCCATTGATGTTCTCGTGGCCGGTGTCGGCACCGGCGGCACCATCACCGGTGTATCGCGCTACATCAAGAACACCAAAGGGAAGAAAATTCTCACTGTTGCAGTAGAACCGCAGGAAAGCCCGATTATCACTCAGAAACTCGCCGGTCAGGAGCTTAAGCCGGGCCCGCACAAAATCCAGGGGATTGGCGCCGGCTTTATTCCGGATACTCTCGACCTCTCAATAGTTGACCAGGTTGAGTTGGTGTCAAGCGATGAAGCGATTGAATTCGCCAGAAGATTGGCAAGGGAAGAAGGTCTTTTAGTGGGGATTTCTTGTGGAGCTGCAGTGGCTGTAGCAACACGGTTGGCCTTCAAGCCTGAGTTCGCCGGGAAGACCATTGTCGCGATACTTCCAGACCTGGCGGAACGGTATCTCTCAACCGCGCTGTTCGAAGGGTACTGACGGAAATACAGCAGCTGAGTCTGTTTTTAGAAAGCCCTCCTGAACCGGGAGGGCTTTATTTCTTATAAATCCCGCAGCCGATGACCATGCCGTCATACAGTTCGACAAACGATGCTTTGTCCATGATGTTATTTTTATCCGCCGGGTTGTATTGTTTGTAATAGATCCAGCCGCTGCCGCTTTTATGGACGAGGTCAGTCCATTCGCGGACCCAGTATTTTCCATCGGGATCCTTATCGTTCCAGCGGTTTCTGCCGGTAATTTCAAGTCTTACGCCGTGGGCCAGTACAACTCCTTTTTCATCATAAACAAAGATGTACAGACCTTTTTTGGTACCCTCCTGATAATGAAACCGGCCGGTTTTGTTTCTTATTTCGTTAAAAAATTTATCTTTACCGTTTTCCTTGGCGTAGGCAACAGCCTGTTTCACCAGTGCTTTTGCATCGTCTGCGGTTGGAGCCTCTGCCGCTGCAAAGGCATTGCACGAAAACAAAATAAAACATGCCAGCACTAAGATAATCCTCATATGAAACCCCCTGATTATGTAAGCTTTAAGGCTTGAATTCATCACTATATGCCGTTACCTCAAAACGATTGAAAAAGAAATAAAAATGTGAAAGCGTGTCTTTTGTATATAAAATTTGTAGTTTTAGCATTTATATATTGACAGCTGCTATCAAGCTTTGTTACTGTCACCGAAAGTTGGCTGACCAGAAAACTGGAGGCCAGGCAGGAACCAGGATAAATCCGGTTCCTGCCTGGCCTTTTTTTATTTCATCCAAAAGGAGAAGTTACCATGAACAGTATCAACAATGCAGATATCATACTGAAAACAAAGCAATTTTATCCCGAACAGCACGCTAAGCGACCCCATTCTATTATGCGTCTGACAATTACATCGCTCACGTTAGCGGTGGCAGTTAACGCTTTTGCTACGGACGGATATTTTTCTAACGGCTTTGGCATCAAGAGTAAAGGTCGCGCAGGAGTATCGGTAACTGCAACAGATGATGCCTTTGGCGGCGCCAACAACCCGGCCACGATTGTCTGGGCGGTTGACCGGGTCGATGGCGGTGTGGACTGGTTCAAGCCTTCTCGTGAGTCCGAACGCAACGGGGCCGCCGGACCCGCCTCTGTTTTAAACGGTCAGGTAACGAGCGACCAAAACAATTTCATCATCCCGGAGCTGGCTCTTAAATATTCAATCAATCAGGATCTGGCCGTGGGAGTTTCGCTGTACGGAAATGGCGGCATGAACACCGACTATTCGGAACATACCTTGAACTTCGGCCCCGGCGGTTACAGGAATCTGCTGGCCGGTTCCGGTCGCCTCGGAGTCGATTTTTCCCAGATGTTTGTGGCGCCGACCGTTGCGTATAAAATTACTCCGACCCAGTCAATCGGCCTGGCTCCACTGATCGGGTACCAGTGGTTCAAGGCGACTGGATTGGACGCCTTTGCTTCCTTTTCGCAAGATGCCACGGCGCTGACGGACAAGGGCTATGACCATGCCTTCGGAATTGGAGTGCGCGTTGGCTACCTTTGGAACATAACGCCTGAGTTCAGTGTTGGCGCCGCCTATTCCTCGCCGGTATTCATGCAGCGTTTTGACAAATATAAAGGACTCTTTGCCGAGGATGGTTCTTTTGACACGCCGCAGAGCTTCAGTGCCGGGTTGGGGTGGCAGGTATCACCGGCGCTGCATGCGGGGATTGACTACAAATGGATCGATTATGCCGGAGTTGCTTCTGTCGGCAATTCGAGCAGCAGCATCGGTCAGATCAAACTCGGCCAGGCCTCCGGTCCCGGATTCGGCTGGCGAAGTATCAGCGCTATCAAACTGGGTAGCGACTGGAAAGTGAATGACGAACTTACCCTGCGCGGCGGCTACAGCTACAATGAAAATCCGATATCATCAAGCGATGTGACCTTCAACATTCTGGCGCCGGGCGTCATTCAGCATCATCTGACCGCCGGTGCCAGTTATGCCTTTGGCCGGCAGGAGCTCTCTGCAGCCTATATGCACGGATTCCACAACTCCGCCAGTGGTGAAAGCCGTCTGGCACCGCCCGGCACCACAGAAACTATCTCCATGCATCAAAACTCTTTCGGTCTCCAGTACAGCTATAAATACTGAGCACGGATACGCACGACAAACAGTCACAGGGGGCGTTATGAGTGTTGTTCTGGTCGGTGGCATGGACAGATTGGGCGAACAGTACCGGGCTGAAGCAAAGCGCCACGGGGTTGATATTCAGATATTCAGTCAGGATGAACAGGGCATATCCGCAAAGATAAAAAATGCTGACGGTGTTGTGATTTTTACCAACAAGGTGTCGCATCAGGCCCGCAATAGAGCGTTCAAAGCTGCAAAGAATGAAGGAATTCCTGTTTTAATGCACCACTCCTGCGGAATATGCAGTCTTGGAGAGTGCCTGAACTGCCTTGAGATCATCGGGAAAAGCTCCGCTTCGACGACTCATCAACCTGAATACTAAGGAGCGAGGTTCAGTAAAATGGCTCAAAAAACAACTACTAAACTGGGTGAAGTCGCCGCTCGCTATCCGGACGTACCCCGCTTGATAATCCTTAAAACCGATGTGCAGCGACGGGGTGTGTTCTATAGCGATGCGGCGGTCGGTCTGCTCGACGAGCGTCTCCACCAGACCACCGGCACTCATATTTTTGGCTCTCGTGATGGTGATCTTACGCTGCGCCCGGAATCGTTGCTGCTGCGCGACGGTTCCTCGATTATAACCACACCGACACCGCTCGAAGAAGATCCGTATCTGGTTGATGTCAAAGAGGGTGTCCCCTGGCTGTTTGATGACGGCGTCGCCCTGGAGGCGGTTGATTACTGGCCGGCACCTGATTTTTACAGTAAAACCGCCAATTCCGGGGTGCCGATGAAAAATATCGTCAGCGCCCGTCCGCAGCGACTGAATATCTTCCCGTATCGCTACTGCACCTTCTGGAATAACAACAAAGGGTGTGCTTTCTGCGATATCGTTTCGCAGCTTAAAAAAGGTGGCAAAGAGCTTAACATCCCGGCGAAACTTGACCCGAAAGAGGTAAGCGATGTCGTCGGTGAGGCGCTGAAAGAACCGGGACGCTTCTCGGCGGTCTTCCTTACGTCCGGCTCTATCGTCAGCGGGCAGACCCCTTTTGATGATGAAATTGATTACTACGTCCAGATTCTTCAGGAGGTGGGCAAACATTTCAAAGCCCGGAAATTCCCGAGCCAGATTATCGGCACTGCCTTTACCAAAAAACAGCTGCAACGTCTTTATGATGAAACCGGATTGATGAGTTATACGTCCGATATCGAAGTGCTTAACGAGGAGCTGTTTAACCAGCTCTGCCCCGGAAAAGCGGAATGGATCGGCTATCAGGAATGGAAGAAGCGGCTGGTTGATGCAGTGGATGTTTTTGGTCCGGGGCGCGTTAATACAGGATTGGTGGCGGGAATTGAACTTACCAGACCGCATGGATTCATGTCAGAGGATGAAGCGCTGGAGCGGACGCTTGCCGAAGCAGAGGATCTGGCGCAGCAGGGCGTCAGTACGGTTTTTATCGTCTGGTCGCCACGGCCTGATACTCCCTTGGGCAACCAGAAGAACGCGTCACTCGATTACTACATTCGCCTTGCGCGTGGGTTGCACGCCTTGCGGGTCAAATACCGGCTGCCGATCGGTTATGATGATTATCGCCACTGCGGCAACCACCCGGACAGTGATCTGTCACGGCTGTTGCCGTATTAGAGAGGAACGTTGCCATGTCACTGCTGTCACAGGAAATAATTGACCGGGTTAAAGATCGATCTGTCAGTAAGGTAATTGCTACGCTCGATGAAGATGGCGCACCGTATGCGGTTGTCAGCCGTTTTCTCCAGATTGGCGAAAATGGACTGCTGGTGCATTTGGAACTGCTGGAAAAATCAGAAACAAACCGTAATTTGCTCCGGAGTCTCTGGTATGAAAAGAAAATCGCCATATCAGTCGGTGATCTTGTAATCAAGGGGCGTCCGGTCAAGGCCCATGTCAGCGGCCCTGTTTTTCGGCAGTACTATGAGCAGGTGCGCAGCGTTATTGCTGATGCGGATCTTTCCACCGTCTGGCTGATAGAGCCGGAAGAGGTGATTGACGAAACGTACGCCATCAGGAAACGTCAGGAAGAGGAACAGTTCCCGTTCAGTGTGCATCTGGATCGGCTGACGGTAGCAACAAAATAACAAAATGTCTCACCACAGAGGCGCAGAGTTCACAGAGAAAATACCAAAAGGGGGAATAGCGGCATGATTCAAAAAATAATTGTTAAGGTAGGAAAACCATTCCTGGTTGCGGCATTACTCATTATTCCGTTGGTATCTACCGTCCGGGCCGAAGTCAATGAAGTACGCCTCGCCAAGCAGTATGGTCTCAGCTACCTCTCATTGATCGTCATGGAAGAACAGAAACTGATTGAGAAACATGCTAAAAAGGCCGGACTGGGTGATATCAAGGTCAGTTGGGCAACTTTCAGCTCCGGATCAGTCATGAACGATGCTCTGCTCTCCGGGAGTGTCGATTTTGCCTCCGGCGGCGTCGCACCGCTGTTAAAGCTATGGGACAAGACGAAAGGGGAGGTGAAAGGTGTTGCCGCCATTGATACAATTCCACTCTACCTCAACTCGAATAATCCGGCGGTTAAAAGCATCAAGGACCTGACGGACAATGATCGTATCGCTCTGCCGGCGGTCAAGGTGTCAATTCAGGCGGTGACCCTGCAGATGGCGGCGGCCAAACAGTTCGGGCAAAAAAGTTATGAGAAACTGGACAAACTGACGGTCTCCATGAAGCATCCGGATGCTCAGGCAGCGCTGCTTTCGCCTAAATCGGAGATAACCGCCCATTTTGCCAGTCCCCCCTTCATGTTCCAGGAGCTTAAGGATCCACGAGTGCATACGATTGTTAATTCGTTTGATCTGCTCGGTGGTCCGCACACCTTTGACGTCGTCTGGGCGCATGGAAAATTTCATAATGCCAACCCGAAAACATACGCAGCAGTATTGGCTGCACTCGAAGAAGCGATTGCCTTTATCAACAAGGATAAACACGCGGCAGCAGAATTATACGTCAAAGCCTCCAAGTCAAAGGAACCGGTTGAGGTCATCTACGGTTATCTGACCAAGGAGCCGATCGGTTATACGACGACTCCGCTCAATATCACCAAATACTCTGATTTCATGTATGAAACCGGCAGCATCACGAACAGGCCAAAAAGCTGGAAAGATCTCTTCTTTGCCAACGTGCATGGCAAGCAGGGGAGTTAGGGGTGACTACTGCTGCAGGCCCTCTTCTAAACGTGCAGGGGGTTACCATACAGTACAAAACCAGCGAACAGCTGGTGACCGCTACCTGGAAGGTCAGTTTTCAGGCGGATCGCTCTGATCGTCTGATTCTGCTGGGACCATCCGGCTGCGGAAAATCGACGCTGCTGAAAGCCATTGGCGGTTATCTGATGCCTGCTGAAGGAGTCATTACGCTGGATGGTCGTGCGGTTACCGGTTCGGGTCCCGATCGGATGATGGTCTTTCAGGAGACAGACCAGCTGCTCCCCTGGAAAACGGTCCGGCAAAATGTCGCTTTCGCCCTGACCGCCAGCGGCAGAGCGGCCGGGCAGGATGCTGATGAACAGGCCATGATTGCCATACGCACTGTCAAGTTGGATAAATTTGCCGATGCGTTCCCCCACACGTTGTCTGGAGGAATGAAACAGCGGGTTGCCATCGCCCGCTGTCTGGCGATGAAGCCGGAAATTATTCTTATGGATGAGCCATTTGCAGCCCTTGATGCTCTTACCCGCCAGCAGATGCAGGAAGAACTTCTGGAGCTCTGGGGCAGATCCAGATTTACCATGGTATTTGTCACCCACTCCATCGAAGAGGCAATCCTGCTCGGCAACCGCATCGTGCTGCTCTCTCCTCACCCGGGCCAGGTGAAGGAAGTAATCGATGTGGATCTGGATGATCCGGGAAACCGTTTCCATGGTAGTCATAACGACCTGCGTGATACGATTCACCGGGCACTGTTCAAGGATGCAGGTGATTATGTTATTTGAACATCCTGATACGGTTATAGCGGAGATTGCCCGTCCCCTTTCACTGGTTGAAAAAGTCTGGAACCAGGCGCCAGCGCGCAAGTTGCTTATTCTCCTGCTGCTGGCAGTCGTCTGGCAATGGTACGCACAATGGCTCAAAAATCCGCTGATGTTTCCCACGTTCAGTGATGCTGCCATAGCGCTTTGGCATGCTTTTGTGCATGGTGAACTGGGGAGTCGCGTCGTCGTGTCGCTGAGAGTTTTATTAAGCGGCTATCTCATCGGCATTGTGCTGGCGACGTTACTGGCAGCGCTGGCCAACGGTACCCGTCTCGGTAATGACCTGCTGGAGGTGCTGACCGCCATGTTCAATCCGTTACCAGCCATCGCCCTCTTGCCGGTAGCTCTGCTCTGGTTCGGACTCGGCAACGGCAGCATAACCTTTGTTCTGGTTCATGCCGTACTCTGGCCGGTTGCGCTCAGTACTCACTCCGGTTTTGCTTCTATCAGTAATACGATTCGCATGGTTGGTCGCAACTACGGCCTGACCGGTTTCCGCTATGTTCTACAAATTCTCATACCTGCAGCTTTCCCGGCCATCCTGACTGGACTGAAAAATGGCTGGGCTTTTGCCTGGCGTACCTTAATTGCTGCAGAACTGGTCTTCGGCGTCAGTTCTGGTTCCGGCGGTATCGGTTGGTTTATTTATGAGAACAAAAACCAGCTGGAGATTGCCTATGTTTTTGCCGGTCTGTTGACCGTCATCGCCATCGGTGTTGTCGTGGACAGCCTGTTCCGCCTGGTTGAACAGCGCACCGTCAATCGCTGGGGAATGAAGTTTTGAGACGGCTCTTGTGCGAAGTTATAGTCAGATTGTCCAATTGCGATGAAAGGTATATAACATCTCAGGTGTCCGAGCAGTGGTAATGGAATAACGACACAATCACGGAACATAGAGAGGCTGTATGATCAATAAAGAGAGACTCTTTGCCACATTCATTGAACTTTGTTCCATTGATTCAGAACCGACCTGCGAACGACTGATGGCAGACCGGTTAACCGAACTCCTCACGTCGCTTGGTTTTCATGTTACAGAAGACGACACCGGTGGGAAAATTGGTGGGACTGCAGGGAATCTGTATGCCCGCCTGGAAGGGACCTCTGCAGGAGAACCGCTGCTCTTTTCCTGCCATCTCGACCGGGTTGTTCCGGGTAACGGCGTTAAACCCCGTATTGAGAGGGATTACATCGTCAGTGACGGTACGACGGTGCTTGGTGCTGACGATGCCTCAGGTCTGGCTGCAATCCTGGAGGGAATTACTGCGCTGATACAAGCCAACAAGCCGTATCCGACAATCGAGCTTGTGTTGACCGTTGCCGAGGAACTTGCCCTTGTTGGTTCCCGCCATTTCGACGTCTCGCAGGTTGCTTCCCGTGTCGGCTTTATTCTGGATGCAGGGGGGTCGGTGGGTGAAATTGTCATTCAGGCGCCGGAGCAGATCAAATTTACGGCCGTTTTTCATGGACGTAAAGCTCACGCCGGTTTTGCTCCAGAGGCAGGAATATCGGCTATCCAGATCGCCGGGGTGGCTATCAGTCGGATGGTGTTACTGCGCATAGACGCAGAGACAACTGCCAATATTGGCAGTATCTTCACCTCCGGCCCGACAAATATCGTACCTGATCGCTGCGAACTTCAGGGTGAGGTTCGCTCGCTGCAATCAGCAAAAGTGCAGTCACATACTGCCTCTTTGGTCGAGGTTATGGAGCGTGCTGCGCATGAGTTTGGCGGGACGGTAGAAATAAGTATCGTGCCCTGTTATCCGGCCTATACGCTGGATAGAAATTCTGAACCTGCCGCTCGGGCGGCGCGGGCTGCTGCGAGAATCGGGGTGCCGGTTCGCTTCAAATCGACCGGTGGTGGTTCGGATGCCAACATCTTTAACAGCCGGGGGCTGCCGTCCGTAGTGCTCAGCTGTGGGTATGAAAAGGTCCACACCACCGAAGAGCGGATTCCGTTGGCACAACCGGTGTTGCTGACGGAGTGGGTGTTGGCTATTATTGACGATTCACCGGCGAAGTGAAGAATTTTAACGGTCAGGTTTGAGGATCAAAGCACAATAGTATATAATGTTTGTAGATATTATGTTTTTTGTATTGACAGCGTAGTTTTGTTTTGGTAGTGTGAACGTGAAAACAGACGGCATGAGTTAAAGTCCATGCTTTTGACATACACATTTAACAACTGACCAGAAAAACTGGAGGTCAAGGAAAGTGCGGGTCTGCATACTCTCCTTGACCTCTTTAAGTTGTCACAGCAGCAAAGGAGTCCGTTATGGCAGAAAAGAAAAAGCTTTCCATCATCAGTATGAGTGGGGATTTTGACAAAGTTATTGCCGTGTTTACGCTGGCATCCGGGGCAGCGGCGGTTGGGTATGAAGTCAACATCTTCTTTACCTTCTGGGGTCTTAACAGCATCAAAAAAGTGACCGGTCACAGTTTTATCGGCAGCGGACTTATGGCCCGGTTTTTCAACTTCCTGCTTGGGGGGCGAAAGAGTCTGCCGCTCAGTCGCCTCAACTTTGGTGGTCTCAGCCCGATACTTATGACCGGCATGATGAAAGGGAAAAATGTCGCTACGCTGGAGGAGTTATTTGATGCCTCCAAGGCGCTGAAAGTTAATTTTTATGCGTGTGAAATGGCGATGCACGTGCTGGGGTTGACCAGAGCAGATTTTATTCCGGAAGTTAAGGATGTTCTTGGTGTTGCCTCCTTTCTTGAGCTTTCGGAAGGTGGGCAGACGCTGTTTATATGAGAAAATGGTGTAATCAAATCAGATTGAAGAGTTTCATGAAAAAGAAAGGAGAGCTCAGTGGCCCCACAGAATGCTCATAAAGCTACCGTATCAAGTATCCACCAGGAGCGGAGCGTAAATCGGGATAAACCTGAGGTCAGTGACCAGGTCTGGGCGCGACTTCGACAGGACGTGTATGAAACGGCAAAGTCAGAATCGATGCTGGCCGGGTACCTGCATGATACGGTACTTAAACATGCGACACTGGAGAGCTCAATCTCGTATTTCCTTGCCGGAAAACTTGCATCCGCCTACCTGACGACAACGTCGCTCCGTGATGTTTTTTATGATGCACTTACCTCTTCAGAAAATATTCGCGATGCGATACGCCGCGACCTCCAGGCTGTACTGGAGCGCGATCCGGCCGCTGGGAGTTTTGCGCTGCCGTATCTCAATTTCAAGGGTTTTCAAGCGCTGCAGTCGTATCGTGTCGCCCACTGGTTATGGGAGAGTGGTCGTCACCCGTTGGCACTCTATCTGCAAAGCCGCATTTCCGAAACGTTTGCGGTCGATATCCACCCCGCAGCCCGCATCGGTAAAGGGATACTGATCGATCATGGCACCAGTGTTGTCATTGGTGAAACTGCCGTTGTCGGCGATGACGTCTCCATGCTGCACGAGGTTACGCTGGGAGGTACCGGCAAGGAGTCAGGCGACCGGCACCCCAAAGTCGGCAATGGCGTTTTGATAGGGGCGGGGGCTAAAATTCTTGGTAACATCATAATAGGTGATGGCTCAAAAATCGCCGCCGGTAGTGTCGTTCTGAACGAGGTTCCGCCGCATTCCACTGTTGCCGGTATTCCGGCCCGGGTGGTTGGAAAGCCAAAATCGGCTGAACCTGGCAAACAGATGGATCAATATGTTGAGTTTGATTACGCCATCTAATTACCGTGAAATATGTATTTGTTGTTGACATAACATGTGTGGTTTGGTATGTGAACGAACAAGAACTATGATCAACTGTTTAGGCAACTGTACCCATTTCTGTTCGGATGGGTTTTTTATTTTCTGCAGACAGGATAGATATATGACACAGACACTTCGCTTTGATTCACTGCTTGTGCATGGCGGCCTGGAGGCAGGGCCTGCCGGGGCGACTTCAGTGCCGATAGTTCAGTCAAGTTCGTTTGCCTATGAAACCGCCGAGGGGTTGGAGGATGTTTTTCGGGGCAGGGCAGTCGGATCCGTCTATACCCGTATCGGCAACCCGACGACTGAGGCACTGGAAAAGCGCCTGGCCCTGCTTGAAGGTGGTGGGACTGCAATTGCCACCGCATCCGGTATGGCGGCTATAACCACGGCAGTTTTGACTATTCTGCGTTCAGGTGATGAAATCCTCTCTTCGTCATCTCTATTTGGTGGTACTTTCTCGCTCTTTCGGGATACTCTTTCCAACTACGGCATTACAGCGACCTTTGTCGATCCGCTCGATCTGGACGGCTTCAGGAACGCCATCAACGAACGGACCCGATTGCTTTTTGTCGAGACAATCGGCAACCCGAAGCTGGATGTCCCGGATGTACCGGCGCTTGCCCGGATCGCTCACGAAGCCGGTCTCCCCATCATGGTTGATTCCACTGTTTCAACGCCCTATTTAGCGACCGGAGCAGCGCTTGAAGCCGATATCCTTGCCTATTCCACCAGCAAATATATCAACGGTACCGGCACAACCATTGGCGGTGTCATTGTCGACCGGGGTGTCTTTGACTGGAACAGTCCCAAGTTTCCGCATTTCGAACAGTTTCATAAAAAATACCGCGCCTTTGCCTTCACCGCCCGGGCCCGCAAGCTTGTGCATAAAGATGTAGGCGCCTGCGCTGCGCCGTTCAACTCCTACCTCCTCACTGAAGGCGTGCAAACCCTGGCGCTGCGCATGGAGCGCCACTGTTCAAGCGCAGTGGCACTGGCCCGTTTTCTTAAAGATCACCCAAAAGTTGCCTGGGTCAGTTATCCGGGACTTGAAGATTCACCGCACCATGAAATTGCTACAAAACTTTACGGCGGACGCTACGGCGGTCTTTTGGCGTTCGGCACCGGTGACAAAGCTTCCGCCTTTAAAGTTATCAACGGGCTCAAGCTGGCAAAAAACCTTGCCAACATCGGCGACGCCAAGACTCTGGTCATCCATCCGGCCAGTACCATCTGCGCTGACTATAATGGCGAGGAAAAAGCTCTGATGGGAGTTACGGAAGACCTGATCCGGGTGTCGGTTGGTATTGAAGACAGCCTCGATATTATTGATGATTTCAAGCAGGCACTCGATGGAATTTAGCCAGGGAGAAATGACATGCTGACGATAAAAGTAAATGGTCGTGAAGAAAAACTGAAAATCGGGTGCCGAACGAGCGTCTATCTTGATGTCCTGCTGAAAATACTCGAATCTGATGTTACGCAGGTAACACTTAACGGAGCAACAATTACCAGTCGCGAATTCGAACATACCACCGTTAATAGCGGCGATTCGCTACTACTGAAATAGTACGGCTTAAGGAGCTATCAGATGAACATATCTATTAATGGCAAAGAAACAATTATCTCTGAAAACAGTGACCGCACGGTTGATTCCTTACTTGAAGAGTTGGATGTGTCGCAACGTTTATACGTTACTGTTGAATTGAACGGCGAGATTCTGGAGCGTCCGGCATATGAGACGACGCCGGTCAAAGAGGGCGATGTTATCGAATTCTTATACTTTATGGGTGGAGGACGCTGACATGCTGACTGAATCTCAAATCGAACGCTACTCACGACATATTATTCTGAAAGAGGTTGGCGGCAAAGGGCAGCAGAAGCTGCTTGACGGCAAGGTGCTGATTATCGGCGCCGGCGGTTTGGGCGCGCCGGTCGCCCTCTATCTGGCTGCGGCTGGGGTTGGGACTATCGGCCTGGCCGACGCCGACGATGTCGATCTCTCTAACCTGCAGCGCCAAGTGATCCATTTTACCGCCGACATCGGTAAGCCGAAGGTGGAATCGGCCCGCGATAAAATTGAAGCCATCAATCCTGACGTAACGGTTATCACCTACAAGGAGTGGGTAACGGCCGCCAATATCGCCGGAATTATCGCCGATTATGACTTTGTCATTGACGGTACCGATAACTTTGCTGCCAAGTTCCTCATCAATGATGCCTGTGTACTTGCCGGCAAGCCGTACTCTCACGGCGGCATCCTGCAGTTCGTCGGTCAGACCATTACGATACTTCCCGGCCAGTCACCCTGTTACCGCTGCCTGTTTCCCCAGCCTCCTCCCAAAGATGCAATTCCCACCTGTTCTCAGGCCGGCGTCATTGGCGTTCTTCCGGGAGTGATAGGTTCCATCCAGGCCACTGAAGCAATCAAATTCCTGCTTGGAAAAGGTAAACTGCTGGCGGGGCGGATCCTCATGTATGACGCTCTCGATATGAAGTTCCGTGATGTCGAGATCAAGCGTAATGCCAACTGTCCGATTTGCGGCGAACATCCGACCATTACCGAGCTGAAAGATGAGTTGGATGCGTTGACGGTCTGCGACCTCAAGGAATCCTGAGATGATTGAAATTCCGAAAACAATTCATGACGACATGATCACCCACGCTCAGGAAGGATTCCCACTTGAGGTCTGCGGGATTTTGGGCGGAGCCGGCGACACTGTTTCGGTGAATTATCGAATGACCAATACTGATGCCAGCAACGAGCATTTCATGATGGACCCCAAGGAGCAGTTTGCCGTGGTCAAAGAGCTTCGGGCAAAGGGGCTATCCATGCTGGCCATCTATCACTCTCACCCCGAAACCCCGGCCAGGCCTTCTGAAGAGGATATCAAGCTGGCACTCACTCCGGATGTCTCATATGTGATTGTCTCGCTCGCCGATGCGGCAGTACCGGTCATCAAATCCTTTAAAATAGGCTCTGGAAACGTAGAAGTTGAACCGATAGAGATAATAATATAGAAAATCTGTAGATAATAAGAAAATATCGCTTGACAGCTGAAATCAATTTTGGCACTATCCAGTTAACACATACTTGGAGTTATTTCGATGGCCGATGTAAAGCAGACAAAGATTGATCTGAACAACCTTAAAGCCGGCGGCTTCATCAAGGAGCGCGGCAAGGATCTTTTTACCGTGCGCCTTCGTGTTCCAGGTGGCAGAATGAGTGTGCCGCGCCTGAAGAAGATCGCCGAAGTCGCTGAAAAATTCGGTGGTGAGTTTGTCCATCTGTCTGTCCGTCAATCCATTGAGCTGATTAACATCAACTTCAAAGACTTTGATGCTGTTGTCGAGGAGTTGGGAGAAAAAAGCCAGAAAGTAGCTTCGTGCGGTGCGCGCGTGCGTGTGCCGGTCGCCTGTGGCGGCTGTGAATATAATCCCAATGGCCTGGTTGATACGCAAAAATCTGCTCTTGAAGTTGACGAAAAACTGTTCGGCACACCGACCGGTCACCACAAATTTAAAGTTGCCTTTGCCGGTTGTCCTTTTGACTGCCCCAAGTCTTCTACCAACGATGTCGGTTTTTCCGGAGCCATCGAGCCGGTGTTGGATAAAGCAACCTGCATCAGTTGCGGCCTCTGTGTTAAAAGCTGTGTTCCAAAAGCGCTCGTCATGGGAGAAGACAATAAACCGGTGCTGACAGCGGAAAAATGCATCTGGTGCGGTGATTGTGTCAAGGTCTGTCCGACTGAAGCATGGAGCGTTAAAAAGAAAGGCTACACCGTTCGTATCGGCGGCAAATGGGGACGCAATCCGTTAGTGGGGACGCTGTTCGCCACGTTCCTCCCCGAAGATAAAGCGGTCGAATTCATTGCCGCTGTCCTTGAATGGTACAAGCAGAAAGCTGAAGGTCTTGGCCGCATCAGATTGGGTGATACTATTATCAAGGAAGGCCCTGATGCGCTTCTAAATCATCTGCGCAGCCAGTTTCCTGATTACACAGTAGCGAAAACCATCGCTCCGCAGATTATCCAGACTCAAGTTGGTATGAATTAAAAGGAGAAATTTTCATGCAGACCATAGACCTGCGTGGTGTCAGCTGTCCCACTAACTTTGTGAAGGCCAAACTGGCTCTGGAAGACCTTGACGATGGCATGATTGCCCAAATCCTGCTTGATGATGGCGAACCGGTTAAGAATGTACCGCGTAGCCTCAAAGCTGACGGTCACAAGCTTCTTGGCCTTACGCAGACGGAAGAAGGTTACTACATTCTCGAACTGAAAAAGATAGAAGAATAATTCACGCATATATTTTTTTGGCAGCAAAATCTATAAATACTATAGAAAAATTAAAGGAGAGAAAAATGAAATTGAACAGAATCACAACAACCCTCACAGCACTTGCATTAACATTGTCCACATCAACTGCAGTACTCGCTGCCGATGTCACACTTCTCAACGTCTCCTACGACCCAACCCGCGAACTGTACACTGACTTCAACAAGTCGTTTGCAGCATACTGGAAAGGAAAAACCGGAGACAATGTCACCATCAAGCAGTCCCACGGTGGCTCCGGCAAACAGGCGAGGGCAGTTATCGATGGTTTGGAGGCCGATGTCGTCACCCTCGCGCTTGCGTATGATATTGATGCCATCGCCGAAAAAGGGCTGATCAAGCCGGGGTGGCAAAAAGAGCTGCCTCACAATAGCTCGCCGTACACTTCCTCTATCGTCTTTCTCGTACGCAAGGGGAACCCCAAGCATATAAAAAACTGGGACGACCTGATCAAGCCGGGCGTCGCTGTTATTACCCCGAACCCCAAAACCTCCGGTGGCGCCCGTTGGAATTACCTGGCAGCCTGGGCCTTTGCTCTTCATCAGCCGGGTGGCAACGAAGCCAAAGCGAAAGAATTTGTCTCCAAGCTTCTCAAAAATGTTCCGGTGCTTGACTCTGGAGCCCGTGGGTCAACCAACACGTTTGTGCAACGCGGCCTGGGCGATGTTCTGCTGGCCTGGGAGAACGAAGCATTCCTTGCCATCAACGAACTGGGCCCGGACAAATTTGATGTTGTAACACCGCCGGAAAGCATCCTGGCCGAACCGCCGGTAACCGTAATCGACAAGGTAGCCGACAGACGCGGTACCCGCAAAGTGGCAGAAGCATACCTGAACTACCTCTATACCGACGAAGGTCAAAAGATTGCCGCCAAGCATTACTATCGCCCGATCAATACCAAAATCCCGATCAAGCTTGCCAAGATATTTAAATTATATACCATCGACAAGGATTTCGGCGGTTGGCAGAAAGCACAGAAAACACACTTTGCAGATGGCGGCACGTTCGACCAGATCTACGCACCTGCAAAATAACCAGAATGCGGGGCAGGTATTCTGCCCCGCATCCTCCATTCTACTGTCAGGTTGTGCATGATCCCAAGAGAGAGGAAGCGCATGAACCGAAAATCAAAATTCCCGAACAAGCGTGACGTATTAGAACGTACCCCAGACCCTGCGGTGCGTGAAATGCTTCTCCATATGGAGCAGGCAGGGATTGAAACACCCTTTGATCGTTTCGATGCTCAGAAGCCGCACTGTGGATTTGGCCTGTCCGGCACCTGCTGTAAAAATTGCCATATGGGACCGTGCAAAATTACCGCAAAGAGTCCGAAGGGCGTCTGCGGTGCTGATGCTCATGTCATTGTAGCCCGCAATATCTTGCGGTGGGTGGCCGCTGGTGTGGGTGCTCATGGTGCTCGTGGGCGCGAAGTCATGCTGGCACTCAAGGGAGCTGCAGAAGGGAATCTTGATATTCCGATTCTCGGTCCGGAAAAGGTCCTCGCAACAGCCAAATCCTTTGGAATATTCAGCGAAGAGAAAACTGTCGAAGCTATGGCCGGTGAGATCTCCATGATCCTTCTTGAAGACCTGTGCCGTACTCTACCAGGACCGCACCGCACTCTGGAAACGCTGGCGCCTAAAGAGCGGGTCGACGTATGGAGAGAACTGGATATTCTGCCGATCGGGGCGTATCACGAAGTCTTCGAAGCACTGCACCGTACGACGACCGGAACTGACGGTGACTGGGAAAACCTGATGCGTCAGGTATTGCGTTGTGGGCTGGCCTTTGCCTGGAGCAGTGTGGCCGGTTCTGCCATTGCCATGGATTGCCTCTATGGAATGCCCAAGCGGAGCCGTATCACGACCAACCTGGGCGTAATTCAGACCGGCTCAGTCAATGTGGCCGTTCATGGCCATTCTCCGGTGCTGGTATCAGCCATTGTTACGGCTGCACGACGTACAGACCTGATCGCTGAAGCTGTTTCAAAAGGTGCTGAAGGGATTCGTCTCTACGGCATCTGCTGCTCAGGGCATTCCGCTCTGGCAAAGTTTGGCGATGTCCACCCACTTGCAAGTGCGGTCGGAGCTGAGTTGGTACTCGCCACCGGGGCCATGGATCTGTGGGTAGCAGATGTGCAGGATGTCTTCCCCGGCATCATGGATGTGGCGGCATGCTTCCATACCCGCGTAGTAACGACCAGTGATTCGGCACGCCTGCCGGGCGCTGTTCATCTCGGTTTTGACCACCACCATAGTAATCTGTCAGAGGCAGATGATCTGGCTGAGCGCATCATCAGGATGGCCATTGACGCCTTCCACCAACGCGATGCCGGCAAGGTGTTTATTCCTCAGGCACGGATGGATGCTGAAGTAGGCTTTTCGGTGGAAAACGTGCTGGCAACTTTTGGTGGTGCAGCGGTACTGCGGGAACATCTTACCAGCGGCAGAGTGCGTGGCATCGTGAATCTGGTCGGCTGCAACAATCCGAAGATCGTCTACGAAGAAGCTGTGGTACAGGTCGCTCAGGCGCTTATCGCCCACGACGTCATCGTATTGACCAATGGGTGTGCCGCCTATGCTCTCTTGAAAACAGGCTATTGCCTGCCCGAGGCGTTGGAGGAATCAGGCAATGGCTTGCGGGAAGCTTTGACCCCTCACAAGCTGCCACCGGTATGGCATATGGGCGAATGTCTTGATAATGCCCGCGCTACCGGAATGTTCCGTGCCGTAGCAGAGGCAACCGGTGAGCCGTTTAAGAACTTACCGCTGGCCTTTTCCAGCCCTGAATGGTCCAACGAAAAAGGTGTCGGAGCGGCCCTCGGTTTCCGTTTGCTGGGACTGAACTCTTACCACTGCATTGAACCGCCGCTGAGCGGTTCAGACAAGGTTTCACGTTTTTTCTACGAGGACACGCACGCACTGCTTGGTTCGGTCATGGTTGTCGAACATGATCCGCACGCACTGGCAGCTCGAATTATTGCCGATCTGGATGCGCGTCGAACCGCTCTCGGGTGGCAGCCATCCGGTCCGCCGACAGCCATAAAACAGATACATGGTCATAGTGAAGGGCATGGTCATGACCATAAACATCACCATCATGATCACAGTCACAGTCATAAACCGCACAGCCATTAAAGGAGAAGACCAATGAATCGCAGAGAATTCCTGATTACCGGTGGAGCGGCATTAGCCGCGACGGCACTTGCAAATCCTTTCTTCCCCGCTTTTGCCAGCGGGAAAAAACTTACTATTAAGGTCGGTTATCTGCCGATCACTGACCATCTCCTTATGTTAGCGGTTGAACAGGAAAAGTTTCCCAATGTGACGCTTGAACCGGTCAAGTTTTCATCCTGGCCGGAGATTACTGAGGCCCTGAAAGCCGGCAAAATCGATGGCGCATTCCTGCTGACCCCGATGGGACTGACCCTGCGTCAGAAAGGCATACCGGTCAAAGTGGTTCTGCTCGGCCACCGTAACGGCAGTGTCATCACCGTCAAGAACTCCGGTGAAATAAACCGCATCGAAGATCTGAAAGGTAAGACAATAGCTATACCCAGTCCGTTTTCAACCCACAATATACTGTTGCGGAAGATCCTTACTGAAAAGGGTATTGACCCGGCACACGACCTCAAGATAATCGACATGGCCCCGCCGGAGATGGTTGTTGCACTGGCTACCGGTCGTATTCACGGGTATATTGTGGCTGAACCATTCGGCGCCCAGGCAGAGGCACAGAAAGTCGGCAAGATACTCACCCTCTCCAAGGATATCTGGCACGACCATATCTGCTGCGTCCTGAACGTACAGGAAAAACTGCTTCAACAGTATCCGGGCGAAGTGCAGGAGCTTGTGTCAGGCTTCCTGCGTACTGCCGACTTTATCGAAGCTAATCCTCTCCTTGCTGCAAAGGGATCGGTCAAAATACTCGGCCAGAAAGCAGAAATTGTCGAAAGGGTACTTACCACTCCGGCTGACCGTCTGACCTTCCGTAATCTGGTTCCGGCTAAAGCAGACTTCGTTGCGACGCAGGATTACATGATCAAATTCGGTATTGCCAAGGAAAAGGTCGACATCTCTGCCTATCTTGATGACCGATTCGCACGTAAAAAAGTGTAGGCTGTATGCTCCGCTCTGTATCTCATAAAATGTTGCCGACAGTGTCGTTGGTGGGCTTTATCGCCGTTTGGCAGTTTGCGGCGAGCTTCTGGCCGCCAGAGCTGTTTCCATCTCCTCTGGTCGTAGCCAAAGCCTTTCGTGAATTGGCAGATATGGGTGTTCTCTGGAGTCATATCGGGGTCAGTCTGGCACGATTTACCACTGCCTATCTGGCTGCGATCATCTTCGCAATACCACTTGGTCTCTTTTTGGGGCGCAATCCGCTCTGCCGCCATGCTATAGACCCACTGGTGCAGGTGTTGCGACCAATTTCGCCAATCGCCTGGTTTCCACTGGCGGTCTTATGGTTTGGGATTGGCAACGCTCCGGCAATTTTTATCATTTTTCTGGCAGCCTTTTATCCGGTACTGCTTTCGACGATCAGTGCAGTCGTCGGGATTCCGCCGGTCTATCTCAAGGTTGCCAACAATTTTGGTGCCAAACCTGGTGCCGTGTTTCTGCGCGTTATCATACCTGCTGCGTTTCCCGGGATTATGGTCGGGCTGCATATCGCCGTTGGTACTGCGTGGATACATCTGGTGGCTGGAGAGATGTTGGGAGCCCAATCCGGACTCGGTTACATGATCGTCGATGCTCGTAATTTTCTACGAACCGACTGGATTATGGCCGGAATGCTGCTGATTGGCATTATCGGGCTTGTTATTAATCAGGCCATGCGAAGAGCGGAGCAATGGCTTGGTCGACGGTGGGGAGGTGTGGCGTGATGACCACTCCTAAAATAAAGCTCTGCGCCGCTGAAAAACACTATTCTTCACCGCAGGGAGAAGATGTCATAGCTCTTGCGCCAGTCAACCTGGAGATAGCAAAGGGAGAGTTTGTTTGTCTGGTTGGCCCTTCCGGATGCGGCAAAACCACTCTGATAAATCTGATGGCCGGGTTTGAGAAGACAACTGCGGGAACGGTAACTATCGATGGACGCCCGGTAAAAGGTACTGATCCTGACCACATTATGATTTTTCAGGATTACGGGCTTTATCCGTGGCGGACTGTGCTCGGCAATGTGCTCTTTGCACTGGAAGCAAAAGGGCTGAAGAAAAAAGAGGCTGTAGAAAAGGCTACGGAATATATCGAACTGGTCGGCCTTACAAAATTTACCGAAAGCTTTCCTCATCAACTTTCAGGTGGTATGAAACAACGTGTAGCCATTGCCCGGGCACTGGCTGTGGAACCGAGTGTCCTTTTTCTGGATGAACCCTTCGGAGCGCTTGATGCGTTTACCCGCATGTATCTGCAGGATGAACTGCTGCGCCTTTGGCAGGAGAAACGCCCAACGGTGGTTTTTGTGACGCATGATCTTGAGGAAGCTGTCTATCTTGGCGGTCGGGTGGTATTAATGGCACCTGGGCCGGGTCGAGTTCAGAAGGTCATTGACATTCGTCTCCCCTGGCCGCGGGAAAGAACCGGGGATAGTCTTGGTAAATATCGCCGTGAATTATTTGAAGAGTTCCATCTTGTCCACCAGCAGGCTTCTGGTGAGGCAGAGTATGTTATCTGAGGTCATATGAAACTATTTAAGCGTCATAACAACGTCCTGCCCGGCTTCGGGATTACCCTCGGTTTCACGATCTTCTACTTAAGTGTGATCGTGCTGATCCCACTGTCGGCTTTGGTCTTCAGAACAATGGGACTCACCTGGGGAGAGTTTATCAGCACCGTTACCGCTCCCCGGGTAATGGCCTCCTACAAAGTGACATTCGGTGCGGCACTGATCGCTGCATTGATCAATGCGGTGTTTGGCGTACTGGTGGCATGGGTGCTGGTCCGGTACAAATTTCCCGGCCGTAAAATTGTTGATGCCCTGGTGGATCTTCCCTTTGCGCTACCGACCGCCGTGGCAGGTATTACCCTGGCGACGATCTACTCATCCAACGGCTGGGTCGGACGTTATCTGGAACCGCTCGGTATCAAGATCGCCTTTACACCACTCGGAATTACGCTGGCAATGACCTTCATCGGGCTCCCCTTCGTAGTGCGTACGGTTCAACCGGTAATAGAAGAAATCGAAGTGGAGCTTGAAGAGGCTGCCGTCTGCCTTGGCGCTAACCGTTGGCAGACCTTGACCCGGGTGATATTTCCGATGTTGTTCCCGTCAATTCTGACCGGATTTGCCCTTTCATTTGCCCGGGGTGTGGGGGAGTACGGCTCGATCATCTTTATTGCCGGTAACATGCCGATGGTTTCGGAGATCACCCCATTGCTGATTATCACCAAGCTTGAGCAGTTTGACTATCGCGGCGCTACGGCGATCGCCTGTGTGATGCTGCTGATATCATTCTTAATGCTTCTGGTCGTAAACCTTCTGCAAAAATGGAGCAGAAGATACGCTGATTAGTAAGTTAGAAATCAGTTTCTGCGTTTTTGCAGAAAATGATTTCGTTAACGCACTTATCCTGTTCATCAGGGCTAGTGCAGGATAACGGAGAGTTTCCATGTCGGCTCATGTCTCAACTATTACCACATCAGTCAAATCGAAGGACAGGGCTCAGAATGAGCCTGCTGTCGTTCGCTGGCTGCTGATCGCCGTAGCACTGATTTTTCTGGCCCTTTTTCTTGCCCTTCCTCTGGCTGCGGTCTTCAGTCAGGCCTTCGAAAAGGGTCTTTCAGTGTATCTTGACGCTCTGCGGGAAGCTGATACCATGTCATCCATCAAATTGACACTTATCACCGCCGCCTTCTGCGTTCCTCTCAACCTCTTTTTCGGCGTGACTGCGGCATGGGCTATCGCCAAATTTACCTTTCCGGGTAAAAACCTGCTGATCACTCTGATTGACCTGCCGTTCTCGGTCTCTCCGGTCATCTCAGGTCTGATCTATGTCCTGATCTTCGGCCTCCAGGGGTGGATAGGCCCATGGCTTCAGGATCACGACATAAAGATCGTTTTTGCCGTGCCGGGGATTATTCTTGCCACGATTTTTGTCACCTTTCCTTTTGTGGCCCGTGAACTGATTCCGCTGATGGAGGCCCAGGGGAGGGAGGAGGAGGAAGCTGCACTCGTGCTTGGTGCAACCGGTCTGCAGACATTCCTTCGAGTGACTCTTCCCAACGTCAAATGGGGTATCATCTATGGAGTTATCCTCTGTAATGCTCGTGCCATGGGGGAATTCGGCGCTGTTTCGGTCGTTTCCGGCCATATCCGCGGCATGACCAACACCGTTCCACTTCATGTGGAGATTCTTTACAACGAATATAATTACACAGCTGCTTTTGCCGTCGCCTCGCTGCTGGCTTTCCTGGCGTTGATCACCCTGGTGGTGAAGACGATCGCCGAATGGAAGGTCAGACAGCAGTTAGAAAACCATTAAACGACAGGAATCAACTACCATGAGTATCGAAATCGAAAACGTTAACAAGCAATTCGGCACGTTCAAAGCCTTGAGCAATGTCAGTCTGGCAATACCTTCCGGTGAGCTGGTAGCACTTTTGGGCCCTTCCGGGTGTGGCAAAACTACTCTGTTGAGGATTGTTGCCGGATTGGAATATGCTGACTCGGGACGCATTCTTTTCAATGGCGAAGACACAACGCAGAGCCATGTTCGAGAGCGACGCGTCGGCTTTGTGTTCCAGCACTACGCCCTGTTCAGGCATATGACCGTTTTTGATAACGTTGCTTTCGGCCTGACAGTCCGCCCTAAAGCGACAAGGCCATCGAAGCAGGATATCAGGGAAAAAGTGATGAAACTGTTGCAACTGGTGCAGCTGGAGAACATGGCAACTCGCTATCCTGCCCAGCTCTCCGGGGGGCAGCGTCAGCGTATTGCCCTGGCTCGTGCTCTGGCGGTCGAACCACAAGTGCTGCTTCTGGACGAGCCATTTGGAGCGCTGGATGCTCAGGTGCGGGCCGAACTGCGCCGCTGGCTGCGCAGACTGCATGATGAGATTCATGTTACCAGTGTTTTTGTTACCCATGATCAGGAGGAGGCGCTGGAAGTTGCCGACCGCATTGTCGTCATGAACAAGGGGAAAATTGAGCAGGTCGGGACTCCGGACCAGGTCTACGAAAATCCGGCAACATCATTTGTGCTCAACTTTCTTGGCAGCGTCAACATGTTCCATGGCAGAATGTCGCAGGGCAAGGCGCAGTTGAGCGGATTACAGGTTCATTCGAATGGTTATGCCGGCGCTGACGATACGCCTGCTGTGGCATACGTCCGTTCCCACGACATAGAGATTGATCGCAGTCAGATTGACAACAGTTCTATTAAAGCCGAAATAAAAAATATTCTTAAACTGGGCCCTACCGTACGAATTTCGCTGCTCATTGAGGGTAACAGTGAGTTTGTCGAGGCCGAGTTGACACGGGACAAATTCCAGCAGCTTGATTTGAAGCATGGTGAGCATGTCTATGTCCACCCGCGACAGGTCAGAGTATTTGTTGATGATTTCCAGATATAGGAGCGTACATGTCGAACAGTATCCCGAATATTGAGGCCGGCAGCAGTCCGGCAGCAATCCTCACTGCCGGTATTCAGGCTGCCGGAGGTAACGTGTCATTAGCCTGCTCATTCTCGATGGAGGATGTTGTCATCATCGACATCGCCCATACGGCAGGTCTCACGCTGGGGGTGTTTGCTCTCGATACCGGGCGACTCCACGAAGAAACCTACGAAGTAGCAGAAGCCCTCGTTGAGCGCTATCGTCTCTCAATTAATTGGTACTTTCCAAGGCATGCCGAGATAGAAGCGCTTGAGCGAACAAAGGGGCTGTTCTCTTTCCGCGAGTCTCTGGAAAATCGCCACGAATGCTGCCGTATCCGCAAGGTGGAGCCGCTGTCGCGGGCATTGAAAGGAGTGAATGGCTGGGTGACCGGTATGCGCCGCGAACAGAGCGTCACCCGCAGTGACTTGAAATCAATCGAGCTGGATGAATTAAACGGCGGAATTCTTAAAATAAACCCGCTGGTTGACTGGTCCGAACGCCAGGTGCTGGATTACACCAATGAACACAATCTACCGAAAAACCGTCTCTACAAGCAGGGCTTCCGCTCTATCGGCTGCGCTCCCTGCACCCGGGCTATCGCTCTGTCTGATCAGGAACGTGATGGGCGGTGGTGGTGGGAGAATCCCGAAAATAAAGAGTGTGGGCTGCATAAAAGATGACTGAAAGAACTCAACATGAGTCATAAGCGTGTTGTAATAGCTATGAGCGGCGGCGTCGATTCCTCTGTCAGTGCGGCCCTGCTGAAAGAGCAGGGATATGATGTCTTCGGAGTGTCGCTGCAGCTGTATGATCCGCTACCAAAGGAACCGGGCTGTCGGCTGAAAACCTGCTGCTCGTTGGACGATGTTCTTGATGCTGGAAGAGTAGCAAAGAAACTGGGCATCCGTTTTGAAGTTATCGACATGCGGGCTGAGTTCAAGGAACTGGTGATCAATTATTTCATTGCCGAATATGCGGCTGGTCGTACCCCCAACCCCTGTATCCGCTGCAATGAATTGATCAAGTTTGACCTGCTACTGAAGAAGGCAAAAGAAATGGGTGCAGATCTGCTGGCAACCGGTCATTATGCCCGCACAGGCGATGATGGTAACGGCAGAAAACGACTTCTGACCGGCCTTGATCCCTTAAAGGACCAGTCATATTTTCTCTTTACGCTCACGCAGGAGCAGCTGCAACAGGTCATCTTTCCGGTCGGCATGCTTGAGAAACCTGAAGTCAGGAGGCTCGCGGCAGAATTCAGCCTCCCGGTGGCACAAAAGCACGAGAGCCAGGAGATCTGCTTTATTCCCGACAATGACTACGTGAAGTTTCTGGAGAGCCACGGTGTCACGCAGAAACCGGGTGAGATTGTAACCGGCGAAGGCACTGTGATCGGGCGCCACTCCGGATTACACCGCTATACCGTTGGTCAGCGCAAGGGCCTGGGAATCGCCTGGAAGCAGCCGCTGCATGTGAACTCCATTGATACTGAAAATAACCGGGTTGTGGTGGGTGAACGATGCGAGCTGGAACGATCACGGTTGACTGCTGAGCGAGCAACCTGGAGCATCGCCCCCGCAGTGACTGAGTTTCGCGCCGCGTGCCGGATTCGCTATCGGCATACACCGGCGCCATGCCGGGTGGTCATCTTCGCAGATAACCGTTTTGAAGTATATTTTGACACGCCGCAAATATCGGTTACCCCCGGCCAGGCAGCCGTGCTTTATGATGGCGAAGCTGTACTTGGTGGCGGCTGGATTGAATAGTCACGTTTCACTGTCCGAATAGAATCAGGAGCTACTTTTATGAGTAAAAACCTCACCCACCTGCAGCAGCTTGAAGCCGAAAGTATTCATATCATCCGCGAAGTGGCATCAGAATTCGGCAACCCGGTGATGCTCTACTCCATCGGCAAGGATTCTGCGGTCATGCTGCACCTGGCCCGCAAAGCCTTTTACCCGGCACCGCCCCCCTTTCCGCTGATGCATGTGGACACGACCTGGAAGTTCCGCGAGATGATCGAGTTCCGGGACAAGATGGCCGCCGAATGCGGCCTCGACCTGATCGTTCATGTCAATGAGGAAGGTGTCCGCCAGGGCATTTCCCCCTTCACCCATGGCTCATCGCTCTATACCGATATCATGAAAACTGAAGGGCTGAAGCAGGCGCTTGACCGGTACAAGTTTGATGCCGCTTTCGGCGGTGCCCGCCGGGATGAAGAAAAATCACGGGCAAAGGAGCGCATCTTCTCCTTCCGCAGCGCCAACCACCGCTGGGACCCAAAGCTGCAGCGCCCGGAATTGTGGAACCTCTATAATACCCGCATCAAACCGGGGGAAAGCATCCGTGTCTTTCCGATTTCCAACTGGACTGAACTGGATGTCTGGCAGTACATCCACCTGGAGGACATTCCGATCGTGCCGCTCTACTTTGCCGCTGTCAGGCCGGTCGTTGAGCGGGACGGCATGCTGATCATGGTGGACGATGAGCGCCTGGAGCTCAAGCCGGGGGAAACGGTGCAGTATAAATCGGTCCGCTTTCGCACCCTCGGCTGCTACCCGCTCACCGCTGCAGTTGAATCGGAAGCGACTACCTTGCCGCAGATCATTCAGGAGATGCTCCTGACCCGTACTTCGGAGCGGCAGGGACGCCTGATTGACCATGACTCGGCCGGATCCATGGAAAAGAAAAAACAGGAGGGGTACTTCTAATGGCACATCAATCAGAATTGATCGAAGATGATATCCTCGCCTACCTCAAAAGCCATGAAGAAAAAACCATGCTTCGCTTCATAACCTGCGGCAGTGTCGATGATGGTAAAAGCACCCTGATCGGGAGGCTGCTCTGGGATTCGAAGATGGTTTTTGAAGATCAGCTGGAGTCGCTGGAGGCGGACAGTAAAAAGGTCGGTACCCAGGGTGGAGCCATCGACTATGCACTGCTGCTTGACGGACTACAGGCGGAGCGTGAGCAGGGGATCACCATCGACGTGGCCTACCGCTACTTCTCCACAGAAAAGCGTAAGTTCATAGTCGCTGATACCCCCGGTCACGAACAGTACACCCGTAACATGATTACCGGAGCCTCCACCGCCCAGGTTGCCATCATCCTTGTCGATGCCCGCAAAGGTCTGCTGACCCAGACCAGACGTCACAGTTATCTGGTCTCTCTGGTCGGCATCAAGCATATTGTGCTAGCCGTCAACAAGATGGACCTGATCGATTTCAACCAGGAGAAGTTTGAAGCTATCCGGAACGACTACGAGCAGTTTGCCGCATCACTTGGCTTTGGTGACATCACCGCCATCCCGCTCTCGGCCCTCGGCGGCGACAACATGATCGAACCGAGCGCCAACACCCCGTGGTATGAAGGACCGACCTTGATGAACTATCTGGAAAATGTGCCGGTCGCTGGAGATAGCCGCGCAGAGCAGTTCCGGATGCCGGTTCAGTGGGTGAATCGTCCACATCTCGACTTCCGCGGTTTTTGCGGCACGATCGCATCCGGAACCATCAGGCAGGGTGATGAGCTGCGGGTCGCCGCATCCGGGCAGATGGGCAGAGTGGCACGGATCGTTACCATGAACGGCGATCTGCCGGAAGCGACAGCCGGCCAGGCGATTACACTGACTCTGGAGGACGAGATCGACATCAGTCGGGGGGATATGCTCTCATCTCCTGATGCACCACCAACATACGCCCGGCACCCGGAAGCACACCTGGTCTGGATGCACGACGAGCCACTGCAGCCGGGACAGATCTATCTTGTAAAAACAGCGACGGCGGTAACACCCGGTCGCGTCACCGCCGTGCAGTATGCAGTTGATGTCAATACCCTTGAACAGAAACAGGTGCCGACACTGAAGTTGAACGAAATCGGTGTTGCCCGTCTGGAACTTGACCGGCCGATCTCCTTTGATCCCTATCGGCAGAATCGTCATACCGGCAGCTTTATCCTGATCGACCGCTTCAGCAACGCAACTGTCGCAGCCGGTATGATCATCGGGACAACCCCGATGGAATCGCCTCTGACAGCGAAGAGAGCGGAACGATCAGACTCGGACAGCGGCCTTCCCAAGCGGATCAACTTGAGTGAAGCCGCCGCCGGCAGTGCCGGAGTAAGCGTCGTTGATCTGACCGGGGAGTGGGGGGCACTCGAATTCGACGTGTCGACCAGTTTTCTTGATTATCTTGGCAAGGGGAACCGGATTCTCTTTCGCTTGAGGGACGTGGAACAGCTGCAGGCAGTGGCTCTGCTGGCGTACGACCACACATTGTCATTTGAATTTGATCGAACTACTGAAGGGGTAAGTATCCTGCTCTTTATGCGGGGGATTCGTTCCGGGAGCAGGCTGTCCGGTGATGACGGTATCGGGATATGATCGATTTCATTGATCAGTCGTCGGCGGGCTGACCGTTTCAGGCTAGAAGTAATTTACTTCACAAGGATTGACGTGCTGATGGTCCCAAAATTGAAATTCTAACGTTCAACGGAAGTTTGTATATGCCCTTTATAATAGATAAAAATTGGCTGCAGAAGCTGATGTGTTGAAGGTGATTGGCCACCCGATCCGCCTGAAGATTGTTGCAGGACTCTGTACTCAAGAGTGCAATGTGAAGCATATCTGGGAATGCCTTGGACTGCCGCAAGCGACCGTTATCAGGTTGTTATCAACAACAAATATCTTAAAGCGTTACATCACGATTTTCCCCCAATGCCTCAAATTTATCCATGACTCGCTTCATTTTACTGACAAGCTCATTTATAGAAAGTGGCTTTGATACATAACCATCAAATCCGAAGTTGCATTCATAGCCCGCTTCATTTATGCGACCAGTTCCTTCGTTAGCATCGGTTTTGACAGATACCCGTCAAATCCTTCACAAATAAAGCGGTCCTTTTCACCGCGTAACGCCCGGGCGGTGTGAGCAATAACCGGTTGGCGGGAAGAGTTGCCGTACTCTTTCGCGCGAATGGCACGAAGCGCTTCCTCGCCATTCATGACCGGCATCTGAATATCCATCAGGACGAGATCGAATTCACCCTGCTCATGTGCTTCCAGACTCTCTTTACCATTTTTGTAATGTCAACGCTTAACCTTAGTTATATCTTCACGGTAAATCATTAAACAGCTATCACAAGTGTAAATCCACTCGTATGGAGTCCCAATAAAAGTAATATGTGGAGAAAATGACTCTCCCTTACAATAAAGACAACAGCGCTTAGTTTTACCCTCAGCTAATTTATCTAACATAGGTTCTTGCTCCTTGAGAGTTCCGGTTCTGATCTTCAGGTTTTAAAAAGCGTGAACGAGGAGGTTTTCTGTAGCTTTATACAGCATCGGCATTGTCTTTCTCAACATATTGGAAGATAACCCCGCGACCATCGGCCAACATTACCGGATTGGATAACAGCGCGCCCCTATGCTCTGGGAACGGGATTTGGTCAATAGATACGTTTTTCCAAAACGGCAACGTATACCAGGCTATTATAATGACTATGGCGGGGAACAACAGCTTTTAAAATGGCGGGAGCATATCAAGAGTAAGACCTGCGTCAACGGGGAGTGGTCCCACCCACAAACCAGCATTACATCATCCTGAACAGCCAACTTGCGCATCCCCTCTGTGAAGCCACTTCTGCTGAACAGGATGAAACGCTCCCGTCGTGACTCCTTACCCCCATGCAAGCCGTACAGTCCAAGTCTGCTCTTGTCGGGATATTTTTCCGTAACTTGAATTTCTTTATCCACGAATCGGAGTGAACGCAGGATATCCAGATAACGGACAAGATGACTCTTTTCAAAGCCGGTGTCGGTAATGATTTCCGACATTTTACGTTTGTGCTCCACGCTCCATGCGCCATGCCTGGCGTACAAAAGAAAAAGCCCCTGATTTCTCAAAGGCTTTCGTGTTTGTCCGGATGGTGCCGGAGTGCTATTTGGTGGAGGTGCAGGGAGTTGAACCCTGGTCCAAACGCTCTTCAATACTAACCTCTACGCTGATAGATTGATTATGGGTTTAAATTCGAGGTAAGCCATCACTCGCGGCACCAAGAACCGATTCCTTAATACGACGAATATCGGACCATCCTCGCCGTCCCATTACAATTACTTCTTTTTGACAGCCGAAGGGTTACACAGGGAGTTAAGTCTACCCTCTAGCTCGCTTGGATTCCGAAGATTCCAAGGCTGGTACTAAGCAGCAATTGCACCTGCAAAGGCGTAATTGTCTGCAGCAGTTGTATTGTTTGCATTTATTGTGTAGTGGATTATTCTAGAGGCCAACCACCATCCTCCCAGCGCAATCAGTACTTATCTTCGCCTGTCGAAACCTTTACACCCCCATGAAGTTGAAACCCTTAAAACGAGAATCATTATTGCTGCTTTCAGTCATACACTATTATCAAATAATTTGCACGAGATTCCGAAAAGGCAGGGACTCTCAGATTGTCCCAGGAAGGTCTATTTTATTGTTTATATAGGTTAACTACCTGAATTCAATAAAAATCATAACTATGTCGCGCCAGGGATTGGAATCTCAAGGGAGCTTAGGATCTGTCGCTGACGTTCGGTTATCGTAATTGACTATCCAGACACTTTCGCACTGATGCTGCCAAGTCAGATAACCTGAATGGCTTCTGGACGAAATGCACACCCTCATCAAGCACACCGTGCTGAGTGATGACATCTGCAGGGTATCCAGACATATAAAGGCACCTGAGCTGAGGATTCAGGGACCGAAGTTTGTCAACCAGGTCCTTGCCGTTCATCTCGGGCATAATAACGTCAGTCATGAGAAGATCGATCTCTCCAGCATGCTCATGTGCCAGGCGCACGGCTTCGCCTGGGGTTCCCGCTGTCAGCAGGGTATAACCCTGAGTTTCGAGCAGTAGCGAGGTTATCTGCAAAATACCCGGCTCATCTTCCACCAGGAGGATGAGCTCTTGTCCTTTTGGCAATGGCGCCGGCTGTGCTTCTATCAGAGGTTTTGGGTCCTTCTCCTCGTGCCGTGAGAGATAGATCATAAAGGTTGTGCCTTTCCCATATTCACTGAAGATATTGATGAAGCCGTTGTTCTGAGTGACAATACCGTATACGGTGGCCAGCCCGAGGCCGGTCCCTTCTCCAAGACCCTTGGTTGTAAAGAACGGCTCAAAGATGTGGGCTATTGTTTCCTTGTCCATGCCTGAGCCGTCGTCACTTACGGTCAAGCGGACGTACTCGCCGGGGGTCGCTTCCGGGATTGCGGCACAATAATCGGCATCAATGGAGCAGGTGCCGATCTCTATGGTTATCTGGCCGATATCTTCGATTGCATCACGGGCATTGACGCAGAGGTTGGCCAAGATCTGGTCGATCTGGGAAGGGTCAACTTTGACCAGGCAGGAGTCTGGTGCAGGTTGCCAGACAAACTGGATGTCTTCTCCGATAAGACGCTGCAGCATTTTGAGCATACCGCTAATGGTATCATTGAGGTCGATGACTTTGGGGACTACCGTCTGTTTGCGGGCAAAGGCCAAGAGTTGCCGGGTCAGATCGGCTGAGAGTTCGGCGCTGGCTTTGATCTCTTTCAAATTGTTGCAGACCGGATTAGTCGGGCCAAGGTGCATCAACCCCAGTTCGGCATTGCCGAGGATGACGGTCAGCATGTTGTTGAAGTCATGTGCCACACCGCCCGCCAGTCGACCCACTGATTCCATTTTCTGGGCCTGCTGGAGTTGAGATTCGAGTTTTATTTTCTCCTCCTGGGCATGTTTGAGATCAGTTATGTCGCGACCAACGCCAAGAACTCCGAGTAGTGAGCCACCGGCTTCATACATCGGAATTTTGGTTGTATACAGCAGGGCGCTATGGCCGTCATCGGCAAACGTAACCCATTCTTCGTTGCTGCTGGGGCCGTCAGCTGCCATAGCCTTGCGGTCATGATCCCGGAAGAAGTCGGCCAGTTCCTTACCCACAAAGTCATAATCTGTTTTGCCGACAATGTCGGTTTCTGTGGCACCAAAAAAACGACCAAAGGTTGCATTGCACGCCAGATAGACGCCGTCAGCATCTTTCAGCCAGATCAGGTCCGGGATCGTATCCAGCAGAGTGCGAAAGCGGCTTTGATTTTCGCGCAGCCTCTCCTCGGCCCGCTTGTGCTCGGTTATATCCCGCATGACATGAACAAAAGCTATGACACTGCCCAGTTCATCAAAAAGAGGTGATACCGTGACATCAAAAAAACCGTTCAGCCTCTTTCCTCGATTTCAAATTTATGCACCTGGGCATCCTGTATCATACCGATCAAGGGGCAACTGCACGGAACAGCTTTCAATCCATGCACCGTATCGAAGCATTTCCGCCCCACGATCTCTTCTACGGTTATACCGCAACTGTCAGCCATAGCCTTGTTGACCCGGGTAATGGTGTGGTTGATGTCAATGATGGAAATAAGGTCGGGAACTGCATCGAAAGTGCGTTCCCAGTCTTTTTTTGCCCGAAGTGCTGCTTTGTCAGCCTGCTTGCGTGACTGAATCAGCGACCAGTGTTTTAAAGTTTGCGCCACGGTACGAGGTAGCGCCTCGAAAGTTTCCGCCGACTTGACGATGTAATCCTGAGCGCCGATCTTCATGGCCTCGACGGCAATCTGTTCATTACCGTGCGATGTCATCATGATAACCGGGCACGCTCCGGCTGCCAGGGCGACCAAGTCGCTACCTTCACCATCCGGCAACTGGAAATCAGTCAGGACGAGATCGGGAGCGTGCTGATCTAGGGCCACTCTGGCAGCGTGTAATGTACTGACTCGTTTAAGGCAAAACTCTTCAGTAACATTCTCAAAAGAATATTGAATCAACCGGGCATGGCCTTTGTCGTCTTCAACAACCAGTATCATTGGTGAAGAGGGGTTATCTGTCAGCATGGGAAATTCCTTTCAGGTCACCAAGGATGGCTGTTCCAGGCCAACCAGTAAAACCCCAGATCCTTCAGCAATCTGCTGAAGTCAACAAAATTAACCGGTTTGGTTACGTAGCTGTTGGCATGATATTCGTAGGCCATTGCCATATCTTTCTCGGCATCCGAGGTGGTCAGGATGACCACCGGAACAGCTCGCAAGGCCTCACTGGTCTTGACCTCCTTGAGGACATCCAGCCCATCCACTTTGGGCAGACGCAGATCCAGCAGCATCAGGTGCGGCATGGGGAATAGTTTGCGATCGGCATATTTGCCCCGCCCGTACAGATAGTCGAGCGCCGCCTGACCATCTTTGACATGGTTAATGGTATTAGCCACTTGAAAATCCTCCATGTTGCGTATTATTAACTCGGCGTGGTCGCTGTTGTCCTCTACCAGCAGTATTGTTAACGGTTCTCCGTTCATTGTGGTGCCTCCTTTATTGTGAAACAAAACCGGCTCCCCATCCCTACACCTTCCGACTCCACCCAGACCCGACCGCCATGCACCTCAATGATCCGCTTGACCAGGGCCAGCCCTACGC
Source organism: uncultured Geobacteraceae bacterium (assembly GCA_903939115.1). Lineage (GTDB taxonomy): Bacteria > Desulfobacterota > Desulfuromonadia > Geobacterales > Pseudopelobacteraceae > JACRCG01. The sequence continues at coordinate 86,320 of CAJAFV010000062.1, forward strand.
CGGTCCCTTGGCTGTTGGCATCAAGTTTATTGAACAGGCCGAAGATGAGCTGATGGTATTTTTTATCGATACCGATGCCGTTGTCCTGAACAAAGAAGATATTTTCACCCGCCTCCTGCCGTACGCCGATTTCTATGCGCGGTTCTGTCTGATCGCCGATGTAATTGATGGCGTTCTCCACCAGGTTCTGCAGCACTTCTGCCATGCGCCGACGGTCGCACAATACTTTCGGTAAACCGGTCTGCACCTCAACAGTCAGATTACTGTTTTTCAAAGGGCCGGCCAACTGAGCCAGCACATCGTCTACCAGCAGATTCATATCCTCCGGTTCCGGCGTATTGATAGCCCGGCCAATGGTTGAGAGTTCCAGCAGATCGCGCAGCAGATCGACCATCTTGTCGGCAGCGTCGCTGACCCGCTTCAGATCTTCCGCCATCCGTTGATAATTACCACTCAAAAGATCTTTTTCCAGAGAGCCGGTGAATCCCTTAATGGTAATAATCGGGCTTTTCAGATCATGGGAGACGGTGTAGGCAAAACGCTCCAGCTCGCTGTTCATACGGATCAGCTCGGACTCTCTCGTGCGCAGTCCCTCTTCGGACTGCTCCAGTTGTTTGATCTTCTCCTGAAGTTCGAAGGTGCGCTCCGCCACTTTTTCCTCAAGCTGAAGATTTGCCAGATCAAGTTTATCGTGGGCCTGCTTGATGCGAAACATCACCTTCAGGCGTGCGGCAAGTTCCACATTGTCAATCGGCTTGGCAATAAAGTCATCGGCGCCGGCGTCGAGTGCCTCGACTCGCAGATTCACTTCAGACTTGTGCGCGGTCATAAGCACCACCGGAATATGGCTAGTTTCAGGATGTGCCTTTAACTGGCGGCACAATTGGATACCATCGGTTCCCGGCATCTGGATATCACTCAAAATACCATCCGGATGATGTTCTATCGCCAATCGAAGCGCCGTCTCAGCGTTGGGTGCGGTATACACCGTGCAGGCAGGTAGATATTCCCCCATCACCTGCTCGATAACATAAAGGTTGTCAGGCCGGTCATCAACAACCAGCAGAATCGGAACTTCATGATTCATGGTTCTCTCCTTTTGGTTTCGGGTAGCCCGGATCAGGCTCACCGCAACAAACCTGCGCCCCGAAGCTTCAGAATAATATCCGGAAAAAGCCTCTCATTATTGTTAACAACCTTTATCTGTTCGAGGGCCGATAGCGAGAAGTCGGCGCTCCGCTGCACTCTGGTACCGGATATACCGAGCATGGCGCTAATATTACAGGCTGCCTCGACAACGGCCGCAAGGGTGACCCTGTCTGACGATATGAGGGGCGACCGCACAGTTGACACCGCCTCCGCTAGTACCTGTGGTAACTGCCATATTGTCAGCAATGCCCCGGCTAGCAGGCGATGGTACCGTGCACTTTTTGAATCCGGCTCTACGGAAAACGAGCATAAGTCATCGCACCTTTCATCAGGAGATGATTCGCCGTCAGCAGCAACCAGGCAGGCAGCAATGGAACCGAGCGGGTGCAACAGGGCAGCGGAAAACGCCTCTTGCTCCAGCTCCGGGCAAATCTCCAGAGCCAGATACTGCGCGGCGACAGCGCTGGCCAGAGTGTGACGGGAAAGAGTCTTCTGATCGATGCCGAATTCCGCCAACCGGGTGGTGCTGTTCTTTTCCGCAGCCACAACCACACAGACACGACGTAGTTTGTCAGGACCGAGACAGGAAAGCGCTGCAGCAAAAGAGCCGACCGACTGCGGGTTCCCGTAGTAGTCAGAATTGCACTTTTGCAACAGGTGCAAGGCAAGCACAAAATCCTGACAGACAAGAGCGGAGATCTCCTGCCAGTCTAGTTCACGTTGGTGCAGTGCCTCAAAAAGTCTCCCGGCAACATGCGGATCAGGGCGTATCTGTTCCAGGGAAGCGGCAACGGTGTTTAGCAATGGCAGCGGTAGTGGCTTGCCGCTGGTGCTGGTGCCGTTGCGAGAACCCTGTATCTGCCGGGAATTCGGCCTGATCCTTATAGCACCGCTGGCAACCGTAATCTCGACGGCACGCCCCTCAATCCCTCCTGTTTCCTGCCGTATCAGCGGGATACCCGCCTCAGTCAGCAGAGCCAGGCATTTTTCACTATTGTCAACTCCGACGTCGGGATTGCCGCCGGCCACCAAACACGCGCCGCCGGCAACTATTGCCGTTATCCGGTCGCGGTCGGCGCCATGTCGTTCCATCTCCCTGATAAGGAGCGGCACCCCGGTGTCGGCATAAAAGGCGTTTTTGTCATCTATGCGCTCATTTTCCCGATGTCCCGGCAGTACAATGTGCAGCAATCCGGCAATTTTCTCCCTGGAGTCATACAACGCTACCGCTACGCACGATCCGACGCAGGTAAACAGGATGTCGGCAGGATCAAACGACACACGAAATTCACCAATTGGAATATGTACCGTTTTAGTGCGGTTCATAGCATTTCACGTCATCCATTTTCGCACTTTTTCCAACAACTCATCCGGATTTATCGGTTTGGGAACATAATCGTCGGCCCCCGCAGCCAGGATAACCTCCTTCTCCCCCTTCATGGCTCTGGCGCTGACCGCAATGATCGGAATATGTCTGGTAGTCGGATCGCTCTTGATAATTTTTATCGCCTGGATACCATCCATAACCGGCAGTTGAATATCCATCAGGATTACATCCGGCAGCAGTTCCCTGACCATCCGGACCCCCTGTTCGCCATCTTCGGCAACGGACAGTTCGTAGCTGTTCCCCTCAAGGATGGCGGAAACGGTCAAGCGGTTATCGGCATTATCTTCTACCAGCAGGATGCTCCCCGCTCCGGAGCGGGCCGTTTTTACACCTGCCTCTGTCATCGTATGTTTCCTCTCCTCGCCCTTATGCGGAGAGAGCATTCTCTTGACGCTGGCAACGAGCTGTTCGCGGTCGGTGCTTCCTTTCTGGATAAGCTGCACTATATTGTTGTGCATCAATCGACTCCGTTCGGCAGCCGAAATCTCCTTGGCGGTCAGGATCAGCACCGGCAGGGCGGCCGTCTCCGGCCAGGAGCGGATCTGCTCCAGCGCCTGAAAACCATCGACCTTCGGCATCATTAGATCCAGAACGATGGCGTCGGGCATGTCCTGTCTGACGTGTTCCAGTCCCTCTGCTCCATCTTTGGCAACTACAACCTCAAAGCCGTTATCCTGCAGGGCGGCGCAGATCTGCATGCTGGCGATTTCGTTATCTTCCACTACAAGAATCCGTGGAGGGCCTGATCTTCCGGAGGAGGGGATTGCGGGCGGCGGAGGTTCGGATACGATATCGGCATACAGCGATTCACCGTGAAAGGTGAGAGGAAGAGCCAGAGTGAAGGTGCTTCCGGCGCCCGGAGTTGATGCTACCGTAATTTCCCCGCCAAGCAGAGCGGTGAGTTTTTTGGAGATTGCCAGACCAAGGCCCGTTCCTTCATGTTCACGGGTGAAAGAGCCGTCCACCTGCCTGAATTCATCAAAAATACTTCCCTGATCCCCCGCCGAGATACCGATGCCGCTATCGCTGACAATGAAGAAAACCTTACGGTCTGCCTCCTTGACATGCAGGGTCACCTTCCCTTTTTCGGTGAATTTGATCGCGTTGGAGAAAAAATTAAGCAGTATCTGATATACCTTGTCTTCATCGGAAAACAGCACCGATTCCCCCTCAATATGAGTATCAAGCTGCAGCCCTTTTTTATCGGCCAGCGGGCGCGCAGTTTCAAGGAGGCGTTCGACAATCTGTCTGGTTTCAAATTTGGTCGGGAAAATATCCATCCGGCCAGACTCAATCTTGGTCAGGTCAAGGATGTCATTGATCAGGTTGAGCAGTTGCCGCCCGTTCCGGTCAATGACCCTGAGGTATTCGGTCGCCTTCTCCGGGTCTTTTTCAATCCCCCGGCTGATCATCAGTTGCGAAAGGCTCATGATGCTGTTGAGCGGAGTGCGCAGTTCATGACTCATATTGGAGAGGAACTCGGACTTTAATTTGTCGGCCTCCTCGACCTGGAACCGTTTCTTTTCCAGTTCGACAGTCTGGGCCTGCAGTTCATCCCGCTGGGCCTGCAGCTCGCTGGCCTGGGCCTGCAACTCCTTGTTCAGCGCGGAAAGCTCATTATTTGAAACATTGATCTGATCTGTTTTAGTCTGCAGCTCTTCATTTGCCGCCTGCGAATTACGGTAAAGATCCTGTATCTGTCTGTTCTGCAGAGAGATGTTGAGCTGGCTGGCGATAATCTGAACCGCCTCGTCGACAAATTGTTTCTTCATCGGTGCCAGCGCTTCAAATGTGGCAATTTCGATGACACCCAGGAGTTCATGCTCAAAGAGAATCGGTACGGCATAGATGTTTTGGGGCGGTTCGCTGACGGTGCCGCTGTTGGCGCACGCCTCGTCCCTGGAGATGTTTTTCAGCATGATCGGTTTTTTTTCAACGGCAACCTGCCCGATCACCCCTTCTCCACGAAGGAAACGGTTGGCAAGAAATTTTCGTTCGACAAAAGCATATGAGGCGGTGAGATTGCAGGCGGCATCGGCACGGTCATAGAGATAGAAGACGCCGGCGCAGGCGTCGAGAGTCCGGGAAACGAAGCTGACGCTCGTCTCGGTCAACTCGTCAAAAGAGATGTTGCCGCTTAATATGCGGCCAAGTTCGTTCAGTTTGTCCCGGAGCCAGAGTTGATCCCTGATGACTGTAACCAGTGCGTTATAGTGCAAGGCGAGATCGGCAATTTCATTTTTCCCCTCTACTTCCACCATGCCTATTACGCCGCTGCTGGTACCAGCCGCCATTTTGTCTTTAAGGGTACCCAGCGACCTGGTGATACTGTTAATGACAATACACGCCGCACCAAAACAGAAAATCGTCACCAGACATATTGCGAGTATCACCATCTTCATAGTCTGCTGCCGGGTTTCCTCGGCATTTGCCATAAACCCGTCAGCCTTTTTGTTGGCATAGCTGCTAAGCTCGGTTGTTTGTCTCTCAAGCCGGTCAACGAAGTCGTCCGTATTTTTTCGATGGATTTCGAGGGCAGCCGCTTTGTCTCCCTTCAGAACGAACTCTTCAACTTTTATCCTGCGCGGCTTCCAGCTCGAAAATATATCGATGCTCTCCTGCGCCAGTTTCTTCCCCTCTTCACCGAGAATCAGCTCTTTAACCAGGGCAAGATCCTTGTAGACATCTTTCTCATCATCCAGAATCGCCTGAATGGAGCGGTTTGCCTCCAGTTGCGATTGAGCCAGGAGCACATCTTTGATGTTTCTATGCATACTGATAATGCCGGATTGTACCCGGAGCGCCGCATTGGAGACCTGAAGGGGGTGATTATGCAGGGTTTTGGTCAGTTCGGCCAGAGTCCCGAGCCTCTGCAGGGCAAATACCCCAAAGAGCGCAAACAGGAGAATGGAGAGGGAAAACAGCGCGACAATCCTGCTTCTGACGGTTATTTTATGTAAAAATCCCATGGCGACCTCCCCTGCTTGTTTAGAATTATTTCTTCCTGAAGATCCGGTTCCGATCGTCCACTTCCGTAAACTCTGATTTACTGATATCCGCCAGCCATTCAGACTCCCCGAGGATCAGATAACCACCCTTGTTGAGCGATCTGATGATCTTGTTCTGGACAGATTTTCTGCACGCCTCGTTAAAATAGATCATGACATTTCTGCAGAACACTAGGTCGAATGCGCCGAAAATACTCGCGGATGGCGCGCTCCTTTCAGTCGAAGCCAGATCGTCGAAGGAAAAATCTACCATGCGCCTGATACCCGGCTTGATTCTGAACGCCTCGCCAACCGGAGTAAAGTACTCGTCGACAATGCCGACCTTTGTTTCAACCAGTTTTGCCCGTGAGAACAGACCTTTTTCCGCCTCCGCAAGGATTTTCCGATCAATATCGGTAGCGAAGATCAAGATCCGCCACTCTGACAGTTCATCCTTCAATAGCTGCCGCAGCAGGATGGCAACGCTGTATGCTTCTTCTCCCGTCGAGCAACCGGCGCTCCAGATACGGATTTCCCGTGAGCCGTCAGTGCGCTTTGCGTCCAGAATTGCCGGGAGTGTCCGCTCCTTGATAATCTCGAACACCAGGGGATTCCGAAAAAACAGGGTGACTTGAATCCCGATTTCCGATAAAAGGGTATCCGCTTCGATCGGCTCTGTGCGAAGTTTTTCCCGATACGCTGCCGCACTCTGTATCTGTAAGGATACCATGCGTTTTTCAATTTTTTGGATCAGAAAATCGGTTGAATAGGCAGAAAGGTCAATCCCCTTTTGCTCTTTTATCTCTTGTAGAAGATCATCACTATTCAGTATCAGCATATGGATTCCCCTACGACCCCATCGTAAAGCAGAACCTGCTTCCTTTTCCTTCCCCCTCCGACTCCACCCACACCTTGCCACCATGCGCCTCGACAATCCGCTTGACCAGCGCGAGACCGATACCTGTCCCTTCACTTTTGGCATCCAACTTTTTGAAAAGACCGAAGATTTTTTCGTGGTGGCTCGGGTCAATACCTTTGCCGTTGTCGCTGACAAAGAAGACGCACTCCTTGCCATCCTGCCGTGTGCCGATCTCGATGCGAGGCGCAGCCTGATCACCCATATATTTGATGGCGTTTTCAATCAGATTCTGCATGACCTCTGCGATGCGTTTCTGATCGCCAAGAACAGATGGGAGATCAGGGTGCAGCACAATCTCAACGTGACTACCCGCGATTGGTCCTGCCAGTTGCTGCAGGGTATGCTCAACCAAGCGGTTCATGTCCACCGGTGAAGGTTCGTCCATCATTCTACCAGCACGGGAAAGCTCCAGTAGATCATTGAGCAGTTTAGTCATCTTGCCCGCCGCATTCTCAATCCTCTTCATGTCATCCTGAGCCCGCTCGTACTTGCCTGTTTCCAAATCATTTTTGATCATCCCGGCATATGCCTGTATCGTGATTAACGGGCTCTTCAGGTCATGCGAGACTGTGTAGGCGAAACGATCCAGTTCGATGTTTTTGTCCAGCAGCGCTTGTTCTGTCAGCTTGCGTGCAGTGATGTCACTCAGTGTGCCGACCATCCGTTCTGCTTTTCCATCTGAGTCCCGTTTGACTGTTTTGCCGCGTGTGGATACCCACAGCCATTCGCCGGATTTCATTCTCATACGGAGAGCAATCTCAAAGCCTCTGCCTGTTTCGATACTCTGCCGGATGTCATGTTCGACCCGCTCGATGTCTTCCGGATGGATCAGACTCTGCCATGAGGCATAATTAGCCGGAAACTCCATGTCAGTATAACCGAGCAAGGCATAGTAAACCGGGCTGAAAAATGAGTTTCCGCTCGGTACATGCCAGTCCCAGATTCCATCGTTTACTGCGGCGAGGGTAATGGAGTATCGCTCCTCGGTTTGATGCAACGCCACTTCTGTTTGTTTGCGCGAGCTGATATCACGAACTATCTTTGATGCCCCTGCAATAGTACCGTCATTAGCTTTGATCGGTGAAATGGTTACCGAGACATCGACCACTCTTCCACTTTTGGCACGTCTGATCGTCTCATAGTGATCAATATGTTCCCCAGAGGAAAGCCTCTTCAGTATGTTTTTTTCTTCTGGCAAAAGCTCATTGGGAATAATTATCGAAATAGGCTTCCCAATTGCTTCATCCGAACTGTAACCAAAGATCTTTTCTGCCCCCTTGTTCCAGGTAAGAATTCTACCATCCAGGGCTTTGGTTATGATGCCGTCGTTTGAATACTCAACGATTGCCGCCAGCCGTTCCTGATGCTCATGCAACGCTTCTTGGCTTTTTTGAATAGCTTGTTCTTTTTCGAATAGGGCGACTTTTTTTTGATTGCTCCGATTGAGATTGGTTATAATTCCTATAAGGAGGCAGGTCCCACTAAACAACGCTACACCAAGAATATCGACGGGAGATTCAATCTTAATTTTACCTATCGGTGCCAACTCCCATACGCTGACTGTTATGATTGTCAGAATTACTGACAGAATACCTGGCCAAAAGCCGACAAGCAAAAACACTAAAATGACTGCGGGGTAGAAGGTAATGTAGACTGGCAATCCAGGGCCAAACGGGATCGAAAAGACATATCGGACCAAATAGGCACAGGCAACTGCGGCTGCGGATAGGCCAAAATTTGCTGCCATCGCTACTATTGGACGATTTTTGAAAAAGGATGTCCACCAGTGTGTTTTTATTGTTTTTGATGGCTGTTTCACATTCATGGCGACCTCATTGATTCACTCAGCTTTTTGGTAAAGTAGTCATGTGCTACCCCAAAAACATTATTCGGGGACACCGTATCAAACAGGCTGAGGCGCGGTCAGTGAACCGACCGTAAAACAAAACCGACTCCCAAATCCTTCACCTTCCGACTCCACCCAAACCTTGCCGCCATGCACCTCGATAATCCGCTTGACCAGTGCCAGGCCAACACCGGTGCCGTTGCTTTCGGCATCCAGTTTATTAAACAGCCCGAAAATGATCCGGTGAAATTTTTCATCAATGCCTATGCCGTTATCCTGCACAAAAAAGATGTTTTCGCCAGCTTCTTCTCGCATACCAAACTGTATCTGCGGCTCTGTCTGATCACCCATGTAATGTATGGCGTTCTCAAGCAGATTTTGAAGCACCTCGGCCATGCGCAGTCTGTCGCAGAATAGTATTGGCAGACCAGGCTGCACGGCAACGGTCACTCTGTGATTTTTTAAAGGCCCGGCCAGTTGAGCGAGCACATCGGCTACCAGCAGATTCATATCCACCGATTCCGGAGTATTGATAATCCGGCCGATGGTTGAGAGTTCCAGCAGGTCGCGCAGCAGATCATTCATCTTGTCGGCGGCATCGCTGACCCGCTTCAGATCGCCCGCCATCCGCTCGTAATTACCTTTCAAAAGATCCTTTTCCAGAGAACCGGTAAACCCCTTGATTGTAATTATTGGGCTCTTAAGATCGTGGGAGACGGTGTAGGTGAAACGCTCCAGTTCGGCGTTCTTTTGCTGGAGCTCTCTTTCATACACCTTGCGTTCAGCGATAAAGCGGGCCTGTTGAATATTCTGGTACGCCTTCAGGGATAATTCATTGGCGAGCAGAAAGAGGACGAGAGCCACCTTGTCAAACCGCTCTTTCGACATGGTCGGAACTTCCGCCAGCGCAGTCCTGAAAAGTTCCCGGTCAACATCTATCTCATCGGCATATTCCAGCATCTTCTCTTCGTCCTGTTCTTCGTTCCTGACCTGCCCTATGAGCCAGTTGGCAATATGTCTGCCGCCGACGGTAATGCTTGCCCCGCCATCCCAGAGTCCGCCGCTCATGCAGGGCTGGACAGTCGGACCTGCTGGATTGCATTTCCCCAGGACGCTGTCAGACTTGATGCAGTTCTCCAGACCTTTTTCCGACTTGCGGATAATGTCATTACATAACCTGCAGAAGTTACTTGGCTTGGTGAGAGGTTCGCCGTCAGGGGTGGTGATTATGGAAGCCACGCCGGTCGCCTCTGCAAAGGCATCCTGAATATGCTGCAGTTCATTGATGCTGAACAGCTCTTCAAATGAGATTGAGCCGCTGTCTAACGGTTGAGTCAGTGATACAAGCCGCTTTTCGATTGTCTCCTTATCCCGTTTGCGCTCGGTGATGTCAGAGAAGGAAACAACAACCTGCAGCAACGTGCCATCTGCACCGGTGACCGGATAGGCGTTGCATTGCACCCAGACCGGTTCAGCCAGATCAGGGCGGCGAATCCCCAAAACCTGGTTAGCCATTGGTTCGCCTGACGACAGCACCCGATTGACCGGGTATTCTGCAAGCGGTAATGCCGTACCGTTTTCCTGAAGAAAGCACCAATCCGGATCCATGGCAACTCTTCCCTGCATCTGGTCCTTAGTGAGGCCGAGCAGGGTTGAAGCCATGGAGTTGGATAAAATGACTGAGGAATCCGGGGCATAGACAATCATGCCGGAGGAAAGATTGTTAACCAGAGCACGATACTTCTCCTCGCTGTCCCGCAACGTTGCTTCTGTCCGTTTGCGCTCGGATATATCATGCCAGACCACATAGATCACTCCGTCCGGAAGAGCTGCTAGGGAAACCTCCACAGGGAATTCTTTGCCATCGTCCAGGTGATGGTGAATCCATTCAAAACGATTTGAACCGGTTTCAAGGGCCTTATCAACTACCATTTGCACTTTGACTTGAGATAACAGGCCATCAGGTTGATACTCAGGGGAGAGTTCCCATGGCGATATATTGATTACATCAGCAATTGATTTTGCATGGAGACTGTCAGCCGCAGCCTGATTACAATCGATGAACTTGCCGTCATGGAACAAAAGACAGGCGTCCCTCGAATATTCAAACATATTTCGAAATTTACGTTCGGAGCTGGCAAGCGGCTGTTTAAGTGTGTACTTCATGGCAAAACCTCAATTAAGGAATAAGAGTTTTTTTCGTTCCCACCGGCACTACCCTTTACCCTTTTTGCGTACCAACTGTAAAACAAAAAACAATTCTGGAACAGGGTTTTAGGTGTGTAATTATAGAATTTCTCCTTGGGAAAGTAACTAATATTTTTGCTGTAATAAATGTATTTCATTATTCTGAAGCGTGTTTCACAGTTGGGAATGTCTAAAACCTCCAGATATCGCTGAAAGAGCTTATGCTTGAAGATGCTGCAACTGTCCCCTCTATATCAAACACCGCGTTACTCCTTGCAAAATAGTATTCACGCATCACAACCCAACATCAAAAATCCATCTTAGTGGGAAAAGGTGTCAAGTGTCCGGTGAAACCCGTATTACCATTTGTTGAAATTGCAAAGATCATTGCATCCGCGACAGCAAACTGGTCGTTGCTATATGCGCACCGGAGTTATTTTATTGCTAAGGTGTGGGAGGTTCACTTATCTGATGACTTTGGCTGTGTAACGGAAGATGCCAGATGATGAGTTATGAAAATATGGCCAAAGAAGAAATACAAGCGTATCTACATAAACTTGAGAGGGATGGGGTGGCTGAGCTTCAACTCATTGACATCTGAGTGATCTGATATGTCTTGTTCCAACTGATTCCAGTAAGCTTATCAACTCTGCATCTGTGTATTTGATGATATGCTCTCGCTCAGCAGATTTGGGAGAGTAGTGCGACTCCTTGCTCAATCTCGCTGCTATTCATCCCACCAAAGCCGAGCAGCAATGTTGTCGCTTCGGGTTGGCCAACTACGTGGAATGCAGAAAACGGGAACAGACGAATGCCTTTTTGCCGTGCTCGATCTATGATCTCCGCTTCGCTGGGTAACGTGTCAGGCAGCATAAGAACAATATGAAGTCCGGCGCCTTGACCAATAACAACAGCCCGTTTGCCAAAATGAGTTTCAATCGACCGTAACAGGATGTCGTGTTTCTTTTTATAGATAATGCGCATCCGCCGTATATGCCGTTCCCAGTGCCCCTGCTCCATGAATGTTGCCATAGTTCTCTGTTCGAGCAACGATACTGAGGGAAAATAATCCTGGTAAAGGTGACGGTAAGATGCCAGCAATGAGTAGGGTAGCACCATGTAACTCAAACGGAGTGCCGGGGAGAGTATTTTTGAGAATGTTCCCGAATAGATACTATTTCCGGTCGGACGCAGCCCTTGTAAAGAGGGTATGGGCTTCCCATGGTAGCGGAGTTCGCTGTCATAATCGTCTTCAATAATATACTTACAACCCGACTCCGCCCATTCAATCAACGCAAGCCGGTTAGCGACCGGCATAACGTAACCCAAAGGCATCTGGTGTGAAGGGGTGACGTAGGCGATGGTGCTATTACTGGCTTTGAGCAGATTCAGGTCAAGACCGCCCGACCCGACTGGGACCGGGAAGATGGTATATGAATGGTTTTTGAAAACGGAACGTGGCAGGTGGTAACCAGGGTTCTCGACCGCCACTACAGAATGGTTTCCCTTTAATATATGCGAGACTATGTCGAGGCTCTGCTGAAGTCCGGCGCAGATAACAATCTGATCAGGGGCACAGATCACACCTCGTGATCGTTCCAGATAACTTTGAATAGCGCAGCGCAATCCCCAGTCTCCTTGAGGATCGCCATACTGGACAAGCTGTTCGCTGTTTCGGCGCAGGCCTTCAATAAAACTTTTTCGCCAGAGTTCCGTGGGAAAACTTTCAGGATCAAGACGGGCAGGGTGGAAATCATAGGCAAAGTTGGATGGGGGACCTGGAAGGTAGTCGTCTTTGCCTGGCTTGCCCGTTAGAGATTGCGGTGCAGTCTCCTGGTCAAGTGCCGACACGAAATACCCGCTGCGTGGCTTGCTGTATATGTATCCTTCTGCGTAAAGTTCTTGATAGGCCCCGTCAACCGTGTTGCGACTGGCTGAAAGTTCGATGGCTATATCCCTGACCGATGGGAGCCTGGAATCGGCAGGCAGCTTGCCTGACAGGATATGCTCCCGGATCTGATTATAGAGTTGTCTGTATAGCGGAACATGATTACTGCTATTCAGAATGAACATGTCGCCCCCGGTTATCTTAACGAGTTTTAGAAGCTTTTTGACGTTAGATTTTTAATCATCGCGCCTCGCCGACCTTCTTTGCATACTCGCATGTTACATAATCTGCCACCATAAAATAAATAAAAACTGCCACTATAAATGGTTGCAATCTGGGTTTATGCTGGAATTATGCATTCGTCAGGACCTCAACAAACTCGTTGATCTCATGGGACATGCTTCGAAGAGGATGATCTACGATGTTTATGGGAAATATGTAAAAGGATTGGAAGAAGATCGACTTCTGGTCCTGGAATATTTTGGAAGGGATTATTTAGACGGCAGAAACGACATGACCCTTGACTCACAGACTTCTGGTGAAAGTATTAGTGAAAGTCAAGGGCCATGTCATTATAACAGCCTGTTTTAACAGGTTTTTTGCTGGTGGAGACGGTGGGAGTCGAAGCGTCTCCACCAACCAACTTATAACATGCTGTTTTTATTGTCTATTGCCGATTACTGCTGTGTCGAACGGATCACCTAAATGGATCACCTGAATGGCACACCGAGAGACCTCCGTGTACGTGTACCATTAATATTCGTAGCTTACAATTTTACAGCATCAGGATTCAACTAGATAATTTTGTAGGACAACGGTTCGACTCCCAAAATGGGAATAGAACAGCTCGAAATTGTTTAGGCATGTTCAGGAACAAATCTTATCTCAAGATGACAGCCGACCGCTTGAGCGTACTTTTTGAGTGTAGTCACTGAAGGGGCGTGTTTCCCAGCAGCTTCGAGTCTTGATATTGCACTTTTTGTTGTTCCCATCAGTTCTGCTACTGCTTCTTGTGAAAGCCCGACTCGTGAACGGGCGGCAAGCATCTCCCTTACAAGTGCATATTCCTCTTCCAAATCATCATAAGCCTTCTTGAAACCTTCCCTCTGCTTGGCTTTTTCAATGAAAGTATTGTGGTCATGGGTTACTGGTTTAAATTTTAATTCAGCCATTTTGCACCTCCTTGATACGTTTTCGAGCTATTTTCAGCTCTGATTCAGGTGTAGCTGGTGTTTTCTTTATGAACGCATGAAGTATTATGATTCTCCGCCCGACAAGAAAACAGTAAAATGCACGTCCGATTCCTTCTCGCCCTTTTGGTCTTAACTCAAAGAGACCTTTCCCCATTGCTTTTGAATGAGGCATTTTCACGTTAGGCCCAAAGCTCAAGAAGTCTGGTGTAATCGGCAAGAATGCCATCAGGCCAAGATTCAATTTCAGCTTGGACACGAAAATGGAAATATTCAACTAAGTAGCTCATTGGAATATGGTTAGCAAATATGCTAACCTTTGTCAAGTAATACCATCTTTGTTGTGATCGATTTTTGTTTCAACTGTTTTGGAAAGATCGTTATTTTCAGAAGCAATATTTGTACGTGCCTTCCGTATTTTTCTTTTTGCTATTTTCAAAAGACCATCAAGTGTATCTACTTTTGATAATAGGAACTCAAGTACATTTACGTTATTAAATTCACATGTCCCAAATACGGTTGACAGTACGAGGTATTCCTTGAGCGTTTGCTCGGTTGACATTGCCCCAGTATACCTTCTATGTCTTGCAAAACGTTTTATGGCGTGTTCTGCATTGTTATTATTCCAAGGCACTCCATCATGGTTAATAAATGCAAATAATTTTGGGCCGTTTTTTTCGAAACGTCTTTTATATTTTGAAGCAAGTTCTGAGGAATATTCAGCTGATGATAATTGTTCTAAAAATTGTTGGGCCTCTTTTTTGTGCTTTTGCAGATGCCTCCGCTTTAAACCAAATTTATCAATTGTATTGACAATTTTTCTCAATACTGTTCCAAAAGCCTGAGCCATTCCTTTAAGTTCATAGTCGAAAGGATTTCGCAATATGTCATCATCGATGTCTCTGACCAGATGAATAAGACATTTTTGCTGTTCACAAGGCAAAGAATCATAGCCCGTGTAGAAATCAGAAATCAACACGCCTTTAAATTGAGCAAGCATTTCTTTTAGGAACGATGCCTCTCGTGTCGGTCGGTAGAAGTAGTAAACCTTATCCATGCTCGTTAATACCCATACATACCCGTTTTGTAATGGTTTTAGTTTAACAGTGGTTTCGTCGATGTGAATAACTGCTTCAGAAAGTATACTCTGGAGAATCTCATCATGTAGTGCTTGGTACTGCCTCGTGACATATTGCAGAGCACGCCTAATTGTTTGATTATGAATCGATATTCCGAAAGCATCATTAAGAGTTTTTTCAATTCTAAGAATATTTACGCCACATACATTATTAAGGTAAACGCACCAAGAGGCTATGGGAGTGGAGAAAAGAGCAGTAAGGTCAGAACCCTCAAACGGAATACGCTTTTCGTTGTCGGGTACATCTTTTTTCTTGATGCCAATTCCTGTAAATGGATTCTGCTGGGCATAACCATTTTTACAAGCCCAGGTAAAAAATTGAGAGACTCGACTGAAATAAGCATTGACCTTTGGTATAGACAGCAAGTCTTCCTTGGGAACTTTCATTGCTGCAACGTCTTTGACAGACTTGTCACGATAAAGGGGCTTCTTGTTCATGTTCGATGGTAATTTCATCAGTGTATCTTTGAAAAACTGCGACACTTGATAGTCAACCGATGAAATAGTTATGTCATTGGTAATAATGACCAACAGTTTGTAAATTGATCTATACTCGGATTCTGTTTTTGGAGTCCAGTTCCCGCCAACCACCATTTCTTTACAGTACTTTTCAATAACTTCAGAAATTGGCATGCCATTTAGATTATTGGTGACAATGCCCTGGGGTGGCAGCATTGTAGATGAACGTACAGCCTGAAATGACTGAGCCTCTGTATTTAAATATATTCGCTGTTGGATAAATTCTAGATACATTTTTACGGTTGCTTCGCAGAATTGCACAAACTGATCAGATGATTTGTCCAAATTTATATTGGCTGATTGAAGAATATTTTCTGCAAGTGTTACTGCAAATTCAGGAATATTATCAGAAGTCACGCCCAAAAACTGATTCTGTCGTAATTCGGATACAGTTTGAATTGCTTTGAGATAACTGGGAATAGTATTATTTTTCCAGATATCATCCGCAATAACAGAGTAGGGGCCGACCTTTCGCAGCGTCTCCTTTTCCTGAGCAATTAATTGTTCAAGCGTTTGGTCTAGTTTTTTTCTCAGCTCTTCCCAACTGATCATATTGTCTCTTATCCCATCTAAATTCGCTTCAAAACAGACTCGTAGTGCTCTGCCAACGGTTCGGGCAGCATGGAGGCTTCGGGTCTGCAATGAACGTCTATATTCACGTCTGTGTAATTCCTCCCCGATAACGTAAATTGGAAATATTATTAAACATATTTATATTTATAATTGCAGTCACTCCGCTGCTAATACTGGAAAATTTGAGTGACAGGTCAGAGTGGATCAAAAAAAACCATGACGTGGTAAGCGTGTTCCTCTGGATAGCGGTTATGGTGACGCTGTATTTCTTCATTCTACCATTATTTAGCATGAAGCCTAATCCTGGTGTGTTCAGGGATATGCGCTGACAGTATCAACGGCTGAAGGGCCGTCGCTGGGGGACAAACTGATTGGTGGTATTTGCATCCAAGCCCACCCCAGCGACGGCCTATCCCGTTTACCTCTGTCCCGCGGCCCCACTCCGCACAACACTGCTGTCAGAACCTCTACAGCCGTCCGACCGCACTGTCCCCCTAGTTGGTGTAGGTCATCTTAAGAACGTGCCCCCAGTAGACCGTGGGGAAGCGAACGACGGTTCCACCTGGTTCGGCCCGTCGGTATATTGGGCTAGGTGTTGTCACGTTGCCGGGGCCACGCTCTGGTTTATGCACCCGCACCGGCATCACTTCGCCGTCGGGTTAGAGTTGCTTTGACTGCCGGGACTTGGCAGCCGGGGTCGCCGCAATAGAGAAAGCCGTTGTTCCCCACTTGTAGCTGAGCGCCGCATACTTTACCGCCCACCTTCCTGGCTGAGCAATACCCCAGAGACCATATCTCTGTCGGCGCGGACTTCACCCGCAAGGGGTCCCGTGTCCCCTCGTGGTAAGTGACAGCAGGCCCAATCGGCATGACGTAGCCTTCCAACTTGGCGAGCACAGCGTCCGGTACTTTGATGATACTTCCGGGGAGCTGTAACACTCCCCGGTCTCTGAATACCTTTATGACTTGATATCTCATGCCGGTTCACTCAGATCGACATCGAGGACCTTTGCAAATGGATCTGCTGTTTCTTGGTAAGGTGGCCAAATCCCTTCACCTCGAACAGTGGCCATGTTGACCATGTTGGCCATGTTGCCGCTGCCAAGGCAGTCAAGGCGGTCAAGGCAGTCAGTATTATTATTGATAGAATTTGGCCATATTGACTCTGGCTCTGTTGATTCTGAAATTATTTGGGCATCTTCAGAAGTGCAGAAAATGAGACCAGATCCTCTTTTTGTGATTTCTACGTCTGTCTCTAATCTCCAACTCCAACCGCTAGGGAACTTTTTACTGGCGACTCGCAATGTTTTTTTGGCCCGACCCAGTGTTTTTTCGGCGATGCCCCGTCTCTCCGCTTCTTCTTCGATCATGTTTTGAGCTACAAATTTGCCGTCTGATAAAATATTATTTAAAAACTCTACTGCTTCAGATAGGCGAGAAATTTTCTTTGGTTTGTCAGATTCTGGTACGGCCTGAGAGAGTAGATCTCGGCTGTGACCTTTGACTAATTGGCCCCATAGAACGGATGACGCTTCCATCCCATGTTCTGCCAGCGCCTCCATGCGGAGGTCATATCCAATGCCATCTTCATCGGGGCCGATATTCGACTTGATACGGCAGAATATTCGTGAATGGCCATGTTCGTCAGGCGCGGTTAGTTTTGCAGCACCAAGGACCACACGCGCTACTGCAGCGAATGCGAGAGACCCTGACACAAGATCAAGCGGATTGGAAGTGTTACCACCTGATTTATTAAAGTGGGATATCCCGACTATACAAGCGCCGGTGTCGCGGCCAAGATCTACAAGAGGCTGCAAACCTTTTCGGACTTCGGCATTTTTGTGCGAATCACCGTTAATTGTACTGACAACAGGGTCCACCACCACCATTTTTATATCTGTAACTGTTTTGATTATTTCTGCCAGTTGCGGCATATCCTTACTCGGGTCAAACTGGGTGTGCCCCTTGCCAGCGACAAAATATACTTTGTTCATATCAGCGCCCATTGCAATCAACCGTGGTGCTAAAGTGTCAGCAATACCGTCTTCACCGGACCAGATGACCACGCCGCCCCTGACTGTGGGCGCACCGCCTGGCATGTTCCCGCCGATGGTAATCGCCGCCATTATTGACAGCATTACTGTTGTCTTCCCTGTGCCTGGCTGACCGGCAAGAATGACCAGCTTGCCATTAGGAAACCAGCCGTTCCACGCCCAAGTGATATGTTCTAGTTTTACGGTACTACCACGGATAAGTTCGACCTTGTCGTTCTGGCTTGTTTTTATATTTGTCATGGCCGGGCACCCCCGTTTTTGACAACACTCGAAGCCTCACGGAACAACCATGACCTGGCGTTCAGAAGCCGCTTCGCAGGTAGGGACTCCCCCCGTTCATAGTTGACTACGGCAGCCAATAGATCTGTTGTCTCGGGGAATGTGAACAGGGCCCGTTTGCCTCTTGTTGCCAGCTCTATAACAGGGGCGGCAACTGCCACTGCTAGGTAACTTGCCAGGTCAAGACTTTCTGTTTGGAATAATCGTAGACTGTTCAAAGTTTATGCCCTCCCTTTACTGGCGATGAACTCCAGGACATCGGACATCTTCCATACGGTGCACCGCTCCGACAACTTAACCGGTGCCGGGGCTTTTCCATCCTTAACCAGTTGTAACCAGTGCGCCCGTGATATCGGGATTATTGCAGGTATGCCTGCCTTCCGGTCTCCAACGAGGTCCTTCACCCTAACCCAACGTGTGTTTGCATCCATTCTATTCTCCTTCGTTTTGGCAACAAAAAAAGCCTGCACCGATACATCTCCCATTTGTTATCAGGGGGAGGTAATCAGCACAGGCTCGGAGTATTCCGGGATGTCCGGTGTCACGTAGCTGTTGCGTTATGTAGTTTTTTGCGTGTAGGTCTCGAACACCCTTTACTACCAGTGTACTCCTCACGCACATGCTGCATAGGCAGCTAATTTATAGACTGATTATTACTTATTTATGCCGGTACCTTTTTTTAAAAGACCAGCTCTCGACCACGTTGTTTTGTACGTTGCACACAATTTGTCTCGTTAATATGTCCGCTGGGTCGCCGTTGGCCTGGGTCAACCACGGGATGACCTCCAATTTAACCATCTGTTTGGCCCAGTCCGGGGCACTCCGGTTGTCAAGGTTACCCCTATTGATGATGAGGGTCTCCTTCCGTGTAGGTTTCCCCGGCAAGGAGGCTACTATTGCTGAGAGTGTTGTTAAATTGAACATGGTTCGCTTATACAGTCCAACGGCATCGGTGTCAAGCATGTTTAGTCCAACGATATCAAATAGTTGTCAGCAATACGTTGTGGAGAGTCACCGTGTCTAACCTCTTAAGCTAGGCGGCTTTACGCTCAAACGGTATTACCTTTGCCCCTTGCTTCAACCCGTCTAGGTAGTCGGCCCAAACCTGCATCATCTTCTTTCGCTCAGCAAGGTGTGCTGTCCGATTGTAGGCGCGACCGTTCGGGTCTTTTACTGCGTGGGCAAGTTGATGCTCGATAAAGTCCGGTCGTACCTGTAGCACTTCGTCAAGGATTGTCCGCGCCATAGCCCTGAAGCCGTGGCCGGTCATTTCATCGGAAGTGTACCCCATACGGCGCAATGCGGCTGTTATAGCGTTGTTGGTCATTGGCCGTAATGGCGAACGATGGCAGGGGAAAACATATCTACCGTTTCCAGTTAATGGCTGCAACTCCTTCAGAATCGCGACGGCCTGGGAGGGTAGGGGGACAATGTGAGGTTGCTTCATCTTCATCTTTTCGGCGGGGAGGTTCCAACGTTCCTCATCAAAATCTATTTCTGACCACTCCATCTGTCGTAACTCCCCAGGGCGGGAAAACAGCACCGGTGAAAGCTTCAGAGCACACTTGACGTGAAACGTGCCCTTGAAGCCATCAATGGCGCGGAGGAGCTCGGCCACCTCTTTCGGGTCTGTCAGCGCCGCATGGTGCCTTTCCCGTGTCGGCGGTAATGCTCCTCTTAGGTCAGCGGCTGCATCACGTTCGGCGCGTCCGGTGGCAACTGCATAGCGCAGGACCTGTCCGCATATTGTTCTGATCCTGTGTGCTGATTCAAGAGCGCCCCGGCCTTCCACGCGGCGTAATACTGCCAGTATGTCAATTGGCTTTATTTCACTAATCGGCTTAGCTCCCAGCCAAGGGAATACATCGCGCTCAAGACGACTCATGATCGTGGTGGCGTGGCCTTCCGTCCATACTTCCTTATTCGGCTTTTTGGAGTCTTGGACTGAAAATGCGGTATGCCATTCACGGGCTACAAGCTCAAAGCTATTTTCGATAACTGCTGACTGTTCGGCCAGAGCCTCTTTCAGAGCTTTCCGCTCAGCACCTGGATTAATGCCATGAGCAACCATATTACGGGCATCGTGGCGCTTGTCTCTGGCTTCTGCGAGGCTTATATCTGGGTAGGTACCGAAGGAAATCATTTTCTCTTTACCGCCGAAGAAGTAGCGGAAGCGCCACCACTTTCCCCCGGTGGTCGTAACCTGGAGATACAGTCCGTTACCATCGGCAAGCTTGTAAACCTTCTCTTTCGGTTTTGCTGTTCGTACCTGGATGTCAGTAAGTGCCATATCGTCCCCCTTGTGGCTGGTTACCCAGCAGTTACCCAATAATATGTGGCTATGTTACCCATTAGCATGCCTGGTTACCCGTAAAGTTACCCAGTAAATAACTGGATTCCACCTTACATTATTGGACTGTAAAAGGCAATGAACGCAAAAAAGCCCCTGATTTCTCAAGGGCTTTTAGGTGTTGCCGGATGGTGCCGGACTTTGAATTGGTGGAGACGGTGGGAGTCGAACCCACGTCCGAAAAACCTAGCATCTGAGACCCTACACCGTTAGTTCGTTGCTCGATTTAACCATCTGCCTGCGCACCGAACAAGGCAGTCAGACGGCGATCCCGTTGAGTTTCGGATTGCGCTACGGGTGTTGCGCTTTCCTATCCGATAGTGAGTGACGCCCCCTTCCTACCATCGGCATCTTAGTCGGGGACGCCTATTAAGCAGCTAGTGCAATAGGAGTGTTATAATTGTCGGCAATTAATGCCGTGCAGGTTTATTAAGGTCGGCCGCCTGCCCCGACCCGGTGCTCCCCAGATTTTCAATTCCCCGTCGAAACCTTTACGTCCCCCTTTGAAAAATAATCTAACTTTTTAATATGATTTGCCAATTACGTCTCACTTGTAGCTGCTAATCTGACTCTCTGCAATCTAATTCTTTACTATAGTCACTTGGCCTGGGGTTTCATGACAGGCAGATCATGGACGTCGATATGACAGGAGAGGCAACGCGGATACTTCTCATGGAACGATGTATTGTGCGGTTTGCCATGGCAGTCGGTACACGGCGGAATAAAGCGATGCTTGCCTTTGTGGCAGGTAACGCAGGTTAATGCCGCGTGTTTGCTGGTTCCTTTCGACAGCTTGGTCACAATTGCAGAGTGACAGGTACTGCAGGTGTTAGAAGGCGTATTCGTGGCAAAGACGATGTTCCGTGGCTGATGAACAGGGTGGCACTGGAGACAGAGCGGCACTGTCTGCCCTTCGGCATGCGGCTTGTGACAGGTGAAACAGGACGGCTTGAAGCCGTGTGATGTGTGACACGTTGTACAGGCAACCTTCGTATGCTTACTCGGGAGTGTGTCCAACTGCTTACGGACGGCGCCGTGGCAGTCATAGCAGAAATTGGTGATTTGAGCCGTTACGGCAATCTTCTTGGGTGTGTGTGGATTAGAGTGGCAGGTGGCACAGTCTGTGATCTTTGCCCCGTGTGGCGCTTCATGGCACGATACGCATTTGGGCATGATCGCATCATAATTCCCCTTGCGCGGACTATAGGCGTGAATGACGGTATGGCAACTCTGGCACGCAAACTGGTGTCTTCCGCCACTATCCTTCAATCCCTGGAAAGGACCGGTATGGCATTGTGCGCATTGACCCGCGGAAAGTGGTTGCGGCTGAACTGCATACTGCTCCGGAGTGGGCGCAATAGAAACCGTTGCGACCTTTTTGCCTTGTGCCGCAAAAGACAAACCTGCGCATGCTAGCACGATAGCTGCTCCTGACAGAATCCTTCTGAAACTGATACGTTTGGAAATGCTCATTCTTTCGACCTCTCGCCAAGAGTATTTAATGTCCATGCTACCGCATGGAGTAGACTTGTTTTTAGGCCACATACCCGAATTAGTCACGATTTCTGGACTTCAAAGCCTGCGACATCTCTCGCTGACTATCCTTTGATTTCAAATCTTCACGTTTATCGTACAGCTTCTTGCCTTTAGCAAGCCCTATCTCAACTTTTACCAATCCGTCTTTGAAATAGAGCCTGAGAGGAACAACAGAAAGACCCTTCTCGCGAATTTTGCCGTAGAGGCGGTCAATCTGACTGCGATGCAGCAGCAGCTTGCGGTTACGATCCGGTTGATGATTCTGGCGGTTGCCGAATTCATATTGAGAAATATTCAGGTTGTGCAGATACGCCTCGCCGTCACGCACCAGCATAAATGAATCACTCAGACTGGCCTTACCGGCCCGCAACGATTTTACCTCAGTGCCCTGCAGCACAATCCCGGCTTCAAGCTTCTCCTCGATAAAATAATCGTGATAGGCTTTTTTATTATTACAGATCAGTTTTTCACCCATGCGTATCTACCTATCATAAATCACTTTAAAATGGAATGCTCAACCTTGCATTAAGCTATAGAAATCTATATAGTTCCGATTCTGAAACTATCCTTGAAAAAACGGTTCGTTAACTCTGTCACGAAAGGATCGCTGCCATGACCATCGCTGATGCGACACCCGATTTCGATAAAAAACCGACCGCAGCAGATCTGCAGCGATCTTTTCTTCGCCACCTGCAGTATACCCTGGTGAAGGACAAATTCTCGGCTACAAAAGCGGACCTTTATCTGGCGCTTGCCTATGCCGTGCGTGACGTACTGGTCGATCGCTGGCTTGATACCCAGCAATCCTACTACATTAACGATGCGAAACGGGTATATTATATCTCAATGGAATTTCTGATGGGACGTACGCTTGGCAACAGCCTGATAAATCTCGGCATTATGGAAGAGTGGCAGACGGCCCTCAAGCAGATGGGAATTGATGTTGAAGAACTGCAGGGGCAGGAGTGGGATGCCGGTCTCGGTAATGGCGGTCTTGGTCGCCTTGCAGCCTGCTTCCTCGATTCAATGGCCACGATGAGTCTTCCAGCGTATGGGTATGGTATCCGCTATGAATACGGCATGTTCTATCAAAAAATAGTTAACGGCGCACAGGCAGAGTTTCCTGATAACTGGCTGCGTTATGGTAATCCGTGGGAGTTTGACCGTCAGGAGCATCTCCACCAGATCAAGTTCTTTGGCCGAGTTGAAAGTTATCAGGATAATCGGGGGCACACCCGCTACAACTGGATCGATACCACGGATGTCATGGCATTGGCCTATGACTTTCCGATTCCGGGATACGGCAATGAAACCGTAAATACTATGCGGCTCTGGAGTGCTAAATCGACCCGTGATTTCGAACTTGGTTCGTTTAATCAGGGGAATTACATCGGTGCCGTCGAATCAAAAATGCGCACGGAAAATATTTCCAAAGTACTGTACCCGGCGGATCATATGGCTGAGGGAAAGGAATTGCGCCTGCGTCAGGAGTATTTCCTCTCCTCAGCGACGGTTCAGGATATATTCTACCGCTTTGCGAAAAAGCATGACAACCTGACTCTGTTGCCGGAAAAAGTGGCTATTCAGCTGAATGATACTCACCCGACGCTGGCGATCCCCGAGCTGATGCGAATTCTGCTTGATGACAAGCGACTTGACTGGGATGATGCCTGGCTTATCGCGCTCAGCACTTTTGCCTACACCAATCACACGGTACTCCCGGAAGCGTTGGAAAAATGGCCGGTGCAGATGATGGAGAGAATTCTTCCGCGTCATCTCCAGATAATTTATCGAATCAATGAGCTCTTTATCAAGCAGATCATCGCCCGTTTTCCGGGTGATAATGACCGGCTGCGGCGGATGTCAATCATCGATGAAGATGGTGAGCGCTGCGTGCGGATGGCGCACCTGGCGATTGTCGGCAGTCATTCGATCAATGGTGTCTCGATTCTGCACAGCGAAATACTCAAAAATGAACTGTTTCTCGATTTTTATCAGCTCTGGCCCGAACGCTTTAACAATAAAACCAATGGTATTACCCAGCGGCGCTGGCTGAAATACTGCAATCCCTGGCTGGCAGACCTGATATCATCAAAAATAGGCGATGGCTGGACGACTAACCTTGATGAACTGAAAAAACTGATTCCGTTGGCCGATGATTCCGAATTTCAACAGATGTGGATCGAGGTCAAGCGGGCTAATAAACAGAAACTGGCTGACTTTATCCGCCTGCATAACTGCATCGAGGTTTCTCCCGATTCAATGTTCGACTGCCAGACGAAGCGTATTCATGAGTACAAACGCCAACTTCTGAATGTACTGCATGTCATCACCCGCTATAACCGCATCAAAGCAGATCCTGGCGGCAATTTTGCGCCACGCACCGTCATCTTCGGTGGTAAGGCAGCTCCCTCCTATTACATGGCAAAATTGATTATAAAGTTGATTAATTCAGTCGGTTCGGTCGTCAATAAAGACCCGGAGGTTAATACCTTACTGAAAGTGGTTTTCCTCGGTAATTACAATGTAACTCTGGCTGAGATGATCTTCCCCGCTTCCGATCTGTCCGAACAGATTTCTACCGCCGGCACCGAGGCGTCCGGGACTGGAAACATGAAGTATTCTTTGAACGGGGCACTTACGGTCGGCACTCTGGACGGAGCCAATATTGAAATTATGGAGGAAGTCGGGCGGGAAAATATTTTCATTTTCGGCAAGACCGCCGAACAGGTTGCCGGACTGAAAAAGGCGGGCTACCGGCCGCAAGATTACTATTTCCATAACCCGGAGCTGAAACAGGCGATCGACATGATCGGTAACGGCAGTTTTTCAGCAGATGACCAGATGCTTTTCAAGCCGATCGTCGATACGTTGCTCGGCCCAGATCACTATCTGCTGCTTGCCGATTACGCCTCCTACATAGTGTGTCAGGATGATATTGATGCCTTGTATCAGCAGCCGCGCGAATGGGCGCGAACTTCGATTCTGAATACAGCCGGCATGGGCAAGTTTTCCAGTGACCGTACCATTTCCGAGTATGCGCGTGAAATTTGGGGCATCAAGCCGGAAAAAATCAGCCGTCATAGCCGGCGTGACCTGCGCTAGGAGAACACAGACTATGAATACTCCTGACCTCTGGGAAAACAACCCTGTAAAAGATAAAACCTCTGAGGTTTCTGCTCATGCGCCGCTTGCCGAACGTATGCGTCCGAGAACGATTGCCGAATTTTCCGGGCAGGAACATCTTGTTGGAGAGGGACGCATTCTACAGCGTATGATTGAAACCGATTCGCTCTCATCTCTTATTCTCTGGGGGCCGCCCGGTTGTGGTAAAACCACACTGGCCCACATTATCGCTGCCGAAACAAAATCGCACTTCATCTTTTTTTCCGCGATTCTTTCTGGAGTCAAGGAGATCCGCGAAACTTTTCGTGAGGCCGAGCGCTACCTGGCCCGAGGAATCCGTACCATCCTGTTCATTGACGAAATTCACCGTTTCAATAAAGCTCAGCAGGATGCTTTTCTCCCCTACATCGAAAAAGGGGTTGTCACCCTTATCGGCGCTACAACCGAGAACCCGTCCTTTGAAGTAATCGCTCCGCTCTTGTCCCGCTGTCGCGTTCTGACGCTCCATCAACTCGATCCGGATGCTGTCTGCGAACTGCTGCTGCTGGCTCTTAATGACAATGAACGGGGTCTCGGTATTCGTGCCCTTACAGCGACCGATGAGACTCTGAACTTTCTGGCCGAGCAGTCGGGCGGGGATGCCCGCTCTGCGCTGAATACACTGGAGGTTGCTGCCGGATTGATTGAGGAGGGTCACACCGAAATAACCCTCGAAATTGCTCAGGAGGCACTCCAGAAAAAAGCGCTGCTGTATGATAAGGGTGGTGAGGAGCATTACAACGTCATATCGGCGTTCATAAAATCTCTGCGCGGGAGTGATCCGGACGCGTCTTTGTACTGGCTTGCCCGGATGCTTGAAGCTGGTGAAGATCCGATCTTTATTCTGCGGCGTATGATCGTCATGGCTTCCGAAGATATCGGAAATGCAGACCCGCGGGCTCTGCAGATTGCCGTTGCGGCCTTGCAGGCGTTTCAGATGATAGGTATGCCTGAGGGTCGAATCATACTGGGGCAGGCGGTAACGTACCTGGCTACCGCCCCTAAATCTAACGCTTCATATGTTGGAATAAATGCTGCGTTATCCGAAGTGCGCAGTAGCGGCGCTCTCCCGATACCGCTCTATATCCGTAATGCACCGACAAAACTGATGAAGGAACAGGGATACGGAAAGGGCTACCAGTACGCTCATGACTATGAGGATGCTTACTCCGGGCAGGAATGTCTGCCGGAAAAACTTGCCGGCAGATTGTTTTATGAGCCAAAAGGGCGCGGTTATGAAAAAAATATCATAGAGCGGATGGAGTGGTTAAGAAAGAGGAGGGATAAAGTATCATGAAGCCATTTTCACTTGAGCGCACACAAGTACTGCCGATCTCTCTTGAAACGGCGTGGAAGTTTTTTTCCAATCCGGTCAATCTGGTTAAAATCACCCCGCCGGATATGGATTTTCGCATTACGTCTCCGCTGCAAAATGATATGTATGCCGGCCAGATTGTTACCTACACAGTGCGGCCGTTAATGCGGGTACTCGTCAACTGGACAACAGAAATCACCCATGTTGACTCTCCCCGTTTCTTTGTTGACGAGCAACGTTTCGGGCCGTATCGCTTCTGGCATCATCAACACCGTTTTCAGGAAGTTGAAGGGGGCGTTGAAGTATATGATCTTGTTCATTATCTGCTGCTCCATGATCAGTTGGCCGGCCTGATTAACCATCTCTTTGTAGCGCCGCGTCTCAAACGGATCTTTGATTTTCGCAGCACGGCACTCATTAAGCTTTTTCCAAATAGATAACTATTTCACTACTGAGGAGATGTTACCATGAAAAGACTTGCTATTTTAACCAGCGGCGGAGACTGCTCCGGCATGAATGCCACCATTCGAGCCGCCGCCAGAACCGCACTTGCCAATGATGTTGAAATGATCGGATATCGCAAAGGGTATGCCGGTCTCTTGAAGAATGATTTTATCGTGCTCAATTCACAGGCGGTATCCGGGACTTTGCAGCGTGGCGGGACTTTTCTGCAATCGGCCCGTTCGGCTGAATTCCGCACCGAAGAAGGGCGCAAAAAAGCACTGGAAAATCTTCTCAAAGAGAAGGTGGAAGGATTGATCGTTATAGGTGGGGATGGTTCGTTAAACGGTGCTCTGGCGCTCGACAAAATGGGGTTCCCGGTTGTCGGTATTCCGGCCAGTATTGACAACGACATTGCCTATACCGATATGGCGCTGGGGGTCGATACGGCTCTTAACAATATCATCTATGCCGTCGACTGCATCAAGGATACGGCGAGTTCTCACGACCGCGCCTTTATCGTTGAAGTCATGGGGCGCAATTCAGGTTACCTCGCTTCAACGGCTGCCATCGCAACCGGCGCCGAGTTTGCGATCGTTCCGGAGGTAGAGCTTGACCTGAGTAAAATGTGCCACCAGCTGCGCCAACGATATGATGAGGGACGCACTAACGCCCTTATTATCATGGCTGAGGGGGCAGGGCATGCGCAGGAAGTCGCTGAAGGTATCAAAAATGCAGTTGGCTTTGAAACCCGCGTCACCGTACTCGGTCACTATCAGCGCGGTGGTGCGCCATCAGTCTTTGACCGTCTGCTTGGCAGTCGCTTCGGCATGAAGTCGGTAGAGCTTCTTCTGAACGGAACAAAAGGGGTCATGGTCGGGTTGTCCGCTAATTCGCTCACCGCAACACTGCTGGAGATGGTGGTAAACGGCGGCCAGAAAAAGCTGAACCACGAGTTTTTGCGCATGTCAGAGATTCTCGGCATTTGATGGGCGGAACGAAGGTGTAAAGGAGGCTGTGATATGGCTTTAGCCAGAGAAAAATCAACAGAGCTGTTTTCGTGGCACGAATATAAAGATTGGCCGGAGGACGAGCGGTGGCAGATCATTGATGGTCATGCCTACTGCATGGCTGCCGCCCCAAATATCAAGCATCAGAAGGTTACCGGGAATCTTTATGCCACCATAAGGGAAAAGCTTGGAGGAAAGCCGTGCACCACCTTTATCGCCCCCACCGATGTTGTTTTTGACGAATACAACATCGTTCAGCCGGATGTGCTGGTTGTCTGTGACAAAAGTAAAATAACGGATGCTAACATTCAGGGCGCGCCGGATCTGGTTGTTGAGGTCATATCACCCTCCAATTCTTTCATGGACAAAAAACAGAAGCTGGAACTGTATGAACGCTTTGCAGTGCTGGAATATCTGCTGGTTGATCCGGTTGGCGATCTGGTTGAGCGCTTTCGCCTCGTGGAGGGTAAATACGGTCGGTCGGAAATTCTCGCGTGGCATGAGGAGTTAGCCCTGATCTCGCTTCCGGGGTTGGTTATCAATCTGTGGGAAGTTTTCGAGCGGGACCTGGCGGAGCTGAACATCGTGAGGGAAGGGCCGAAGGGGTCGTGTGTGACTAAACAAATCCAATGAGTAAGAAGAATTAAACAATGCGCCCAAACCAACGCTTCAACAAAAAACGTTCAATCAAAAACGGGCTTCCTCCCGGTTCGCTGGTGCATATCGGGGATACCTCCGACAAAGCTGCACATATTTCCGTCATTGGGTATACCCCGGTTGGTGTTGAAGAGCATCACTTTGAGCAGATTGGTCACTATCTGCAGCATCCCTGCGACAGCACAGTCGTGTGGGTTAATGTCGAAGGGGTGCACGATATCGAGCTGATCCGGGCATTGGGTGAAAAACATTCATTTCACCCGCTGGTGCTGGAAGATATCGTCAACACGGTGCAACGGCCGAAGATTGAGGATTACGGCGACTATCTCTTCATAGTGTTGAGAATGCTCCGCCCGACTGACGATGGTGGTTTTAGCTCGGAACAGCTCAGCATCATACTCGGGCCCGACTACCTGTTCACGTTTCAGGAGGGGATTGAGGGTGATCCCTTTGAATCGGTGCGCAGTCGTATCCTGAACGGCAAAGGGAAAATTCGCGGTATGGGGGCGGACTATCTGGCCTATGCTCTTATTGATGCCGTTGTTGACGGCTATTTCACCGTTATTGAAGCGTTTGGCGAGAGAATAGTGGACGTCGAGGAAGAGTTGACGCACGCTCCTGACCAGAAGTCTCTCTACCGGATCAATGTTATAAAAAAAGAGATCATCTATCTGCGCAAGGCCGTCTGGCCACTGCGTGAAGCGGTCTCTTTCCTGGAGCGGGGTGATAGCGCACTACTGAGCGATGCAACCAGACTTTATTTCCGCGATGTTTACGATCACACCGTTCAGGTGATCGATACCGTTGAAACCTACCGGGATCTCCTCTCCGGCCTGCTTGATATCTACCTTTCAAGCATCAGCAACCGTACGAACGAAGTGATGAAGTTTTTAACCGTGATCGGCACGATTTTTATGCCGTTGACCTTTTTGGTTGGAGTTTACGGCATGAATTTTAAGCATTTTCCCGAGCTGGAGTGGCAAAACGGCTATTTCGTTCTCTGGGGAGTTATGATCACTCTGTCTCTGTTGATGATCGCCTATTTCAAAAAAAAGCGCTGGCTGTAGGAAAATATATATGACTCGTCTTGTCCTCAAATGGGCGCTCAACTCTTTTGCCCTTTATTTTGTCATGAAACTGATTCATGGCATTCAGATCAGCCGTTTTCAGGACCTGCTCCTGGCAACTTTGGTGATCGGCCTGCTCAATGCTTTTCTGAGGCCGATCATTGTTCTGCTGACACTGCCGGTTACGGTTTTGACTCTCGGCCTGTTTACCTTTGTGATCAACGGGGTGATCTTTCATCTTGCGGCTTATCTGGTGCCCGGTTTCCACGTCGCCGGTTTTGCCTCTGCCATTGTCGCAGCGTTCCTGTTCAGTCTGTTCAGTTTTACCCTGAACATGCTGTTCGGTACTAAATAGTGGCTCTTTACTGCGACACCCTCCTTCCATGATGAATTCTGCACTTGTTTCCCGAGTTGAGAAAACCATTCGCCTGCAGCGACTCTTTCGTCCGGGGGGCGCTCTGGTCGTGGGCCTTTCCGGCGGTGCCGACTCGATCGCTCTCCTTGATATCCTCTCCCGGCTTCAAGGGTACAATCTTCACCTGATCGCCACACACCTGAACCACTGCCTGCGTGGTGCCGAATCTGATGCCGATCAGGAATTCTGTCGCTTGTTGGCCGGGCAGTATGCAATTCCGTTTGAAGTCAGACGCATAGATATCAAAAAAATGGCGGAAGATCAGCGCTTGAACCTGGAAGATGCCGGTCGGCGCGCCCGGATAGCCTTTTTTGATGAAATTCGTGCTAAGTACGGTGCCGCAGCGGTGGCACTTGCCCATCATGCCGATGACCAGGCTGAAACCCTGCTGATGCGACTCCTCCGTGGCTCAGGCATGACAGGTTTATCGGGGATGGCGTACCGTAATGACCGAGGTTATATCCGTCCGCTGCTGGATATAACCCGCGTCGAAATCGAGCAGTATCTCCGCTCGTATGGTATAGAGTGGCGCGAAGATGCCAGCAACAGTGACACTGTTTATCTCCGTAATCGCATTCGCCATCAGCTGCTGCCTCTGCTGGAAGAGTATAATCCCGCGATTCGTGCCGGCCTCGCCGCAACCGCATCAATTATCAGAGGTGATGAAGTTCTGCTGAGAGAATTGACAGAGCAGACGTTTGCCGCGTCCTGTCGGATCAGGGACAATTCAGTTGAAGGGAGCGTTGTGCAATTACGTGCACTTAATCCCGCCCTGCGTCGAAGAGTACTTCGATACGCTTTCAGCCGGTCAGCAGGATCCCTGGAACGTGTGACTCAACGTCATATTGATGCACTGTTTGAAATGATAGATTCCAGTCGACCCAATGCTCGCCTGGCTTTTCCGCACGGCGTTACGGTATTGCGGGAATATGATCGTTTGGTTTTGGTGAAGGGAGATGACAGCTCGCTTGAATCAGGCTTTGAGATGCATATTTCGGAACCGGGATGCTATCAACTCCCCGGTGGCGCCTCAATAGAAGTTGAAGTAGCCAGGAGTACAACCTTTAAGGCAAGCTCCGACGCCGTCTATGTTGACCTCAACAAATTTCCGTTCCCCTGGCTCGTCCGAACGTTCCGTTCCGGTGATCGTATGCAGCCGTTCGGCATGAAGGGGAGGAAAAAAGTTAAGGATATTTTTATCGATCACAAAATCCCTCAATCAGAACGCAGGAGCATTCCGCTTCTCTATTGTGGTAACGATCTTGTATGGGTTGCCGGAGTATGTGCGTCCGAATTAAGCCGCGTATGCGAAGATACGTATGCTGTTGTAAAAGCAACCTGCAAACGGCAGTAATTCGCAATTCAGCTTGTCAATCCGCCCCATGTATGCTAGCTTTACGAAATTTTTAACGCCACAGACACACAACTATTTGGGGGTTTATTTTGAATCAGTTTTACAAGAATCTCTCACTCTGGCTGGTCATCAGCCTCATGATGATCCTGCTTTTCAACATGTTCAACAAGCCACGGCCGACCGCAGAGAAGCTGAACTTCAGCGACTTTATGACCCAGATTGAAACGGGAAAAATAACCGCTGTCGTTATTCAGGGTAATGAGATTTCCGGTAAGTTTGATGGGAAGGACGGCAAGGAATTCCATACCTATAAACCATATTCTGACGCCGATTTAACCAAGAAGCTGCTCGAGAAGAAGGTTACGATTAATGCCAAGCCGGAAGAGGAAAAGTTCTCCTGGTTTTCGATCTTTATCTCCTGGTTTCCACTGATTCTGCTTGTCGGCGTCTGGATTTTCTTCATGCGTCAAATGCAGATGGGAGGCGGCAAGGCGATGTCTTTCGGCAAAAGCCGCGCCAAACTGCTGACCGAGTCACAGGGGAAGATCACCTTTGAAGATGTTGCCGGCATTGAAGAGGCCAAGGAAGAGCTGGAAGAGATTATTGCCTTTCTCAAGGAACCGAAAAAATTCACCGCGTTGGGTGGAAAAATCCCCAAAGGGGTTTTGCTGGTAGGGCCTCCGGGAACCGGAAAAACATTGTTAGCCCGTGCCGTTGCAGGTGAAGCGGGTGTACCGTTCTTTTCAATATCCGGATCCGATTTTGTCGAAATGTTCGTCGGAGTCGGTGCCAGTCGCGTCCGTGACCTGTTTTTACAGGGGAAGAAGAGCGCACCCTGTATTATCTTTATCGACGAAATTGATGCGGTCGGTCGTCACCGTGGCGCCGGCATGGGGGGAGGGCATGATGAGCGGGAACAGACCCTCAATCAGCTGTTGGTAGAGATGGACGGTTTTGAGTCAAATGAAGGGGTCATCCTGATCGCCGCCACCAACCGCCCCGATGTCCTTGATCCGGCTCTGCTCCGTCCGGGGCGTTTTGACCGTCAGGTCGTTGTTCCGCGTCCAGATGTCAAAGGTCGTGAAATGATCCTGAAAGTTCACTCCAAAAAAGTGCCGCTCTCTCCTGAGGTCGATCTGGCGGTAATTGCTCGTGGTACCCCCGGTTTTTCCGGTGCCGACCTGGCCAATCTGGTGAACGAAGCGGCCCTGCTGGCTGCTCGTCTGAATAAAACCGTTGCTGAACCGAGTGATTTTGACAGTGCCAAAGATAAGGTTATGATGGGTGCCGAGCGCCGCAGCATGGTGATCTCTGATGAAGAGAAAAAGAGCACCGCCTATCACGAAGCCGGTCACACCTTGGTGGCCAAGCTGGTTCCAGGCACCGATCCGATTCACAAGGTTTCCATTATTCCCCGTGGCCGGGCGCTCGGTGTAACGATGCAGCTGCCGATCGAAGATAAACACAGCTACTCCCGGGAATCCCTGCTGGCTCGCATTGCCGTCCTGATGGGGGGGCGTGCGGCGGAAAAAATTATTTTTGATACGTTTACGACCGGTGCCGGCAACGACATTGAGCGTGCCACAGATATGGCGCGAAAAATGGTCTGTGAATGGGGAATGAGCGACAAAATGGGACCGCTTTCCTTCGGCAAGAAGGACGAGTCAATTTTCCTCGGTCGCGAGATGGCTATGCACAAGAATTTCAGCGAGAAAATCGCCGAGCATATTGATGATGAAATCAAGCGGATCGTCGATGAATCATACGAGCGTGCTCTTGGTCTGCTGCGCAATAACATTCAGAACCTTCATAATCTGTCAGAAATATTAATCGAGAAAGAAAATTTGACCGGTGATCAGGTTGATGAAATTATCTCCACAGGTACATTGGTCAGTCCGGAACTGCCTGCGTCGCCACTGCCTGAAGCATCACCACCATCGACTGATATAATCGCTTAGTTGTGGCAGGCTTTGCCCCCCGATTACTGGCTGTGCCGACGCCCGAACTGGCTGTGAGAGAGTTACAGCGGGTAGCTGTTGATGGCTGCGGCATTGCTGAAATGGTCCCCAAGATGAGGACGCTCTGCATCGGGCTGTCTCGACTTGACTGTCGACAGGCGAACATCCTGAAACAGGAGATGCTCTCTCTCGGCGGAGATGCCGCCGTTGCTCGCGGCACCGTAGCGTGCAGCATTGACAAAACTGATTGCATCCTGATCGGAACGGCCAAGCAACTAATGCGGCTCTGCCGGAAACTCACCGCTCAGCCGTTCGGTCTGGCTGCGTTGGCAGATGAGTTGGAAGGCCTGCTGAGCAGGGTCGCCCGGCCGCCATCTGTCTGGAAAACTTCGCGCCGCTCGTTATCGCTCCAGCGTCCTTTGATAATGGGGATCCTGAATCTTACCCCTGACTCTTTTTCTGATGGGGGGCGCTGCTCCGACCCTTCACAGGCGTTTGAGAGAGCCCTGGAGATGGAAGCGGAAGGCGCTGATATTATCGATATCGGCGGTGAAAGTACGCGGCCGGGAGCAGCTCTTATTTCGGCTGAACAAGAGTTGGCCCGTGTCCTGCCGGTTATTGAACGACTTTCAGCCGCTCTGAAGTGCGCCATTTCGGTGGATTCCTGGAAAAGTGCTGTTGCTGAAAAGGCTCTTTCGGCAGGTGCAGAAATTATCAACGACATCAGTGGTTTCAATTTTGACCCGGAGATGGCCGGATTAGCGGCTGCAAGCGGTGCCGGAGTTGTGCTGATGCACACGAGGGGCACTCCGGATAAAATGCAGCAGGAGACGCTGTATGATGATCTGATGCTGGAAATAACCTCAAGCTTGAGCGCCTCAATTGTTCGAGCCTGCAGAGCCGGTGTTTCGGATGGCTGTATTGCAATAGATCCCGGCATTGGTTTCGGCAAAGATGCAGCAGGTAATCTGGAACTGTTACGTCGATTGTCAGAATTCTCCTGTTTCGGGCTGCCGATTCTGACAGGGACGTCCCGCAAGGCATTCATTGGTAAGACCCTGAACCGGCCGCACACGGATGACCGCCTCTATGGCACTGCCGCCACAGTAGCGCTCTCTGTGGCGCATGGCGCATCAATTCTTCGTGTCCACGATGTCCGGGCAATGCGGGACGTCGTTGATATGGCACACGCCATTTTGCACTGTTGATGTCGCATGTAGCCCGATGCAAAGAGGACGTATGGCTTCACTCTTCGACAGCGCCACCCTGCCTGCCCTCCTCGACAAGCTTATTGTTGCCGGCCTGGTGTACGCCTGCTCGCTGATCCTTAAAAAAGAGGCGGCTCTTCGTTTTCTCGTAATTCTGCTCTCCCTTGTTGTCGCGGAGTTTGTCTCGAATAAGCTTGGTCTGACCGCAACGGCTTCCTTTTTCAATCTACTGCTTACTTCTGCACCGGTTATTCTGGCAGTCATCTTCCAGAGTGATATTAAGCGTGCTCTTTTTTCATTCTGGAAACGGTATACCCCTGTTGAGAGTGCCACACTGGATGTGACGACGACTGTCGATGAATTGTCAAAAGGGCTTCATGAGCTGGCTGAACGAAGAATCGGCGCCTTGATTGTTATCATCCGCCAGATGTCGATTGACCATCTGGTGCAGATCGGTACCGAGATTGACGCAAAAGTAACCAGCGAGCTTCTCAATTCCATATTTCTTCCCTATTCGCCGATTCATGATGGTGCCGTTATTATCCACCGGGAGAAGATCACCTCTGCCGGCTGTATTCTACCGTTGTCCCAGAATCCGGACATTGCGAAGAGCTTCGGTACCCGCCACCGCGCGGCGCTCGGAATATCCGAACAGACTGATGTCCTGGTGCTGGTCGTTTCGGAGGAGACCGGAAAAATATCCATCGTCCATGAAGGAAAGATCACGTACGATGCCGATCCGTCTGAAATTCGACGTCTTTCCCGGAAAGCGATCGAAGGGCGGCGTGCAGCGAGGGTAACTGCGGTTCAGGAACACTGATTTTATTAATAGGGGGTAAGTAAATCATGAAAAAACTTTTTGGAACAGATGGCGTTCGCGGCGTTGCCAATGTGCATCCGATGACCGCTGAGATGGCGATGCAACTGGGTCGGGCTGCTGCATATATTTTTAAAGGGGGCGGGAAGCATCGCCACCGTATCGTGATCGGAAAAGATACCCGACTCTCCGGCTATATGCTTGAAAACGCCCTGGTCGCAGGAATCTGCTCGATGGGTGTTGATGTTTTGCAGGTCGGGCCGTTACCGACCCCTGGAATTGCCA
This sequence comes from uncultured Geobacteraceae bacterium, assembly GCA_903939115.1. GTDB lineage: Bacteria > Desulfobacterota > Desulfuromonadia > Geobacterales > Pseudopelobacteraceae > JACRCG01. The sequence goes on from CAJAFV010000062.1 coordinate 122,014, forward strand.
ACATCACGTCATCAATGCGCGCCGATGCAGGGGTTGTTATTTCTGCATCACACAATGCTTTTCAGGATAACGGCATTAAATTCTTTTCAGCTGACGGATTCAAGTTGCCGGATGAAGTGGAGTTGAAAATTGAAAAACTCATTGAAACCAATAAAATCAATGCCCTCCGGCCAACCGCGACTGAAGTGGGAAAAGCCTATCGTATAGAGGATGCAGCCGGTCGCTATATCGTCTATCTCAAAAATACCTTTCCGCAGGAGATGGATCTTTCCGGCCTCAAAATAGTGCTCGATTGCGCCAACGGTGCGGCTTACAAGGTCGCCCCGGCGGTGTTTGAAGAGTTGGGGGCCGAAGTTATCCCTTACGGAGTCAAGCCGAACGGGACAAATATTAATGCCGGGTGCGGTTCAACCTGCCCTTCCGTTATCAGTGAAGCGGTCAAACTGCATCGCGCCGATATCGGCATTGCGCTTGACGGTGATGCCGATCGGGTGATCGTCTGTGACGAATTCGGCAATGAAGTCGACGGCGACCATATCATGGCCATCTGTGCCAGCGACATGCTGAAACGTAAACTGCTCAAGAAGAAAACGCTTGTGGCGACCGTTATGAGTAATATGGGGCTTGATATCGCCCTGCGTAAATGCGGCGGCAAGATTATCAAAACCGATGTCGGTGACCGGTACGTTGTCGAGGCGATGCGCAAGGGGGGATACAATCTGGGGGGTGAACAGTCTGGGCATATGATCTTCCTGGACTACAACACGACCGGAGACGGCATCCTTTCGGCACTCCAGCTCCTTGCCGTTATGCGCCGAGAGGAAAAAACGCTGGCTGAACTCGCAGAAATTATGATTCCCCTGCCGCAGGTACTTGTCAATACCCGGGTTCGGGAAAAAGTGGACATCTATTCAATTGCCGATGTCGCCGCCAAGATAAAAAATGTTGAAGAAAAACTCGGCGAAGAGGGGCGGGTGCTGATCCGCTACTCAGGTACCGAACCTCTGTTGCGGGTTATGATTGAAGGCCAGGATAAATATGAGATTACGACCTGGGCCAACGAGATCTGTGATCTCGTGAAGAAACATATCGGGGAAAAATAATGGCCAAACTGGGACTTAATGTTGATCACATAGCGACCGTCCGTCAGGCACGTGGCGGCGTTGAACCGGATCCTGTCACTGCTGCCGCAATCGGCGAGATGGCCGGGGCCGAAGGAATAACGATTCACTTGCGTGAGGACCGGCGTCATATCCAGGATCGTGACCTCGAAATATTGCGCCGTACGGTAAAAAGTAAACTCAACCTTGAGATGGCAGCGACACAGGAAATGGTGCGCATAGCCCTCTCCATCAAGCCGGAACAGGTGACTCTGGTTCCAGAAAAACGTCAGGAGCTTACCACTGAAGGGGGCCTTGATGTTATCGTTAATGCCAAACAGATTACCGATACCGTTAAGCGACTAAAAGATGGCGGTATTATCGTCAGTCTGTTTGTCGATCCGAATCAGGAACAGATCAAGGCGGCAAAAAAAACTGATACCGATTATATTGAAATTCATACCGGTGCTTATGCTGAAGCGGTCAGTTGGGACGAACAGCAGCACGAACTTGAACATATCGACACGGCTATCAAACTGGCCCGCAAGGTAGGTATGGGGGTGAATGCCGGTCATGGACTGAATTATGTGAATATCAAAGCAATTGCTGCGCTCGGTGGCATCGAGGAATATAACATCGGTCACTCCATTATTGCCCGGGCCATGCTGGTTGGATTAGACCGGGCGGTGCGCGACATGGTTGAACTGCTCAAATACGCATGATCTACGGGATCGGAACTGATATCGTCGCTATAGAGCGCTTCCAGCGTTTTATTGATACAGACAATTCTGCGCTCATTGAACGGCTTTTTACGCCCGCTGAACGTTCTCGCTGCGAGAAGAGAAAAGATGCTGCCTCCTGTCTAGCGGCACGATTTGCGGCGAAAGAAGCCTTTTTGAAGGCACTTGGATCCGGGCTGCGGGATGGTCTCTCCTGGCAGGACATGGAAGTGTTAAACGATATATTGGGAAAGCCGGATTTGAAGCTTTCCGGCAAGGCGGCAGAACTGTTTCAGGCTAATGGGTTGATGCGGGTGCATCTGTCGCTTTCTCATGACGGCGGTCATGCAATTGCAATGGTTGTAGTGGAGTCATAGATGAGAGTGATCAGCGCAGAAACAATGCAGGAAATTGACCGGCAGGCCATCATGGAGTACGGTATTCCGGGCCTGCAGTTAATGGAAAGTGCCGGGCACAGTTGTGTTGAAGAGATAATCGCCGGGTTTGGAGCCTTCAGGCGCTGCGTTGTCATGGCCGGAAAAGGCAACAATGGCGGCGATGGCTACGTAATAGCCCGTCTCCTTGGAGCAAAAGGGTGGCGTGTTAAAGTTATTATCCTTGCTGATCGTGAACAGATCAGTGGAGATGCGGCGACAAACCTGGAAATGCTTTCGAACTCTGTGGTACATTACTCTGCCGGTGAAGGTCAGTTGTCTGCTCAGTATGGAAAAGATATCCTTCAGGCTGACGTGATTGTCGACGCGCTTTTTGGTACCGGATTGCGGAGTACTGTCAGCGGCACCTACCTGGAAGCGATCGAATTGATGAATACGTCAGGTCGTCCGATCGTTGCAGTCGACATTCCTTCCGGTATTGATGGATCAACCGGCCTTGTTCTGGGGGGCGCTGTCAGGGCAAATACTACCGTTACCTTTGCTTTTGCCAAATTGGGGCATGTACTCTACCCCGGTGCCGAATATACCGGTCGATTGGTTGTCGCTGATATCGGCATCCCGTTACCACTGATGGAAACGGCTTCCGGCTCTGATTTTCTGAATGAAGATACCGTGCGCCCGCTGCTGCAGCGAAGAGGTCGTCAGGCTCACAAGGGGCATTTTGGCCATTGCCTCATCATTGCAGGTTCCACCGGAAAAACTGGTGCCGCCGCCCTTTCAGCTAATAGTGCCGTACGGGCAGGTTCCGGACTGGTGACTCTGGCCGCAGCAGAACGTATTCATCACATTCTGGAGATGAAAACAACGGAAGTAATGACCTTTCCGCTGCCCGATGCGGGGGGTGGCTATCTTACAGAAAGCGCCTTTCCGGACATCGAAACGCTCTGCGTCGACAAGGACGCCGTTGCAATAGGTCCCGGCCTTGATCGTCGCCAGGGGACGTCTGCTCTGGTACAGAAACTTGTTGAGATGGTTGACCTGCCGCTGGTTATCGACGCAGATGGTTTGAATGCCCTGGCTGAAGACATAACTGTATTAAAGCGAAAAAGATCGAATCAGGTTATTCTCACGCCGCATCCGGGAGAGATGTCCCGCCTTACCGGCACTTCAGTTGCGGATGTTGAGTCTGCACGTATTTCGACCGCTCTGGAATTTGCGCGTAGCTACGACGTATTCGTCGTTCTTAAAGGTGCCCGGACCATTATTGCGTCTCCGACAGGAGAGGTGGCAATTAACGGCAGCGGCAATCCCGGCATGGCTACCGGCGGTATGGGTGATGTCCTGACCGGTATCATTGTCTCTCTGCTGGGGCAGGGGTACTCTGCGTGGGACACCTGTCGACTGGGGGTCTTCCTTCATGGTTATGCTGCTGATATGGTCGCTGACGAAAAAGGGGAAATCGGCTTAAATGCAACTGATGTTCTTGAAAAACTGCCCTATTCCTGTAATACATTACTAAGGAGAATGCCATGCTGACCGTAGCCGATATAATGACCAAAGAGGTAGTTTCAATAAAAGGAACAACAACCGTGCGCGAAATGGCCGGGATATTTGACACGATGCATTTCGGCACTCTTCCGGTCGTTGATGAAGTCGGCAATCTGACCGGAATTGTTACCGCATCCGATCTTGTCGAGCAGGACCGGCCACTGCATATGCCGACGGTCATATCTCTTTTTGACTGGATCATACCGCTGGAAGGAGAAGGCGCCCTGCAGCGGAACTTAAATAAAATTACTGCACAAACAGCTGCAGAGCTGGCATCAACGGATGTTGTAACAGTAGTTCCTTCTGATACCGTCAGCAATGTTGCCGAAATCATGAGTAGCAGGAAATTGCACGCGCTTCCGGTAGTCGAGGGAAAAAAGCTTGTCGGCATGGTGTCGCGAATTGACATCATCCGCTCAATGAACCGGTAGTGCCACGGTTACAGATTACAACCGGGTCGTTACAAGAAACAGAACAGCTGGGAGCCTGTATCGGTTCGCTGCTCCACCCCGGATTTTTTGTTGCCTTACAGGGTGACCTCGGTGGCGGTAAAACCTGCCTGACCCGCGGAGTTGTCGCCGCGCTCGCTCCTCAGAGCGCTCATCTTGTCGCAAGCCCGACATACGCAATCATGAATTGCTATCCTGGAGATACCCCGGTATATCATTTTGATTTCTACCGTTTAGCGGGTGACGATGACATTGCCGAACTCGGTTTTGAAGAGCTCTTTTATGGGGATGGTGTCTGTATTGTTGAATGGTCTGAACGACTTACGGAACTGCTGCCGTTAGATGTACTCACCCTCCTGTTTGAATATTGCGGAGATGACCGGCGCGTGATTACCATATCAAGCTCCGGACAGAAATCGGGTGCTCTTCTTGAGCAGCTGGAAGAGGAGCTCAGGAATAAAAAAATCTTTGACCAGACGGATGGTTATCTGGTATAGAGCAGAACCTATTGTTACATTTTTTAACCATTACTAAGAAGGAGAGCAGTATGGCGCTTGTAGTACAAAAGTACGGTGGCACATCGGTTGGCTCGGCAGATCGTATCAAAAACGTTGCCAAACGCATCATCAAAACGTATGACGCGGGCAACGATGTGATCGTTGTCGTTTCCGCCATGTCAGGCGAAACCAACAAACTGGTCGCTCTTGCCAATGAAATGTGCGAGATACCTGACGGTCGCGAATATGACGTGCTGGTTGCAACCGGAGAGCAGGTCACGATCGGGCTCCTTTCCATGTATCTCAAATCGCAGGGATACAAGGCTAAATCCTATCAGGGATGGCAGGTGCCGATCATTACCGACTCAACTGCAACGAAAGCCCGCATTGAGAGTATCGGTGACAAAAACATCCGGGCGGACCTTAAAGAGGGAACCATAATTGTTTTGGCCGGTTTTCAAGGGGTTGATGCCGACGGTAATGTAACCACGCTTGGTCGCGGTGGTTCCGATACATCCGCTGTTGCCATTGCTGCTGCGCTCAAAGCCGATGTCTGCGAGATTTACACCGATGTTGACGGTGTGTACACGACTGATCCCAACGTCTGTAAAGAAGCTCGCAAGATCGAAAAAATATCGTATGACGAGATGCTGGAACTGGCCAGTCTTGGCGCCAAAGTGCTTCAGATCCGTTCGGTGGAGTTTGCCAAAAAATATAACGTGGACGTACACGTCCGCTCAAGTCTTAATGAAAATACCGGTACGATGGTTACCAAGGAGGACAAGGATATGGAAGGAATTCTCGTTTCAGGGGTTGCATACGACAAAAATGAGGCAAAGATTGCTGTCAAGGGTGTTCCTGACAAGCCGGGCATTGCCGCAAAAATACTTACGCCACTTTCTGATGCTGCAATTTCGGTAGACATGATTGTTCAGAACGTCAGCGACAACGGCTTGACTGATTTTACCTTTACCGTTACGAAGGCGGATCTGAAGCAGGCACTGTTGATTACGAACGCGGTCGCCAGGGAAGTGCAGGCCAAAGAAGTTCTCTCCGACGAAAATATCAGCAAAATATCAATTGTCGGTCTCGGTATGCGGAGTCATGCAGGCGTTGCTACGCAGATGTTCAGCGCGCTTTCCCAGAACGGTATCAATATTCAAATGATCTCGACTTCAGAAATAAAAATATCTGTTGTTATTGATGAAAAATACACCGAACTGGCTGTACGCGTAATGCATGAATCATTCGGCCTGGCCGGTTAATTTTTTTCACAGAAGTGTGCGCAACCCATTCGGGGGAGAACAAATTGCTGTTCTCCCCTTTTTTTATGTGCGCCAGGTATGGCGCGTGGCGCGTAAGCGCCATCCAATCAGCTATGGTGGTTGATTGGTGACTTGGAGGTGAAAGTCCTCTACGGGCCCTGATGGTGGGAACCGTTAGCCGAACAGCAAGGGTGTCCGT
>CAJAFV010000063.1 GCA_903939115.1 uncultured Geobacteraceae bacterium
ACCCTTGCTGTTCGGCTAACGGTTCCCACCATCAGGGCCCGTAGAGGACTTTCACCTCCAAGTCACCAATCAACCACCATAGCTGATTGGATGGCGCTTACGCGCCACGCGCCATACCTGGCGCACATAAAAAAGAGGCCAAAGGAATAATCCTTTGGCCTCTGGTTTTTCCAGTGAGCCGCTTAAATCAAATATCTACAATAATTATGGGCAATGTATTCTATAGTTTTTGTTTTGTCAATAGTTTTTTAAAGGTTAAATAAAACAATCAATGAATATCAGATCCCCTCAAACAGGGCGGTTGAAGGATAGCGTTCTGCTCCATCAGGCAGGATTACGACAATCGTCTTGCCGGCAAATTCATCCAACTGACCCAACCCTTCACAGTAAATTGCTTTCATCCCGGACAAGACAGATCTGTATTGTAGCAACCCCTTCTTCTTCAAGATTCTGTGATAACGCGCCCACGCGGTGTGTGCAGTTCGGTTAGACAGGTACCAGCAGTACCGCATCTACCCCGTCGTTTTTCAGAATTCTCGCTAAACCGCGAGCGGCGCTTTCCATTCTGACCGGGTCGGTAGCACCCATGAAGGAGTAATGATACCCGGCCACACTCCCGATGACCTTTTCTTCGGCAAGTTCTCATAAGCGATCCAAGGGGAAAACCACGTTCCAGTCCTGCTGGAATCCGGAGCGATCGAAATTGGTGGAAATGTGGCTCATCACAAGTTCATTGGCCGGGATGCCTGAGGGAACGACTCGATAGTCGGCAGCGCCAACACCAAACGGTGCATCACCACGACGATGAAGACCTGCTGTGGTAATGAGTGCAACCCGTCTTTTAGTCAGGGGTTGGCCGGTTACCCCAGGCGCTCGGTCAAATGAGGGGCAAGGAAGGGCCAGGATATGCTTTTGTTCGTCGTCCGGCAATCGATCTAATTTGGTTACCATGAATAATCCTTGAGCCACTATTTGTGTTGCGGATATAAAGTTGAGGGCAAATCACAAAAGGCTAAAGGTAAGCAGTATGAGCAAATAATGTTCCGAATGCAAACTTGGCTGCATCAATGATACGGATCACCATCTGGAAGTTAACAGGGCACCACTTGTCGCTGTAGTTGAACTCGTGCCATTCCAAATAATTTCAGTCATCCACCCCAACCGTTATCCCCGCTTCACCATGTTTACACCGTCGTTGCATACTTCCCGCCTTCCGCTGGTGTGATATAGGGAACTGCCCAAGCTGGTGTTCTTTTTTGCTTGCTATAGATCCTAGATCTGATGTAGAAAAGCTTGGCTACAGATAAATTAAATTACTAGTTGTAACTCTCGACATTCATTTGCAATATTTTTTTCCCCTTAGGCTTTAGACTTAGCTTTACGTAGAGATTTGTAAATATCATTGCTGCCAATTAAAAAGCTGACCCACTCGTGCATACACTTAAATTAGTCGGGTAATAGACGAAACAAGCTGAAATCATCTGAAACATAAATAGAGGTAACTATTAGTAAAATAAAGTTTTCCAGAATCAATTTTTAAATCGGTGCGTAGCGCAGCCTGGTAGCGCACTAGACTGGGGGTCTAGTGGTCGCAAGTTCAAATCTTGTCGCACCGACCAAATAAAAACAGGGACTTAGGCAATTTGCTTGAGTCCCTGTTTTAGTTTTTTGGCTATTTAGGTAGTACATAGGTAGTAAGTGATAATTAAATGACCTCAAACAAAAAGGCCGCCCCTGAACATCAAAAACGGCCCCTACTCTACAGCAGTCCCCTCTCCGTAAAAGAAAGATAATTACCATCTCCAACAATTATATGATCAAGTAATTTGATCCCCATCAGTTCCCCGGCTTCGCTTAATCGTTTGGTTATGGCAATATCTTCACTACTGGGCGTCGGATCACCGGAAGGGTGATTATGTACACAAATGATGGCTGCCGCCGAACTCAGGCAAGCCGTCATAAACACAGAGCGCATATGGACTATGGATTGATTAAGACTCCCTATGCTCACAACATCCATGCAGATGATGCGGTTCTTGCCGTCCAGATGAAGCGTGATAAATATCTCCTTGGTTTCCTTCATCAGGAACTGAAATGTGTCTGACACTTGGCTGGAGAGGTGTATCTCTATCCAGTTTTCAAGTAGTCTGACAATGTCCTCTCTTACTGTCAGCGTCTCGTACACAGCTTTAATCTGGCGAAATTTAATGGAGCGTGGCTTGCTTGCGGTTTCTTCCTTGCCAAATAATGTCTCGATGGTCATGGTTATCTCCTTTGGATATAAAAATAGGGAGCTTTTTGACGGCTCCCTTTGGGGTAAAATGCAGAAAGGCAGACCGTGATGATCTGCCCAGATAGAACCTGATTTTTCGTTAGTAGCTGATATAGTGCCTATTTTTTAGACTTTCAGATATCAGACCATTTTAGACTTAATTAAAGACAAGCAAAAATAACTATTGACACATAAATACAGGCACTTACATGCTGTGTCTATTCGCTGTGCAAACCGATAAAACGCTAGTCTTTCCGTTACATTTACAAAACATATCCACAGCATCCACAGGGTTATCCACATTTTTTGTGGAAAGGTTACCCTGCTCGAAATACCAGTTACTTAGCCGATTTTAGGATGGTGGTGTCTTGTAGTTAGATTAAAAACGCCCTGAACTTCTTGACTATTGTGATTGGCGCGGCGTCCCTCCACCTGCTCCCGAAATACTCTTTCAGCTGCCAGTCATTCTCTACGAAGATGCTTTCATACTCCTGGCCTGTCGCTGCATCAAAGACCTCAATGCCAGCGTATTCGAACCGGTAATTGATACTGAGAACATAAAGCTGGGTATCCTCCTTGAACACATGCACCTGATCGGTTCTGCCTGCTGCGATAGGAATAAAAACTCCCAGCATATCGATCACGGAGCCTGCATTGATTAACTGTGTTGGTCTCATCTCCTCCAGCGTCATTAATCTGATTGGTGGTGTTATCTTCGTCATGATGCTTCCCCCTTCGGTTTGTTGAAATAAAAAGGGCGAAAGATTATATCTCCCGACCTCATTGCTACCTTTTTGTAAAGCACACAAAACAAGCACCGTCTCCATCGTCAACGGTGTATGCTTGGCACTCTTCGCACCAAAAATACATTTGCCAGCTTTTGCTCATGGAAACCTCCAGATACGCAAAAGGGACATTAGCCTGTATAAGCTGCTGCCCCTTGTGCGCTCGTTGTATTGTATTTTTAGAATGGGTTTACTTCATCTCTGTGATGAACTCTCTGGCTGCCTCTATTGCCAGATCATCCATGAGCAGCTTGGAAACGACCCTGCTGGAGATTTCGTCCATATCACACTTATCAACGACCGCTTGCCGCAACTCATCCAAATCCAAGTGATCTACGATATACAAGTGAAATCATAAGCGGAAAGATTGCCGTTGATTACGGAGTCCCGTTTATTAGCAAGCCGGTCATGCCGGGGGTTTTATTGCAGAAAGTGCGGGAAATACTGGATAGTGCATATGGCAAAAGGAGTCTTGCCGGCCTATAGGACTATTGCGGCGTGTTGCATGGGGACTCCTTTTCACAGCTTACATGTATCTGATTTTTCGCTTGATCTGATAGTAGCCGGAAATACAAAAAGGCACTCTGACGGTTGGGTCAAAGTACTTCTAGGGGGGCGACATGTGTAAAGAGCAAGCCCATGACCAGGGAGGCAAGGGGATTTAAGGACTGTTTGATTGAGTGACAGTGTAACCAAATTCTTTCATGCAATTATTCGTGATGCAATTCGGATTAATAGGTGTACAAAGTAGTTGAATTTTTTTCCCAAAAAAGACTCGGACAAGAGATTTAAGCCGGTAGATTATCGGAAAGACAATCATGATAAAAAGAACTTCTGAATCAGCCCAGGTTTCCAGTAATAACTTGGAAACAGAAAACCAGGGTGTTATAGAATATTCTGAAAACATTGTGGAAACCGTGCGCGAACCGCTACTCGTACTCAATTCCGATCTAAAGATCCTCTCCGCCAACAGCAGTTTTTACCATACCTTCAAAGTGACTCCCAAAGAAACCATCGGGAACTTCATCTACGATCTCGGCAACAGGCAGTGGGATATTCCCAAGCTTCGCCTGCTTCTTGAGGAGATCCTCCCCACTAATGCCGTTTTCAATGATTACGAAGTAGATCACATTTTTCAAAGTATCGGTCGGAAGATTATGTTGTTAAATGCCCGGCAGATTTTCCGTAAAGATATCGGCTCACACATTATTTTGCTAGCCATGGAAGATATTACCGAGCGAAAGCAGCTTGAATCTGAAGTCCAGAATGCCCTGGAATACGCCGAAAACATTGTTGAAACCGTACGAGAGCCTATGCTGGTGCTGAACTCAGAGCTTAAAATTCTCAGTGTCAACCATAACTTCTACGATACCTTCAAAGTATCATCCGAAGAAACTATCGGCCATTTCATCTATGACCTCGGAAACCGGCAATGGGATATTCCCAAGTTGCGGATACTTTTAGAAGAAATTCTTCCTCAGAAGACCGTGTTAAACGGCTATGAAGTTGAGCACGATTTCCCCGATATCGGGCGCAAGACCATTCTGCTTAATGCCCGGCAGATTTTCCGGGAGGACATCGGTTCACATATTATCTTGCTCGCTATGGAGGATATTTCCGAGCGAAAGCATTTAGAGAGAGAAATCCAGAATGCCCTCGAATACGCTGAAAATATTGTGGAGACTGTGCGCGAGCCGATGGTGGTACTGAATTCCGATTTGAAGATTATCAGTGCCAGTCATAACTTCTACGAAACCTTCAAAGTTTCACCCGAAGAAACTATCGGCCATTTCATCTATGACCTCGGTAACCGGCAATGGGATATTCTCAAACTGCGGATACTTCTGGAAGAAATTCTTCCTCAGGAAACAGTGTTAAACGGTTATGAAGTTGATCATGATTTCCTCGGAATCGGTAGAAAGACAATCCTGTTAAATGCCCGGCAGATTTTCCGTGAGGATATCGGCTCACACATTATTCTGTTGGCCATGGAAGACATTACCGAGCGCAAACGAGTTGAAAAAGAGCTTAACCTGGCCAAAGCTGCAGCAGAATCAGCCAACCGTGCCAAAAGTGAGTTCCTTGCAAACATGAGTCACGAGATCCGCAACCCCATGAACAGTGTCCTCGGCATGACCCAGCTTCTGGAGATGACTGAACTGACCAAAGAGCAGCAGGATTATGTGACAGCCCTCAAGCTGTCCGGCAAGAACCTGTTGTCTCTGATCAACGACATCCTCGACCTTTCCAAGATCGAGGCAGGAAAGATCACGTTCGAATTGGGCGAATTCAGCCTGCATAACTGTATCAACGATGTTGCCATGATGCAAAAATCCGCTATCTTTGGCAAGGGGCTTAAGCTTAATGTGGAGGTGTCCGAGGATATCCCTCAATTCATTAGTGGAGACCAACTCCGGGTCAAGCAGATACTCCATAACCTGATAGGGAATGCCGTTAAGTTCACGTCTCAGGGGGACATCACCATCTCGGCACAACTTATTGAACAGCACGCCGAGACTGTGCTTGTTCAGTTAGCGGTATGCGACAGTGGCATCGGAATCTCAACTGAGGCACTTGACCGGATATTCAAGCCTTTTGAGCAAGAGGACGGCTCTACAACCCGTAACTACGGAGGCACCGGACTCGGCCTGACTATCAGTCGCCGCTTGGCGGAACTGATAGGCGGAAGCATTACCGTTGAAAGCACACCCGGGGCAGGTAGCAGTTTCAAGGTAAACCTTCCCTTCTCCTTAGTCGAAGAGCACGGCACCATTGAGGATTATCCCCAAAAAACGGCAGTAAGCTGGGATGGCCTCCCACTTCGGATACTGTTTGTAGAAGACGACAAGTTAAACATCATCTTTGGCACATCACTGTTCCAGAAATTGGGGTTTGACGCAGTTGTGGCAAGGAATGGCAGGGAATGCCTCGCCGCTCTGGAAAATGCCGCTCTGAAAAATGCCGTGTTTGATATTGTGCTGATGGATATTAATATGCCCGATATGAGCGGTGAAGAGGCACTGCGCAAAATCCGCAGTAATGAACAACGGGATACAACTCTTCACCAAAAAATAATTGCCCTGACAGCTTATTCGCTGCGCGGAGATAAGGATGGTTTTCTCGAGCAAGGCTTTGATGGCTATGTTTCTAAACCGCTCGCTATCAGTGAACTCGTGCGTGAGATTAAGAGGGTATTAGCTCTGGCAAGGGTGAAAGGAGTAGAACACCATGAATAACCGGCACAAAATACTGGCAGTGGATGATGACCCTGGCAATATAAAGCTCATGATGACTGCACTCAAAAACGAGTTCGACATCATTTCGGCACTGAACGGTCACGATGCCATCGACCAGCTTAAGGAACACAAACCCGACTTGATTCTCCTCGACGTGATGATGCCTGACTTAAGTGGTTTTGATGTCTGCAGAATCATCAAGTCCGATGTGGCGTTTTCAGATATTCCCGTTATCTTCCTAACGGCTATGGATACCTACGATGCCCAACTTCAGGGGCTCGAACTTGGTGGAATTGATTATATTGCCAAGCCGGTCAACTTGGATCTGCTCAAAATTCGGGTGCGCAATCATATCGCATTGAAAGTGAACAGGGATCTGTTGAAGCAAAAAAATGAAGAACTTGAAGCAGCGCTGGCCCGTGTCAAGCAACTGGAGGGGATTATCCCGATCTGCTCGTACTGCAAAAAAATCAGAGATGATCAAAAAAACTGGCATCAACTGGAGACATACATCACCAATAATTCTGAGGCCATGTTCAGCCATGGAATCTGCCCGAACTGTTATGAAGAACAGATGGAAATCATACGTAATCTAAAGCTGTAACAGCTGATGCGCGTCTCCACTGAGCTGTCCGCATCTGGACAGGTAATGAAGGCGCTCTGTTTTTTATAACTAACTCAGATTTTAAGTTCTCTAACCATTCCCTGACCGCCTCGAGCCGCTCTTCCATCAAACCCCAGCCATTCATCTCACGCATTTCAGCACGTTGTGACGAAATGCGCCACAACGTTGAAGTATTCTTCCTCGTTGACCGCCAGAATAGTATTGTGATTGTCCCACTCGAATATTAGAAGCTGTTTTGGCTCATTCGCCCATTCATAAAGTCGCTTCGCATGAGAAACAGTTAAATGTTGCATAGTGATGGCCGTCAGGATACTTAATAGCATGTAGAGTTCCACGGAGGGGATATGTTGAACAGGAAACTAAAACGACTACTATTGACACTGCTGTTAATTGTTTTGTCCGGGCTCTCCGCCCTACCCGCTCAATCAGCGTCTCAATATTTTGGGATTACATCTGGCGTTTGGATGCCGCACAGCACGACATCATACTACTATGACCGCCACGGTGTTTATAGCACTGACACCAGCTACGACACCGGCTGGAGTTTATCAGGAACGTACGGGATTAAGCTCGACAATAACTTGAGGGCTGAGTGGGAATTGGGATACAAACAGGCATCCGCCAAGGACAGTAATGATGATTCATGGGTTTGGGCTTCGATGGTGAACTGCTGGTGGGAGGCACCGATACGTGGAGTGGCACCATATTTTGGCGGCGGCATTGGCTTTGGTCGATCACACGTAGCTTCGTACGACATGTACGATGCAACAGGTGGCGGTATAACGTATCAAGTCGGCGCCGGGTTGAATATACCGATCAACCGGCATGGGTTATCGCTCGACCTCGGTTATCGCTATTTCGGGTTCACGTCGACATCATCAGATTATTATGATTCATCAAATCTTGATCAGTCAGGTTCACAGATCTCTTTGGGAATACGGACTCGGTTCTGACAAGAACTGTTCAAAACGGTGACGTAGTTTAGTTGGTTGAAACATACTTGAAACCCAACCATCTCCCATTACAATGTAGTTACCAACACTACATAGGAGGTTTTATGCAAACCGAACGGGCTGTTGATGCCAACCGTCAGTTTTCCAGCGTCTTGAAACAGGAATCACAGGGTAAAGAGTTTATTGTTATCTCGTGAGGAAAGCCTGAGACGACTATTTTGCCGTTCAGGAGAGCCGACAATGCCCACGTTGCCGCACGAGAAATACTGCTTGAGCGCTACCGTGGATCTGCTTACGCGCTTGCCCCCCGAAGACGTTCTGCTGTTGCTTAGACACAAAAAAACCTGCTTTCCTCACAGTCCTAAAACTGTGACAAAAACAGGTTCTCTTTAACTGGGTGGAATGGAATCGAATAGAACAAACAAATAGCTAATATATAAAACCTCTTTTCACTGCTCTTTTTATTACTATTGACATAGGGAAATTATTTCTCTATTATTTTTCATGGGAAAAATACTTACGGGCAATGGATGGATACTTAAAGTGCAAGGGGCGGAACACCCGCCAGTGCATGTCCACCTGCTCCATCCCGATGGTAAAGCCGTACTATTCCTTGTCGGTAATGTGATCAACTCCACTGTCCCATCCCGTATTGTTCCGAAGCTGCAGCATGGATCACCGCAAACAACTCCATCGTCATAGCAGCCTGGCAAGCGATGGGAAACCCTGAAAAGAGGTAAAAAATGAAAAAGCAGACCCCTCGGATACAGAGCGTAACCGTTCTTCCTGATCTTGTTGTTTCCGCAACCTTCACCGACGGAAGAACCGCAACCGTCTCCATGCGCGACGTAATAAAAAACTACCCGGCCTTTGCACCGCTGGAATCCGCCGAAGAATGCGCCACTGCCCAGGTTGCTGACTGGGGCTTTACCTTGGAGTGGAACTGCGGCATGTCTCTAGATTGCGACCGTTTTTTTGAGCTGTCACTTGAACAATCCGACTTGATTGAAAATGTCCGCTTTCGCCAATGGCAGGACAGTCACGCCCTTTCTCTTGCTGAAGCAGCCAAAGCCATTGGCCTTTCCCGCCGCACCATCAGCCAATATCGCACCGGAGCCCGACCCGTACCCCGTGTGGTGGCTCTTGCCTGTAAAGGGTGGAGCAGTGATGACATGAAAAAAGCAGCGTAGGCTTAAACCAGGTTGCACTCCCCATGAGCCAACAGTTCCGCAAAATCCACATTGATACACTGCTGGCTATGGGTCATAGCTTTCCCATTGGAGGTTTCCTTGGATAAACTATTATTGTTGCTATAGTTGCTGACGCTCTCAGTCACAACAGAAGCTGCCGTAAAAACAAAACTTGTTGAATACGAGGTGTCACGCGAACGGTCGTTTGAGTGACATCATATGCAACCTGCTGATTCTTGTGACTCTGAAATTTTCGCCGGTTTGTGATTACAACAACCCCAATATTAGACAAGGGTTGTTGGACTATATTACTCTCACCAGCCTCACGCTGGGCACAGCCTGATATAGCACAAAATCAACGGGTAGAGCCACCGTTCCAGCGGTGGTTGTAGGGAGCCCTTTTGGGCCACCATCACAACGAATAGGGGGGATAATAAGTCATGTCAGTTCGCGCACGCATTAACGGTAGGGATTTTACGCTGAGCTGAGAGGAATTCGAGAAGGCGCTGATGCGGAGTAATCTGTCAGAAGGTGAATTCGAGGTTCTTACAATATTTACGGGAGTAAAACCCTACTAGAGTCTTCAGGTCGGATACCCGTCTGGCCTGGATAGAGGCGGCCCTTGTGGTCGCCTTTTTTATTTTTCAGCACAATAATCTAGCTGTGACAATACACAATAATCTAGCTGGCGCATAAATGTTCATGATACCATACTTATTAAGAGTGCGCTCTGACGCTCTTGGTAGCGTGCCTACGCAATCTTTCGCAAGGTTTTTTCTGCCTGTTCCCCCACCAATTGCATCAAGCGGTACAAGGCATCACATTTATAGGGGGAGAATCCTCCCTTGAAGAGCTGCAAGCGGTTGTCCTCAATCTTCTTTGCAAGATCGGCAACACGGGTCAGCACCAGCCGTGGTTTGATGCCGATCTCCTCGGCAAACTGTTCCCAATGTTTTTTCTGGATTGAGCCTGGATCACTCTCGCCACCAATCTTCATAGCCAAACCTTCCGCCAAACCGTAATGGGCGTAGATCCTCGTCGAAAGCAGATCGTAGAAGGGGGCCAGCATCGGTCCTTCCGGCAGCAGCAAGAGAGAGATGTTCTTGCCATGTGCATCTGAGTTGCCAATCAGGTAATTGAATATCACCCAGTTCAAAAGCGACAGCACATCCTTGCCGGACCTGATGCTGGCAGTGCGAACCAGATTGAAGCATGCAGCCAGGGACGGTCCACCTTCGGATTCATACTTGTATTCAGGAGGGATTTGGAGCGCCTGACAGAAATCTTCCTGATGCAACCGCCTGGTACCATCTCCGGCAATCACACGATCAAAGCGCTTGACTATGAATGCTCGTGTTTCCCAATGTTGATGAATGAATGATCGAGGTACATCCAGACCAACCAAGTGAGCCAGGGCCATGCAGAATGCTTCGTTCTCCACCGTGCCATCCAAGTTCTCGATGGACGGCTTGATAATGTAATTGGAAGGAGCGGTGCCATATCCCAGATAAAAGTGTTGCTCATCATAAAAGATCGGAAGCTTCTTCTGGGCACCGGCCAGTGAGAGCCGTATCCCTTTCTCCCCTGCCAGAAGTGGCCGTTGCGGGAGTTCGCTGATAATGGTGTTGAGTTCATCCAGCGAGAGTTGGCGATAGGAGCCTGGTTCACGCTTCGGTTCTCCGGTCTCGGGATAGAGTGAAACCGCACCGGCGCAATCACCGCCGATCCGCTCCAGGAGCCCATAGTCGTTATTGAGGGAAACACCAAGATTCCGGGCAATCACGGCACGGATTTTTTCTTCAGGAAGGAGGTTGGCGAAAAAGGGATGTGACTCATCGTCGGAATAGGGGGCGGCGCGTAAGGGTAACGAGAGGGACAATGGGATTCTCAACTGCTCCAGCCACTCCTTGTCGTACTGGAAACAGAAGTGCTTCTTCTCATCCAGCCAGAGACGCCCCACGACATCTTCATCTATCCTGACAAGCAGGCCGATAGTCATGATTCGTCTCCTGGAGATGCCCACGTACGGATACTCGCATCCAGCTCGATTCCGAGACACTTGATAACCTGCAGAACCTTGTTCAGGCGCACGGTCTCCTTGCCGTTTTCCAGGGCAGAAAGAAAGGCATAGCTTACACAACAGACCGCAGCCGCATCTTCCAGGGTAAGGCCATCGTCTTTACGTTTCTGTTTGATGAGCCGTCCAATGTCTATCGCACTCGTAATCTTCATTTCAACACCCTCTCCACAATATATGCGTTCGTATATTTATAGCAGTTAGAATGAGATATTAACAGCAAAATATACGATCACAGATACTGAGGCGCTATAAGCAAACGGAACGGCAAATTATCTTCGTTTATAGATGAGAGTGCGGAGTATGAGGATTGAGTTATCTGGACAGCCTGCCGGAACGGCCATCCGGGAATGTGCTCGGTATTGACATTGGCTTCAACACCATCATCTTTACCTTGTTTTCCCCGCAACGGAAGCAGATCATCCATGGCAAGACCCTCAACAAGCGTGGAGTACACGATCCGCAGATCATGAACTATCAAAAACGCCAACAACTACCTTGGATTTCAGCATATCAAGATGGATTTTGTTGGACAAGTGGAAAAAGAAAAAGCCTTGATTTCTCAAGGCTTTTGGTCTTTGCCGGACTAGTCCGGACTTATAACTGGTGCGGTGGAATGGAATCGAACCATCACGGAGTTGCCCCCGCCAGCCCCTCAAGCTGGTGCGTCTACCAGTTCCGCCACCACCGCAAGCAGAGTACACACAAAAACTGTGCACACCTAAATAGTTGGAGAAAACTTTATTACTGCTAACTGTTCAACAAGGGGATATTTTCTAACACAGCCGTCTTGTTTTATCAAGTGTAAATATTATTATTTCTGTGCCGGTACTGCCGGTACTGCCGGAGCAGCAGGCGCAGGAACCGAATCAGCCTTCTGTGGGGCCGGTGCCGAGACTGGAGCCGACTTACCTTTCCCGGACATTATTGAAGAAGATGACGGTTGACCGGAAACGTAAGCTAAGGTCAATGACGTTAACATAAAAATAATTGCCGCGCTGGTAGTCAATTTACTCAAGAAGGACGTTCCGCCCCCCGCTCCAAAGACAGACTGACTTCCGCCACTGCCGAATGATGCTCCCATTTCAGCACCTTTTCCGGATTGCAGCAAAACGACAGCAATCAAAAACAGACTAACGAGTACGTGTAAAATTGTAAGAGCAATTATCATACATGATCCCCTGGCAACGTTTTAAAGAAAGATTTATAGCACAGCAATTTACCAACTGTAAAGTTCTAAGTGTAAATAATGGTACACTGTGCCGCTTTTTATGCAATTTCTCCTTGACCTTTGACCTATTACCCTGTTTTCATACCTAACGATCTTACGCAGGACAATTATCACACATAAAAAGGATACCATCAGGATATGAAACGGGTCGCCATCAGCACACTGGGATGCAAAACAAATCAATTTGAATCGGCCGCCATGACAGAACAGCTGAAAAACGCCGGTTACCGTATTGTCGCTTTCAACGAACCATCTGACTTCTATATCATAAATTCCTGTACGGTCACCGCCCGAACCGATGCTGAAACCCGCAGACTTATCCGCCGGGCCAGACGCCTGAATCCGGAGTCACGCATTATCGCAACCGGGTGTTATGCCCAGGTGGCACCGGGTGAACTGGAGAAGATGCCGGAAATTGACTGCGTCCTCGGTAATCAGGAAAAATTGAGTATCTCAAGCCTGCTGGAATCTTCCGGGCACTCAGTTTCAGATATTTCAAAAATACCCGATGCTGAACCGCTTAAACTGACCAGCTTTGCTGAACATACCCGCGCCTTTCTCCAAATCCAGAACGGATGCAACTCTTTTTGCAGCTACTGCATTGTACCGTACGCCCGTGGTCGCAGTCGCAGCGTCATAACCGATGACATCCTCCAGGGAATGCATGATCTGGCCGCCAATGGCTTCAAGGAGATCGTACTGACCGGCATCCATTTGGGCGCCTACGGCCTTGACCTCCCGTCACCGACGACCCTGACAGCTCTCGTCAGAAGAATTGAGGCCGAGTACATTGTGCCTCGTCTGCGTATCGGTTCAGTCGAACCGAATGAAGTCAGCGAGGAATTTCTAAACCTGATGGCTACGTCCAGGAGCATCTGCCACCACGCGCATCTGCCGTTGCAAAGCGGGAGCAATTCTGTTTTAAGCCGCATGGGCAGGCCGTACACGTCCGGCTTGTTTCGCGATCTGATCGCACAGATTTCAGCAGCCATGCCGGATGCGTTTATCGGTGCCGATGTGATTGCCGGTTTTCCGGGAGAGAGTGAAGCGGAGTTTGAAGAGACCGTTCATCTGCTTGAAGAGCTGCCGTTCTCCGATTTGCACGTGTTCCCGTATTCCAGCCGTCCCGGAACCAAGGCGGCCGGTATGCCCGGACACGTTCCTGACCGTATTGTTACGGAGCGTGCCGCACGGCTGAGGGGTATCGCCGCAGAGAAAAAGTCAGCTTTTCTGCAGCGTTTTGCAGGCAAGGAACTGACGGTACTGGTTCAGGGATTCAATGACAAGACCGGAGTCTGCCGGGGCTTGACCCGCAATTACATCACTGTTTCATTTCCCGGTACGAAAGATCTGGTGAATGAAGAGGTGTCCATAACAATTGAAAGCTGTGACGGCCAAGCTTGTTCGGGGCATCTCAGCACGTTTCTCCCTCCCGCTGTTTCGATCTGAAAACCAGAAGCATAACATTCCCGACCGTAAACAGGAGAGATCCGGCCAATGCCATTGAAGCGCCCGGCTCGTGGTGGATTTCAAGGAGCGCCCGTTTGTACGGATACGCCTCCGCCTGCTTGATATATACACCGAAGCCCTGATGGAACCAGGGGTGATTTGGCGATATGACAACCCTTTCTATCGGCCTGCTCATGTCTGGTACTAATTCACTGCTAAAGCCGAGCGGCATTCCCTGAGGGGAGGTCATGACTGAGATGGAGGCGACACCAAATCTGCTGCCGTTCGGTAATGTTGCGAGCGTCATCTCACCCACCTGAACAGCATTGAACGATGATCCCATGGCACTGATCAAGTGCGCAAGCACGATGAGCAGAAAACCGGCGTGCATACACTGTGGTGCGAAAAGTGCTGACCACCCTCCCCTGCCCCACCGCGACCAGAGCGTTTCTGATGAGCAGAGCACCGTATTCAAAGCCAATAGTGCGAGGAGAACCAGGACGACCCAGAGCCACCATGAAATGGTAAAGGGTGTCTCACGCAGCCACATAAAAAGCGGCATGCTGTTAATTGCAGCGGCGTACTCTCCGGAAAGACGAAACGAACCGGCGGCCATGACAATACAGACCAGGGCCAGTACACCGAGGCAAAGCTCCAGGGAGACCAAAATTCGCCACAGTTTCATAACCGGATAAGATCCTCATGCTGCTCGTCATGGGGATTGATATGAATCATGACATCGCCAACCCCAGGATACCGGTCGAAAATCAACTTTTTTACTTTCGTCGCCACGTCGTGTGATTGCTTGACCGTCATATCTGGATCCATTTCGAGTTTAAGATCAACGATCATATACTGTCCGGAACGGCGGGCACGCATTTCATGAACATGCTCAACCTCTTCAACACTTTCTGCAAGGACCTGCAGAGCATCGATAAAATCAGCTGGAGCGGTGCCATCCATCAGATCATGGGCAGCCTCACGAAACGTCTGATACCCGATGTGCAGAATAAAAAATGACGTCAAGCCGGCGGCAAGCGGGTCCATAATTCCCAACCCGAAAAAAGCGCCTATAACACCAATCAGTGTCGAAACTGAGGTAACGGCATCTTTCCGGTGATCCTTGGCTATTGCGAGCAGTGCCGGACTTTCAAGATTCTTGCCGGTGCGCGTGGTAAAGCGGTAAAGCCACTCTTTAATGGCGATAGTCATAGCAGCAGCAGCAACGGCAATCCATCCGGGCGATTTAAAGTGCCCTGCAATGATCGACATAATGGACTCATACAAAATCCAGCCTCCGGTAGCAGCTATAACCAGGGAGACCAGAAGTGCGGCAAGACTTTCAGCGCGACCATGGCCGTACGGATGGTTGGCGTCAAACGGCTGACGACCAAGCTTCAGAGCCATCATGGTCGCAAATATCGCGACAAAATCACATGCACTCTCGATACCGTCTGCAAAAACAGCGTCGGAGCGCCCCCAGTAACCAGCCGACAGTTTCAGAACCATCAATACTGCGTTGACCCAGAAACCGATTTTTATGATCCGGTCCGCACTGTCAAAACGTTCGTTCCGTTGCATCAGACCTCCTCACTTCGTATCGCTTTAATCCGTAATTGCACTGTTGTCGTGTTGTTCCATATGTTGCATTCAGGAAAAAATGCGATGTCCAGGCGCCCCTCTGTCGGACATTCGGCCTGTCGAAAAGCTATGGCATTAAATATCTTCCCCTCCGCAGAAACACGAAGCTTCAGATGACCGTCTCCGACAATCCGGCGCTCTACCACGGTAACGCCACGCAACATCAAGGTCGGTTCCGGGTTCCCGGCACCAAACGGTTCAAGACGCTGTAGCTCTTCCAGCAAAGCAAGGCCTACCTCGGACGACGTTACTTCCGTATCTATTTCAAGGAGCGGCAAAAGTTCGGAATCGCCGAGCAACGTTGTTGCAACCGCTTCAAAGGCTGCGGCGAAGGATGAGACTGTCTCGGATTTCAACCCGATTCCTGCCGCATACCGGTGCCCTCCGAAGCGCAGCAGGTATCCCGAACAGCTCGTGAGTGCCTCCAGCAGATGAAAGCCCGGAATACTGCGTCCAGACCCTTTTGCATTCCCCTCTTCATCGATCGCGATCAATATTGTCGGGCGATGATAGCGTTCAATCAATCGGGAAGCAACTATTCCGATAACCCCTTGATGCCAGTCGACAGATGCGATCACAATACTTTTGCGGACCGGGTAACGGCCATCGCCATCAACCTGCGCGATGGCCTGTTCAAGAATTCCGCGCTCAACTGACTGACGTTCAGCATTGGCGGCATCCAGCTCATCAGCGATTACAGCACATTCAGCAGGATTATTATTCAGCAACAAATCTACGCCCGGCACCGCACTTTCCATGCGACCGGCAGCGTTCAGACGCGGAGCCAGCCGGAAGCCTACCTGCCCGCTCGTGACGGACTCCTTGATTCCTGCAACCTTCTTAAGTGCCGTGATACCGGGCCTGAGACTCTTTTCAAGTCTTTGAAGCCCATAGTAGACGTACATACGATTTTGTCCTATCAGCGGCACCACATCAGCAATTGTCCCAAGGGCAACCAGATCGAGCCACTCCCGCAGGTCAGGTTCGGCACCTGGAGTAAAGAGCCCCTCCTGTCTCATGCGACTGCGCAGGGCAACCAACAGATTAAAGGCGACACCAACGCCGGCCAGCATTTTAAACGGATACGCGCAACCGGGCAGCAGCGGGTTAACCACCGCAGTTGCCCCAGGAATTTGTTCCTGAGGGGTGTGATGGTCAAGTATGATCAGATCAACCCCGGCCTGTCGGCAAAAAGCAGCCTCCCTGATCGCCGTAATACCACAATCAACAGACATGATCAATGTGGCACCAAGAGAGATAATCTGCTGAAGCGACTCTTCGTGCAGGCCGTAGCCGTCGTTAAATCTATTGGGGATGAAATAAGTAGAGGTAATACCGACCCGGCGCAGAAAAGAGACAAGCAGAGCTGTGCCGGTTATACCGTCGACGTCATAATCTCCATAGACGCAGACGGTTTCGTTGTCTGCCCGGGCTCTCAGCAATCGTTCAACGGCAGCATGCATACCTTTCAGCAGGAACGGGTCCGGCATGGCTGAAAGCGCCGGCGCAAGAAACTGTCTGCCAGCCTCTGCAGAATCTATCCCTCTGCTGACCAGAATCCGCGCAATGAGATTGCTGATACCGAGAGATCCGGCAAGGCTTACCGTTTTTTCGCCATCGGGACGTTTAACAACCCATTTTTTCTGCATCTGGTACATATCCTATCAGCTGTCAAAGTGAAAAAAAATCCCCCGACGAGCGGGGGATTTCAGTTTTTTATTTGCCGGCGGGGGGCGCTTCGCCGCCTCCCTGCATCATACTTTTAATCTGCTGGGCGGTTGCACCGTTCGGCTCTATTTCAAGAACCTTTTTCCAGTACGGCCGGGCCTTTACATGGTCTTTTAAATCGACAGAATAGACAATGCCGGCATTAAAGAGACTTTGAACATGCTTGGGATCATATTGGATGGCTTTCTCAAAATTAGCCAGTGCTTTATCGTACCACCCGACCTTACGGTACATAACCCCCTGATCAGTCAGAACATTGGGATTATTTGGATTTATCTCAAGCGCTTTGCTATAGGCTTCAATCGCTTTCTGGGTTTGCTCCGTATCAAAATAATCATTACCAAGGGAGATCCAGGCATTGACATTTTTCGGCTCCTGGGCAACAACTTTTTCAGCCTGGGCAATGCGCTGCGTATAATCAGTCGGTGACCCGGACCCGGATTGAATAGCGGGACTTGATTGCTGGGCTTTGCCGGCATTGCTGATACTGAAAACCAGATACCCGCCCAATAACCCTACGATGAGAGCGACAACTGCTATCAGTGATGATTCTTTGTTCATAAAGACACCTCTCCGTATTGTTTCGTTAACAGATTACGCTGTTTGAACTTTTTTTCCCAAAGCACGATTTTCGAGAAGTACCACAATCGGACTGGCTACGAACACCGATGAATAAGTACCTACCAGAACACCGATTAAAAGGGCTAATGAAAAATCATGGATTACTTCGCCGCCGAATAAGAAGAGAGAAGCAGCGGCAAGAAAAACCGTCAGTGAAGTAACAATCGTACGGGAAAGCACTTCGTTGATACTGTCGTTGAATATGGTGTTCATCGCACCCTTTAAATTTTTATGCAGATTCTCACGAATACGGTCGAAAACAACAACCGTGTCTGTCAGTGAATAACCGGCGATTGTCAATACCGCAGTGATAAACAGCAGATTAATCTCCTTGTTCATCAGGTAAAATACGGCAAACATGGCCAGGCAATCGTGCATGGTGGCAAGAGTGGCTCCGACTCCGAATTTGAAGTCGAACCGCCAGGCGATATACATAATAATCCCCAGCATTGAAAGCACTGCGGCGACCAGGGTATCTTTGCGCAGCTTGTCACCGATGGAGGGGCCGATTTCAGTCGAACTATCCACGGTAAAAGTATTGTCCGCAAATTCTTTTTTGAATGCGGCCTGCACCATCTCGGACGGCTTACCGACCGCTGCCCCGGCCATTTTAACCAGCAGCTTGTTGCCGTCCTTTATTTCCTGCAGGTCAGCCTTGGCGATACCGTTCTTATGCAGGGCCGCTCTGGCGTCTGCAATTGAGATCGGCTTATTAAACTTCAGCTGCATCGCGGTGCCGCCTGAAAAATCGATACCCATATTTGCTGCACCGCGACCAACCTGAATGACTCCAATGATACCGACAATCGAAATAATGGCCGATATAATAAAGGAAATTTTGCGCATTCCAATAAAATCTATTCTTGTTTTCCCAAGAAGTTCCATGAACGGTGTTACCTCCTATATGCTCATTTTTTTAACTTTGCCCTTGTGAAGGAACAGGTCAAAGGTCACCTTGGTCCCGATCAGTGAAGTAAACAGGTTGATGATAACCCCCAGACTCAAGGAGACTGCAAACCCTTTCACCGGACCGGTGCCGAACTGGAACAGAACAGCAGCCGTAATCAACGTGGTGATGTGGGAGTCCATAATTGTCAGAAACGCCTTGTCATAACCGGCATCGAGAGCGGCTTTGGGAGATTTTCCCAATTTAAGCTCTTCACGGATACGCTCAAAGATGATGACGTTCGAGTCTACCGACATACCGACCAGCAACACGATAGCAGCAATACCGGGCAGTGTCAGAGTAGCTCCCAAAGCGGCCAACGCCCCCATCAAGTACACGATGTTCAGGATCATGCCAAGATCAGCAATCAATCCGGACAGCTTGTAATAGACCGCCATAAAGACAACAACCAGCAGCACTCCGATCAGTCCGGCATACAAGCCTTTGTTGATGGAGTCTTGCCCGAGGGACGGGCCTACTGTCACATTCTGGATGATTTTGACCGGAGCCGGCAGTGCACCGGCACGAAGCACGATGGCAAGGTCAGCCGCGGTTTTTTCGGTGAAACTACCCGATATCTGGGCGCTGCCGCCGGAGATACGCTCACGGATAACCGGAGCCGAGTGAATGTTGTTATCAAGAACGATAGCAAAACGTTTACCGACATTAGCTGCCGTAACCTGATCAAACAGCTTGGCGCCCAATGAATTAAATTCAATGGCAACGTACGGCTGGTTGAATTGCGAATCGATCCTGACCTGAGCGTCCGTCAACAGATCGCCGGTGATCATCGGTTTTTTCTGAACGACAATTGGAATTTCCGAGACAGCACCGGTCGCAGGATCAACCGTTTTTTCCTTCAGCAGTTCAGCATCTTCAGGAATCGTACCGGATGTCGGCGAAATATCCTCACGCACCATTTTAAAATCGAGACGTGCAGTACGTCCGATAAGATCAATTGCCCGCTGCGGATCTTTTATGCCAGGCAGCTGCACAACGATATGATTGATCCCTTCCCGTTGAATGGTAGGTTCTGAAACACCGAACTGGTCAATCCTGTTGCGGATCGTCTCAAGAGCCTGCTGAACCGCTTTATCCTTGCGGTCCTGGGCATCTTTTTCGTTCACCCGCAACGTCATGGCAACAAAGCCGCCTTCATCAAACGTAGGGCTCTGTTCATAGGTCGGATATTTATCCTTGATCAACTTCAGAACGGTATCTGCTGTCCCCTTTTCATAGACCACCACGGTTACCTTGTCGGAACCGCTCCGGGAAATACGCTTGAAACGAAGATTTTTACTGTTAAGCGTATCTTCGAGATCCGTAGCAACAAGATCCAGTGACCCTTCAATCGCTTTCTGGGTATCGACCTCCATTACCAGATGCGTGCCACCCTGCAGGTCAAGTCCGAGATGGATCTTGTCCTTGGGCAAAAAGGTTCCCCACCAGGACGGCAATTTGCTCGCCAGAGTCGGGGTCAGATACAGAAACGACAGCACAACAAATGCAGCTATCAGGCTTATTCGCCAGCCAGTTTCTTTCGGCATAAGGCTTGTTCTCCTTTTCAGATTTTGAACTAGTCCTTCTTGATTGCAGCGATATAGCTTTTGGTTATTTTAATATTTACATTGTTTGCGATCTCGAGAGTCACCAGTTCGTTCTCCACGGCAGTGACCTTACCATGAACACCGCCCGCAGTAATAACATTATCTCCCTTTTTCATCGCTTCGAGCAAAGCTTTATGCTCTTTGGCTTTTTTCTGTTGCGGGCGGATGAGTAAAAAATAAAAAATTGCGAACATGAACACCAGCGGAATAATCTGCTGAAATGCCGCCATTCCTCCACCTGCTCCACCTGCTCCTCCCGGTGCACTTCCCATAGCAAAAGCCAATCCAAACATGCTGTTTATCCTCCCTTTTCAGTTTATTGTTTCTGTTGCATCATCGATGTAAACTGCCTGCGAAATTCATTAAAGCCATTATTCTGGATCGCTTCCCTTACTCTCCTCATCAAGTCAAGATAGAAATGAAGATTGTGATAGGTATTCAACTGAGACGCCAGGATTTCTCCCGATCGATACAGATGCCTCAGATAGGCACGTGAATAGTTGTTACACACTTTGCAGCTGCAGGCGGGATCAAGTGGCCCTGCGTCATCCTCATATATCTTTGCTTTGATGTTGACCCGCCCCTGACTGGTAAAAAGCATGCCGTTGCGGGCATTTCTGGTCGGCATGACACAATCGAACATATCATACCCGTGCCAGACAGCCTCAACCAGGTCTTCGGGCGAACCGATACCCATAATGTAGCGCGGCGCATCTTGAGGCAACAGCGTGGAGCAGCACTCCATAACCCCGTACATCTGCTCTTTTTCTTCGCCAACCGACAGACCGCCTAACGCATAGCCATCAAAACCGATGGAGCAGATATCATTGACACTGCGGGCACGCAGATCGTAATGCATCCCCCCCTGAATAATGCCGAACAGTTGCTGACCTTCGCGACTATGCGCATTTTTGCAGCGCTCCGCCCAGCGGGACGTCAGATCAAGAGAACGACTGACATACTGGTAATCTGCTGTAGCGGGCGGGCACTCGTCAAAACACATGATGACGTCGGCTCCCAGCGACTCCTGAATGCTTGTTGCCAGTTCAGGAGTCAGCATGTGATAGGAGCCATCTATGTGCGACTGGAACTTGACACCTTCTTCACTGATTTTGCGTAATTCCCCGAGACTGAACACCTGGAAACCGCCGCTGTCAGTCAGAATCGGTTTATCCCAGTTCATGAAACGATGCAGTCCACCCATCTGTTCGACCAGTCGATGACCCGGCCGCAAATAAAGATGGTACGTGTTCGCCAGGATGATCTGCGCTTTAACGGCGATCAGGTCTTCCGGCGTCATTGCTTTTACCGTTGCATTCGTGCCGACCGGCATGAAAATTGGCGTTTCAACCTCACCGTGAGGAGTGATCAGAGAGCCGCGCCGCGCTTTGCATGATGAATCACGATGAGTTATGGAAAAAGTTTGAGTTGAAAAAGTTTCTGGCACACTGCCCCTCAAGAGATAAACATCGCATCGCCGTAGCTGTAAAATCTGAATTTCCGGGAGACCGCTTCCCGATACGCTTCAAGAACGAACTGTTGCCCGGCGAAAGCGGAAACAAGCATAAGGAGCGTCGATTCCGGCAGATGGAAATTGGTAATCAGAGCATCAATAACTTTAAAACCATAGCCGGGGTATATAAAAATGTCGGCCTCTCCGCAACCGGCAGCAACCTGTCCGAACTGCTGCGCAGAATATTCGAGCGTTCGTGCTGACGTAGTCCCGACCGCAATAACACGGCCACCGGCAGCTTTCGTCCTGGCTATAGCCTCAGCCGTTTCAGGCGGAATGACATATCGTTCCGTATGGATCTGATGTTCTTCAACATGTTCAACGCGTACCGGTTGAAAGGTCCCCAGCCCGGTATGAAGCGTTAGAAAAGCAGTTTCAACGCCATTCAAAGCTAACCGGTTCAGCAGTTCATGCGTAAAATGAAGGCCTGCAGTCGGCGCTGCGACCGCGCCAGGCTCCCGCGCGACAACCGTCTGATACCTCTCGCGATCTTCAAGACAGTCCTCCCGCTGTAAATAAGGGGGTAACGGAATGTGCCCTTCCCGCTCCAGCCAGAGAGAAAACGGTTCATTTCCGGAAAACCGGATCAGCCAGTTTCCTGAAGCAGCGCGGGAAATGACCGTTGCGGTCATATCGGACTCAAGCTGAATATCCTGGCCTTCATGAAGCGTTTTCGATGACTTGACCAGACATTCCCAGCGTTCATCGCTACCGTTCTCGCGATGTAACAGAAAAATTTCCACTCTGCCGCCGGTCTGTTTGTGTCCGAATAACCGGGCCGGAATGACACGTGTATCGTTTAAAACGAGCAGATCACCCGGTCTGAGATACTTTTGAAGATGACTGAACGTATCTTCTGAAACTGATTCCGACGAGCGGTCAAGCAGCATCAAGCGCGACCCGTCCCGTTTTTCCGGCGGGTGGCGGGCAATCAGTTCCTGCGGCAGAAGAAAAGTAAAATCCTTAACGAGCATTCAAACCTTGTATATCAAGTTCACTGTTTAACGAATATCAGAGAGCTTTTTCAACTGAGTGCCCGGATAGTAGTAGGAGAGGATCTCTCCACTACCAAAACCGTCGAGAGCCCGTTGCTTGGCGCCCCATTGGCAAAGGCCGACACCATGACCATTACCGGTTCCGGAAAAGCTGATTTCATTTTTGCTGTTTTTCAGAGTAAAGCGTGTACTTTTTATGGCCCCGTATCCGACCGCTTTACGAAGTTGTTCGCCGCTGATCGGACCACTGCCTTTTGCAGCGAGCAGTGAAACAAATTTAAGACGCCCCCGTGAGTTGATCACTCCCGGCTTAATATCATACAAGCCCGAAACTTTATATCCCCCCAGGCGGAGGCGGTCCTCAAGCTCTTTCAAAGAAATCTTGTATTCCCAGGCGGTACTGGAAGGCGAGGTCAGGCAATACTGACACTCCACTCCTTTCAGATACGGTAAAGCCACTCCCCAGACGTTCTCGGAATCTTCGGTTCGCCCACCGCAGCTGGAGTGATAAAAAGCCTGGATGATGGCGCCACCGAAAGTGAGAACTTCTCCCGACGTTTCAAGTACGGCACGACGGGCCCGACTGTCTTCGATCAAACACCCTTCGTAGACCTGATCAATAACTGATGACTCTAAGTGATACGGCGCGGTTATACGGGCATTTTTTCTATTAACTGCGTATGTCCTGGCGATTATTGCCTGGGCTTTCACCGCATCAATCGGCCACGCAGAAGATATTTCACAATTAATCAGTCCGACCAGGTACTCTTCAAGCGGTAACTGGTTAACGACCAGAATACCCTTGTCCGCCACGGATAGCTCCGCAAGTCCGCGATACGGCTTATTGTTTACAAATACTGCAGTAGAAGCGGAAAACGACAGCCGCTGGTAGAGCTTCCCTCCGACCAGTAATCCATCTTTCAAAGGTTTCACCGTAACAGGAAGCGACATTACAAGCGGCTCGCCACCCTCATTAGTCACAAGAATCGCATCACCAGCCACCGTTACTTCGGAAGCGGACTTAACAATGGCTATCCGGATGGTTTCATCCAGAACCGCTGCATGTATCCTGTTTTTCCCTGACCATGACAGAACAATTGTCACTACAGCCAGAAGGATAAATATGCGCATACGATAGAGTAGTTGCAAAACCTGAGGATAGAAACACATTATGCGGTAGGATGTCAATTTTTTTGATTGCCGGTTTTTCCTGCCTGGTGTACAAATGACAACACCTCAGTGACTTGGCTCATATAACTAAAATCAACCTCAACGCTGCGAGCTTCCTTTGACTCTGCTTCTTTCTGTAAATGATCTTCACGTCTCTTTTCCGGTTGAAGAAAACATATTCAAAGCTGTCAGGGGAATTTCCCTTTCTCTTACTGCCGGGTCGGTGCTTGCGCTTGTCGGCGAGTCGGGGTCTGGAAAGACCATGACCGCCCTTTCTATTATGCGGCTTGTGCCGCCACCCGGATTCATAAGTTCCGGTGAAATTATTTTTGAGGGGCAGAGTATATTAGCGCTCTCTGAAAAAGATTTGCGCGGCATCCGGGGACGCCGGATTTCAATGGTCTTTCAGGAACCTATGACCTCGCTGAATCCGGTACTGCGTATTTCCGACCAACTGTGTGAACCGCTCGTTCTGCATCTGGGAATGTCGCGTCGCGATGCAGAGGCGCGTGGAGTAGAACTGCTGAATAACGTCGGGATTCCGTCTGCCGGCGACCGGATGCGCGACTATCCCCACCAGTTGAGTGGCGGCATGCGACAGCGTGTCATGATCGCCATGGCTCTGGCGTGCCACCCCTCACTACTGATCGCTGACGAACCGACCACTGCGCTTGATGTAACCATTCAGGCTCAGATTTTAGAACTTCTCGATGCCCAGAAAAAAACCGGCGGATTATCCATCCTGCTTATTACGCATGATCTGGGAATAGTCGCTGAACGGGCAGATCATACTGCGGTCATGTACGCCGGCCAGGTAGTGGAGTCCGCGCCAACAGCCGCCCTGCTAACGTCACCACGACACCCCTATACACAGGCGCTCCTTGCATCTCTGCCGCAAAATGCAGAACCGGGGAGACCGCTGCCTACTATGCCGGGTCAACTGAACATCATTACTGCGCACGCCAGCGGCTGTAGTTTCGCAGAGCGCTGCCCACTCGCAGAAGGCACCTGTCATTCCGAACCGCAACTGCTCCGGGAAATCGCGCCGTTACATACACTCCGCTGCTGGAAATGCTCATGACCGAACCGAACCTGCTCTCCGCAGTCAATCTGCATAAAAAGTTCAAAGTTTCCGGGCAGAATCGTTCTACCCGCTTTCTGACCGCTCTTGACCAGGTCTCTCTCCATATTTCAGCCGGTGAAACGCTCGGGATTGCCGGCGAATCCGGTTGCGGCAAGTCAACAGTGGCAAAAATCATGGCCGGCCTGCTACTCCCCGACTCCGGGGATGTTCTCTACAAGGGAACTCCTTTGTCGCAGCTCGGGAAGAGTGACCGGAAGATTTACCGCCAAAAGACCCAGATGATTTTTCAGGATCCGTTTTCATCTTTAAACCCGCGCATGCGTGTCGGTGACAGCATTTCTGAACCGCTTGTCATCTCCGGCATGCCGGCGTCCCTCCGACGGGCGGAACTTGCCCGGATAATGGCATCAGTTGGCCTCCCTTACGACTCCGCAAATCGCTTTCCCGACGAGTTTTCGGGAGGACAGCGTCAGCGCATCGGTATCGCGCGTGCGCTCGCTGCAGCTCCGGAAATTCTGATCGCCGATGAACCGGTGTCATCTCTCGACATCTCAATTCAGGCACAGATTATAAATATCCTACTTCAAATGAAACAGGAAAGTGCGTTATCGATGATGATCGTCTCGCACAATTTACTGATACTAAGGCATATTTGCGACAGGATCATCATCATGTATCTTGGCGCGATTGTTGAGTGCGGACCGACGGCAGAGCTGTTCAGCAGGTGCCGCCACCCCTATACAGAGGCGCTTATTGCTGCAATTCCCGGGCTGAATGCATCAGACGCATCCAAAGGCGTTCTGTTACATGATGACCTCCCCTCCGCCCTCTCTATTCCCCCCGGATGCAGATTTCATCCTCGCTGCCGCCATGCGATCGACCTCTGTCGCAGCGAAGTTCCGAAAATGACTGAATATGCGGCGGGACATACAGCAGCCTGCCATTTGAGTGAAGCGTTGTTCGGCCAGGGTTCTGATTGATCTGTGGTTCGTGGTGAGCGTGTCGAACCATGAGCGGAAGATCAGAACAAATCTGATATTTAGATTGACTGGCAGATAATCCATATATATGATATTCAAAACTTTAACGGGAGTTTATATATGGCCTTTGATAAAAATAAAAAGTTTACTGTAGAAGCTGATGTCTTGAAGGTACTTGGTCACCCGATCCGGCTGAAAATCGTTGCGGGGCTCTGTACGCAAGAGTGCAATGTGAAACATATCTGGGAATGTCTCGGACTTCCGCAGGCAACTGTTTCGCAGCATCTGGCGCTGCTTAAGAATAAAGGGATTATCGACGGCAAGCGGGAGGGCGTTGAAGTACACTACAGCGTCATCAATGAATTTGCGAAAAAAATCATCCAGACGTTATGAACGGCAATGTATTTTGAGATACATTTTAACCAGTCATAAATCAAGAGGTTGTGCCTTTGTCCGCGCAGTCAGATAAAGGACTTTATACGTAGCAGGTATTTTGTCGTCCTGCCCATACAGCTGCTGATATCGCCGGGAAGTTTCCCGCAAGACCCCTCGCCACCCCAGACCATTTCCTGAACCGCCCGCCACCGTGCCCGCTCCGATGTTTTTTATCGATCGCAACAGTGAGTGGAGATCGTCATACCAGTCCACCTCAGTTTCAACGGAAATAACTGCCATCTCGAAATCCATGCTGCTCACAACCGACTGCACGTCGTCAACCGTCCAGAAACCATGAAGACGGGACATCTTTGCATTGTCGACATTGGAGTCGTGAAAACAACGCTGTAACTCACCCAGCGAACCATGGCAAAAAAAGGCGATACTGAGATCCCCCCCCGGCCTGACAACTCTGCACATTTCTTTTAACGCTGCTGATAAATCGTTCACCCACTGCATAACCGACGCCGAAACGACCAGATCGAATATTCCGGCTTTGAACGGAAGAGTTTCGGCATTACCGTTGACAACATGGCAGGCATCGCCAATTTTCTGCTGACTCTTCAGGCACATGTTGAATGCGATGTCAACGCCGGCCAGACGGGATGAAGGATACCTGACGTGTAACTGTTCGAGCAGTGCTCCGGTACCGGTACCGACATCAAGAATATGTTCAGGTTCATGATCAAGATGCAACGCCACCGATTCGACCAATTGCGTTACTACCCGCTTTTGAACGAGTATATGCTGGTCATAATTATCCGCATTTTTATGAAATGCTGTCGCAATCAAGCCAGTCTCCGGCATTCTATTCACAGACGCTCCTTATAAAACGAAAAAGTTCTGCATTAAATTGATGACTCTGAGTCAAAAACGGTGCGTGCCCGCAGCCATCAAAAACGAACTGTTCTGCACCGGCAATATGCTCTTTCAGATAATCTGACGCCTGCGGCAGGCAAATCTGATCGTGATTCCCGTTAAAAACCACTGTTGGAACCGTTATAGATGGTAGTAAATGGCGCATATCTGCACGTGAGAGCGCATCAAGTGCTTCGAGCAGAGCGCAGGTATCAGGTGGCGATATTGACGCAAGCAGCTCTCTTATTTCTAATGATAACGGATGGTTCTCCAGTTCACCGTCTGTAAACAGTCGCGTATGGAAACCATCCAGCGCCCGCTGACTGTTGCGCTGAACTTTGAGACGCATCCCGCTGGCCTCTTTATCGGC
Source organism: uncultured Geobacteraceae bacterium (assembly GCA_903939115.1). Classification (GTDB taxonomy): domain Bacteria; phylum Desulfobacterota; class Desulfuromonadia; order Geobacterales; family Pseudopelobacteraceae; genus JACRCG01. The sequence continues at coordinate 27,767 of CAJAFV010000063.1, forward strand.
AAGACCGTGTGGAAAATCCTCAGAAGAGGTAAAGCAGGGAGTAGCAGAGACCAAAACCAGGCCGGCCAGCCGACCGGACAACTCTGCAGAGGCCTGCAGCGCGATTTGCGCCCCCATGGACCAGCCGACGAGAACAACCTTCGTAAGATTCAGCTGCTCTAGCAGATCAGCCAGGTCACCGGCAAAACCGGCAAAGTCGATAGTTCCCACTACGTTGCGCGAGCGGCCGTGCCCGCGAAGATCAGGGGCAAGAGTGCGGTATGAGCCGGCAAGAGCAGCGAGTTGGTACTTCCATATCGCTGAAGAGAGGCACCATCCATGCAATAGCACGACCGGGCTCCCGCCTCCCCGCTCTTCATACCAGAGGGACTCCCCTCTGCGGTTCTCATACCATGGCATCAGATAACCCCGAGTCGCTGCCCGACATGACACACAGACGTAGCCGCGCACGCCAGATCGGCCAGCGTATGAGTCGCCATCAGCGTAAAGCGGAGACGACTGGTGCCGACCGGCACCGTTGGCGGGCGTATCCCCTGGGCAAAGAAACCTTCCGCCAGAAGCGCTTCTGAAAACTGCATGGTGGTATCTGCCGGTCCGATTACAATCGGCACAATCTGGGTCGTGCCGGCAGGAATCGTGAAACCGGCCTCTGCCAGGCTGTTTCTGAAGAAGCTGGTGTTGACCGCCAACTGTTGCCGCAACTGGTCACCTTCAGGCGTCTGCACAAGCTCAACAGCTGCCAGTGAAGCCGCCAGTACAGAAGGGGGCAGCGAAGTTGAAAATATGAAACTGCGCGCACGGTTGATCAACAAGTCACGCAGTTCAGCCGAAACCGCCGCATACGCTCCAAAGCTCCCCAGCGCCTTGCCGAATGTCCCCATCTGAATGTCGACATCACTTCCAACTCCGAGCAGCTCGGCACTCCCCCGCCCCCGTTCCCCCAGAACTCCGCAGCCATGGGCATCATCAACCATAAGCAGCGCACCATGTGCGCGCTTGAGGGCGACCAGCTCAGCCAACGGGGCAATATCGCCGTCCATACTGAACACACCGTCAGTGACAATCAGGCAGCGTCCCGTGGCGTGTTCAGTGTCGTATTCCGTGGCATGTTTCTCCATCAGCAGTGCAAGAGCAGTGTGATCATTGTGCGGATATCGCACCAGACGCGCCCCGGAAAGCAGAATGCCGTCGATGATGCTGGCATGGTTGAGCCGGTCGGAAAAAACCACGTCACCCTTCCCGACCAGAGCCGGAATAATGCCGGTATTGGCGGCATGGCCACTATTGAAGACAAGCGCAGCTTCACTCCCTTTAAAGGCGGCAACAGCCCGTTCCAGCCGTTCGTGCAGCTCCATGGTCCCGGAAACCAGCCGGGAGGCACCGCTCGAAGTGCCGTACTGCTCAATGGCCGCTATCGAAGCAGCCGCCAGAGCAGGATGGTCAGCCAGCCCGAGGTAATTGTTGGAACAGAGCATCAACACATCGTGGCCGTTGCAGGTAACGTGCGCCGACTGCCGACCGTTGATCACTCTGGTACGGCGTAGCAGCCCACGGCTTTTTATCTCTTCAAGTTCATGTTGTACTGTTCTGGTCATTGGCACCCTCGCATTGTAAACCGGCATATTATACCAAGGTTGACAATGTGTCCAAAAAAAAGGACGCACCAGATGGCGGCGTCCCGTATATTAATAAGAACAAGAATGGCGCTACAAATACTCCGTCAGCCCCTTGCCCCCCAACAGCTCTACCACTTTTTTCACATCCTGACAGCGTTCACGGTCACAGACAAGAATTGCATCCGCTGTTGAAACGATCACCAGGTTATGAACTCCAACCGTGGCAACTATTCTCCCATCGGCATAAATAAGGTTTTCGGATGAATCAACAACAATATGCCCGGCGGCATTAATACAGACCGTCCCGGCGCTGTCAGGCTCGACAACTTCCGGCAGAGCGCTCCAACTGCCGACATCGCTCCACCCCATTTCGACAGGGACCATCAGCACTTTGGCAGACTTTTCCATCACCCCGTAATCGATTGAAACGCCCTCAAGGTTCTGGTACAGAGCCGCAATCCGTTCCTTCAGATCGGCGTCATCTGCGGTACCGGGGTGTCGAAGGGGCTCAAGCTTTGCATGCAGAGAGGGCATATATGCCGCCATCTCCTCAAGTATCGCATCAGCCCGCCAGATAAACATGCCGCTGTTCCAGAAGAAGTTACCTTCATTTAAATAGCGCACAGCCTCATCCAGCGGCGGTTTCTCAACAAAACGCTTGACCTGAAACGGCCCCTGCCCGGTTATCGCAGTCATATCCGCTTCGATATACCCGTAACCGGTTTCAGGACGTGACGGCAGAATACCGAGCGTTATCAGAGAACCGCTATGAGCCGCCTGTCCCGCAAAAGCAAGAGTGTCACGCAGTGCTGTTTCATTTTTAATAAAGTGGTCTGCCGGCAGTACGACCATAACCCCGGATGGATCACGGGCGGCAATCAGCGCGGCGGCAAGCCCGATTGCCGGAGCGGTATTTCGGCCGACCGGTTCCGCGATAACGTCGATTGGCACCGAGTCATACTGCACCATTTGACGACTTGTTTCAGCCGCCTGTACGTGGTTGGTTACAATCAGAATACGCTTCGGCTGAAGCGGCAGTACCCGCTCGACAGTCCTCTGAAGCATGCTTCGATCACCGGTTATCGAGATCAGCTGTTTTGGGAGAGCCGTCCGAGAGAGAGGCCAGAATCTGGTTCCTGACCCACCGGCCAGAATAACAATATACATGGATGTGCTCCTGTTATTCAAATTTCAGATCAAAGATTCCATCAAGGCGGCGAGGACTGAGGCGACGAAGGCATACATTCAGTATGCTGAAGAGCCGAAGACGAGCCAACGAAGATGGGGCTTTGATATGGGAGTTGAATTATTTGTATTGGATTCGATAGAGAAAATCAGCGACTTCCCGTCCAAGATCACTGAACGAATCGGTTGTGTTCATGACATCCCACAAAGTTTCCCGAAAAACAGCAACGTCCTGACCGGTACCACCATCGCGCAGGTTGACAACAACGGTAATTTTAAAGCGGCCAAGGCGGATAAATTTTCCCGAAACAACCAGCGTTGCCGCATCCGGTTTCCCGTCACGGTAAATTTTTTTAAACATCTTGCGGGACGTGACAAAACGCTCAATATGCCCGGAAAGTTCTCCCGGAAGAGTTGCATAGCGGAGATCGTGCGGAGTCGTTCCAGCATCGGAAACGTCGGCATACAATTCCGGCTTAAGCTCCAGATCCTGAATGAGCAGCTTCGTATAGCTGTACATCGGCTTTGGGTTCGTCACAACCTCCTCTTCAATTCTCGTTGTCGAAGAGGCGGCGCATCCCGCGCAGACGAGCATCAGAGAGACACAGCAAAGCATCAGCAGCCGGCGTATTTTTAAAGAGCGACCACTACCCGACATTCGGCATCTCAAAACTGCTGTACTCATCATCAATACGGACGATATCATCTTCGCCCAGATATTCGCCGCTCTGGACCTCGATGATCACAAGAGGAATCTTTCCCGGATTTTCAAGACGATGATTCTGTCCTATCGAAATAAAAGTCGACTCATTTACGTTAACAGTCTGTTGATTCTCTCCGCAGGTAACAAGAGCAGTGCCGGATACCACAATCCAGTGTTCACTGCGATGATGATGTTTCTGGAGAGAAAGGCGCTGACCGGGCAGCACTTCAATCCGCTTTATTTTATAGTTGTTGTTCTCATCGAGAACCGCATATGTACCCCACAGGCGTTCGCCTCGTTCCATAGGTAATCCTTTCAGAGTATTATTTCTCTCGAATTTTCAGATATTCCCGCAGTGCATTACGCCATGTTTGCGGATGGTACCCGGTTTCAGCGTTCAGCTTACTGCACTCAAGAGTGGAATAGAGCGGCCGGCGGGCCGGACGGTTCAATTCGGTTGTTGTCATCGGTTTGACTGCCACCTGCAGCCCTGATTCTTCAAAGATTGCCTTGGCAAAGTCGTTCCACGAACAGTACTCTGAATTTGCCGCATGGTAGACTCCCCGGCAGCCGCTATCTATCAGGGCGATAATTGCCTGCGACAGGTCAACCGTCGACGTTGGTGAACCGATCTGATCATCGACCACTGTCAGTTCACTCTTTTCAGCTCCGAGGCGGAGCATTGTCTCAACAAAATTTTTACCATGCAGGCCGTACAACCACTGCGTCCGCACAATCAGGTGTTCAGGAGAGAATGCGGCATTCATTTCGCCCGCCAGCTTTGATTCGCCGTAGACACTGAGCGGACAGGGAGCATCATCCTCGACATACGGCGTCCCTTTGCCGCCATCAAAAACGTAATCAGTACTGACCTGTACCAACAGGGCACCGATATCCCTGCACGCCATTGCCAGATACGCCACCCCTTCGCCATTGACTGCCATTGCCGTTTCGGCATCGCTTTCGCAGCCATCAACGTCCGTATAGGCGGCACAATTGATAACCACCTCCGGTTTTAGAGCGCCTATGACTTTAAAAACCGATTCGGCCGACGTAATGTCGATATCAGCAATATCAACCCCGTGACCCCGGTCGCCGAGAAGCGCAATCAGATCTTGACCAAGCATGCCATTGGCTCCCACTACAAGGATCAAAGGGCACCTCCGCCATACTGACTGTGATAGTATTCAAGGTACGCACCGGAGGTAACATCGGCCACCCATTCCTGATTGGCAAGATACCAGTCGATCGTCTCGGCGATACCCTGCTCAAACGTATAGGCGGGTTTCCAGCCGAGATCAGAGGTGAGTCTCGACGCATCGATGGCATAACGGCGATCGTGCCCGAGACGATCCTTGACAAAGGTTATCAGTGTGCGGTTTTCACCGGCAACCCGACCGAGACGCTCGTCGAGTAGGTCACAGACCAGATTGACAATATCGATGTTTTTCCATTCGTTGTTACCGCCGATATTATAGACGGCGCCAGGGGCAGCCTGCTTCAGGACCGCTTCGATAGCAACGGCATGGTCACGAACATGCAGCCAGTCACGAACATTCAAGCCGTCACCATAGACCGGCAGTGGTTTTTTATTGATGATATTGTGGATCAGGAGCGGAATCAGCTTTTCCGGAAAATGGTATGCTCCATAATTGTTAGAGCAGCGGGTATTGAGTGTCGGCATACCGAACGTTTCGTGATACGCCCGCACCAGCAGGTCAGCACCAGCCTTGCTTGCCGAGTACGGAGAATTGGCCGCCAACGGGGTTTCCTCGGTAAAGTAGCCGGTATCACCCAGACTGCCATAGACTTCATCAGTTGATATCTGAAGGAAGCGAAAGTCAGTGACGACGCCTGACTGCCAATGTTTGCGGCTCTCTTCAAGCAGAATCTGCGTGCCGAGCACATTCGTGCGGACAAAAATTTCCGGACCGGTAATGGAGCGGTCAACATGCGATTCAGCGGCAAAATGTACAACCGCATCTATGCGCCGTTCGGCAAGCAGTCGGGCAACAAGGAGGGCATCGCCGATATCCCCTTTAATAAAATGGTAATCAGGGTTCCCTTCAAGCGCAGTAAGGTTTTTGAGATTTCCGGCATAGGTCAGGCAATCAAGATTTGTGACGCTGCAGCCTGGATTAGCGGCCATATACGAGTGAATGAAATTGGAGCCGATAAAGCCGGCCCCACCGGTAACAAGAAGTGATGTGGGAATAAATTTCACGTTACGCTCCTATTCAGGTGAATGTCAGAATCCATTCTATTTTCTTTTTCCAGCTATTCTGGTATTGTGGCGCCAGGTATCACTATTTCTGCGTTTTTCCAAGGGGAACCACCATGAGCACGAACTCCGCATGCCGCTGCGGCGCCGATCACCACGGCCATCTCTGTATGTTACGAAGTAATGGACTTCATGAGGAAATAGCAACGGTATGCAGTGATCCAAAATTCTACTGTTTCACCTGCGGCGGAGAGGCCAACTGCGCTGAAAACCTGTGCGATCCGGCCCCGATAGAGTAACGCTACTCTTCCAAAGCGGAATCCCGCGTTTCTTCCAGCATCGCCTCAAGCTCGAGAATCTGGGTATCGGTGATATCAAGTATTTCTGCTTCCTGCGTTTTTATCAGCACCAGGTCCGGCTCACGTTTCAAGCCGAGTCCGACCCGATGGCACGCCATATTGGCAAATCGCACGATAGCCAGCATCTTGTTGACAGTATCCCACTCTTCGGCATGATGATCGCGGATTACCTCGCAGTACATCACCGGGAAATTCCAGTGCTGCATCATCCGGTACCCCTGCTCAACGTGCATGGCTTCAAATATTTCCAAAATCAGTTCATCATCAAAAAGTGAATTAATCACACCCGCTTTCACAAGATTCTCAATTGATTTCAACAGGTAGAGCTTGCCGACATCGTGTAGGAGGCCTGCCAGATAAGTTTCGTCTGCGACGCCGCGCATGCCGCACGAAAGAGCCAGCCAACGTCCCCCGAGAGCACAGCCATGGCTGTGCAGCCACATTTCCTTCATATAATTATCCAGCGCAGGATTAGTCGACGAGTGGACTGATGCCTGAGATGCTGCAATTACCAGATTGATGACCTGCTGCGCTCCAAGTCGTATAACCGCTTCCTTGATCGTTGCGACCTTGGAACGCCCCATATACATCGGAGAATTGGCTATTTTAAGCATCTGACTGGCCAGTGACATATCCTCGCTGGCAACCTGAGACACTTCGTCAACGGTAAAATCGTAGTTTGTAAGCATTTTCTGAAGCTTGATTGCAACAGGGTGAAAAATCGGCAATTCAATCGGCTGAGAAGCGAGTAACCTTCGCACCGTTTCCGGAATAGATACTGATGACATTACAGGCCTCCTCTGTTCATATTAACAGCCACACCCACAGTTATGGCACACTTTTCTAAACTCGTTTGAAGGAGCAACCGTTTCCGGTGCAAACGCCACACGCTTCACGGCTGTGCAGATGTCCTCCATAATATCCAGGTTCGGGCTTTTGCCAATAATATGACCGATACACTGGTTACTGTGCCCATCCTGCGCAGAAGATATTTTCACCACATTCAGCAAATCGGCATAACTTTCGATCGAAATAATCACATCCCGATTGCGTACGACGGTTATAAGCACACCCAACCGCTTCATCTCCTTGCTCATCCCTGCCATAAAAGTCAGAAACGGCTGGCCGTCAAAGTCAAGATACCACTCTTTTCTGAGATGTTTTTGATCGTGAATCGTGATAACCATCGGTTTCGTTTTTTTACACGCCATTCCCAAACTCCGAAACTATTAGTGGAGGGTCGCCGGACACTCAGCGTCCCACGCAGCAAATCCAGCCCCGGTAAGGTTCAGAAACGAATCTATCCGCTGCCGGTAATACTCCAGCTCTCCGGCTTCTTGCACAACAAACGTAAGTTCATCCGCGGAAATCAGATGTTGCCGATGCATATAGCGATACAACTCGGTTATCGCGGTCAAATGCCGTCCCAAAAGGTCTATATCCGGATCCAGGGTATGGGTGATAAACCAGGAAGCGGCAAACTTTGTCACGATACCGGGCTGGGGGCGCACGATATTCTGGCGGCCAAAGTCGATCAGATAGTCACGCAGATAGAGATCAGCGCTGAATGCAAGCTCTGATGCCTGTTCAGCGGCCATCCCCTGCTGCTGCAGAAACAGATAAAACTGTTTCAGAATCTGTTGGCATCGTCCATCCACGAGTAACTCTTCATCTATTGTCTCAAACTCGAAGTCATCGTGCTCAAAACTAATTTCAGGGGTCTGCGGCATACTAAAAGTTCTCATTTCAGGCAGGATTGAGTTCAAGCAAATCTTTATGCACAAAACTGCCGTTCTTTTGTATTAAAATTTCATCAAACCAGATTTCTCCGTCGGCAAGAATCCTTACCAGATCCCAGTGCACTGAGGAGCGATTGCCATTGTCACACTCGTCATACGCCTGTCCGGGGGTGAAATGAATCGAACCTATACTTTTTTCATCAAAAAGAATATTACGCATCGGCTGGCGAATCCCCGGATTGACACCGATGGCGAATTCTCCGATATAACGGGCTCCTTCATCAGCATCAAGTATCTTGTTGAGAGCTTTGCTCATACCGCCGGCTGCTGAAGCCGTAACAATTTTGCCTTCAACAAACTCGAAGCGGACCCCGTTATACTCTTTGCCCTGATAAATGCTCGGGCAGTTATACGTAATATGTCCCTGGACAGAGTTTTTTACCGGCGCGGTAAAGACCTCCCCATCAGGCATGTTGAGGCGTCCATCGCATTTAATTCCCGGCAGTCCGTCAATACTGAAACGAAGATCGGTGTCAGGAGCAGAAATCCTGACGTTCTTGGTTCGATCGATAAGTTTTTTGAGCTTTTCCTGTTTCTTTGACTCCGCTTTCCAGTCAATACAACAGGCTGAGAACAGGTAATCTTCATATTCATCAAGGCTCATACGTGCTTCCTGGGCTGAAGCATGTGTTGGATAGCGGGTCACGCACCAGCGGGTATGCTTGACACGCTGATCAACAAGAGGCCTGGTCAGCTTTGCGTATGCGACAACCGCTTCCTGCGGGGCATTAGCCATGACCATCGAATTATTGCCGGCGGAAATACCGATATAAACCGTCACTGTTTTGTAGAAATCCAGTTTGTGCTGCGGGAAGTGATCAAGTTGCAGTTTATTGGCACTCGAATAAAAAATGCGGTCAATTTCAGGAACTGAAAAGGAATATTCAACATATTTTGCGCCACGCGAGAGACAGAGAGCATAGAGCTCCTTGACAAGAGGCATCGCCTCAAGGCCGGCAGCATTGATAAGAACGACATCTCCTTTTTTAACCCTGGTCGAGTAATCAACCAGTATCTCTGCAAACTGCCGTATTCTGGGATCGTTCATCGGCACACCTTTGTTTGGCTGGTAGTAGCCATTAATGCATCATCAACCGGGTGACCCCCATGACAAGGCCGCTCTGCGAACCGGCCAGCAGCTGAACACCAAGGATGAGGAAAGGAGAAATGATGTATGAAAACATGTTGGTAAAGAATACCAGTACGATGATGATCACCATCCCGTAAGGCTCAATACGAGACAAGGCGATTGCCTGTTTATATGGCAGCAGGCCGACCAATACCCGGCCGCCGTCAAGTGGGGGCATCGGAATCATGTTGAATATAGCCAGCAGGAGATTTATGTATACCGAAAAGGCCAGCATCAGCACGACTGGTTCCATAAACATGGCAAGTGGAGATCCTGAAGCGGCTGGATTAGCAAAGTTCACCACCCCCCTGAGCAAAAAAGCCGAAAGCGTTGCCAGTATGATATTGGTAATTGGCCCTGCGGCGGCAACCCAGATCATATCGCGTTTGGGGTTCCGGAGATTTTCATACACAACGGGGACCGGCTTGGCCCACCCTATTCCGACGATAAATATCATGAGTGTACCGACAATATCGATGTGCTTCAACGGATTGAGAGTCAACCGGCCCATCATTCGTGCGGTCGGGTCGCCAAAACGCCACGCAACATACCCATGGGAGACTTCATGACAAACGATTGCCAGCATTCCCGGAACAAGCATTACTGAAAGCTTGAGAAAGAAATTATCCATTAAGAGGGATCCTTTAAACTGAAAATACCATCGATCTTTCTAACACAAACAGCTCACCAATGGCAATTATTTAACGGGTTTTTGCTTTCATAGAGGGAGTGAATCGGTCGGTGGCGGTGGAGTTCGTAAAGGCTGGAGATGACTGGACATCGTACAGAGAATGAGAAAAGGGTGTCAATATTTTGTATCGACACCCTTCTTTCATATTTTTGACTTTTATCGTTTCAACAAGGTGCCGAAACAAGTGCTCCATAATTTTCCACACCAAAATCGGTCGTTCTATCCGTCAGCAAATCGTCCGGGAACACGCATACCTTGTTTTTGCCGGTTCTTTTGGCCTGATAGAGAGCCCTGTCGGCTTGTTTGACCAGGTTGGCAGTAAAGATGCTGCTCCCTTCCTGACACGTTGCCAGACCGATACTGGCAGTCATCTGCAGCTGACGGTCGTCGAAGGTGAAAGCCGTTTTTGCCAGTCTGTTTCTGATCCGTTGCGCAATCGCATGAGCGGTAACAGCTTTGGTCTGAGAAAGAATAATGGCAAACTCTTCACCGCCGTAGCGGGCAACCAGATCCTGGCCGCGGCAACTCTCTTTAAGAATTTTCGCAACAGTCTTCAACACCTGATCACCGGCCTGATGGCCAAAGGTGTCGTTCACCTGCTTGAAGTTGTCCAGATCGATTATGAGGAGAGAAACCGGGTGCATGTCCGGACATTTAACTTTGTGGGCCAATGTTTCGTCAAAAATTCTGCGGTTTAAAAGCTCTGTGAGACCATCGCGCATCGCCAGATCTTTCATTTTGCTATGTTCCTGCGCGTTCCTGATCGTCTGGCTGAAACAGGCCACCACACTAACGAGAAGAGACTCTGAGAAGGTCTTATCCTGCCCGCTTTTAAAATAAATGGCAATGGTACCGAGGTTGTTAAGCAACGTAAGATGAGCGGAGGCGAGAGAGTTCTCGGATAAATCAGTAGGAGAGCAGGAACTACCCACCGTTATTTTTGCTTTGGCGGAGAGAATGCCTTTCTGGACCATCGGTGAAAATGTGACGGTTCTCGCGTCTTGATTTGAGAAAAAAGTGAACACGACCCGGTAAAACGGGGCGTGTCCATAGAGAGCACGGGCGGCGATTGAGCAGATGTCGTCCAGTTCCAGAGAAGTCGAGACCGCTGCCATGAAACCACTGATGAAGCGCGCCTCCTCAAGCTGGGCATGTATATGCTCAGCTGATCCTGTTTCTGCGGCACTGCCACCATTGAGCGCGCTTCCACTCCGTACTGTTTTGTCAAAGTTTTCTGTTATCATGGCTGACCTCATTTCACTTTAGACACTCATTGCGCATATTCTGTCATTATGCTGACAACAAACTACTAAAGCAAAGTATGTGCCACAAACCAAAATAAAGTATTTAAGCTGCTATTTAAGCAGCTTAGAAGGTTAAGACATATAAAACAGTCATTACAATGAACAGTGAGGGGTAAAGTGATGCGTTTCCACGTCATGGTTTTGACAAAAACAAAAACGTGTCTCCAGACAGAGAGGCAAAATCATCCCTCATTCTACCAAACAGGTTTATTGTTGACAGAGGCGAGAAATTTCCTTATAGGTAGTCGTATGACTACCTACGGCCTGCAAACCAAAGACAATCTCACCCAACGCCAGAAACAGGTGCTGCAGTTCATTACTTCGTACACCGGTGACAACGGCTATCCACCAAGTCAGCGGGATATTGCAGGGCACCTGAATGTTTCCGGGACATTGCCGGTCATGAAACACCTTGATGCATTGGAACGCAAAGGGTACATCAAACGGGACCATGTTAACCGGGGGATTACACTGAAGATGCCGGTCACTCCTTCGGTTTCTCTGCCGATTGTCGGCACCGTCCGTGCCGGCCATCTCTCCCCGGCGATTGAGGATATTCAGGGGCACTTCTCCGTCGACCCGATGGCCGTTAAGGGAGATGACTGTTTTTTCCTGAGGGTTAGCGGTGAATCAATGATTAATGCCGGCATTCTGGATGGCGACCTGGCTTTAGTGCGGCCACAGCCGACGGCAGACAATAAGGATACCGTCGTTGCCATGATTGATGGCGAAGTGACTCTCAAGTGGTTCTACCGGGAGCAGGATCACATTCGCCTGCAACCGGCAAACCCGAACATGGGACCGATCATCATTCGCCCGGAAGATGGCGAGGTAAGTATCGTCGGCAAGGTGATAGGCATTTACCGGCGAATGTAAAAAATATTGAATAAGCAATAAACAGGAGAAATAAATGGAACCGATTACCTTATGCGGAGCAGTAATCCTTGCGGTCGGCTTGTGGGTGGAGTTTGAACCAGTTATCATGAAGGTTGTAAAATCAATTTCCAACAACAGCATTGTGACGGCAGTAACGTCATCGCCGCCAGTGCAGAGACCGCTCTATGTAAAATATATGACCGGCATCGGCAGTTGAAAATATTTGCAGTTCAATCCAGAGCCACTACGAATCCTCCCAGCATCATTTTGTCCGAAGAGTGCTCCCGCACCTGTTCCGCTTCTTTCAGAGACGCATAGTTTCCAGCCCTGACCCTGTAATATCGGGCCCCATTAACAACAGCCTCGCGCATCGAGGAAGCCCCGTAGCGCTTCTTTACGCTGTCAGCCATCTTTTGGGCGTTTTCTATAACGCCGTAGGCTCCCACCTGAATACCGAACGAACCTTTATCGTAGCTGGCCGGAGGGTGGTACATCGGTTTGCCTTTGACCGTGTCATCCAGGTATCCGAGCGCCTCTATCCTTACCGGCGCCGTTCCTCCTTCAACAACTCTGAGATCTTTGGCGGCGGAATAGGAGAGATCAATGATCCGACCGGCCACAAAAGGGCCACGGTCATTTATCCGCACGACAGTGTCGCGACCGTTGTTCCGGTTGCTGACTTTCACATAGACGCCTAACGGGAGTGTCTTGTGAGCCGCTGTCATTGCATACATATCGTACGTATCGCCGTTGCTTGTCTTCTTGCCGTGAAAGTCACTGCCATACCAGCTTGCAATGCCTGACTGAACAAAGCCCTCATGGCTGGAAAGCGGCTCATAGCGCTCGCCGTTTATGATATACGGCTTCTGTACTTTGTTTGGCGCCGATGAGTCAGGTCGATACGCGTGCCTCTCATGGCCGCCGCAAGCTGCTATCAGGCTGATGAGAATGAGTATTATAACGAATCTGGTCATCTTACACTATCACCCCCACAAGGCCTGACGTAACCCGGAACGCCTTTGAATCCTTTTTTCGCATGATAAAGTAAAGATATCGTCCGTGCACCAGAGCTCAACGGCAGTCCGTGCCCGCGTAAGCCCCGTGTAGATAATTTCCCGGGTCAGTATCTGATTGCTGAATGGCGGCAGGATCAACAGCACTCTCTCGAATTCAGACCCCTGACACTTATGTACCGTCATGGCGAATACTGTTTCGTGTGAGGGCAACCTGTAGGGAGAAAATTTCCTGGCTACTCCGTTTATCGAAGGGAAATATACAGACAGACCAATTTCGCTTTCCGGGTCGTGAAGCGCAATACCGACATCACCATTGAACAGCTTCAGGCTGTAGTCGTTAATCATCACCATAACCGGACGCCCGTGATACCACTGTTTATCAGGCTTGATAACGCCCTCATCAGCGAGACAGGTTTCAATTAAACTATTGATCCCTTCCACCCCGTAGGGACCCTGCCGCAATGCGCACAACACCCTGAAACGGTCAAACGCACGCAGGACATCATCAGGGCTGTCGTGCCGCAGGTAATCAGAAAATCCCGTGACGACCGAGGCGGCCAGTTTTTTCTGCAGTGAATCCCGGGGAGGCGTTTCAATAAGAGCCACTCCACCCATCGTACCGCCCGTCGTACCATCCTTCATCCCGTCAAGAACGCTTGCGGCATTGTCATTGTTAATAGCCGTGCTGACCAGACCGATCCCGCTATCCTCTCCAAAACGATAGTTTTTCTGCAGGACGACAACCGCATCGGCGAGCGCCGGCACATCGCTCCCCACGAAGCTTTCGGGAATTATGCATCCGGTGGCCTCCGCTATAAACGCCTGAAACGCAGCTGAAAAACCGAAACCGTGACCGGTATTGCATATGTCACCAAGAACCGCCCCTGCTTCAACGGAGGCGAGCTGATCGCGGTCACCAAGCAGGATGAGACGAGTTCCAGGCGCAAGCGCTGCTACCAGCTTGGCCATTAAACCGAGTGGAACCATGGAGGCTTCATCAACAACAATCGCTTCAAAAGGGAGCGGATTGTCTGCGTTGTGCCTGAAGCGGCATGAGTCTGGAATAACACCGAGCAGGCGTTGAATGGTGGATACGTCAGCGGGGATACTCCCCGCAACTGGGGTTAAAGTTTCGAGTTCTTTACCGGCTTTGCAAATCGACTCCTTCAGCCGGGCAGCAGCTTTTCCGGTCGGAGCGGCCAGACCAACCCGCATGCGGCTTCTTTTAGCCTGCTCTAGAAGGAGCGCGATAATCTTTACAACCGTTGTGGTTTTTCCGGTACCGGGGCCACCGGAAATTACGCAGAAACGACTTCTGATTGCGGCTGCGGTGGCAATCCGCTGCCAATCAAGACTTTCAGTCGTTTTCGGGAACAGACGTGAAAGTCCATCTTTAAGAAGTTCCGTATCAACATCAGGCGCATCGGATGCCATGGAAATCAGAACCGTAGCCAGATCACTCTCATATTTCCAGTAACGGTGCAGATAAAGCCGATTCGCGTCATCAAGAACAAGCGGGCGATATTCACCCGGCTGACCGACCATCTTCGAACTCCGCAAGCTGGCGACTGCCGTCGCGACTTCGCTGCTGCCAAACAGATCAGCAAGATTTACACAGATATTGCCGTGACCAACGGCGGAGCTGGCGATAGTTGCGGCTTTGCGAAGGAAGTCCGTACTCCCCCCTCCCCTACTGCAGACAAAATCGGCAAAAACGTTGTCGATATCCCTGATCTGAAAATCCTCAAGCATGGTGCGCCTCCTCGACATCGATGAGACACTGAGTGAGTCCTCGGACCAGTTCAGCATCAGGCTTATCAAAATAGATGCCGTTATGAGGACGGGAATTGTCGATACCGCGCAGGTACAGGTAGAGCGCTCCCCCGAAGTGAGTTTCATAGCGGTAATCGGGAATGCGTCTCTCAAGGTACCGGTTCACCGCTACGGTGTAAATGAGGTACTGAAGGGGATAGAGCTTCCGCTCCATGTCCCGGGCCAGATTGTCTGGAGTGTAATTTTCAGGCTGATTGCCGAGGTAATTGGATTTCCAGTCAAGAATGTAGTATCTCCCCTCATGGCAAAAGAGCAGATCGATGAAGCCGAGCAGCATTCCCTTGACGTTCTGGAAATTCAGACTTTCCGCTACACGTTGAAGGTCTACCGGTGATGTAATACCGTGCTTTTTAAAGAAGCCGGCAAGCAGCTTCGGGTTAATTGACTTTAGAGGGAAGTAAAATTCCATCTCCTGCACCCAGCTGCCCGGCTGTAGTAATGATAATCTGAGACCATCGAGCAGTTCGGCGTTGAGGACAGTATCAAGCATCGCCGTAACTGTGGCGCTGAATCCTGCATACGTTGGTGATTTCGCCATCGCCTTTGAAACGAGCTCTTCCAGCTTTCCATCTGTGACTGAGGTAAAATCGACCTTCTCAAATATCGAATGCAGAAACGTTCCGGGATCCGCCCCCTTCGGGAACGCAAAGAATGAGTTCTCAGCTGCGGTTTCACCCGTTTTAAGGTACCCCGACTCTTCAGAACTGTCGTGATCAGGAAATTCCGGGGGGGTCTCATGTCCGTCTATCAGGGATGAAAAACTTGACACCCTCCAATCCGATTCGATTGTCTTCGTCATGATCCGGCAGTTGAACCGGTCAGCCGCGTCTGCTCTGCGCGTAAACTCTGCAGCAGATTCCTCACGCGGGTCTATTACCAGATTAATCCTCCCTTCAGAGATACCTTCAGATGTAAGGGAACGTATTTTTTCGATCATGGTGCTGTCATCAACTGTTGCCATGACGTTAACAAGATCTTCATAGGGTGATGAGCCGGGGGCTTTTGCCGGAGAATGGAACAGATAGGCAAGAGCAGAACTTTCTGTGTAGCGGAAACGTCCCCACGCCACATAACAGCGATACTTGGCACGGGTTAGTGCGACATAGAGCAAGCGGACATTTTCCGCGAGTCCTTCATCCATGGCTGCCCTGTGATGCTCGTCAAATTTGTCAGAGCCAAAATCCGCGACCAGCTCAAACCCTTCATGGGCGACCGCCGTACCGCCGCCATCAATTACACCACCCCAGAGGAAAGGGCAAAATACTATCGGAAACTCAAGCCCCTTACTGACATGAATAGTAAGGATCTTGACCGCCTTTTCATCAGACTCGAGCCGGATCTGGTGTTCATCGCCCTCCGGAGGAGTCGTTACCTGCTCGCTGAACCAGGTGCAGAGTGAATCGACACCGAGGTGCGAGGAAGTCGCTTCCGCATGCAGCAATTCTCCGCAGTGAAGCAGATTGGTTATGCTCCGTTCACCCCCGGGGAGCGCCAGAAGCCGTGCGCGAACGCCTTCGATCTCAAGAAAAGCCCGGAACATCGTCATGAAGCCATAGCTTTTCCACAGGTCATGATACTCTCTGAACGAGTTAAGGCGTTTTTCCCAATCCGCCTCGCCGTCAGCATCAAAGGTCCGCGCTATGGCTTCTGCAGTTGTTCCGATAACGCTCGTCGCCAGTGAAGCCCTGACTTTCCCTTCATGGCTCGGCTCAGCGAAAGAGTTGAGAATGGTACGGAGTTCAAGCGCTTCCAGAGTCTGGAATATGCTTTGATCACTCCTGACGACAGCCGGCACCCCTCTCGACTGCAGTGATTCATATATCATTCCGGCCTGCTTGTGACCACGGACAATAACGGCAATATCACCGGGAACAACAGCCCTGGCGTTTGCCGCTGTGCCAATGGTTGCTTTTCCTTCAGCAGCATCCTTGAGCAGGACAGCTATCTCGTCGGTCACAGCTTTTACTATGGTTGGATTTGTCCTTTTGATAGGAATACATTTGCTTTCAGATCCCTCCCGGGAGAAAAACCAGATCTGCATCGGAGAGGCATCCCTGTTTTCAACTACCAGTTCCTTTATTTCCCCTTCAGCAGCTTCCGGCACCTTGACTTCCGGATAGCAGAGCCCGTCAATAACTAACGGATGCCCCTGATTCAGACTGAAAAGCCGGTTGACCGCTTCAACCAACCCCTCAGAAGAGCGCCAATTCAAAGTCATCGTATGATGATGTTCACGTGGGACATCATCCTTTGCCTCTAAATATGCGTAAATATCGGCGCCACGAAAACTGTAGATAGCCTGTTTCGGATCTCCAATCAGGAAGAGCGGGATGGAGCCCTCTTTAAACACCCCTCGAAAGATTTTATACTGGATCTGGTCGGTGTCCTGAAACTCGTCAATCAGTGCCGCGCGGTACTTCCCACGCATCCGCCCCGCCAACACCGACCCGCTTGGGCCGATAAGGGCACGATGGAGATCAGCCAGCAGATCGTCGAAAAAGCGTATATTCAGAGCACTCTTCCGTTCCGGCAGCTGTTTTTTGGCGAACTCGATGAGTTCACCATACACGGTGATCGCCATCTTATTTACAAGGCTGACCAGTTCATCCCAGAGCGCAAAAAACGGGTGATCCGGCGGATCGTTTTTTTTGAGGCGAACATCTTTTTTATTCATGAAGCATGCAGTCAGCTTCTTATAGCCATCAAAAAACGCGTAGGGAGTACCCTGAATTACAAAGGCATTCATCCCTTGAATCAGCTCCGGGATACATTCCGTCAGGTGGTAGTTCTTCTGGCTTCTGCTCAAGCCGGGATGCTCCAGGAGTATCTGCTCCAGTTCAGCCCGTTTAGTCAGCCACAAGCTGCACATGGTATCATATGCATTTTTGCAGTCATTTCTGATGGTATCTATTTCGCCGGGACTAAATTCAGGAACAATTTTGAGTACCGGATTGGTGAGCTTTCCCTTGAGGAACGTGGCAAAAACTTCCGGAGACCATGACATTGCTTCAGCAAGCGGCAGCAGCGGGGCATCTGCGGCAAAGAAACTGAAGCGCCAGAAATCATCGACTATCTGATTAATCAGCGGTTTCTGGTTCGTAACCAGTTCGGTATCAAAAAGCGAGCCGCTTTCAAAGGCGTTTTCCTGAAGAGCCCGACTGCAAAAGCCGTGAATCGTCGAAATAGCGGCACAATCAAACGTCTGCAGCGCCAGGTCAAGACGGGAAAGCGCTACTTCACTGCCTGGCCATCCAGGGTGGTCTGAGGACATCAATTCCGTCAGGAACGGGTCACATGCTCCCACTCCGCTCGCGGCATCCCGGGCCTCACGCAGCCGTTTCCGAATTCGATCACGCAACTCCTTTGTGGCTGCCTCGGTAAACGTGACAACAAGGATGTTCTCCGGTTTATATTGTTCATCTTCAACCACGAGCCGCACATACAGAGAGGCAATGGCGTACGTCTTACCCGTACCGGCACTTGCTTCAATCAGGTTGCACCCTGACGGGTCTATTTTGAGACTGTCAAAGGCAATCACTGCTCCACCCCCACAGAGTCAAGGTACGCTGTAAATACGTCTGTTGAAACTTCCTCAAACTCTCCATCCAGTGGGGAATCATCACCAAAACAGAGCTTGCAGGCAGGATCGTCGCTTTCAGGATATTTATCGTTATTCCACTGGGCCTCGGCAGCTGAAAGTGTACCTTTTGTTGCATATGCGAGAGAAGAGCGGGGGAAAAAGTGAAGGGGGACTGTCAATCCTTGCCAGTAGTGCTGTAACAGCAGTTCGAGTTGAGCCTTACTGTCAGCCACCGGTGATAATTCGATACTCCCGTTGAGCATGATCAATGTGCTCTGCATCGGGTACGCTTCAGCAGCGACAAAATTGAGGATCAGATGTTCAATCCACAATTTCACCTGATCCTTTGCGACAAGTTTTGAGCTCCGATAGCGCAGCAGCCGTTCCGGCAGAACAGAGCTGATGCGCCCGTAAATCCTGAATGCGCCAATGGTACATTCGACGTCCAGCGGCGGCAGAAATTGCTGCCCGTCAATTGCCTGCAGCACCTGTTCGGCAAATTCAGTCGCTTCAGCGGCAAGTTTATTAAAAAGGTTGTCACCCTGGCCGGCTGGCGGCAGGACGCCTCTGGCTCGAATTACCGGATGCAGTTCGTACGCATTTTTTCCTGCTATGGCATGAGCGAGCAGTTCCTTTTTGATGGCGTACGCCTGGAGGTTATCAAGTTCGAAGAGCTCACGCTCTTCGAGCGGAGAGGCCTTCTCTTCAGGCTTTATTCCAAGTCTGTGCCGCAAAATATAGGCAGAACTATTTTCAAAGAACTTGAGCAGGTCAGCGATTCGAACCTCACGGAACAGTTCATCAGGCGCTGACAGCGGACCACTGAAAAAGCGAGGCCGTTCGCTGCCTGCATTGAGGAGTCCTGTGGCGGCATGCATATTTTCCACTGAGTAGCTGAAGAGCTCTTGTTGCTGACCATTGAAATATGCCGCACTGAAAGGCTGGAGACGATGCCGGGTCATGAGACTTTCGTGAAATTCTTTATTGCCACCCGGGGAGTCGACCATGTAGCCTCTATCAAGAAAATCGAGCAATTCGCTGACCAGAACGGAAGGCGGTATGACGCTGTTGTCACGGATGCTGAGGCCGGTATAGCTGACATAGAGCCGCTCGCGAGCCGATAGGAGTGCTTCAAGAAAGAGATACCGGTCTTCATCGCGCAAAGAGCGGTCACCCGGCCTCGGGTTCGCCGGAATAATGTCAAAACCAGGCGAGCGACTTTGCCGGGGAAACGACCCGTCATTCATCCCCAAAAGCGCTACTACCCTGGCTGGAATGCTTCTCATCGGCAACATTGCGCAGAACGTAACCCTGCCGGAAAGAAAGCCGACTCCACCCCCCTCACTGTCCAGTCGTTTCCGGAGCCATAAACGTATGACATCCAGTCCGACTTCATGACTGTATGCGGAAAGTTCCCCACAATTTCCCAACAGGTCGATCACATTTTCAATTGCACTGTATTCCCGTACAACCGCGTTAGATGATTTGAAAAAATTCTGTTGAATCGAACGGAGCGCTTCCCGCCATAGTTCCAGACTCCGTGGCCTCCCCAGATCTGAAGCAACCTCATGGAGTGACCTGACAAACTGCACGAAGCGCCCAAGAACGGTTGCCGCTTCGCCTTCCATATTGTCGAACGGCAAGACGCCGTCAACAAGTTCGTTATCATCTGAGGAGAGTGCATAGCCAAACACAAGCCGCTCAAGACCAGCCATCCAGCTCCCTTCAGAATACCCCGGCAATCCCAGAACGGTACGGTCGTCGGCACTCATCCCCCAGGTAATATGTGTCTCTTCAAGCCACTTTTTTATGAGATCAATATCGCTGTCTGATATATCAAAACAGCTGCAGACGGAACCGGAAGACAATATATCAATAACTTCCGGAGCGGTAAAGCGACTGCCGGGAAGAGCAAGAATAGCCATCAGTGCTTCGCCGACACTCCCCTCGTTGCATATTGACCGGTCAGCGATAGTGAACGGGATACGGCGCTTCAAATCCTGATGCCCGGAAAACACCGCAGAGATATAGGAGGAATAGGTTTCAATATCAGGTGTCATGACAATAATGTCGCGCGGAGCAAGCCCCTCTATAGTGGCAAACATGTCGAGCAGTTGATCGTGGAGCACCTCCACTTCCCGCATGGGGCTATGACATGAATGCACGGCAATAGAGCTGTCATCAGAAGCAATTTCAATTTTATTCTCAGTATCCGCATTTACCAGGTTGAGGATACCGTTTTGAAGTGACGACAGCAGAGTATCGCCGGCAGATTCAATATATTCATCCTGCTCGAGGCCAAACTGGGCACCGCTATCAAGGATAAGATTACTGAAATTTCTTCCCAAACCGCCAAGTGAAGCCAGAAGTGCATTGCCTTCCTCCGCCACTTCGTTAAACTCCCTGCTCTGCCCTGCCCGTAACTTTTCAGCCAGAATATCTCCCCAATACTCTCTGCACGGACTCAATACAAATATATGTACATCGACAAACGAGGCTATCGCAGCCAATATTTCCATATGAAATGCCGGCATATATGACAGGCCAAACACAAGAACGCGAGGCGGTAAGCGCGCGACTTCAATCTGTCCATTATTAAGGCGCGTGAGAAATTCGGATTTCAATCGGCCCCTATGGTACTCCGTGCCATCGCCTGCAACCGCCTTCCAGAGGGTTGCCTGCCACTCGGAATCAGAGCCGGACTCCCACTGCTCCAACACATCACCCCGATAGAGTGTGTATTGGTCAAAAGTATCAGCAATCTTATCAGCAAGCTGATACATTTTTAAACCGCGACTGTGGCCGGTGAGGTATATCTGCAACTCTTTAAACTCTGGTTTGTTCAGCAACGGTTCTAGCAGCTTAATCACCCGCCAGGTTACTATTTCAGGTGTAAACAAGTCAGATTGATCGACATCCGGCATCGTTTCGGCAAAGAGGTCGTGCACAAATTTATTGGGGAACGGAAAATCACTATTTCCCCAGACTCCGAATTTTTTAGCCAACTCCATGGAAATCCAGCGCGACATGCCCCGACTTTGAACCACAATGGTTTCCTGCGACAACACCGTCCCTACCGGTTCATTGAGGACCTCAGCCAGATGTTTAAGAAGGATTTCCATTCTATTTGAAGTGTGAATCGCAATGGGCATACCCAGAGCCTCCGGGAAAATAAGTCAGTTAATCAAAACAGTTAGTACGTCATACTCGTTGAAATACCGGTCGCCATCACCATACAAACACTTAAATACGGAAAAAACGGATACTCTCTTTAAGTTGTTCGGCTTGGCCAGAAAGCTCTTCAGTAGTCGCTGCCATCTCCTCAGAAGCGGCGGCATTCTGCTGGATGACTCTGTCCAATTGATGGATAGCCTTGTTGACATGTTCTCCGTCACTGTTTTGTTCTCTACAGGATGAAGAAATTTCCTGGACAAGCTCTGAAGTCCTCTGGATATCCGGCAACATCTCATTAAGCATCGTGCCGGTTGTCTCAGCAATCTGAACACTCCTGGTAGAAAGATTATTTATCGTACTCGCAGCTGATTGGCTGCGTTCAGCGAGCTTGCGAACTTCTGATGCCACCACCGCAAAACCTTTGCCATGTTCACCGGCGCGGGCCGCTTCAATGGCTGCATTCAACGCCAGCAGGTTGGTCTGCCGGGCGATCTCTTCGATTATTACAATCCTGGCGGCAATTTCCTTCATTGCTTTTACCGTTTCCATAACGGCCTTGCCGCTTTCTTTGGCATCAACAGAGCTCTTTATGGCAATTTTTTCTGTTTGGCTGGAGTGACTTGAATTTTGACTAATGCTGGAAGACATCTCTTCCATCCGGGATAAAATTTCTTCTGCACTTGCAGCTTGTTCAGTGGCGCCTTGGGAGAGTTGCTGTGCAGTAATTGACAGTTGCTGGCTACTTGATGCGACGTTATCGGCGGCAGATTGAACTTCCGAAACGACCTCAGAAATTTTCAGCTGCATTGTTTTCATGGCGCTCATCAATTTCCCGGTCTCGTCATTACTGTCCGACTGAATGGTGACCTTCAGGTCACCTTCTGCCATTGAGTTAAGCGCAGAAACAGCACGCTTCAATGGAGATGCTATTTTTGACCCCACAAAAAAAGCCAGGAGCGATATTACCATCAGCACGACCAGCGTTCCTGCCATAATTTTCAAACGGATGGATGCCACATCCTTCTGAATATCGTCTATATAGACTCCGGTTCCAATGATCCAGCCCCATGGTTTGAAAAGCTTTACGTACGATATTTTAGGGGTTGCCGTGCCTTCTTTGTCCCAAAAATAATCAACCGACCCCTCACCCTTTTCTTTGCATATATCTACAAAGGCTACAAAAAGTAATTTTCCATGTATATCCTTGATGTTGGACAGATTTTTTCCATCCATATCAGGCTTGATAGGATGCATGATCATTGTCGGGGTTGTGTCATTAATCCAAAAATAGTTATTCGAGCCATAACGCATATTCTCTAAACGTTTTTTAGCTCTTTTCTGCGCCTCTTCGAGTGTAAATTCTCCAGAAGCCACCCGAGTGTTATACTCGTTGATCAGTTGATAGGCTGTTTCCACTAAATGACGGCTCGCCGTCTCCTTTTCTTCTTTAAGCTGTCCCGATATTAACGGGACGACAAGCCCAAACACGCCGGTGAGTATCATAAGGATTAATGCGATACACAACATCATGATTTTTGTTGTGATACTCATGTCTTTGAATGATGTTTTCATAATTTTCCTTGTCTAAAAAAGGTAAAGTGTGCTGAAGCATACCACTCAACCGACAAAAAGTCAGTTACGGATGCCACATCTTGGCGGAAACTTTTCTTCTTGATACTGTCAGCATCGGTAAACAGTAATTCCTTTCTGACTAACTCCTTGAAAATAATGCTATCATAGCAAGCTATCGCCGGATTATGTGTAACAAGGAGAATACGTAGTGGAAAATTGTATGCCTGAAAGTGGTATTGGAAACATCCCCGGGGAGAAGCTGGCCCTTATCCTGGGAGATCCGGATGGGAAAAAACTGGCTCGGGCAATGCAGCCTCATGAGTTGTATTGGCTTTTCAAAGAAAACAGCGCTCCTGAAGCCATGGAACTGCTGGGGTTGGCAAGTCCGGAACAGTGCGTTTTTATTCTGGATATGGAACTCTGGAAAGGATGGTCGTTTTCGGAAGATAAGGCGGTGGAATATCTGGGGTATATCATGAAAGGGAGTGAGGAACATTTCCTGGAATTACTCCCGCATCTGGATTTCAATCTCCTCTCCCTTTTTCTGGGGAGGGAACTTGTTGTCGCGGGGGGCATTGGCGATATCAATACCGATGAAGAACGTCTGACCGATTGGGACCACACCTTTGATGATGTGTTCCTGATAAAATTCAAGAACCCCGAACATGCTGAGACAATCGGCCTCTTCCTGGAACTGGTCTGTCGCCTGGATAATCCCCTGTATGCGTCTCTTATGGAAAGTGTGAGTGGCGAAGTTGATATTGAATCAGAAGAGGAATGCTATCACATAAAATCGGGACGCCTTGCCGATCTGGGCTTTCCTCCTCATGATGAGGCTCTGGAAATATATTCCCGAATCAACCCGGCCACGTTTACACCTGGCCGCAGCAAAGAGCTCTTACAGGCGGTTGAAGCGACCACTCTCCCCGAGACGTTTTTGACCGGCAAGACGTTTTTGGAGAAGGTTATTCTCCGGGCGGACTCGGAACTGTTTCGCATGGAGCTGAATTATCTGATTAATACCGCACTGGTGGCAGATGAAGCGCATCTTACTGACATGGATGAAATGAGGTCGGTAGTGGAACGGGTGTATGGTTATTTGAACATTGCCCTGGAGTACCTGAGCGGAGGAGATGAAACAAAGGGAGTGGCAATAATTACCGGCGAATACCTGAAAAGATTGTTCCAGCTGGGGTTCAGCCTGATACTCGACCTGAAGTACAAGGCAGACAGACTTAGTGAACAATCGGATTATGCCACCGGCAAAGCCCTGTCAGGATTGAAAACCGCCAGACCCCGCTATTATCGTGGCTTGGACTCCGATGGCATTGATGGCTACCGGGAATTCCGGGAGATACAGGATGTGAAGAAAATGTCTGATCTTCTCAGTATGTGAGTCGGATTTTTTAGTTGCCCCATATAGTAATTATATTTTCAGCAACCTGGTCGGGAGTGGTGTTATTCGCATCAATGTCGTAATGAGCAGCAGCCATGTAGAGAGGCTCTCTTCGTGCCAGCACTTCTGCTATCTCTTCCACAAACGTCTTACCGGCAACCAACGCCGGTCGGGACGAATCACCCTGAATACGCGACGTGATGGATTCTACTGAGGCATGGGGCCAGAAAACCAGAGAGTTTACACGCAGTGTTCCTGACGTTCTATTACTCCGGCTCCATGTAGCGACCGACCAAGGCACCGGCACCAATTGCAGCACCATTTACAATTGTTCCGGTCAATATTACGTAATGCCCTCGATTATTATTTACGCGGAACCATCTGTGTTTTTTTCCAAACGCCAGCGTGAAAGCGAAGCGCCCAGATTACCGCAGTTGCAAATACGAAGAGCGTAGCCAGAGACCATTCCGCTACCAGACCGGGTACGTTCCGGTCGATAAGCCCTAGTAACACGAGAAAGACACAAGAGCAGTTGAAGAAAGTGCGTGCAATCCAGTGGGTGTCACCAACTGAAGCCAGAATACTGCCAATCACGACATTCGCAGCATCAAATATACAGTAGAAGGCAACAAATTTCATAAGCAAGGAACCGATTGCCACAATCTGAACGCTATCAGATCCTTCACCCGCGAAGATTGAAACGAGAGGCTCCGAGGCTAAAGCGAAAAGTATCGCCATTGCCAACATCCATAACTCACACACCATAAGCGACTGCCAGCCAATTGCTGGTATGTCACTATCGCGCCCGGCCCCACGGGCATGACCTGCAAGAACTCCGGCGGCCTGCCCAAGGCCGAGTGCAGGAAAAAATGCCAGACCATTGACTCTAAAGGCTATACTTGATGCGGCCAGTTCCACTGTGCCCAACCGTCCGACCACAAGCAAAAAGAGCGTCCATGCCGCAAGTTCTCCACTTATTCGCAAGCCCATCGGCATTGCAATTCGAAGAAAACGGCGGATCTCCACCCATTCGAGCCTCCTTGCAACCGTGTCGCTTAGTCCCCCTGATTTTGCAAACAGGACTGCGTAGAGGATTACAGCTATGGCCTGGGCTGTAACTGTAGCAAGTGCCGCCCCGGCTATACCCATTTGGGGTAGCCCCCATTCTCCTGACACCAGTCCCCACGCCAACACAGCATTTGCAAAAAACGATATGAAGGTTACTACTGTAACGATAGCCGGACGCCCGATGCCTGAGAGCCACCCGGCCAATGCGCTACCAAGCACCGGGAATATTGAGCCGGCCATACAGATCCAGAAATAGTCACTCTCATATGTGGCAACCAGCGGATCATGACCAGCCAGGAAAAACAGTTGTGCAATTGGCCACGCAACGGCAAGCGCCACAATTCCAGAGGCCAACGCTGTATGTATTCCAAGCCAGGTCGAGGCTCTAACTCCTTGAGTGTCACCTCGTCCGTGATTGAGTGCCACAAAGGTTCCAGCATACCCTGCTGTTCCAAAAAGGAATCCTTGGAATAAGATTACGGCGAGACCTGAAGGCCCTATTGCAGCAACGGCATCGCTGGAGTGCCTTGATAATACGATGGCGTCGATTATCTGCATAAGCGAGATTGCGGAAGTTGACAGAATCATCGGGATTGCAAGCTTGAGTAGAGCTGGCACATGTTTGAACATCATGCTATTTGAATACTCCACCTCAAATACACTGATATTTTGGCTACTGCGCAATTACTGCACAATGGGGGGAAAGAGGCGTGAAAAAAGGGTTAGCTTTTTGAGCTAACCCTTTGATTTCTTTTGGAGCGGGAAACGGGATTCGGAAACGACCGGAACACTCTTCAGAACAAGGCGTAAGCCACTAATAATTAACCATTTCAAGCACCTACCTTATCGAGTAAAGCCCATTAAAGTCCAACAAAAAGTGATGAAAATCGTTCCTACTGGTGAAAGTCAGGTGAAAATTTTCGAGATATTCCCACCCAATCTGAATGTTCTAGTCATCCTGTTTTTTCAAGAAATCTCCGAAGACAGTCAACTCTTCAGATGCAAGCCTGAACGTGGCTTCAAGGCTACTCACGAGTATTTTCAGCTTCTCTGGTTTAAGGTGATAGGTATACACGTTCCGGACTACATACCGAAATCCTCTGTACTCCTCCAAAGATTCCTTCAACTGGGATGAAATAACAGCTGGGCGCACTGATGGTATCTCAGTTTGCATCTGTGTAAGCAGTTCTTGATGCCAATTTGCAGCTGAAGGAACGGCCCCATCAATAGTTGACGCCAGTTTTTCAAATATTCGCTCTAAACCAGAATAGAATGCATGCAGGTTGAGGGCCACACTATCCAGGTAAAAATCATCATCTTGTTTTGCTGCTTTATCTCACGCTTGCAGTGTCCGATCTACCACCAGTCTGAGTTCTGACAGCTCTGTATCAATTCTGGCAGATAAAATGGCTGCTTGCGGATTCATAGCTCAATTCCGTTATGAGTAATATGCTGAAGTAACGATTGTGAACAGTCCTCAGCATCTACAAGGTCAACTTTAAAAACATTGCTGTAACCACTCGCATAGGCCACAGCTTTAAAATAGTCAGCGGCTGGAATATCCCAAACAGCAAGATCAATATCCGACCACGGGCTGAAGTCAGCACGTATGAGTGATCCAAATAGCACGACCTTTGAAGCATAAAAACGCTCTTTCAGGGTTTTGGCCAGGGCATCGGCTGTATCCTTTGCTGATTCCTGCCGGACGGTAGAAACTAAGCCCATCCCTCGACTCATCTTAAAAGGATGAAACTGCTTCAACGCTTCAGGCGGTATGTTTCTTACAGTGCGTGATGGCATTGTTTCTTCTCGTCGATTCAGAAAATTTGTATGTATAAATAACCTACATGCATGCAGATAGCAAACCATGTTTTTAAAAGTTCGGTCACACCCCGAGCGGTAAGATGTTTCACAAAACGGAATGAAGGCCCGTATTGCTTGAGAGTACTTTCCTACATATTCAGATGTCTATTTCAAATATATGTGCGTATTGCATCAACGGCATCGCTGGAGTGCCTTGATAATACGATGGCGTCGATTATCTTCATAAGAGAGATTGCGGAAGTTGACAGAATCATCGGGATTGCAAGCTTGAGTGGAGCTGGCACATTTTTGAACATCATGCTATTTGAATATCCACCTCAAATACACTGATATTTTGGCTACTGCGCAATGGGCGGTAAAAAGACACGAAAAAAGGGTTAGCTTTTTCAGCTAACCCTTTGATTTCTTTTGGAGCGGGAAACGGGATTCGGACCCGCGACTTCAACCTTGGCAAGGTTGCACTCTACCACTGAGTTATTCCCGCTTGCGAGGCTTCGTTATATACCAAATCAAAGCGTTGGTGTCAATGTTTTTTAGCACTCCGATAGTTTTTTTCAAAATCTGTATCATGTCCCGGCGACAACATTGATCTGTATACCAACTCAAGCTGCCGTGATCTGCTGTCCCAGGAATGCATAACGATCGCCCTGTCTCTAACTTTCTCAGAGAGCGATGCCATACCTCCACAGTCGCATAATGAAGCAACAATGGCTTCAGCGAACGCAGCGGTGTTTCCATGTTCAACATAGATTCCGGCATCACCTAATATCTCGCGATTGATGTGACTGTCGAAAGCGACCGTCGGCAGGCCGCATGCCATATAGTTGAATAATTTACCGTTAGCTTCTGTTTGAGCCAGTTTTGGCGAAACGGCAAGATCCCCGGCGCTCAGAAAAAAAGCGGCCCGCTCATATCTAACCCGACCGGTGAAGACAATGACATCATCAATGTGCATCTCCGCAGCTTTTTTCCGGTACTCCTCATCGGGAAATCCCATCAGCAGAAAGCGCACATCAGGTAATTCGCGTTTGAGCAGAGAAATTGCGTCCAGCAACAGATCAACCCCTTGATACCGATTGAACAGGCCGAGATAGACAACTACCTTCACATTATCCGGTATGCCAAGCTCCCGGCGCGATTCACTCTGAGAGTGCGGGCAGAATATTTCTGTATCTACGCCATCAATAAGATTTGTCACTCTCCCGGCAGCCATTCCCCAGTCGCGAATAAGCTCCTGGCGGCCCTGATCAGAGCTGGTAATTATGACATCAGCGAGGCGGTTAATAAAACGCTCAAACTGCTTAAAAACATACGTGAGGGGTGATTTTTTATGAAAAAATCCATGATTGAGAGATTCACCGGTCAAACTGCCCTGATAATCGAAGAGGAGCGGGATGCGCAACAGGAGCTTGAGAACAGAGCCGATCAATGCTCCTTCGTGGAGATGGGCGTGAATAAGGTGGGGGCGAAAAGATCGGGCCAGGGCGAGTGACTTCCACAGTAAGAGCACATCAAGATACGGCTTGTGCCAGGAAGGGCCGGCTTCGAGTTTGTTGTACCAGGGAACGCGCGGTGTGCGAACCACTCGCACTCCGGGCATATCACGACCAAGATGGTAGGTAACAATACATACCTCGTGGCCCAGTTTCGTCAACGCCCGCGCCTCTTCATATATTCTGACGTGACAGCCCCTGTCAGAAAAATAAGGGGTCGGGGCGATCATGAGGACGCGGAGTGTACCTTTAGTCAAGATTTATCCTGTCTTTAACAACATAAATGGGTTTGCCCTGCGACTCAAAGTAGGTTCTGGCATTAAGTTCACCAAGTAAACCGAGGACAATAAACTGGATACCCATAAACAATAAGAATGCGGTCAGAATCAGCAGTGGATTACGATTCATGCTGAAATGTTCAAACAACTTCATGTATATCGTCATTGCACCGGTGCCTGCACCGGCCAGAATGGTGTAAACGCCCCACTTCCCGAATAGCTGAATCGGCTTTGTAGAGTACGCCATCAAAAACTTGACCGTCATCAAGTCAAGAACAACCCGTAGAGTACGGGAGATACCGTACTTACTGACTCCATGTAAACGGGGAAAATGATTGACCGGCAACTCGGTTACTTTAGCCCCGAACTGGGAGGCCAGCGCCGGAACAAAACGGTGCATTTCACCATACAGATTGATACCATCAAGTACTTCCCTGCGGTACGCCTTGAGCGTACAGCCATAGTCATGGAGATGTACTCCGGTAAGCCGTGAGATGAGGGCATTGGCAAGCATTGAGGGGATTTTGCGGGTTACAAAAGTGTCTTTGCGGTCGCGACGCCATCCGGAAACAACGTCATACCCTTCATGAATTTTTTCAATCAGGCGCGGAATATCAGCAGGATCATTCTGCAGATCCCCATCCATCGGAATAATGATGTCACCTTTTGCGTGATCGAAACCGGCTGACATCGCGGCGGTCTGACCAAAGTTCCTTCGGAATCGTATAATTTTCAGACAGGTATCTTCAGCCGCGAGCCTGGCCAGCACCTTATATGATCCGTCAGAGGAGCCATCATCAACCATAATGATCTCATATAAGCCGCTCATAGATTGCAGTGCTGATTTAAGCGCAGAATAAAGCGCTTCTACATTATCCCGCTCATTGTATACCGGTACAACAATACTTACTTCCACGTTTTTCTCCATCTTTGACGTCACGCAGCTGCAGATCGACTACTTACATCGTCATGCTCGCTCTGTATTTTTTTCAAGAGACTCATCCCCAAACCCTTTTATTCTTGTTATCAGAATTGAGCTGTCACAGGCCGGTTCCGGTTTTCCGTTCAGCAATCCCCAAAGGAGCCCAAGCCCGTTAACAACATGCATAAGTGGGTATATTCCTATCAGGAGCAGATAAAACAGACGACCACTCCTGATCAATGCCTGAAGAGAGCTGAAGAGAGCCGCAGCCAGATATATCACAAGCGGTGCAAGCAGTAAAACATACTTTATGCATACCAGCGCAATTGCTAGATATATGACAAAAAAGAGCGGAATGAAACTTGTCACAGAGTACTTTGACGTGACTAAGGTCTGTTGTCCCCTGCCGCGTCCGTAGGCGAACATCTGGCGGACAAACGCCTTCAGAGAGCGCCGTTGACTCCGGTATATACGCATGGATGGATCATGAAGCAGTAAATGGCCTGCTGAAATAACCCTTTCCAAAAATTCGTTCTCTTCATTTGGATACAAACTTTCGTTAAAACCTTTCAGTTCGATAAACACCGAGCGACGAACGGCCAGATTACAGAGAATAAGTTCCTTGTCAGTTGTTATGCGAGTTTGGCCATGCGATCGATAACGGTTGAGTACGGGGCCAGAACCAAAAGCTGAAGAGAGAGCAAACCCAAATAACCGTTGCAACCATGTGTCATTTTCCGGTGTAATTGAAGGGCCGCCAACGACTGCAACCAATGGATTACTCATGCCTGTAGAACAGAGAGATAAATTTTCAGGAGTTATCAGAGAATCATCGTCAAGGAAATACACTATATCACCGACGGCTTCTTGCGCCGCACGGTTGCGCTGTCGGCTTGGGGCGCTTCCTTCGGCTAGCAGAACCTCATACGGCTGATCATCCGGCACGATCATATTGAGGTGCTGAATGGCTGCAACATATCCGCCCGGCTTTACGGGTATGATTATTGAAAACGAGCTCATGGATGCCTAACACGAAAAAAACCGGGCATGCCCGGTAATGAAAGTATAACTAATTGGATTCGATTTAAGGCAAGACCTCAGAAGTTCCGGAAACCTCTGAGGTCTTGTGAATGAAACAGCGGCGTTACTACTTTGCACCACCACCGTAGCTATGAAGGCCGGAGAGGAACAGGTTGACGCCCAGATAGCAGAAGATCGTCGCGGCAAAACCGATGACCGAAAGCCAGGCGGCGCGTTTTCCGACCCACCCTTTGGTGATGCGGGCGTGCAGAAAGGCAGCATAGACAAACCATACAATCAATGACCACGTTTCCTTTGGATCCCAGCTCCAGTAGGTTCCCCAGGCATAATTTGCCCAGGCCGCACCGGTGATAATACCGAGTGTCAGAAGCGGAAATCCAATCATGATAGAGCGGTAGTTGAGATCATCAAGAACCTTAAGCGGTGGAAACATCGACATAAGACCACCTGCAGGCGCCGACGAACTGGTGCCTTCAATGGCGGTTTTGATCAGGTACATCATTGAAATTCCGCACGCGACGGCAAATGCGGCATACCCGAGAAAGCAGGTAATAACGTGGTACAGCAACCAGTTACTCTGCAGCGCCGGAACAAGCGGTTCGATGCCGGTATTCATACCGAGTTGTGCCCAAGCCATGCCAAGCAAAGCAAACGGGACGACAAAAGCGCCGATTATCCGATATTTATAGCGGATATCGATGTAGGCAAAGAGCAGGATTATCGTCCAGGAGAAAAAGACGATCGACTCATACAGGTTGGACATCGGCGCATGGCCGACCCCCATGTCGTAGGACTCTTTCCAGCGCAGGGCGATAGCCACTGTTTGAGCTGCAAGTCCTGCATACGCAATGAAACTGCCGGCGATACCAACTGCTTTGTTCTTGCTGGCGAGAAAAGCAAAGAAAACGACCGTCGAGATCAGATATGCAAAGGTTGTTACGTTAAAAAGCATGGAGCTGTTCATAAATCAGGTAACCTCCGTTAGATTTTTATTTCCTGAAACTTTTCGGAAATATCTTCGAACTGCATCTGAAATGCAGCCTGGTTCTTACTGGCATTGCCATACATACGGGCATGCCCCTTTGTGACAACAACCCAGATCCGTTTATGCGACATAAAAAATGCGACACTGATGCCGATTACCATAAGCGCACATCCAAGCCAGACAACCCAGACGCCCGGGTCTTTAGCAACCTGCAGGCCGGTATACTGCTTGGCGGTTGATCCTTCATAACCAAAAATAAGAGCATCGCCGCGCTGGGCATTAACTTCCGGGAAGTTTTTGAATGCGATAAAGGTACGCGGAGTTGAGCCTTTCGAGGTTACTTCAATACGTGCCGCCGGACCGGAGAAACCAGGCGCAAACTGGCGAACTTCCTGCGTTGCCTCCAGCAACTTGAAAACGGTGCCATCCTTTAGAGTAACGGCAGCACCTTCACGAACAGAGAGCTTTTCAGCCGCACCACCGTTTCGCGGAGTCACTGAAATGAAGTGTTCGCTTCCTTCACTAGCCTGGCCATAACTGGATTGATAAAACGTGATGCCCTTGTAGGTCATCGGTTCATTAACAATAACCTTTATCTTCGAGAAACCGGGAACCGGTTTGCCATTTTCCTGGACAGTCAAAATGCTTCTGAATTCTTTGGGTGCTCCGGTACTGTAAAATTCAACATTGAAGTTTTCACAAAAAACTTCAAAACCAAGCGGCATCTGCTGACCATTCTGTCTTTGAAAGGCATTTACGCTGGTTCCTTCAACAATATTTACAAAACCCTTGTATCCGGCCAGAGACCCGATAATTGCCCCGACAAAAATCACCAGTATGCTGAAATGGACAACATATACACCGAGACGACACCAGGCTGCTTTTTGTGCAAACAGATGATATTCGCCGTTATGTTCAGTAATCACCGGTGTTGAAAACTCTTTCCCGAGAAAAGCGACCAAGCGCTCTTTCGCATGGTCAATGGACCCGGAAAACACCAGCTCTTTTTTCAACGAGGAAGAGTTGCGCACCCCCTCCCCCAGAATGAGGGTAGGTTGGCTGATAAACTTGAACACATGCGGCAGGCGCTTGATTGAGCAGGAAATAAGATTCAAGCTGAACACATACAACAGGGTAATGAACCACCAGGAGTGGTACATATCGAAGAAACCGAGTTTAGAATATATCTGCAGCTTCGTGGTACTGATTGAAGCAACATATTCAGGTGGCAGAGCACCCTGCGGAAGAATTGTGCCGATGATCGATGTTAAAGCCAGAGAAATGAGCAGAAAAAGGGTCAGCTTAAGAGAACAAAACATATCCCAGACGGAGGTTACAAAATTTTTATCGGTAGTAGCCAATGGATTCTCCAAACTATTTATAAAATGTAAGCGCTGCGATTTAGAACATCTTTCATTAACTTTGCGACAATACCTCAAATTTCAGAAAAAATGTACCACTTTTTTTTACTTTTATCATCATTCCGTTTTTCAGCGCAATGATGACTTTCAATTTTACAACCAACGTGTATACTCACTATGGTTGGTTATTACTTATTTTAACGGGGGCCCACATGCCCGTCATCTTAGAAGCAATTCTTGTTTCCGCCGGTATGATTCTGATTTTCGCTCTGGCATTTCTGGCTATGTTCTTATTGGCAATCACCTTGTCACCGATAGAGCGTAGCTTGTCAAAAATGATCTGGGATGCAACAACCCCTAAAAATCTGCCGCCTCACAAGGGTTCGTTCCGCGATTTCAGCAAGAAGCATTAAATAATTATTGACACTTTTACAGTGAAACTGATATTTTTGGCCCATTATTTTTACACCAAGCAACTCAACATACATATTCTTATCGAGAGCGACTGAGGGACTGGCCCTGTGACGTCGCGGCAACCATCCTTACGGCAAGGTGCCAATTCCAGCGAAACCGCTTGCGGTTTCGGGAGATAAGGAAGAGCGCTGTCCACAAGATCCTCTTCCGCACCCCGGAAGGGGATTTATATTTTGGAGGATACAATGAAGATTGCAACTCAGGCAGTACAGATCGGCCTGGAATGGGACACCCGAACCGGTGCCGTTACCGTGCCGATTTATCAGACAGCCACCTTCAGGCATCCAGGACTTGGCCAAAGCACCGGCTATGATTACAGCCGCTCGGGCAATCCGACCCGGCAGGCGCTGGAAGACGGCATAGCACGCCTTGACGGCGCTGCCCGCGGCTTTGCGTACGCTTCCGGAATGGCGGCAATTACCAACTTGCTGCTGCTTTTCAAATCAGGGGACCACCTGATAGTAACCGAAGATCTCTACGGCGGAACCTGTCGCCTGTTTGACAAAATATTCAGCCAGTACGGCCTCTCCTTCAGCTATGTCGATACCAGTAATACTGCCGCTGTGACTGCTGCCATCCTGCCGTCAACCAAAGCTGTTTTCGTTGAAACTCTCACCAATCCGCTCCTGAAATTTGCCGACCTTCGTGCGATTTCAACCCTCTGCAAAAGCAGCAATCTACTGCTGATTGCCGACAACACCTTCCTGACGCCGTACCTGCTCCGTCCTCTCGATATGGGTGCGGATATAGCCGTCTACAGTGCGACAAAATACCTGGCCGGACACAATGATACCGTAGCGGGACTGGTTACCGTCAAGGATCCGGTGCTGGCGGATCTGGTATATTTTCACCAGAACTCAGTCGGTGCCGTTCTGGGACCCCAGGATTCCTGGCTGACGACCCGCGGCATTAAAACCCTGGCGATCCGGATGGATCGACAACAGGAGAATGCCGGACGCATTGCTGAGTGGCTTGCTCTGCACCCCCGCATATCAAAAGTGTATTATCCCGGCCTGAAAGATCACCCCGATCACACCTTGATGGCTCTGGATTCCCGTGGTTTTGGAGCCATGATTGCCTTTGAAGTTGACAAGCATGAGCTTGTTGAGCAGATTCTGTTGAAAACAAGCCTGATCTCGTTTGCCGAAAGCCTCGGGGGGGTTGAAAGCCTGATCACCTTCCCGGAGGTTCAGACTCACGCCGACATCCCGCCCGAACTGCGGGCCAGACTCGGGATCAATAACGTACTGCTGCGCCTGTCGGTCGGGATCGAGGATTGCGACGACCTGATTGAGGATCTGCGCCAAGCGCTGGAAGGATAGAGGAGTTACCATGAAACTTGCAACAAAACTGATCCACGGCGGACCAACAGTCGACCAGCAGACCGGGGCCCTCGGCATACCGATCTACCAGATATCCACCTATCGCCAGACGTCGGTCGACCATTTCAATAAGTATGATTACGCCCGCGGCGACAACCCGACCCGGGAAGCGCTGGAAGATACGATTGCCGTGCTGGAAGGGGGGACGCGATGTCTCGCTTTTGCTTCCGGAATGGCCGCCATCTCAACCACCCTGATGTTTTTTTCCCCAGGTGACCACCTGGTCGTTTGCGATGATGTCTACGGTGGAGCGTATCGAGTACTCTCGACGATATTCAGTCGAATGGGGATCACGAGCACTTTTGTCGACGCTACCGATCTGGCGGCGCTTGAAGCTGCCATCCTCCCTGAAACAAAGGGGATTTATCTCGAAACACCTTCGAACCCTCTGCTGAAGGTCACCGACCTGCGCGGAGCGGCCGATATTGCCCGCCGGCACGGCATTATCACGCTGGTGGATAATACCTTCATGACCCCCTACCTGCAGCGCCCGCTGGAACTTGGCTGTGACATTGTCCTGCACAGCGGCACCAAGTTCATCAACGGCCACAGCGATGTCCTCTGCGGCTTTGCCGTAACCAGAGACACGGAACTTGGGCAGCGCATCCGCTATATCCAGAATGCCTTCGGAACCGGACTCGGGCCGCAGGATTCCTTCCTGACCCTGCGCGGCGTCAAGACCCTTAAGGTCAGAATGGATCAGAGTCAGAAAAACACCCTCAAGGTCGTCGCGTGGCTGAAGCAGCACCCACGCATAACCGCCGTTCATTATCCGGGACTTCCCGAGCATCCCGGCTTCGCCATCCACAATGCCCAGGCGGATGGTCCGGGCGCGGTCTTTTCATTTGAACTTGATTCCTACGACACAACCAAGCGACTGCTCGAGAATTCACATCTGGCCGCTTTTGCAGTCAGCCTTGGCGGTGTTGAAAGCATCATTTCCTATCCGGCTAAAATGTCACACGCCTCGGTGCCGAAAGAAGAACGTGAGCGCAAGGGGATTACCGACACGCTGGTGCGGCTCTCCGTCGGCCTGGAAGACCCGGATGATCTGATTGCCGATTTACAGCAGGCAATCGGGTAGGCCGTGAAAATCCGTATCAACGAAAGAGCCGCCACCACTGAAGACGGTCTGACGCTTGGTGCCGTTGCCGAACGCCACAAACCTGGTGCCGACGTCCTGATCCTGAACGGTTTCCCCACTACCCCGAACACAATTCTGCATGATGGCGATGAGCTGTTCCTGATAAAGCGCGGAGAAATTCCCACTGAAGACGAGTTGGAAGGATTAATGGCTGCCCGACACACACCCGGTGTCCATACCCGCCTGAAGCAGGCAGTGGTTGGCATTGCCGGCGTGGGAGGCCTTGGCTCCGCAGTGGCGGTAGCTTTGGCACGAGTCGGCGTCGGCAGGTTGGTGATATCCGATTTTGATGTCGTAGAACCGTCGAACCTCAATCGTCAGCAGTATTTTACCGATCAGATCGGCCGCTATAAAGTGGACGCGCTGGTCGAAAACCTCCACCGCATCAACCCCTATGTCACCGTACAGGCACATTGCACCCTCCTCACCCCGGAGAATATTCCGGTACTGTTCTCCGAATGCTCAATTGTGGTTGAGGCCTTTGACCGGGCCGACATGAAAGCCATGCTGGTTAACAGGGTTCTCGATGCGATGCCGCAGAGCTGCATTGTCGCCGCATCCGGAATGGCAGGCTACGGAGTGAACAACAGTATTGTTACGCGCACTGTTTCAAAGCGGCTCTTCCTGGTAGGCGATTCCGTTTCGGAAGCCAGACCGGGCAGCGGCTTGATGGCCCCCCGCGTCGGAATCGCTGCGCATCACCAGGCCAATCAGGTAGTCAGGATTATCTTAGGTGAAGAACAATGAGTATCATTGCCGTTGCCATGAGCGGAGGCGTTGATTCTTCTGTTACCGCCGCACTGCTGAAACAGCAGGGACATGAAGTGATCGGCATTACCATGCGTCTGTTTGCTCCACACAGCACCGGCATCGGTTCAGCAGCCCACGATGCTGCCGTTGTTGCCCGGCATCTCGGAATTCCTCACCACGTTGCCGACTTTTCCCTGGATTTCAGCAGGCTGATAATCGGCGACTTCATCGAAGAATACCGGACTGGACATACGCCAAATCCATGCGTTCGCTGCAACCGCTATATTAAATTCGGGCTGCTGCTCGATGCCGCCCGTGAACTCGGCGCCGATCTCCTCGCGACAGGACATTACGTCAGAAAAACAGTTGATCATGACGGGGTCTGTCATCTGAGAATTGCCGAAAACAGCAGCAAAGATCAGTCGTATTTTCTCTACACATTGACACAGCAGCAGTTGCAGCAGATTATTTTTCCGCTCGGTACGATAGAAAGCAAGGATGAAGTGCGGCGTCTGGCACGGGAATGTGCCCTTCCGGTTGCCGAAAAAAACGATAGCCAGGAAGTCTGCTTTATTCCGAATGATGACTATGTGGCCTTTTTGGAAGGGCGGGGGGAATTTGACACATCCGATGGTGACATCATCCATCTGAACGGCAAGACGGTCGGACGCCATCATGGTACACATCGCTACACGATCGGTCAGCGCAAAGGGTTGGGAATAGCCTGGAGTGAACCGCTGTACGTTAGTGCGATTGACGCCGAGCGGAATGTGGTTCTCGTCGGCGAGCAGCACTCCGTGTATGCAGGAGGCTTACAGGCGGAAACGGTCAGCTGGATCGTCGCACCTGAAGCAGAGTCATTTGCCGCAACTTGCAAGATCCGCTATCGCCATCAACCGGTGCCCTGCCAGGTACAGTTATGTGCGGGGAACAGCTGCGAAGTCATCTTTGACCAGCCTCAAAAAGCGGTCACACCGGGGCAGTCACTGGTTTTCTACCGGGGAGACGAGGTGCTGGGAGGAGGCCGCATAATCAGGGCGCTGTAGAGCGCAATGCATGCGCCCGTCTTTGGTTATTCCCCCTCCGAAACAGCGTTCCAGGTGGAGCTGCTCTTCGGAGTTTTTATCTTGAATTCGAGATACTGAGCCGCTTTTTTCGATTTTTCGTTCTGAATTTCCCTATTCAAAAACAGAGCAAGAGCCTCAAGCACCCGTTTTTCAGCATTCAAACGGGTAAACCCCTCCCCTTCGACAATGCCCCGAAGATAGTTGAGAAGGTGTTTTTGTTCCTCTTCACTGTTCAAGCGCCCCGGATCGGCAATAAACAGCAGATACCTGGCCTTGTCCCGGGCCTCCATCCCCAGATGCTTTTCAGCCAGCAGAGTCTCCATAACCGTCGCAATGCTGCCCTGTTCAGCGTAGTTAAGGTTCTTGTCTTCGAGGTAGGAGGTGAGATATTCCAAAGCGGCCAGTCTGCTGGCCGGATCTCCGGCTTCAAACAGCAATAGCTGCGCCGCCTGTAATTTCAGGATATCAGGCTGATCCGGAAGAAGAAAACAGCGCAGCATCATCACCAATTTTTCCTGGGCGGCCGGCGTCAGTTCTGCCCGTTCAAGCTTGGAGCGAATCTGTTCCAGCAGTTCGCGTTTATCACCATATTCGCCAAAGCGAATCTGGACGATCAAAGAGCGGATCTGCGGATCTTCAGAGGCATCCCACAATTCATCAGCAGCCCGTAGAATTCTGCTGCATATCGTCCGTATCTTTTCTTCTTTTGACGGTTCTTCCCGATTCCAGTAATCCGGGTAGGTATCAAGAACCGTATCAGCCTCTTCCGGATTTTTAATTTTTTCCAGGATTGATCTGAGGTACGTAAGTATTTTAATTTGATAATTGCTGCCCCCCTCCTTCAGCGGCCGGAGGAGGTCATCCAGAAACGCGGTATTCAACCCGGACGCCCCACTGCAGAGATAGCGATACACCCCTTCGGCCTTATCGACCTGCCTTTCAATGTATTTACGGCGCAGGGTTTCACCCAACTTGGTAGATTGGACCTTATCAAAAAAGACACTCAACAGGTTTGATGCCTGATGCTTGATATTGTGATCAATTACATCCGAGATAACAATATCAAGGCAGGCATCAAAAATTTTCACCTGTTCATGTTCATCAGAGGATGAATCAATATAATCCTCGAAGATGGCCAGAATTTCAGCCATATGTTCGCGATTCCGGCTATTAAGAAGTGTGGTGAAGGTGTCGCGAAGACTGGCGGAATCAACGATGCCAAATAAAAATTTGACGGCCGCATTCCGGCTTGCACTCCCCTTGGCGGTAGATTTCAGAAGTTTCAGTATGCTTTCGGCCGGATCGGTAACCCAGTCCGGCACCAGATCCTCCATAAAGCGTTCGGCTTTTCTTCGCACCAGGGCATCGAGATCGTAGAGAAAATAGCGCGCCACTTCAATGCGAAAATCACGACCGGCAGCGGACGTGGCGATTATTTCGAGAGCCGCCGCCTTGTCTTTCGCTGAAAGCTGGGCTATGTCCTTCTTTGCCTTGGAAGAATCATTGATTTTTACATAAAAATTGACTATGTCTTTAACTGTAACTTCCGCATCAATGTCTATGTCTATATCTTTTGCCATATAACTGCCTTTCCGAACATTTTATGCGAGTATAGCCGCAAGAGTTGTTATACGCAACATCATCACCACCAGATTGAATAAATTCAACTCTAAAAGGAGGTTTCCACCATGTACATCACGCGCATCTGTCTTAGCCTCAGCCTTATAATCACAACCATCGGCCCGGTTTTTGCCGCGAATACCGTTACCTTCTATCGTGACGGAACCGTTATTCAACAGGAGGCCGTCGCATTAAAGGGTGTGATTGATCTCCCGCTCGCTGCCGACATTCTGGAGAACACCCTCACCGTTGTTCCCGCCGCCGGCACTTCAATTATCGGCGTTGAAACGATGCGGAAAGAAACGGCTGACAGTACCGAGAAAGAGCTTGAATCATTGACCGAGCAGCGGCGAAAACTGGAGGACCGTCTGCAGGCATTGGACGCGCGAGAAGCTATCTTTACCACCGCAGCCAAATCACAAAGCGGGAAAGCACCGCGAAAAACCAAAGCGAACCCGGATCCGATGCAGGCCATCCGGCAAGGCACCGACTTTGCCATTGCGCAACTTGAGGCGGTCTACACTGCCCGTCGCAAGACCACGCACGAAATCCAGAGGGTTGACGCCCGTATCGCCGCAACCAGAAAGAGCAACCGACTGTCAACGACTTCAGTCCGGATTGTGGTCTCTCCACAGAACGGCAAAGCGACACTTCGCTATGCCACGGCAGAGCGTGGCTGGCAACCGCAGTACAATCTGTATCTGGAGAAAAAAGGGACTGCACGGCTGCAGCTTTCCGCGCGGGTAACAGGAGCTCTGCATGGATATCAAGCCCGTGTTTCATCAGGTTTGCTTACTGAACATACCGGAGTCGAAACCGTGCCGGTTCAGACAGGCAGCGCGGTTATCGCCAACTACCTCCTGCCTCTCGAGGATGAACAGTACTCAGAAGGGATTTATCACTATTTTTCCGGAAGGGTTACTAACAACAGTTCTCACTATCTGCCTCCGGGAGAGTCGGGACTGTACCGGAACGGTGCTTATTACGGGAAATTCAGTTTTGCGGGAATTTCGTCCGGGCGGAGCAAAGTGATTTCGCTCGGAAAATAAACAAACCACCCCCCCCGCAGTATAAAGCCCGGCAGCACTCTCCACGTTTCCACGCTGCAGTCACCTGGCGCTCTTTTTACTGTCATCCAGAGCGGTTCGCACCACGTGGATCAACCTGTCCGGCATGATCGGCTTGGAAAGGTAATTGAACTCACCGGTAATTTTAGCCTTCTGCGTGAGCATGTCGTCACTGTAGCCGCTTAAAAAAACGCAGGGCAGATCCGGATACTGCACCCGAACGGCCGACAGCGCTTCATAGCCGTTCATGCGCGGCATGATCATGTCAAGAAGCAGCAGATCGACCGTATCCCCATGACTTGCCATCAGTTCGACAACCTCGTCACCGTTGCTGGCTTCAAGCACCCGATAGCCGATATCCTGAAGCAGCTCAACGATCATCGGCCGGACATCCTCGTTATCCTCTCCCACAAGAATCGTTGCACAGCTCCGCACTTCACACTTTAACGTGGCGACATCTCCGGAATTCAGGACAGCGGTTTGAGTATATTCAGGGAAATATATTGAAAAAAGGGTCCCCTCTTCTGGTGTGCTGGTCACCTTGATGAACCCCTTATGCTGCTGCACAATGCCGAAAACCATTGAGAGGCCGAGCCCCGTACCCTTGCCAACTTCCTTCGTAGTAAAAAACGGGTCAAAAATTTTAGACATCTTTTCCGGGGGTATTCCATAGCCGGTATCGGAAACCGTCAGCTGCACATAAGGTCCGGGAGGCATTTCGGCAGGAAGATCATGTTCATCCCCGACAACCTGGCGACCGGCGGTCGTAATTGTCAGGCGGCCGCCATCCGGCATGGCATCACGGGCATTATTGTACAGGTTGAGGACAATCTGTTGCAACTGCCCAAGGTCGGCATTGAGAGCCAAATCCTGAGAATCCAGATTATAATCAAGCTGGATATTTTCCCCTGCCAACCTGGACAGCATCTCTTTCATACCATAGACGAAACTGTTCAGCGATATCGGTTCCAACACAACATCCTGTTTACGGCTGAAGGTCAGCATACCTCGCGTCAGCGAGGCGGCCTTTTCGGAGGCGCTGATAATGCGATGAACTGCAGGTAGATTCGGAGAATCACTCCCCAGCCTCCTTTCTAGAATACCGGCATAACCAAGGA
The DNA here is from genome assembly GCA_903939115.1 of uncultured Geobacteraceae bacterium. Taxonomy (GTDB): domain Bacteria; phylum Desulfobacterota; class Desulfuromonadia; order Geobacterales; family Pseudopelobacteraceae; genus JACRCG01. Next base: position 69,815 of record CAJAFV010000063.1, read on the forward strand.
TGGCTGCCAGAATATTATTGAACTCATGGGCAATCCCGCCGGCCAGCTGACCGACTGAATCAAGCTTCTGGGAATGATACAGTTGATCCTTCAGGGTTTCGCGTTCTTCCTCCGCTTGTTTGAATTTTGTTATATCCCGTATTGATTCAATTGCGCCAATAACAGTGCCATCCTGATCAAACAGTGGCGAGGCGGAAATCCAGACAGCGCGGTCGACACCGGGGAGTGCTGTCGGAATGCTCCCCTCGGCAATCAGAGTGTCACCACGTTTTTCCACTCTACAATAAGATTGTCGGACGGTCGCAATGTCGAGCCCGATCAGATCGATCAGAAGAAGACGTTTTTCACCGTAAAAGACGATTGAATAGACATCGTTCCCTTTTCCCAGAATATCCATTTCCGGAACGCCCGTCAGATCTGCCATCGCTCTATTCCAGGCAATTACGCGATGTTCACGATCAATAACAAAGGTTGCATCTGGCAGAAAGTCGATAATCCCCTGTTGCAGCCTGGCCAGTGAAGCCAGTTCCTTAAAGGCGAGAAGAGTGTGATCTCTGGTCAGATTCATATCTGGCATGCATTTTCCCCTGTTTTTTAAAATCGGAGCAGAGCAGCTGTACGGTCGCAACCTATGGTCGCGTTTTCATATCCTTAAGCGCCAATCCCGGCAAAACGAGACCAGCTCTTCCGGCGGCAACGGCCGGCTGAAGTAATATCCCTGAATTATGTTACAGTCACGCGCCGCAAGGTAGCGCAGCTGCTCCTCCGTCTCGACACCTTCCGCCACAAGCTCCATATCAAGCCCCTGCCCCATGGCGATAATTGTATTAACAACGGCGGCATCGTTTCTGGTGGTCAGCATCCGGCGGACAAACGAAATGTCGATCTTCAACTCATTGATCGGCAGGCGGCCCAGGTATTCGAGCGATGAATAGCCGGTACCAAAATCATCCAGTGACAGTATGACGCCGGTATCCGCCAACGCCGTCATTTTCTCAAGCGTACGGGCGCTGTCAACCATTATCATGCTTTCGGTCAACTCGAGACAGAGGTTGTGAGGATCAAGCCCCGTCACTTCGAGCACCCGCTTGACGGTGACATCCAGATCGCTGCGCATGAACTGCAGAGCAGATATATTGACCGACATGCGCAGGGCCGACAGACCAAGCTTCTGCCATGAGACCGCTTGCGAACAGGCCTGCCACAGCACCCATTCGCCGACCGCCACGATCATGCCGCTTTCTTCGAGAATCGGCACAAAAATCCCGGGTGGAACAGGAGCTTCTCCGGTCGGCGTCCAGCGGAGTAACGCTTCAACTCCGACCACGTCACCATTACCCTGATTAATCTGCGGCTGGTAATTCAGGCTGAATTCACCCAGATCGATCGCTTTGTGAAGCTTGGCCTCCAAAGCAAAGCGCTCCTCCAACTGCTGGTTCAATTCGCGGGTGTAAAAGCAGATAGAGTTTTTGCCCTCTTTCTTCGCCTCGTACATAGCGGCTTCGCCATTTTTCAAAAGGCTTTCCACGCATTCGCCATCTTCCGGATACACCACCACACCAATACTGGCGGTAGTAATAATTTCCGTACCTTTAACGATAAATACGCTATTCATGGCGATGCGGATCTGCTCAGCTCGCTGCCGGCTATCAGCAGCATCTGCCGCCAGCGGCGGAATTATCGTGAACTCATCTCCGACGAAACGTGACACAACACTCTCGTGCCCACAGCTGACCTCCAGGCGATGGGCAATTTCTTTAATCAGAAGATCGCCGAACTCATGACCGAACGTATCATTGACATATTTCAGGTTATCAATATCCAGCACCATCAGCGTCAGAAACTGACCGGTGTGGTTGATCCGCTCCAGTTGCAGTTCCAGATGCTTATGGAAATAGTGACGATTCGGAAGGCCGGTCAGGGCATCAAAATTAGCCTGATAGTAGAGCTGTTCTTCGTGATGCTTCCGCCCGGAAATATCCTCTTTGATGGCGACATAATTAGTAATATTACCGTTCTCATCCTTTATCGGGGCGATACTGGTCAACTCCCAATATTCGCGCCCAGTTTTGGATTTATTGCAGAATTCACCCCGCCACTCCCGACCGGAGCTGAGCGTATTCCACATATCAACATAATAGCTGTCCGGCTGCTTGTCTGATTTAAGGATACGAGGATTCTGGCCGATCGCCTCCTCCCGGCTGTAGCCGGATACTTCGGCAAATTTGGGATTAACATATTCAATGATCCCGTTGATATCGGTGATAACAACACTGTTGGCGCTCTGTTCGACGGCGGTACTCAATTTACGCAGCTCTACCGTCCGCTGCTTGACCAAAAGTTCCAGATTATCATGGTAATTCCGGTTTTCACGCACCAACCTCGCCCTGTCGACACAACGGGCGACAATCAGCTCCAACTCAGCCAGATCGACTACCGGCTTGGCCAAATAATCCCAGGCACCCCGCCGCAGTGCGTCAATAGCATCGGTCAGTATGCCGGTGCCGGACAGGACGATGATCGGCAGGTTGTCATCAAATTGCTTGACCGCATCGATGACCTCCATGCCATCGACATTCGGCATCCGCAAGTCGGTTATGACGACATCCGGTCTCATAGACTTGACCTTTTCAATGCCTTCATGACCATCACACGCCTGAAGCACGGTAAAGTTAGAGTCTTCAAAAAAAGCTGCCACGCTGCTGCGGATAGACTCCTCATCGTCTATGGTCAATAACACCAGATTAGAATCTGACTGTTGCATTACGAAAGTCTCCCGACTGCGGCCATATGCTTGATTTTTTTCACCAGCGTCGACAGGTTGTGGATCGGTTTTGACAGGACATCACCGTCGGTCATTCCGATTGCCCTGAGTTCATTCGATAACGTGTACAGCATGCCGGTGTGAAGCAAATATCCGGCGACAGGGCAGAGCGCGTGAGCCTTTAAAATAAATTCCTCACCAGACATGCCGGGAAGACGCATGTCCGAGATGCAGACCACCGGACAGTGTGTGGCAATTGATTCAAGCGCCTGTTCAGCAGTGGCGAAACTGTGCACCGTAAAACCTTCGTCCTCCAGATAGGCCGTAACGCTCTCACGGATCATGTCATTATCATCAACAAGCAGCACTCTGATAGTGGCATTTTCCATTATGCACCCCCCTGCAGTGGAAGCTTTATAGTAAAACAGCTCCCCTTGCCCGGATGGGAACGGACGTCAATCAAGCCATGGTGCCCTTTGGTGACAATTTCATACGCTACCGACAGGCCGAGACCGGTACCGACGCCGATTTCTTTCGTAGTGAAAAACGGCTCAAAAATCCGCTGACGGGTTTTTTCGTTCATGCCGGGCCCGTTATCCTCGATTTCGATCACTGCCATACCTTGAGCCACCCGCGTTGTCACGGTTATTCTCGGCTGCTGCGCAGACTCGCCGCCTGCCAGGGCCTGAGCTGCGTTTTTAAGGATATTCAGCAGCACCTGTTCCATTCCCGCCACCGACAACAGCACCGGCGGCAGATCAGCAGCGTAAATGCGCTTCAGCTCAATCCGGTGGAAATCGTATTTTTTCTTCATATCATAGTCAGTACCGGCCAACTCCAGCGTCTTATCCATAAACGCTGAAAGGTTGACATGTTCGACACCGGCATCGCTGCGGCGACTGAATTGAAGCATATTTGATATAATTTCCGAAGCCTTGATCCCGGCGGTACGGATGTGACCGATGAAATCGAAGATCCCCCTTTTCTGCATATACGCATGGACCAGATCGAGGCTAACACCTACTTCAGCCGCTGCCTGCACGTTGGCCGGTATATCCGCCGAGACCCGTCGTTCGATGTTCTGGGCATGCTGCAGGATCGCACCCAGCGGATTATTGATTTCATGAGCCATGCCGGCGGCCATACCGCTGATCATGGTCATTTTTTCGGTCCGGGTCATCAGCTCTTCAAAGCGAAATCGCTCAGTAACATCGTACGCCGTTCCGAAAAGAGTATGAACTCCATTTTCATCACGATGCCTGTTCACGCGAGCGGTATGCCAGCGCCAACTGCCGTCAACATGTTGAACTCGATAGGTCATCTCCTGCATGGAGTTGGTACGAATAACAGCAATAATTACATTTTCGCACCGCGGTATATCCTCCGGGTTCACAAACTCCTTGAAATTGTGCCCGATAACCTCGGAAGGTTCATGCCCGAGAATTTTCTTCCATGCGGGGGATACGTAGGCCACGTAGCCTTCCATGTTCAGCGAGAAAATAATGTCGCAGGAATTTTCCACCAGCATTCGATAGCGTGATTCGCTTTTGAAAAACATTTCAGCTTCTTTTTGCGGCATGCATCCCCTTTCAGACCCGTCTCCGGATCGTTGACCCTTCTGTATTGACCATTCTGTATTGACCCTTCTTTATTCACTTATTTTTTTGATACGGGGATTTACAACAGAATGCCACGAGAATAGCACAAAACAATGTTGCATCAAGATTTAATTAAATCAGGAAAACTGTTTGAGTGCTGTTCAGAGCGCCATCGCCTCCGCAACCGCCCGGCTCAGTTCACTCCGGTTATATGGCTTGTGAATAAACCCGCACGCGCCCAACATCGCGAGCTCATCGCCGGTACCGTCACTACTGAACCCTGAACAAAACAGCACTTTCAGCTCAGGGGCCTGTTGCCGCAGCTGCAGGAAGGCTTCCTGCCCCCCCATTTTAGGCATGATAATATCCAGAATGACCAATGATATTTCGTTACGATGCGCGGCAAAGACTTCTAACGCGTCTGCCCCGTTTTCTCCCAGATATACCGTATAACCAAGATCTTCAAGCAACTCGCGACCGACGTCACGAAGAATTTCTTCATCATCAACCAGCAGGATTCCACCACTGCCGCCCACCGTTTCGGCGCTGCAGGCGATATCACCTGTTTCATCTTCTATCACCGGGAGGTATATTTTGAAGACAGACCCGACACCCGGCTCGCTCTGCACATACAATTCCCCTTTATGACTCTGCACGGTTCCATACACAGCTGCCAAACCAAGACCGGTGCCCTTGCCAATCGCCTTAGTGGTAAAAAATGGCTCGAAAATGTGATCGATGACCTCTCTTGCCATACCGATACCGGTGTCGGAGACGGCTATTTCTACATACCGGCCCGGTGCAAGGGAGAGACTCATCGTACGGCAGGCGATTTCATCCATCATTTTCAGTGCCGTTGTATATGTCAACGAACCACCCTTCGGCATGGCGTCACGGGCGTTGATTCCCAGATTGAGCAACGCATTCTGCAGCTGGGTCTGATCACCAATTACGACCGGGTTGCTCTCCCCAAAAGAGGCAACGACCTGAATCTGCTTGTCTATGGTACGTTCGAGCAGGCCCATGACAGTGGTTACGGCATCATTGACACGAACCGGATGGGTCATCGTTGAGGCTTTTCGTGAAAAGGTCAGCAGCTCGCGGGTAAGGTCGGCACTGCGAGTCGTGGCTTCTATGATGGAACCTACTGTCTTGATATTTTTTTCATCCCCCTTCAGCCGCAGTTTCAGCAATTCGGCGGCGGCCATGATCCCGGCCAGCATATTGTTGAAATCATGGGCAATACCGCCCGCCAACTGACCAACGACATCCATTTTCTGTGACTGCAGCAGCTGATTCTGCAACCGTTTCTGCTCCGTTATATCCATAACCGCACTAAGGACACCCGGCTTACCGGCAATTTCAAGAAGTACACCGGAAAACAGCACGGTAAAGAACTCACCATCTTTGCGGCGCATTTCGGCTTCATAATTGTGGACAAACCCGGTGGACCTCAGCTGCTGAAGATACCTGCCCCGGGCTGAGCCATCACACCACACTCCCAGCTCAACAGTGGTTCTGCCAATGACCTCCTCCCGGGAATAGCCAAACATCTCGATAAACCGCTGGTTTACATCACTGAATGTCCCTTCCGGAAGGGTCGTAAGAGCCACGGTAATCGGAGAATGCTCAAAAACTGCCTTAAATTTCTGCGAACTTTCGGCAATAGCGTCAAGCTGAACCCGCAGCATCTCCTCTGTAGCCAGTAGTTGATCGTGCGTAGAGCGGTATTCAACAATCTGTGACCGCAACATTTCTTCCGTTGCCAGCAGCTCATCCTGGCTCCGCATGTAATCGTCGACCTGTGAGCGCAGCATTTCCTCAGTCGCCAATAACTCCTCCTGCGACTCCTGATACGCATCAATCTTCAGGCGCAGCATCTCTTCAAGCCGCTTTCGTTTACGGATATTCAGAATCAGATTTATCAGACCGGCGGTACTGAGCAGAGTAAACAGCACCCCAGTCCAGGCAACTGCTTTGTTTATCGAAAACGTTGAAGATGGCTTGTTGATAATCACCGCACCGGCGGGCAGTCTGGCCGGGGTAATAGCGTATTTTTTCATGACAAGATAGTCAAAAGCGGGGTATGAAAGATCATCCGTTACGACCGGGATTTTTTCAGGAGTCTCTCCGCCGAGAATCTTTACCGCCAGTTCGGCAGTTTTCAGTCCCTGAATCTGCCCCTTCATCATCCGTCCGCCAACTACGCCGTACCCCAACTGCTCAGCATAGACCGAATAGACCGGAACAGTACTGGCAGAGCTTACCAACCTGGCCGCTTCAGCATGACTGAAAGTTCTCCCCCCTTTTTCAACCGTGTACGACAACATAAGCACCAGATAGTCGGGAGGAATCAATTTCAGCTTATTCACCGTTTCCTCAAGCGGTAAATCTCCCATACAGTGGAGATTAATTGCGGAAAACTGCTCTGCCGACTTTTTAAGTTCATTGTGGATGGCAATGCCGGTATCGGTAAAGTCATGAATCACAACGATGTCATGAGTATTCGGGTGTAATTGGAGGGCCAGTTTAAGCGTACCGACAAAATCATGAAACTCCGCAACTCCGGTAATGCGTGCCTGACCGGCAATCATGGAAGGTTCGTAATCGTTGATGCCGCAAAAAAGAAGGGGAGTTCCGGGTGAGATGCGCTGACGATACTTTATTGCAAATTCAAGTGCAGCATTGTCCATTGCAATAATGATATCGAGCTTTTGACCTGAGTACTTTGCTTCAAGCAGATCAGCCAAACGAGGGAAATGCTTCTTGGTATGGAACTTCTTTGTGTCGAGGTGTTCGATGAAGGTTTCAACGCGCGGGAACGCTTTTGACAAGCCTTCACGCAAACCTTCCATCTCATCCTCCGACCAGTCGTAGCCCGTATTATATGAATTAAGGACAAGAATATGAGGGACAGGTACGGCGGCGTAGAGAGCGCTCTTTTCAGGTAAGGCGGACGCGGCGGCCCAAAGGGCAACCGCTATCACACCTACCCGAAAAGAGTAATACAACAAAGATCGCATGCCTACTCCATTCCGATGAAATGAGAGTTACTACAGCTTTTTATTACAACAGGATTTCAATTTTTGCAGTTTTTCTGGTCTCTTCAAGGTATTTCTGGATAGCTTCGTTAACTTTCTGTCCTTTAAGATATTCTCCTATCTTTGCTTTTACATCCTTAAAATCGGTCGTAGTGGCAGGGGTCTTCTCCGTCAGTTTGATGATGTGATAGCCGAACTGGGTTTCAACAACATCACTGACTTCGCCGGGCTTAAGCGCAAAGGCCGCCTTTTCAAATGCCGGCACCATCTGCCCTTTGCCGAAAGAGCCAAGATCGCCCCCCTGCTGACTACTGGGACAGGTTGAATTTCCTTTTGCCAATGTGGCAAAGTCGGCACCGCCGGCAAGTTCTTTTTTGAGTTTATCGGCCTTCTCACGCGCTTTTTTCTTATCATCGGCAGAAGCGGCACTATCAACCCCAATCAGGATATGGCTGGCTTTTACCGATTCTTCCCGCGTAAACTTGTCCGGATTTTTGTCATAAAAGGAACGAATTTCCGCATCTGTGACAACCGTTTTTGATACGAATGCCGATTCTACATATTGGGTAATTAAGAGGTCGCGGCGGGTGTACTCTCGCAGTTCCTTTTCATCCATCTCTAACTCTTTGATGGCATTTTTAAAATCCTGCTCATCCTTGAAACGTTCTTTACCCTGAGCGAGCTTAGCATCTATCTGTTTATCCAGATCCTTGATCTCCACCTTTGCAGCTGCCTGATATAAAAGTTCCGCTGAGATCAGCTGTTCAACCGCCTGCTTATCTGCTGCCGCATTCTGATCTGGAGGTATCGTCTGCCCACGCAGCATGACTTTTTTTGCCCGACGCAGTTCGCGAGCATCGATTGTCGTCCCGTTGACCCGGGCAACGCCCACCTGTGCCCCGGCAGCCGCCGGGACTGCTGCAACAGGTGCTACTGAAGCAGGCGCTACAGCAACAGCGGCATTCTCTTTTTTCACTTCAGCTTCAGCAGCGGCCGCAAAACTGCCATACGATACACATGAGGCGACCAGAAGTCCTCTTAACAATACTAATGAACATGTTTTTTTCATCGGATCAGATACTCCTTTAAATTAATTTTTTAACACTCTAGCACACTCACCATGAACATGAAAAGTCAAACCACATCCTGCACAAACAGAGGCGGCTCCACAACCGGTTCCGAACGCCTTCCCTTTGCCAGTTCTATCATGAACATGGTTGCCGGTGACTCCGCGTTGCTGTGGATCATCCGCAGACGCAGCAGGGACAATTTCATCCCGACCGCCAGCGATATGAATTCGGGCAGACGGGACGGAAGGTGGATAAAGCAGATTCTCCCGGATGGCTTGACCAGATATTTTGCCGCTGCTAAAAAGTCACCAAGCCCGGCGGTAGTTTCATGACGGGCGCTGTCACGGCCGGCTTTGGGGCTGATTTTTCCGCTCCCCGCCGTGCGGAACGGCGGATTGGATACGACCAGGTCAAATGATGAGTGGGGATACGAGCTGCGCAGATGTATGACATCTTCAGTACGCCGGGAGACCCTGTCGGCAAGGCCGTTGCACTGAATATTCTGCTCGATGATCTGTGCCATTTCCCGGTTATTTTCAACCGCCACGACAGAGGCATCCGGATTCATCCTGGCCAGCACCAGCGATATGATACCGCACCCGGCACCAAGGTCGATAATGCTCCCTTCCGGCTTAACCGTCTGGCAAAAGCGGGCAAGAAGCAGTGGATCAAGCGAATAGCGGTACCCGTGTCGCGGCTGGAACAGCTGTAGATCAAATGCTTTGAGATCGTCTTTTGTCAACTCATCCCTCTTTCAGTGATCGGTAAACAGTAAACAGTGATCAGTAATCAGTAATCAGCAAATCCTTCATCCTTCATCCTTCATCCTTCATCCTTCTTCCTTCATCACTCGTCACTCGTCACTCGTCACTCGTCACTCATCACTCGTCACTCATCACTCATCACTCGTCACTCGTCACTCGCACTCATCTGATCCCGAAAACCGTCTTTATTGCTGACTGGACTTTCAGAAGCGCGTCAGCATCAATGCGGCCCAAACAGCGGATCAATCTTTCCTCGGCCACACAGCGCAGCTGGAACAGGTCTAATGCAGAGGTTTTTAAAAGGTTATTGTTTGAGTCCGGCTCACACACCACCATCCATGGGACAGTGCGGTAGCGTTCCTTGAAGTCGGTGAATGGGGCAATAATCTTAAGCGGCAGAGCCCCAATAGCGTTATCGCTGACTATAGCACAGGGGCGGGTTTTCTTTGTTTCGGCGCCTACAGTCGGATCAAGATTGATCAACCAAATCTCACCCTGTATCATGCAAAATCCTCGGCATCAAGGGACGTACATGCAACAAGCTCACGGTTCGAGCGATACTCCTCCGCCATTTCTACGGCAATTCCGGTTAATTGGCTCCTGCGTTGCTCTTCAATGAAGCGCTCAACCGCTCGTTTGAATATCTCCGACCGGGACACATTCAGCTGTGCCCGTAACACTTCGATTTCGCAGGCTATCGAATGAGGAAGAGAGATAGTAACACGATCAATTTCGGAAACTGCTTTGTACATTTATGAGCACCTCCAATTATTCATAAAAAATTACTACTATTTTTCATACTATTTTGCAACACAATCATACACGATCAAAAGAATGCCTTGACACATGTTCTGGTATTAGAGCCGGATGAATTTGACCGGTTATAACGGGGATTTACGCCAGCCACATACCTCCCCCCTCACCAATTTTTATCATATGCAATAAATAATCTTGATTAAATATCGTGTTTTATCATATACAGTAAATTATGCTATTTTATATTGGTGAAAAAATTAAAGCGGAACGAAAGCGTCGCAAGTTGACCCAAAGGCAGATAGCCGATGCCCTGGGGATGAGCCACGCGACGATCAGTCAGATTGAAGCTGGCATTGTACAGGATATCGGCATCCGCAAACTCACCAGAATATTGGAATATCTTGGTTTGGAGATCCGTATCCGCACGACTGGTACTCCTCCTACGCTGGACGAGTTGCGTGAAGAAAGGTAGATAGCTTTGAGCGTGTTATCATCTCCCGGTGCCCTTGCGGTATGGGCAGATACATCCCGCGCCGGTCTTTTGGATCGTTCGCCGGATCAACGTCAGTATGTTTTTTCATATGCCCCGAATGCGGACTCTCCCTATGCTCAGGTTTCACTCACAATGCCGGTCCGCCTGGAAAGCTGGCTAAGCAGGGAAATTCACCCGGTCTTTCAGATGAACCTGCCTGAAGGCGCCTTGCTGGAAGCGATCCGGCGCGCCATTGCAAAACTGGCCGGCAACGATGATTTAACGGTACTCCGGGTAACAGGCGGCAACCAGATCGGACGCAACCGCTATGCGCTTCCAGAGGCCCCGTCGCCAGGAATCGTTGAGACTCGTGAATCACTTGACGAGCTTTTGTCATACCCTGACACGGACGAATTATTTCATACTCTGATAACAAAGTATGCGCTCCGGTCGGGGGTCTCCGGAGTGCAGCCCAAAGTCCTGCTGGAAGCTGCTGATCGCGGCACCGCTACCATTGGCGCCTATATTGTAAAATCATGGGGGAGTGAATATCCATGTTTAGCTGCAAACGAATTTTTCTGTATGTCTGCCGTAAAACGAGCCGGCTTGCCGGTACCGGAATTTTATCTGTCAGACAACGGCGGGCTGTTTGTCATGAAGCGGTTTGATGTGGCAAATGACGGACGCCCGCTCGGTTTCGAAGAGATCTGTTCTCTCCAGGCACTTGGCACAGCCCAGAAGTACAACAGTACCTATGAAAGGGTGGCAAAAAGTATCAAGGATTTCGTTTCCCCTGAATTCACGCAAAAAGCTCGCGAGCAACTGTTCGCATCGTTGGTGCTCTCCTGCATAATGAGGAATGGAGATGCACACCTGAAGAATTTTGGGATTCTGTATGATCACCCGGGAGCTGCGGTTCGTCTGGCACCGGTATATGATGTTGTGACAACGGTGGCGTATATTCCCAAAGATGTTCCGGCATTGGCTCTGGCCGGTACAAAAAAATGGTGGCCGCGAAAGATTCTTGAGCAGTTCGCCATAGCACACCTGGCATTACCGATAGGCAAAATCAGTCACATTATCAACGAGACGTCTGAGGCTGTCGCCGATACACGGAATGCACTTTCCGAATATTCTAACGATCACCCGGAGTTCCAAGACATAGGCGCCCGCATGCTGTCAGCGTGGGAAACAGGGCTTTCTGATTTCCATAAAAGCGGGTTCATCTGTGATCAGTAAACAGTAAACAGTAATCGGTAATCAGTTATCAGTTAATCCCCTCATTCCTCATAAAAAAGGGACAGGCCGCTTTTTACTAACAAGCAGTCTGCCCCCTATAAGCGCCTTAATGCTAATACCAGGCCTATGCCGCCAGGCTGTAGATCGGCAACTGAAAATGCCCGGCCAATATGCCAGGCACGGATATATCTTCATCAATTGATTCCCACCGCAATGCATAACCGTTCAGCCGTAACGTCAATTCCTGCAACTGTTCATCAGTCGCTCTACCCAGTTTGCGAAACCGTTCAGCGGGAAAACCGACTACCCGTCCATCAGTCAGTTCCACGTACACCATTCGTTTTTCCACCCACGCACGCACCGCAGCGGGCTCAACCGGTTCGTTATGCATTATGGAATTCATCCTATTTCTCCTTCAATAGATTCCGATGTTCAAAAACAAGTTTTTCCAGATCTCGGACAGTTTTAGCCGACACCCCTTTATTGCGGGCCAATCTAACAGGATCAAGCCAGAATTTACACTCCCCTTCAGGCGTTTCTATATGAATATGCGTCGGTTCCAGATACTCATCAGAATAGAAATGAAACCTGTATGGTCCTATTCGTAAAACCGTGGGCACACAATATCTCCTCTCATATTTTTTTTAGAATACGCCCCACTTTATATCTCCGTTAACTGTAATGCAACAGGAACAGACATCATAACGACATACTATGCATAATCATGCATCTACCGGCTTTAAAATGGGCAGCGGTTCCCATGTAATGAAGGGGGTGACCCGGCGTTTGAAACGGCCAAGATCGTCATACTGCATGACATCAAAGACATCGTCAGTCGGACGGAAATGCTGGTTGGACCTGTCAGTGAGGCGTAAGAAGGGACAATCCCGATGTTGTCCTGGGCCAGAAGTCGTTTACGAACAGCCTCCGGATGAGCAATGGCAATCGGGAGCCCAGCTTCGTGAATTGCCAAAAACATGCGTAGCATCTCCGCCATGCGGCCTGTTGATTCAGCACGTAGCTCGACTTTAAACCCCTCTTTCCGATATGGGGATGGGCGTGACACGCTCAAGTCTATATGCGTAGTATTTCCACCCCGCTTAATCTCCCACGGATGCCCGCCAACAGTTCTTTTTGGATGCGTGCCGTCGATCCAGTCGGCAAACTCCTGCCCGGAGTCAGGATCTATATCCAGCAGACCTTCATGGCGACCATCAGCATATCGGTCATACATTGCCCTTCCCGACAAAGATGCATTGACGGCTTCATCAGTTCGCTTCCCGGCAATGTAGGCAATCCGGCAATATTTGAAATAATCTGTTGCTGTCATGGTCGAAGTTTCAGTGTTCTCAGCTTTAAGAAAAAAACCATCTTCGACCAGACGCACGAACTCCAGGGTTTTGGGGGTGCCCAACTCAGAATCAAGTCGGTAAATATCGGGTAGAGAAGCGCGAATGATCGCGTGGGGAGCCGTACCGTATCTATAACGCAGGGGGTACTCATTTTGGATTTGTTTGTTAGCCTTTATCCACTCCTTGCGGACAACCTTCAGCCTACTGCATGCCGATCTGATGAGTGGTTCCCATACCACAGCGGCCAAACTCCGGTTTTGGACAGAGTAGGAAGAAATTCCACTGTTTTGCAGAACCCGTACGTCAACTTCTGGCTCTACCTCAAGACACCCCGCTCCTCCGCTGATATGAGTAACATAGAATGTTTCCTTGTACTTGTTGACACGCAGGTGATGCCAGCGATTGGCCTCGTCTGAAAATAAGATGTCCCACACCCGATCCAAAGATGACAACGTATAGGAGAAGTTATTCAACTCGTTCAGAAAATTGTATGTAGATACGGCCAGTTGCATTTTGTTTAAGGCTTAACGATATTTCATAGAAGTATGAAGCACTCGGAGAATAATCAGTTGGTCACGATGAATGGCAAAGATAATGATGTATGGAATACCGGCCACAACAAGCTCCCTTGTGCCTCGTTCGCGTCCACGCCTGCCAAGGGCCGGATAGTCGGCCAGCATTACAGCTGCAGCAAAAACTTTATGTATCGTGGCAACGGCAGCCGCTGGATTGTCAAGAGCGATGTACTCCTCAATCTGGTCAAGATTATGTTCAGCGCCTTCAGTCCAGCGTATTTTCATGTCCGCTCCGACCACCGCTTGACAACGTCATCGTGGTCAACCAGCTTTCCTGACATCATCTCTTCCAACCCTTTATTGATCTCGCTTCTTTGCCAGGAGTCCAATGCTTCATCAGGAACTTCAACGGCAAACGGCAAACCGCGCTGCATTTTCACCTGTTTATAGAAAAGAGTCACCGCCTCGGTTGTTGTTATACCCAGTGCCCGAAAGATACTCTCTACATCCTGCTTCAGAGTTGATTCCATCCGTGCATGAATCATTGCGGCTCGCGTCATAAAATTTTCCTCCGTGGGCTATTGCTCGAAATAATTGTATCTCGTTTGACACATTAATTTCAAGCCATAAAAATGATAACGCAGTAACTCACTGAAGATAAGGATCTGGAACATACTTCTGTACTTACATTTCCAACCTCATCCCTCATCCCTCATCCCTTTTCTCCGCAAGAGCCACTCCCTTACCAGCATCCCGGCAAACAGCGCAAATGACGCCAGAGTCAGATATTTGCCGATCTTGAAAGGGAGCGGATCAAAGCGGAACTCAACTTTATGACTCCCGGGAGTGAGATAGACTCCGCGCAGGATGTGGTTGACCGGCACGATCTCTGCCGATTTTCCATCCACAGTGGCTTTCCACCCCTTGTAGTATTTTTCCCCCAGGACCATCATTGAGTTCATAGAGACATCGGCTTCCAGATCGATCCGCTCCCCCTTGTACTGCAGTACCCGCACCCGACCGGGACTCCCGGGCAACGGAGCATTGGGACTGGCCATAGGAATCGGAGGAGCGGATTCGACAAACGCCAGTAGCCTAGGGTCGAACGCCGGGTTCTGCAAGGCGCCGAGCGTCTCCTGAGCGGAAGCAACCACCGTCGATGGCACCAGCCATGCCTTTGGAAGCACTCCTTTGTTTTCAAGGATAACAGTCTTGCCATCCGGAGAAATGAATATCGGCACATACTTACCTGCGAGGGACGCCTTTTCATTCTCGTACTGTTCCTTGCTCTCAATAAGGTATCTAACATTCAGTATATCCGGCATGCTGGAACCAGTATTGAAGTTGTCAAGGAACTCCTGCCAGCGCCGCTGCTGCACCGGGTTGGATACGAACATGACCGGTATGCCGGCCGCTGCATACTGTCCGGGATCCGCGTTGAAAGGAAGCACCCGATACTCTTTAGACATTGACTGTAGAAAAACTATCTCAGGAGTCTTGATTCCACTGGTTTTTTGCGGTTCGGCAACAAGAAACAGGAACTTGCTGTTGACGCGTCCAACATCCAGCAGAAATAGCAGTACCAGGAAAGCGGGGAGTACACTGATCGTTAACACCTTCCGATAGATGAGGACTATAGGTGTGGCTAAGAGGGAGGCCAGGCCAGCGGCAAGGCCGGTTTCCGTCACCAGATTATTCCAACGCTGCATCAGAAGCTGTTCGCTCTGCGGCTCGTATCGAGTTGGCTGTGCCAATATACTTATGAACTGGTCGATCCAATATTGTTTGCCGATCAACTCAGCAGCTAGAAGCAAAACAAGCGCAACCGGCAACATCACAATCCCGATGACATAGTATTTGAATGGCTTAGTCTTTCGTACTTCTGGGTCGAGGAGGAGATCAAGACCCAAGGCGGAGAGTACTCCGAGACCCATGACCGGAAAGAACATCATCATCTTCGGGACCCTGAAGCGATTGATCCCCGGGAAGTAGTCAAAGAGTAGGTTATAGAAGGGGGTGTATTTACCCATAGAAAATACGATGCCAAACGCCACTGCAAAAAGGGCGATCCAGGCGTAGCGATCACGTCGGAAGATGAGCGGCAGTGGCAACAACAGCCAGGGCAGTAGGCCCATATAGCTCACTGTCTGAGTGAAGTGCATCCGCCCCCAGTAGTAGGAATCGATATTGGAAGGGTTTTCCCCCGCCTCCTGACGTGAATATCCGAAAAAACCTGGAATGATGAAACCGGCTACTTCCTCCGGAGGTAGCGACCAGGACATCGCTTCGTCCCTGTCCAGCCCACCTTTTCCCTGACTGGCGCCGCTCTCCGCGCCACGATTAGTCCCCTTGGACCAGTTAGCTAAAGGGATCAGTGACATAGCAACAGTGGAGAGGAAAAAAAACATGACCACCAGATTGAGTCCGATAATACGGCCGATAAGCTTTTTCCCACCGCTCCGTTCGGAGATAATAATGCCTAGAGACCGAATCATGCCATAAACAGCGGTAGCCAGACAGGTGTAGTAGGCGATCTGCCAATGGATATTGAAAAACTGGAAGGCAAGCATAAAACCGGTAGCGAGGAAGAAGAACACTCTCCGGGTCTGAAAACCCTTCTCGAAAAAATAAAAAACCCAAGGAGCACAAGTGATGGTGGCAATCTTCATGACGTGCCCAGCATTTATGAGTGAGGCGTTTTCGGGGGCAAGGGCAAAAACAAGTCCCGCGAGGAACGCCGCCACCCTGCTGATACCGATGAGGCGGCAATAGCAGTAAACGCCGGCCGCTCCGAAAAAGAGATGCAGCACAATGTACCAGGCGACGCTGGCCGGAGCGGGAAGTAGGGAAAACACCAGATTTCTGTTGAACAGGAACTGCCCGGTAAGAGATCCCCCCTCGTCCGTGTTGCCGCTGTTTATCATGATGTCCCAATTGGCATAAAGTATCTTAACCTTGAAAATATCCCAGAAGCTGTTGCTCGACTGAGCCTTGGCCCACCAGTAAAATTCGTTGATTATATCCGGGGCACGGATAATCTGGTGGGTAAAGAGGATCTTCGCAAAAAAGAGTAGCAGCACAACAAGCAGCGCGGCGAGAATCAACAGGTCTTTTTTTCTTTGAGACATTCAATAAACCTCGTTCAATAGTAAAAGTGTTCCTCACCCACGGCTCAACTGTTCCGCTCAGACCCGGCAGAGACGCACTCGACGTAGAGATTATCCAACCTCTGCGCAAAATCAAACCAACGGAACCGTTCCCGGAGATAACGCCCCCCCGATTCGCCGACTGCGCGCCGTTGCTCCGGGTCGTTAAGAAGTCGTACTGCCTGATTCGCCATCTCCTCCCAATTATCGGGAACGCAGAGGATCCCGGAGCGACCGGGGTCGATATATTCGGCAAGCTGCCCGACATTGTCAGCAATCACGGCCTTTTCAGCAAGAAGAATTTCGGTGAGCTTGGCCGGGCACTTGGTCCGATTCACCAGCGTGTCGGAGAATGGGTACAAAGCCAGATCTCCGGCGGCCAAATGATCGGGGAGTGAGACCGGCTCGACCCATCCTGCCATCACTAGGGCCGGGGCAAAACCCATTTTCCTACCGGCTGCCAAAAGAAGATCCTCTTCTCCCATACGCCCCTTGCCCACCACCAGAAACCTGACTCCGGGAATCTGCCGAAAGATCTCGGCTAATAGGAAATGCAGCTTTTCCTGGCTGAACTCAAAAAAACGGGTGTAAAGTAGCACTACCGGTGTCTCAGGCGCAATCCCCATTCTTTTTCTGAGCGCTGTTCCGTCGCCCGGAGGGGGATCGCCCACGCAGTTTGGAAGATACAGGAGACGTTGCCGGGGGATTCCCATCGCGGCAACCATCACCTCCAATGCCCGGCTCGCCACAGTCACCCCCACTACCCGGCGGGTGATCCACTGCTCCTGGAAGTGGTAGAAACGCTTTTCCAGGGAGGAATAGCCGTGCAGCTCGTTCATCCCGCCATCACCTTCCCAGTCGTCCGTGTCCAGCAGAAGAGGGGCCAAGCGCAGGCCGAACTGCTGCAACAGCAGGTGCAGCATGGCAGCAAGTCCGCCATACCCCTTGGGCTTAAAAAGGTGCACCAGATCCGGCTTCTCGGCGAGCGCGGTACGGAACATCCTCCAGGCGAGGATCGGCGCTGCCAGCACTTTGTGACTGGAGTCAAGTGCTATATTGACCAGTCGTACCCCGGCCACAATCTCGCTCTTTCCGGAGTCTTCAGGATTCGTGTAGGGGGGAGCGACGATCACCACCTCATGTCCGAGTTTCTGCAGTTCAACGGCCAAAGGCAGCATGCGCGCGATGACGGTACCCTTGGGGCGAATACCGAAAGGGGCGAGAAAGACAATTTTCATGGTGCGCCCCCCATCCCCGCGGCATGCCCGTCACGAAAAAAGCGCGCCATCCTCCTCAGCACCAGATAGCAGAACGCCCAAAGGCTCCAGCAAAACCCGAAGTTTTTGGCAACGATAGCGAGGGTCTCGCGGTGCGCCTTGCTGCTGCTGGCGCCTCCGGGAAGAGCGTAGCCACGCAGCTCTTCGCTGAAGACGAAATGCACCCCCTGCTTCAGGAGACGCTGGTTGAAATCGAAGTCCGCGTAGAGCCGAAAGCGCGTATCAAAGGGGGGCTCCGGATGCAGCGACTTCGGGACCAGCAGGGCCTGGTGGTGCAATGTGTTGTTGCAGCGAAGCCCCACGCCTGACTCGGGCCGAAATTGTCGGTTTCCCAGTTCCACCACGCCGTACACCACCTCATTATGTCCGAAGCGTTCCATATCCTTCGGGAGCGAAAGCAGCCGGTCCCCCGCGCCGAGAAAGAGAAGGTACCCCTCGTCCCGAGCGACGGCCCATCCCTTGTTCATGGCATCGTATATCCCCCGGTCCGGCTCGCTTACCCAAAAGGTGAGCCGGTCCGCGTAGCGCCTGATGATCTCCAGTGTACCGTCAGTCGAACCACCGTCGATGATGATGTAGGCGAGGTTCGAATAGCCCTGGGCAAAGACGCTCCTGAGCGTCTCCTCCAGTTGGGCAGCGCCGTTTCTCACCACCGTCACCACCGTAATCAGCGGTTTTGCTTCAGGTCCGTAAAACTGACTCACGGCCGGCCTCCTGCCGCTTTTTCGTACACCTGGAGAGTCCGGCTTGCCGTCGTCTCCCAGTCAAAGAGACGGGTGCGTTCCAGGCCGGCGCGGATCATCTCACGGCGCTTTTCCTGGTCGGACCAGGCCAGCCATACCTTCTCTGCGATATCCCGAGGCGAGGCAGGATCGAAGAGGAGCCCTGCCCCACCGACGATCTCGGGGAGCGAGGTGGCGTCGGAGCAGACGACCGGGCAACCGCAGGCCATAGCTTCCACCAACGGTATCCCGAACCCTTCAAAGAAGGAGGGGAAAACCATCATGGTGGCAAGATTGTAGAGGGAGGGGAGCTCACTGTAATCCAGATATCCGAGCATCTTCACCCGGTCAGAAAGGCCCAGGTGCGCCACCTCAGACTGCAAGGAGGCGTGCGCGTTCATGGCGACGCCAGTGAGGACCAAGTCTCCGTCGAACCCCATCTCGTCTTTGAGTATCTTCAATGCAGCCAGGAGATTCTTGTGATTTTTGTGGGGCCAGGTCGCCGCCGGGTAGTAGAGAAAGGGGCGCTCCAAGCCATAACGGCTGCGCACCCGCGCCAATCCTTCGCTCTCCTCGATCACGCGGTAGTCCGGGCCATACCCGGTGTAGATCACATCAATCTTCCCAGCGTCGATACCATAGCGATGCACCAGGCACTCTCTGGTGAATTCGGCACTCACAATAATGCGGGTCGCCTCCTCGGCGGAGGCCCTGAAGGTACGCTTTCGTTTGCTCAGTTCCGCCGGAGCGAAGAACTCGGGGAAAAACTCCTGCTGCATATCCCAGAAAGTAAGAACAGTGGGGATAGGCAGACCCCGGGGGGTGAGCACGGTAAAGGGATGGTGCATGACATCCAGGGCAACCCCCTTGAACTCGCCACGCAGAATATCGAGACTACTGAGGTTGCGCAGCACGCCGCGGGCAAACCACTTCAGCGAGGGTTTCGCGTAGTTCACCGACTCGACAGAAAAGGAGGCGGTTGGTGGTGGAAACTCTTGAGCGAAACGCCGGTCGCAGAAGAGGGTGTAGCTGTTCTTCCCGTCCATGCGCATCAGGTAGGAGACCAGATTTCTGAAATAGGTTTCCATCCCCCCCATCTTCCCGGGGACGAAACTGATGGCACTCAACCCGACTTTCATGATTTCCCTTTTACTTGAGCTTTCTGCCGGTGATCCTCTGATAGTCTGCGGCGACCAGGGAACTCCGACCGGTAAGGGGCTCCAAAAGGGCCGCCACCCGGTAGGTGGAGGCGACACGGAAACAGAGTGGAGAAAGCTTCTTCGGCGTTAATAGATGACGAAACTTCCCATCCGAATAGAGCCTGAGGCCAAACTGCTGCGCCAGAACTTCCAGGGAGCGGCGCGTATAAAACGAGACATGCTGGCCATGGTCCAGCCCGAAGTAGGTCCACGTTTCAGGAAGAGGCGGGATCTCGGGGAGCAACTCCGTGGTAAAAAAGATACTGTTGGAGAACTCCAGCATCCTCCTTAGTTCTGAAACCGGATCGACCAAGTGTTCGAATAGTTCGAAGGCGGTGAGGAGCTCGTATCCCCCCCCAGTCGGAAGGTCCGCCTCGAACTCCGAAGCGAAGAGATTGCTGCAGTGCTTGTCAGTGCGATAAAAATCGTAACCCCTGTCCCTCATCATCCGCACAAAGAGACCGTATCCCCCCCCGTAATCCACGAAGCGCCCTCGACCGTCAAAGAACAGGGTGATGAGCGCCCGGGAAATTTTCGCAATCCTCTGGTTTCTCTGCACCATGCCGACGTCGGCGAGATTAATGGCGCTGGCGTAGGCATCTTCAAGCCAGTAAGGCTCCTGGGTCTGTATGAATCCGCAGGTACTACACATGAAGTACACCACGCGGTACCTTTTCAGAAGAACGGCATCGGCATAATGCTCCGACGGTGTGCCACATATCCTACAGTGAACCTGTGCAGACGATTGCACTATCATAGGTTCCCCTCTAATGTTGAAAGAAAGCGCTCCCAGCTATATTGCGATTCCACAAGCGTCCGGTTCAGCCTCGAAACTTCCGCCAGCTTGGAACTCTCCATCCTCTGGAGCTCCGTTATAACAGAAGCGTTCATTTTGCCATCATCAAGGCTTAAATAGTAAAGGCTCTTCTCCTGTGAGTATCCGCTTTCGTGAGTGCAGGCAACCGGAAACCCCCAACTCATTGCCTCAAGGACCGTAGTAACCTGCGCGTCGGCCCTGCTCATGTTGATGAAGATATCATATTGTTCAGCGATGCTCCGCATCAACTCAGGGGTAAGATCAGTCGGATCACAGATCTTATCCCATCCCTTGATCTCCCCACCCAGGCTAATATATCCTCCCTGGAAGCCAGGCACCTCGCGCGCCAACTCCTCCAGAAGATCAATTCCCTTTTCGTGCCCACCCCTGCCGACGTAAAAAAACCTTCTCTTCCCCGGCGGGTTGAAGGAACTCTTCACTACCGGGTAGTTTGTCGTGTCGATCCCCATGCTGAGTTGAACAACCTTATCCCTGAAGGGAGCAAGCGGAGATTGGTCGAAGCTGTCGATCCAAAAGTGGCCGCAGATGGCGAAAAACTTGTCACATTGCTCGACCAGCGGAGAGAGCCACCCCACCTGACAGGCATCGTGATTATAGGGAGAAATCAGGTAGCGGCTGGCAAAGTTTTCGTCCTGCATTGCCCTCCAGAGCAACGATTTCGAGTCGGGCCAGGCATGCCCCAGCAAAATATCCCCTTTCTCAGCAACGATGTCCAACCGCTCGCGAAGATCGTATAGCCTCACCCGATAGCGTTTGGAAAGGTGCCTTGCTGTATGGAACGTGATCGACAGAGGTGCCTTTAAGGGTGTAGGCCAAGAGAGCTTGTCCCAACTTGGATGAAAAAGCTTTCTGCCCATAAGCCTCATGCTGAATTTGTCCAAAAGGGTATTGGGCGTTGCATAGACGAAATGAACCGTTTTAAGAGTCATCCACTTACCTCACCCGCCCAACAGCTTGCCGTCCAGTTGCCTGAACGGCTTCTCCCGCACAGATCAAGCCTCGATCGGCGCCAGCGGTTCCTCTGAAACAGCTCCACGTTGATAAGAATGACGACATCTTCCACAAGCCAAAAGGTTCCTCTGTTTGGATAAAAAGGCCGGAAAGAAACCGGAAATAACCGATCTCGTGCCGTTTGAACATTTCCAGGAGTAGCTTCTGCTAATAAGCCCTTGCGACCCAAATTATCCATATTGTCATTCATTTTAAGTCAATGAGGTTTTTATATAGGTGAGCCGGAGCCTTCGCCGGCTTCCTAGTGAAAAGTAAAAACTGTACATCTCCCATGGTGAAGTAATGATAACAAACGTAATTGCACATCAGTGCCAGAATGTCCTGCACGGTAAAATCATGGACATGATACTGGTTGAAGTGTGTTGATTTTTTGTTAGGGTAGGATATTACAAGATTATCGATCTCGCATCTTTCCGCTAGTCGGGGGATTAGAGAAACGTCATCGAAATGCTCGATAGCCTCAAGGCTCACAAGTGTATCAAATTTTTCGCAGACTTCTTCGATATCCTGGCACCTGAATTGAGCTTTATTTGTTTTATATTCATTATCTGCCCAGTTAATGGCTTCGGCGTCCTTGTCGATGCCAATTACTTGTTCTACATCTGGGTTCACTGAAAGGAGAGATGAACCATAACCGCAGCCCGAAGCAAAATCAAGAACCTTCCCGTAGCAAAACCGGCGGATTGCGGCATAGCGCCTGAGATGTTCATGAAATCTAATTTCCGTTTCGACTTTGAGAAATTTCTCCCTTGTTATTAGAATTCTTTCCAACACGGTTTGCTCACTCATGACTAACCTCTCAGTTATTAATTCAGATATCTAAATAGACTCGAACTGCATTCAAACATCTCTTTTTCGCGGCAAAATAAACCTTACGTACCAAGCCGACAACCCCTGTTTTCAACTTTTTTGTGAAGAATTCCCCATCATACAGAATATTGGGAGAGACCATAGACGGATGTCTCATCCCATCGCACGCTAGCCTGTAAACCGGGAAGGAATTATTTCTGGTATCACCCGAAGTGTGTGTTCCGACCAGTCCGACATTAGAAATCAGATTTACGCGTGGAGTAATACTGAGCGCATTATTGAAGAGACAGGTATAAAACCATTGAACGTCCCAAGTAGTGCAGCGTCCTGTCTGGGCGTCGTCAAACATGTCGGAAACGAACCGCTGCATGAAACGTTGGGAATAGAAAACCTTCAATGCCCCCTCCTTCTTGTAGCGCGGCCATTCTTCCATGTTGAGGTCGTACTTTTCCCAGGCACGGCGCCAGGTTGCCCAGCCCCAAATTGCAAAATAGCGCGAAAAGCAGTAACCCTCCTCGATCTTGAGACAATCAAGCAGATAGTTAGTTCCTCCAATCATCATGATCCTCTCGTCGTCCCGGTATCGTTCCAGCATCTTCTCACAGAACGGGAAAAAATCGGGATGGGGGAGGCAGTCGTCTTCTAGTATAATCGCACCCTCAACCTGGCTGAATACCCAATTTAGCCCACTGGAGATCCTACGTTTGCAACCCATATTCTCTGCAGCAAAGTTAATCAGCACCTCGCAGGGCCAGTCCACCCCGTCGATGACGGCCCGGACCGCCGCGCAGCTCTCGGCTTCTCCAGGGCGGTCGACCCGGGGACCGTCGGCGACCACCAGGAGCTTTGGGGGTCGGGCCTGCCGGATGGCGGCGAAGACTTGCGCCGTGGTATCGGGACGATTGAATATCATGAAAGCTACCGGCGTCTTTAAGCTCATAACAGATTTCCGCCCCGTCGGACAAAAAGCAGATTCTGAAAGGTAAACAACTCGCACTGCAACGGGCGGTACTTTGTGATTGGGAGTAACCCGCCGGGAAGAAGGCGATATATGTCGAACTGCCCCGCCAAAAGGTTGTAGAAATCCCGGAAGAAGATCCGGCTTACCACATTCATTTCGTTAAACTCGATCTGGATCAGGTCGATGGCCCCTCTATCCAAAGTTTCCCGGGCACCGCACAGCACCTGATACTCGTGCCCCTCGGTATCGATCTTGAGCATGGCAATGCGCTCAATCCCCTGCTCCCTGACAAAGGCGTCCACGGTGCTGACCACCACCTCAGTCGCCACGGCCTGAACCTGGTGAATCCCCTCGATTACCTCGCGGTAGAGACTGGCGTGCTCGGTCCCCTCCCCCCCCGCCTGCCGGTCATAGAGTTTGAGTGTTCCGGGCTGCGCCCCCATACCGCAGTTGCGGGCCTGGAAGTTACTGCGCTTGGCTACGACTTCCAAGGAGCTGAAGGTCTCCGGATGGGGCTCGAAGGCGTAGAGCTCGGCCCCGGCAATGACAGTGAGGACCTTTTCCGCATAGTTGCCCCGGTTAGCCCCCACATCCAGAACCACTGGTTTGGGGTAACGTGCCAAAAGCCGGTGCAGCACGAACCCCTCCCCGCTCACCCGGTCGTTTTCGTAGTTCTGCAGTCCCAGACCCCGGGCACTCAGATCGAAGAGTAGCTTGTTGAAGTGGTAGCAGCTCGGACGAGCAAAAAGGGCTCGATAGAGGATAACCATGATTTTTAAGATTTTTTCTCCCATAAAATCAGTTCCTTATGACGGTCACAAACCGCGCAGGTAGCGCCAAAAAAGCAGCGACTTGAGTTGGCAGTAGAAGATCTGCCGGGTTTTTTTGTGCAACAGATTAAGCAGAACCGCAGCCAGTGCCTGTGAAACTACGGTCGCAATGGCGGCCCCCAACGCTCCGTACACCGGGATTAGGACTAGGTTGAGCGCTATATTGGCCGTCGCCCCGCCGAGCATTCGAGCCATGGCGAGCCTGGTCAGGTTTTCTGTGAGATCCCAGGGGCCTTGCGCGATCCCATAAAACACGAAGAGCGATGCCCAGATGTGTACCGCCAGTACCGGCCCCGCAGCTTGATAGGACACCCCGTAGAGCTTCACTATGAGCCAGTTGGACCCCAGAGACATGGGAAGAGCGATGGGGAGCGATACCGCAGCCATTAACGAGAAAAGTCGGGTGATGCGCCGGTAGTAGAGCGCCTCGTCCTTTACTTTGGACTGCACGATGGCAGGAAACACTGAGGAAACAATCACGGTTGGAATGACGTACCAAATCTCAGTAAGTCGAGTCACCGAGGAATAGATCCCAACTGCCCGATCCCCCGCCATGTCCCCCAGCATTACCTGATCGATCTTCATGTAGATTGCAACGGAGAGGCCGCTTAAGATCATGGGCCAACTGTCTGCAAGCAGTGATCGGCAACGAATTAAGGAAACCCGCCACTGTCCTATTTTTTTTCCGGTGCACCGATAAACAACAAGAAGCCCCAGCGCGCCGAGAACTATTTCCGCCAAGGCGGCCCAGGCAAAAGCTAAAAGAGGCGCTTTACTCAGAATGAGTCCAATCTTCACCAAGGCAATTACCAAAAAGGCGCTGTTCTTGGCAACGACCGTATGCCGCGAAAGAATCTGCGACTGAAACCAAAAATCGATGACGTCGAAGGCCTGAAAAACGGTCCCGACAGCAATAACCGCCACAATAAGGCTGAGCTGCAAGTCACCCTGACGCAACAAAATGATGGCGGAAAAGCTCGCCAAGAGAGCGACAAAGCCGCCTGTTACTTTTAACAGCAGCGCAGATCCCAATATTTCAGGTGCCAATTCTGGTTTGCGCACGAGTTCACGGATTAATATGCCATCTAACCCGAGTGTCGCGAGAACGCCAAAAAGCGCGACAAATGCAGTTGCGTAACTGAACTGTCCGAACTGAGACGGTCCGAGATACCGCACCACCCAGATATTTATAAAAAGCCCAACCCCCATGCGCAGAACTTTGTCAAAGAACAGCCACCCGGCATTGTCAATTATTTTCTGGAGTGTCTGGCGTCCTTCAACCCGCTTTCGAACAAAAGCGGGCATGTATGTGAGCCAACGTCTATTCATTCGAATCAAGCTTTTTCAGTACGAGCAAAATTGGAGGCAAATTTCCGGACATATGTAACCTCAAGCTCCACAAAGAAACCGGGACACGGTTCAAAACCCGGCCAGATTTGTTTTTTCGAATCATTATCTAACCCTCACTCCGCACCACGTCTACACAACCCCATATAAAACCATCCACTCACCATCCCTGTCGCGCCCCACACTCTTGATTACACCCGCTTTTTTCAGGGTAGCCAAATGTGTTCTTTTATCATGCTCTCAAGAAAACCGGAACAGATCTATTGTCTTGATTGTTCCCAGTCGTCCAGTTGAAGCCCGGAGACCCTGCTAAACTCACGGGTGTTGTGAGTTACAAGTACTAATTCATTCACCTTGGCAATATCCGGGCATTCACCCTGATCTTCACGCACTATAGGAGCGTCGGCAAAGCATCCTGCTGTTCGGGAAAAAAACCCCTTCGGCCATACTGCTGAAGCTTCAGACATCGGCTTAGCATCATCAACGGGCATGATAATTATTTCAAGAGAGCGCTGTATAAAAGATTTTGGAATTTTCAATGATATATGCTCCGAATATGCTTTTTGGATTCTGCGAACTGATTGCATAGTACTCCTCCTTTTCGAATCATTATCTAACCCTCATTCCGCACCACACCTACACATCCCCATCAAAAACCAGCCACTCACCATCCCTCATCCCTCATTGCCATTCTTTCCATAACGCCTATAGGCCATGGTATGGCTCCTTTCGTGATTAGAATTTCATGGGCGTATAGATCAGGCGGCCTCTTTCCAGACCTTCATGTACATCTGCATGCGCAGAGGACGAGGCTTGATATTTCTTCTCCAGACCAGCTCTTCCCGATGGTAATGGTAGTTCTCATTTACGTCCTGCATTTCGCTATGGTCACAATTTCTGCACTTCATTTTTCTCTCCATGCGGTTACGACTTCAAGGATGGTTTCGGATTCAAACCTGACCACCACACACATTTTCGGGGTATGGATCTGATACCGCCAGCTGCCGTTTTCAAGCTCACCTTCGCTAACCTCAACAACGAGTACATCGCCGCCGTCCGCAATGCCTTCCGCACCGGCGGAGGTCGTTACCTGCTTGTCCCGGTGAGGTGTTCAATGATTACTGGTGGACGATTTGGGAAACTTGCGACAAGTTCAAGCTTTCCCCCCATAGCCTCAATATAGTTTCGTAAAGTCGAAAGCATCATGTCACTACGTTTTTCAAGACGGGAAATACTATCCTGGCCAACATGCAGTGTAGCAGCTAAATCTACTTGTGTTTTATGCATCGCCTGACGCAAATCCTTCAAGGTAGACAATTCCGCAGCACGATACTCAATAGCAGCACGTCGTTCAGACGGCAATGCATCTAATACTTGATCAAGATTCCTGGCCATAATTATCTCCTCTTAATGCCTGCAGAAAGATTATCCAAATATCTGGCATATCGACTATCGGCAAGTGCAATGAGTTTTTTGTAAACGCGTTTTTGATCAGAGCCTGATTTATCTACAGCAGCGAGTAAAACAGCCTGCCTTTGTGGGTCAAAAGCAAAGGCTATACGCCAGACCCCACCTTTCCAATCAAAACGGAGTTCCTTCATATTGTTGTGCTTCGATCCCTTTAGAGTGTCAACTGTCGGTCTCCCAAGGTTGGGGCCATAATTCTTCAGCAACAGTGCGTGGGCTAAAATTTCGTCCTGCAACCCTTCATGCATACACTGAAACTCAGCATCAAACTCGTCCTCTAAAATTACTGTCCATGTCATTGACAAAATATACCCTCAATAAAATATGGAGTCAAATACATATCCACATAATACATATTCACACAACCTGTTCAATCTGTTCCTTTTGTAAATGTAACTTGACGAAGATGGCCTTCGCCTTGATAAGTCTGAGAATCAAAGACTGTGGGGAATCACCCAACCCATCACCCCACCTATCACCCAACCCATCTCAGAAAAGGGGTGACAATAAAGAACCTGATTCGTTCTAATTCGCCGCTTGGTGTCCAAACAGTTCCCTCTCCATGAGGGAGAGGGTTAGGGTGAGGGGGAAATGTTGAGTTAGGAATATTCCGGGGACAATACCGATTTTCCCAAGGACGCACAAATCAGAAAACATCTATTTACCTGAATCATCACCTAAGCCTCGTTCCGCTCAAAATCCCCATGCACTCCACCTAAAACCAGCCACTCACCATCCCCGTCACTCCCCACTCTCTTGATTACACCGACATTCAGGGGATATAGTACCAATTCCCCCAGAGCCAGAAAACCGGGAGAAAACCGGGACAGATATATTTTCAAACAATTTGAAAAGCATGTTAGCTCAGTTCGTAAGCCACTCTACCCATTTCCCAGTGACACGTTCATACAAACTCTCCGGGGCCAGATCAAACCCGCATGGCCAGGCAACTGTGGGCCATTCATCCAGATAGAATTTTTTAAACTCATTGGTGTCAAGTAGTGGAGCTGCTGCTTTATACTTGTGAATCAGATCGGTAAGATCAGCAATACCACTCTCACCTGTATTAAAGCTGAGCCAAAGCTTGTACCCTTCCTGATATTTAGCCTCTCGAATTTCAATCATGGCTTGGCTCCCATAATGAAGAATCAAGATTCATAGCCGGAACAGCGGTAATGCCTTCCGCTAATGGCCACGAATCTCCTGCACCATGGCATACAACATAGAGATGATCCAGTCCCAGGATGTCACGAGCCGAGCGCATTGATGGTGTAACTTTGGGGGAGCGCGTCAGTTTGACTTCAAACCCGAGACGGCGACCATTGTGATGAATCAGCAAATCCAGTTCGGCGCCTGTATGTACTCCCCAAAAAAATGCTTCGCCACGTCGAGCAGCAGTTCGTCGAATAATTTCACGGATCATGAAACCTTCCCATGACGCGCCGCACTTGGGGTGAGCCATTAAATCATCAATACCATTGACGCCCAGCAAACTATGGAGAATACCAGAGTCAGCCACATACACTTTCGGTGCTTTTACTTCGCGCTTACCACTATTGGTATGCCACGGTTGCAGTCGAAAAACCATATAGGTGCCCTCAAGGATATCCAGATAGCGCGAGACTGTTTTGTCGCTGACTCCAAAAGCCCGCGCCAGTTCGCTGCCATTCCAGGTCTGTCCGTGATAATGGGCCAGCATCGTCCAAAAACGCCGTAACGTGACCGCTGGAAGAGTAATGCCCAGTTGCGGCAAGTCACGTTCCAGATACGTGCGCATAAATGCCTCGCGCCACTCTCGACTCCCGGACAGATTTTCAGCCAGCAGTGCACGAGGAAAACCACCGCGCAGCCAACGCTCGTCCAGCCAATCGGCACCTGATTGAACCGCCGCAATTTCATCCATGGCCAGACCATCAAGTTCGTGAAACACGACTCTGCCTGCCAGGGTTTCTGCCGTATGACGCATTAATTCGGGTGCTGCACTTCCCAACAACAGAAAGCGGGCAGGAACATCCGGACGATCAGCCAATACCCGCAGTAGTGGGAACAGGTCAGGGCGGGTCTGTATTTCATCCAGTACTACAAGGCCAGAGAGCGGACGCAGCACAAAGGCCGGATCAGTAAGGCGAGCCTGATCCTCCGGATCCTCCAGATCAAAATGTTTGACCGGACCTGGCCACTGTGACGCCAGTTGCCGCGCCAAAGTTGTCTTGCCAACCTGGCGCGGGCCAAGTAAGGCCACAACGGGAAAATTGGCCAGCTGGTCGGTTAATTTTTCAAGATGTATTCGACGTGGGATCATAACTTATTTTTACCATGAAAATTCGGATTACAATACCGATATTTCATTGTTAATGGGAGAGCCATGAATAAACGGGGACGCTCACCAGTTAAATTACCAAACGTCCCCCATCTAAAACCAGCCACTCACCATCCCTGTCGCTCCTCATTCTCTTGATTTGGCTAAGGGGCTTTTACGGTCAGTTTCCGAGACAGTTTCATTGCTTTAGAAATAAATTTTGCATCAAATGTTGCAAATGACGTTGCCCGAGGACTTGACGCCAAATGAATAGCGTCAGCAAAGTCCATCCCTTGCTTGTGGGCGTCCAACGCATCAAAAAGAGCGGTTTCATCTTCGACTATTACCTGTTCAAGTAAAAGCAACGCACGTAGAGCATTATTGATCGGCTCACAATCAATCTTATAAACTCCCCGCAGAACCCATTCTGTCTCTAAAACAACCGTTTTGGGGATAAATATCTTTTCTGCTTCGAACAATGCTTTTACTTTTTGAGTTTGCGCCGGATCATCATTCACCAACAGTCGTACGACAATATTAGTATCTATCGCAACCATGACGCCGCCTGCTGTTTTGCTTCTTCAAGTATTCCAGCATCCATTTGTGCCAGGCTTTTTTTCTTTCCATGATATCCGACACAACCGATTACATCTTCCAGTTTGGTTGTTTTTTTTGTATTTACAGGCTGTAGAATCAATGAGTCATCTTTCTCAATAATTGTAAAAGAAACACCTGGGTGCCAACCATGATTTTGTCTTATTTGTCGAGGGATAACAATTTGTCCTTTACTGGATAGAGTTGTTTCCATTGCACTGCTCCTAACGTAAGATGAGGTAAGTTGATACTGCCATCAAACATCGATATTGCACAAGATACTTAATCATTTTTTCTTTCTAACCGAATTTATATCTTACAAAACTCAAAACTTTGGTAGAATTTTTCCAGTTTTTACCTCATAAACTCCTCCACCATCATTCGCGCGACATCCTTCATCCTGTGAGTAGCCTGCCAACCAAGAATACGTACTGACTTTTCAGGATTGGCCCTGCTGACCATTATTTCCGAAGGGCGGAGCAGTGACGCATCACTCTCTACATGATCACGCCAATCCAGTCCTACAGAGCGGAATACTTCAGCCACAAAATCCTCAAGGCGGTTTGTTTCACCGGTCGCAATCACGAAATCATCGGCCTTTTCCTGTTGAAGTATCAGCCACATAGCCTCGACATACTCGGGTGCCCATCCCCAGTCTCTGGCAATTTCAATATTACCGAGTTTGAGTTTTTCATCGGCTCCCCTGGCAATCCGGCAGGCGCTCCGGACGATTTTCTGGGTGACAAATCGCTCGGGACGCAGTGGCGATTCATGGTTGAACAGTATCCCGGTGCTGGCATACAGGTTATACGCTTCCCGATAGTTGGCAATCTCCCAGAAGGCTGTTGCTTTGGCAACCGCATACGGGCTGCGCGGCCGAAAAGGGGTATTTTCATCTGCCGGGTGACCTCCGGTATTGCCGAAACATTCGCTTGAACCGGCATTATAGAGTCTGGTCGGGCGCTTTATGAAACGAATAGCTTCCAGAAGATTCAATGTCCCGACACTGATACTTTCCAACGTTTCTACCGGCTGGTCAAACGAAAGGCCAACTGAACTCTGCCCCGCGAGATTATATATTTCATCAGGCTGAACATTCACCAGCACCTGCAGAACGCTCCGGAAATCATTGAGCGCCATCGAATGGAACCTGATCTGATCACGAATCCCCAATTTACTGAGATTCGCAAACGACGCCACCTGGGCGTCTCGCGCAGTGCCATGGACGTCATACCCTTTTTCGAGAAGAAACCGTGACAGATAGGAACCATCCTGACCAGAAATACCGCATATAAGCGCTTTTTTTGTCATACGTTACGCTCCCGATTGACGATTTTCCAAGAACCACCGGTATGCCCCGACGATCCCATCCCGCATTGCAACAGAATGCTGCCATCCAAGTGCCTGAAATAAACAGGGACACTCCCCAGTTAAATCACCAAACTCCCCCATCTATACACTCAGCCCTTCTTTGTGCCTTCGTGGCACGGCGAGAGTCAGGCAACTACAAATACCCTGCCTGCAGCCACCCCCAAATCCTTAAGCTTCTGCACTAGTTCATCCCTTCGTTTCAGCGAGGTTATCACCAGCAGGGCGCGCTCCAGCAGCACACATTCAGTTATTGACACTACCGGCACCCCGAAGAAAGCCCCGCCACTCCGCGTATCATCCATAACCGCAACCAGCTTCAATCCGGTTTCCTGTAACGACAGATACGCCACCTCTGCCACTTCATCCACTCCGCAAAAAACTTTCAAATCACCCCAATACTGAACCTCTCCGGTATAGTTATTTCAGCAGTAAGGAGACAGAGTGAAGTAACAGTCCGATTATACCTCCGACCAACGTGCCGTTCATACGGATGAACTGCAGGTCGGACCCGATACTTAATTCGATTTCGTTGACATATTCATCGGTTTCCCACGTTTTTACTGTTTCTGAAATATGCCGGGCAATAGTGGTACGCGCTGTATCAGCATAGGTAATAACCAGCTTTTCCAAATGTTGGTTGAAAGACTCTTTTAATTCCCGGTTATGTGCCAAGGTACGACCAATACCTGAAAGCATTTCTGCACTATTTCGATGAATTTTTGAATTCGGCTGTTTCAAGTCATTACTCAACCAGTTTTTAAGATTGTTCCCAAGACTGTTCACGTATTCTGATAGTGACGGGTTGTTCACCGCTTCAAGTTTGATGGCCTCTATTTTTTCGCGCAATAACGTATCAGACCTTAATCTACCGATCATGTCGGTCACGCTGTTATCAAATTTCTGCCTGAGCGTATGATCAGGATCATTATTTACTTCCTGAATATACGCGTTGATTTTTCGGGCAATTTTTTCGCCGGCTCCTTGTGAGAACTGCTCTCTGTTCTGAATAAAGACTGTAAGAAGCGGGTAGTCTTGCTTAATCATGGTGTCTATAGCATTTGCCAGGCTGGTTTGAGCTTCCGGAGTTGCCAGCCAGACAGCAAAACGATTCAGAACTTCATCAAGAACTTTCTGGTGACGATTGTCATTTCTGAGTGTGTCGAGAAGCGTTCCTGCTGCGGAGGATAGATCAAAAGTATCAATCCGCTCTTTTACGACTGATCCCAGAACTTTTTGGACACGGTCGTCGCTGATAAAGCCCAGGGAATCAGAAAGTATCCTGGTTAGTCCGGTAGCGATACCATCAGCGTTATTGCTGGACATCAGATATGAGGCAAGTCGCTCCGCCGCGTTTTGTTCTCTCAACTTGCGTAGCAAGGTTTCAGTATCAAGAAACTTATCCCGGATAAAATTAGCCAGGTTTCCGGCGATTGCATCCTTCTTGTTTTTGATGATTGCCGTATGTGGAATCGGAACACCGAGGGGGTGCTTGAAAAGCGCTACTACCGCGAACCAGTCGGCAAGGGCTCCGACCATGGCAGCCTCAGCAAAGGCTGCAACCCACTCCCATACCCCGGTCCCCTTTTGGGTACGTGCTATAACAAAGAGTATCGCTGCTCCGATCATCATTCCTGTGGCAATAGTTTTATTTCTTCTGAGGATTTGTTTTCTGTTATCCACTTGTTTACTCCATAATGAATTATTTCAGGTAATTGTGTTTAGGTACGAGGCAGATTATGGGGCACAGGTAAACAGGTGCTCTGCCTCAGCACAGTCCCTTGCGGATAATCCCAGCTTCCTTGCACTGGCTCGCCATTTGCTTACTATTTCGCACACCATCGCCACAATTTTCCTCGCATGGCTTATGCCCAGCCTATAGTACTCTGCAGTTGATATGACAACTTCCAGATCCGGCAGACGGTCATAAAAATTCAGCGACAATGCATGTTCACTCTTTTTGAAAGAAGGGTTCATATCGAAGGCCGGTGCCAAGCGCCAGCCGGCAGGGGAACGGATAAATCCGTGGTTGCGCAGGTGATCATCACGGTTAGCCACGGCCACGTTGAAAACGACTCGGGTAAATAACTCTTTGAGGTCGTCGGCAATATGTTCTCGCTGACCGTAAGTAGCTATGAACTCAGCCAATTCAATATAGCTGGCGTCTTCGGTATCGGCATGTTTAAGCATCGTCATTGCTGAAGCAAAGAAACATCGGGTATTACCGGCACGATCAAACCGCTTAACCATGAAAGTGTGATACCCCTTGCCAATTTGGATAAGACGGGATTCCGGCACGGTAATTCCACACGTCCTTGCCATATCGTGCACAAGCTTTTCCCACACAGCCACATCAAGGCTATCGTCGGACGATGGGAACTTGGCGATCCAGAGACCTCCTTCATCATCAACCACGTTGGCCTTAGGGCGGGCTCCACCTAGAGACGAGCCAGGTGCGACAAGCACCTTCAACCACTCCTTAATCTTGCCAAGGTCGTCCTGCTTTTTCTTGGTCAATTCGAAGGCGATTGCTTGCAATTCATCGATTTTTGCGATTGGCGGTGCTGCTAAAGCCTCGTTTGCCAGAAAGTCCTGCTCATTTGGAAGGCTGAAACGGAGTGCCCCCATTCGTGTGCAGTCCTGTACCCCGAGCAGAAATTCCCATGGACCAAGTGTTCGCGGCGTTCGGCCTGCCTCTCTGGCTTCAACCACATCCCTTCTCTGCATCAGCACCTGCCCCCATCGGTCAGGACACGAATCCATGAACACACCAAAATTGGAATTCTCAGGGAAAAATTCACCAGGCATGATATCCAATTCCGGATCAAGGGGGAAGGTATGAGCGTGCATGAGCCAGGTCTTATTGTAGGCAAATCGCACACTGCCTCGATCACCTCGGGAGAGCGCACCAATATGCTGTAGCGGGCCGAAGGCCGGATCGTCAAGCCATACCCATATCTGTTCGTTTGCTGCTCTAGCCATTGCTATTGCCGTTGGTAACGTTGCTCCTTGGGGCACGCTTACGCAAAGGGAGAGATTCATCCTGAAGGCGGCGGCCAAGAGCATCTTCCTTGGCGATCAACGCCAGATCTCCAGTCAAGCCGAGAACCCGCAGCACCTGTACGTAGATTCCAAATGCCACTGAAGGCTCCCCGTTTTCAACCTTATAGAGTGTCGGTCGAGAAATGTCAGCCCTGGCACAGACAGTCTCCATAGAGAAGCGTCTTCGTAATCTGGCGTCCTTCAGACGTTGGCCCAGATTCTCAAGCTCTTTTGCGGAGGAGGGGTACATTGTAGTTGTTCTTTTGTTATCCATAATGGCAACTATTATTTACACAAACACCATAAATTGTCAAATATAATTATCGTTACGAAAAAAAGGTACTAGCAGCGCCCTGTCGGGGAGGCTCCTCACTTTATTCACATCAGCAATCCTCCGAAAATCGCTACAGTACAAACCGCTACTTTTTCATCCATGACGCTTTGGTGGCAGGACGGACACCATCTTCAAGAGTAGACTGCGTCAGACTGCCGGCTTCGGCCTGGATACAGATAAAGTAAAGGTCTTCATCTCCAGCTTTCCAGGCCCGCTCACCTTCAAGCCCAACCCGTATCAGACTCCCCTCCTGGATCGGGAACTCGTCGCCGTCCACATAGAACGTGCCACTTCCCCGCATGACGATGTAAAGTTCCTCATTCTTTTTGTGGGTATGAACAAAGGGCATGCCCTTCCCGGCGGGAAGCCGATTGAGCGAAACCTCACACCCGGTAAGCCCCATATCTTTGCCAATCAAATGCTTGCCGTGGAAACCCATAAAATCTAGCTTTGAGAGATTTTCAAACGGGCCGATGTCTTCAGTTGTGTAGTTTTTATGGTGCACTGTCATCTGCTTGCTCCTTTCACATCTTTTATTGGATAGTTATTCAGGTCCAGACTCTCGTGTCTATTCACAGGCCTGCATTCGTTTTTTCTGGAGTAATAAAGACCGGACCGAGTATCGAATATGGCTCGATACGGGAATATTTACCATTGGAATCTTTGGACAGCCATACGAAAAAGGTCATTTCATTGTTCGCCAGATACACAGCTAACGAATTGGTGGTTTCTGAGAGATCGCCTGTGTACAGCAATTGGCCTCCTAATGCCTTCAGTTCGGCCAGGGTCAAATCCCGTGGTATTACAAAAGGCTGCATTCTGAATTTGAATAGTGTATCGGCCACCCGCCTGGTCTGTTTGAAGGAATTGACGGCAAAGACAACCGTATTGTTTTTTGTTGTTCGCATTAAAGCCGCTGGCGGGAATAGTGGCAGGTGGTTCGAATCTGTCAACAAATTCGCCGCTCGGTAATTAATAGAGCCATAACCGGATTTTTTTGGATTATAACCGGCCGCAAAATTGGTGGCAGTTGCTCTCAAGGCGGCCTTGACGTCAAACCAGTTCCAATCAGGGTGAGTGTACTTCAGGCTTGCCATAAGTCCGGCAATTTGCGCCGTAGCTCCGGAAGGAGTGTCACTTTGCCCATGCTTATTCATGTACCCCTTGGCGATACCGAACTCTATGCCGCCGTCTGTTCTTCCCCCATACAAATTTACTGTTACAAAAGCTGCTGGAGGCGGAGCATTTGGGGGTTGGGCGTGCCTGGGCTCATACGCATAAACGTGTACCAAGCCATTTTTTGTTAATTTCAGATATAACTGCGTATCAAGTAGGTAATCCCAACCAGAGAAGCTTGACGACAGTATGGTCGCCTGAACTGACTGGGCATCTTGAATGAACTTGTCTGGAGAAAGAAAAGGGTGTCCGTTGAACTGTGATGACGAGGTAATGATAACGTCCGTTGTTACGCTAAGTCCGGCATCCGATACCGCACCAACAGCATTTTCAAGAGCGTGTGTCGTATTGATTCTGACGCGAACAGGAGAACCTGCCTCAGCCTGAATGCACATACATACAAGCACGGCGAAGAAAACAGTGAGATTAATTATACGCTTTCTC
This sequence comes from uncultured Geobacteraceae bacterium, assembly GCA_903939115.1. GTDB lineage: Bacteria > Desulfobacterota > Desulfuromonadia > Geobacterales > Pseudopelobacteraceae > JACRCG01. The sequence continues at coordinate 106,251 of CAJAFV010000063.1, forward strand.
AAGCAAGAGTCCTTGGCACTACAAATGGATTGATGGCGGCGAGCTGAACGAACAAAAGGCGTCACCGAAGCAACGCCTTTTGTTCTAATCTGTGAACTGTTTTGAATCAAGTTTTTTCGTTCAAGAGATTATATATTTCAGTAAAATTTTTGTGTTAACAGCATCAAGTGCGGCGACAATTATTTTCATAACCCGAGTGCCACCTATAACTCGCCGTCGACACGGTAGTTTTAGTTGGATATTTTACAAAAAAGGCCATATCTTCGGATATAGTCTTTTTTACCAGATGAATCGTGAAGGAGAAAGAGCGTGAAAACATTAATGCACTGTTCTTATTTGATTCTAGCCCTGTTCCTGGTTTTTAGTGTCGCAGATAACGCTTCTTCCGAGTCTAAAAAACCCGGGGCACCTCCGTCGGGCACGCTGGAGAAGGCGGCACTTGCCGGAGGCTGCTTCTGGTGCATGGAAGCGCCCTTTGACCAAATCCCCGGAGTACTCTCCGTGATCCCCGGCTATATCGGAGGAAAAAAGAAAAACCCGACCTACAATGAGGTTTCGGCAGGCGGTACCGGGCACGCTGAGGCGGTACAGATCGTCTATGATCCGACAAAGATCAGTTATGAGAAGCTTCTGGCCGTCTACTGGCATAATATCGATCCGACCGTAAAGGATCGCCAGTTCTGCGATACAGGAAACCAGTACCGGAGTGCCATATTCTACACCACTGATGATCAGCGCCGGATTGCCGAGCAATCGAGAGCCGCACTTGAAAAACACAAACCCTTCAGGGAACCGGTTGTAACTGAGATTACCCCGGCCGGCGAATTCTATCCGGCGGAAGAATACCACCGGCACTATTACAAGAAAAATCCGATCAGATACGCCTATTACCGCAACGGCTGCGGCCGCGACCGACGACTCAAGGAGTTATGGGGCAGTGAGGCGGGGCATTAAACGAGAAAACGGAGGCAACGTATGAGAATTTTCGTAAACTTGATGTTCATTATGCTGTTCGCAACAGTGATCGCCTGTACAGGAAAAACGACTCAAGCACCTGGAACCGCTGCATCCGGTTCCGCACAGAGCGGCAAAGTGAAACTTTATTCTGCAACCACGAAAGGATACATCATGAGTGACAAGGTCGTAAAAAGCCCGGGGGAGTGGCGCACACTGCTGACTCCCGAACAATACCATGTCTCGCGCGAACAGGGCACGGAGCAAGCCTTCACCGGGGACACCTGGAACAATCACGAAGTCGGCATATACCAATGCGTCTGCTGCGGCAACGATCTGTACCGTTCGGAACACAAGTATGAATCCGGCACCGGCTGGCCCAGCTTCTGGCAGCCGATAGCCCCGGAAAACATCACGACCCGCGCAGACAACAGCCTTTTTTCAAGACGGACAGAAGTTCTATGCAGTCGCTGCGACGCTCATCTGGGACATGTTTTCGATGACGGCCCCAAACCGACCGGTTTACGCTACTGCATGAATTCGGCTGCCATGAAATTCGTAAAGACCCCGTGACATTTCCGGCACACGTACTGCCGGACACCCCTGAAAATCGGGTGCTGACGGCCAATGTTCACCCTCCGGACTGGGTCAATCCTGAATCTGCACCGTGTTACAACCTCGTGGTCATCGGCGGCGGTACAGCCGGGCTGATATCGGCCGCCGGAGCCGCCGGTCTGGGAGCTAAGGTTGCTCTCATCGAGCGGCATCTAATGGGGGGCGATTGCCTGAATGTTGGCTGTGTTCCCTCCAAGGGGGTCATCCGGGCAGCCCGTGCGCTCCACGATGCGCGCAACTCTGCTGAGTTTGGAATAACAGACGGCTCACATCTTAGCTTTGATTTCGGTATCGCCATGAAGCGGATGCGCCGACTACGGGCTGATATCAGTCATCACGACTCTGCCTGCCGTTTTCGCGACGAACTGGGAATCGATCTGTTTATTGGCCAGGGGAGCTTCAGCACTCCCGACACGGTTGAGGTGGCGGGTAAGAAACTACGCTTCAAAAAAGCCGCCATCTGCACAGGCGCTCGTGCTGCCGCTCCACCGATACCAGGGTTGGAAGAAGCAGGGTATCTTACCAACGAGACCATTTTCTCCCTCACCGAAATGCCACCCCGCATGGCGGTTATCGGTGGTGGCCCCATCGGCTGCGAGCTGGCGCAATCCTTTGCCCGTTTTGGCAGCAGTGTAACCCTAATCGAACGCGGACCCCATATTCTTGGCCGTGAAGATAGCGATGCCGCTGAAATTCTTCATAGCACATTTGTCCGTGAGGGGATTGACCTGCAGTTGGGGGCGAAGATCCTTGGCGTTGAAAAAAGGGGAACCGAAAAAATTCTGCACTTGGAACGTGACGGCAAACGGAGTGAGGCGACAGTTGACGCCATACTGGTAGCGGTTGGGCGCGCTCCCAATCTGGAGGGGCTTGGCCTGGATAAAGCCGGCATAAAATTCGACCGTTCAGGCGTTACAGTCAGTGATACCCTGCAAACTTCAAATCCGAATGTCTATGCCGCAGGTGATATCTGTTGCCAGTTCAAATTCACTCATACTGCCGACGCCCTGGCCCGCATTCTTATCGCCAACGCCCTCTTCATGGGGAGGCAGAAAGCATCTGCCCTCACTATTCCCTGGTGCACCTACACCGATCCGGAGGTCGCTCATGTCGGTATGTATGAAGCTGATGCAACAGAAAAAGGTATCAAGTTAACCACGCTTACCGTCCCGCTTTCGGACATTGACCGGGCCGTGCTTGACGGCGAAACAGATGGGTTTGCCCGGGTCCACCTGCGAGCGGGGACGGATAAAATACTTGGCGCTACCATCGTGGCCCGTCATGCCGGAGAGATGATCAACGAATTTTCGCTGGCTATTACTAATGGTCTCGGAATCTCTGCCATCGGAAAAACCATTCACCCCTACCCGACCCAGGCAGAGGTCATCAAGCGATTGGCCGACGCCTACAACCGAACACGGCTGACGCCGCTTGTGAAGCGGATGCTGAGCGGATGGCTCAAATGGCAGAGGGGATAGCTTGATGAATGTGAAAAAAATCGCACTAGCTCTTGTCGGCGTGGTTTTCGTAATACTTTTTTTTTACTTCGACCTGCAGCGTTTTCTAACACTGACCGCTCTCAAGGCGAACCGCCAGGCGCTTCTGGATTATTACGCCGGTCACAAGCTGGTCATGGTGGTCGGCTTCATGGCTATCTATATCGTCCAGACCGCTCTGTCACTGCCGGGCGCCGCTATTCTTTCACTGGCAGCGGGAGCTATCTTCGGTTCAATAATGGGAACACTTTACGCCAACATCGCCGCTACGACCGGCGCGACCCTGGCTTTTCTGGTGACCCGCTATCTGCTTCGCGATGTCGTCCTGAATAAATTCGGCAGCAAGCTGGAGGGAATGAACCGGGAACTGGAGGAGCGCGGTTTCAGCTATCTCCTCTTTCTGCGTCTGGTTCCGCTGTTCCCGTTCTTCCTGATTAACCTGGCTGCCGGGCTGACCCGGATTCCGCTGCGCACGTTCTTTTTCGGTACGCTGTTCGGCATCATCCCGGGGGGCTTTGTCTATGTCAATGCCGGGGCAAGTCTCGCAACCATCGATTCACTCTCAGGAATCGCCTCGCCCAGGGTACTGGGCTCGTTTGCGCTTCTCGGCCTCTTTGCACTGGTACCGGTACTGTACAATAAATTCAAAATGGGAAAGAAACCGAGGTGAATATATGAGTTATCTAACCGGTAAACCGGCGAAGAATTTTTCTATTCAGGACAGTAACGGTACTCTGCATACTCAGGAAGAGTATAGAGGCGGCTGGCTCTTGATGGTCTTTCACCGGCATCTTGGTTGACTCCCCTGCCGGGCGCACATCACGCAGTTGCGTGATAAAGAAGACGAACTCGACAGGCTGAACGTAAAAGTGGTAGTCGTCACGTTTGAAAACGACTTTCTTGCCCGTTGTTATGTAGAAGACACGGCGCTTGCGTGGCCGATTCTTATCGATTCTACCCGCGACGTGTACAGAGGTTATGGTATGCTTGCCGCTTCTTTCTGGGATATCTGGGGTTTGAAAACGTGGCGGGTCTATTTCAAAGAGATGCTGAAGGGCAATAAGCTACAGAAGTCAGAGGGGGATATTTATCAACGAGGGGGCGATGTGCTCATCGATCCTGACGGGATAGTGCGATTACATCACATCGGCGAGGGACCGGCCGACAGGCCGTCTGTCGAAAAGATTTTGCGAATTGTTCGTTGAACAAATAAATATTTTTACCCAAAAAGGAATACATACATCAGATGCTACCACACTTCAAAGACCGCCTGCAGGCGGTAAATCCCGAGTTTGAAACCTTTGAAAGCCTGCAGACCTTGCAGGTTAACCTTGGTAACCTCTGCAATCTGCATTGCAGCCACTGCCATGTCAACGCCTCCCATCGCGGTACGGAAATTATGGGGACGGATGTCATGGACCAGATTGCCGGATTCCTCACAAGTCATCCAAAGCTCACGCTGGATATTACCGGCGGCTGCCCGGAGATGAATCCGCACTTCCGCTACCTGATTGAGCAGACGGAGGGACTGACGCCGCGCCGGATGCTGCGCAGTAATCTTGCAATCATGGCCGAGCAGGGGTGGCAATGGCTGCCGGAATTTTGCCGGAGTCATGAGCTGACGATAGTCGGTTCGCTTCCCTGCTATCTGGAGGAGAATGTCGATCAACAGCGCGGCATTGGCGTGTATCAAAGCAGCATTAAGGTACTGAAGTGCCTTAATGCCCTCGGCTATGGCACAGAGATGGAGCTTAACCTGGTCTACAATCCGGGGGGAGATTTTGTGCCTGGCTCGCAGAGTGGACTTGAAGCAGCATATAAAGAGGAGCTGAGGGAGCGCCACGGAATCTTCTTCAACAACCTGTTTACCATCACGAATGCCCCCATTGGGCGTTTCAAGGATCATCTTGAAGCCGAGGGAAATTATGCCGGCTATCTGCGACTTCTGGCAGGACGCTTCAATCCGGAGACAGCGGGCAATATCATGTGTCGTACACTGATTAGTGTCGATTGGCAGGGGAAAATTTATAATTGCGATTTCAATCAGGCTCTGGGGGTGCCGATTACTGCGGATGACGGTTCTCAAATGACTATATCAGAACTGGGCACCAGTGGTATGAGCGGGAAATTAATACGACTGTCTCAACACTGTTACTGCTGCACCGCTGGTGAGGGTTCAAGCTGCACGGGAGCATTGGTCCCATAGATATTTGTCAGGCTCTGCGAGGCGTGTGTGTAAACAATATTATCATGGCACCTCTATACGGATGTAAGCTTTGTTTACATTTTTTTACATACTCAAAAAAAAGTGTTTACATTTATTACAGCAAGAGATAGAATCAAGCCCATCAACATTTGTTTTTCATATTTAGTGTATAAAATGTTTACACACAGCCGATTGTTTTTTGAGACTACGTATTTTTACCATGATGTAAAATACCTATTAACAAGGAGAGAGCCATGACAGAGACAGTGAAAAACAGAGGGTGGACAATGACATTTGCCGGATTAGGAATCAATCTGGCGCTTGGTATTCTGTATGCTTGGAGTATGTTTAAATCCGCCATAGAGTCTTCCATTAAAGCTGGCGGCCCTGATGCATTCACGTGGGATCTCGCAAAAGTAAATGACCCCTATTCTGTATGCTGCCTTGTTTTCGCCTTTGCCATGATCCTTGCCGGCAAGTGCCAGGATAAGTTCGGCCCACGGGCGACAGCATGTACGGGTGGACTTCTCGTCGGCCTGGGACTTACCTGGATTTCACAGTCAACAAGCTATACAGCGTGGGTACTCGGCTTTGGTGTGTTGGTGGGAGCAGGAATGGGATTTGGCTATTCAGCATCAACCCCCCCCGGCCTCAAGTGGTTCCCTGCTTCAAAAACGGGGGTTATCGCCGGCTTGATCGTTGCCGGGTTCGGAGTGGCACCGGTTTACATTGCACCGCTTTCAGGTTATCTGATTAAATCAATGGGCATCAGTCAGGCTATGCTGGTATACGCAATTACGTTTGTAGTTGTTGTCTGCGGTTTGTCGATGTTCCTGGAAAATCCTCCGGCGGGGTACGTTCCTGTAGAGACAGGCAACGTTACAATCAAGAAAAAAGCTGCTCATAATGATGTCCACTGGAAAGATGCCATAAAAACCGCTGATTTCTGGAAATTATGGGCAATCTATTTTGTAGGAGCTGGAGCAGGCTTGATGATTATTTCCAGCGTTGCCGGCCTGGCAAAGAAAAGTATGGGAGAATATGCCTTCCTCGCTGTTGCAATTATGGCGATAGGTAATGCTGGCGGCAGGGTTATCGCCGGTATCCTCTCAGATAAAATCGGACGATATCAGACAATTATGGCGGTACATCTGTTCCAGGCAGTACTGATGCTTTTTTGTATCCCCCTTCTTGGGTCGCAGCATACCAACGCGGTAACAATTGTGCTCCTCGCCACGCTGATCGGGTTTAACTACGGCGCCAACCTGGCTCTGTTCCCCGCTATTGCAAAGGACCTCTGGGGCATTAAATCCTATGGCGTCAACTATGGCATTCTGTTTACCGCCTGGGGTGTTGGCGGGTTCGTGCTCAGCAAGGTTTCACAGATGCTTAAAATAACCACGGGGAGCATGACTTCCTCATTCGTAATCGCAGCGATACTCCTCTGCTCAAGCGGAGTGCTTACTATGACGCTGGGCTCCAAAGAAGTAAAAGTAAAAGAGGAAGAGCTGGAAGGAGCATTTTTCCATCCCGGCCTCGGCTTAACTATGGCTGACGGTGGCGAAAAAATTAATCCCGAGGAAGAGAGAAAGTCCTGATTGATAAATGTGTAGCCAACGATTATTGACTCCAATGACATTACATCGAAGCAGAGTGAGTGGGAATATGTTCCGAGATGATTACAACATGATGCCGGATAACGATGACATGAAGTGCATATGGATGACTTCCGGAATAATATCCTATAAACTCTGCTCCCTTGATTTCAACTGTGAAGATTGTGCGTTTGATAGTGTGATGCATAATGTTGCAGTTACGGATATGCAGCAAAAAGTGATGAATAGGCCACTGACACCAGATGCATCGTCAGTTGGCCTATCGTCAAACCGCTTGGACGGCTCCCTTTTTTACCACAAAAACCACTGCTGGATAAAAGTGGTAAATCCCTCTGAAGTCGTAATTGGTATAAATGGAATTTTGGCAAAACTCATGTGTGGCATAAGAACTGTTGTACTTCCAAAAATAGGTGACCCGGTCATAAAAAACCAGGTATTCGCCCATATAATGCTGGATAAACAGATCGTCCCACTGATAATGCCGGTTAATGGCGAAGTAATTGCTATAAATGCTACTCTTGAGAAACAGCCTGAACTGCTTCGGACAGAATTTCGTGACAAGGGGTGGCTCGTCACGATTAAAGCCGACAATCTGGAAAAAGAGCTGAAGACTCTCTCTTTCGGAAGCAAGGCCATGGCATGGTACCGGGCTAAAGAGATGAGCATAAACGAAACAATATATGCAGCCTACAATGAAAACAGGGAACATCTCGGAGCAACTATGTACGATGGCGGTGAACTTGTACTGAATGCTTCCGAAATACTCACATCAGAACAGTACAGCAAGGTTCTGGACGAATTAATACCGTCCAGTTAAGGCGTTCGATAACCGGGTTGAGCGCCCCTTACAGTTCACAACAATCCTCTCAGCAATTCCTGGCATCTGCTACACATTTCCTCAGATTTCTGATCAACTTCCTCTACGTACGTGGATGATCTCATAACGCAACTCTGATTATTGCAGTGAATGAGCCCGAAATTGTGCCCCAATTCATGTATCGCCTCTTTAACAAGACGTTTTTTGAGAAGCCCCCGATCTTCTGACAGCCCGTAGAATATATTGTTCAGGCGATGCAGCGCGATCACCGATCCAATCCCCCGCAACTGTGCTTCACCGAAAACAAATGTCAGGATTGGAATAAACAGATCGACATTTACCACACCCACTACCTTCACTGCATCGGCGGGCGGCCGGGAAATGATCTGCAGCAGTATCTGGGAAGAGTTGTACTGATGCCGTGCCTGGTCAAAGGTTTTTTCAAGATTTATATCAAGATTCGCTACTTTTGTATGATAGCCAAACACGCTATACACACTTTTTTCCAGGTCATCAATCCATAGGGAATGATCGGTTTTTATTGGTTGAATATAAATATATGGCATAATCAACGCGGCAGATCATTTCTGCTTTTTTTCAGTTGATATTTTTCAATTTTATTATACATGGTCAGCCTGCTTACCTTAAGTATTCCCGCAGCCTGGGCAATATTGCCGTTAGTCAACTCCAGAACCTTCTGTATATGAATTTTTTCCACTTCATCCAGCGATGGCAGCGTTTCTTCGGAACCCATTTCAACAACAGGAAAAAAGAAAGACAAATCATCCAGTTCAACAAGATTTCCCTTGGCTACGACCATGGCCCGTTCTATTACATTGCGCAATTCCCTGATATTCCCCGGCCAGTTATATTCCACTAGCATATCAAGTGTATCCTGAGAGATATCAAGAACGTTTTTGTTCATGGACTGTGAATATTTCTTTATGAAGAACCGTGCAAGCGCAGGAATATCGAGTTTGCGTTCTCTCAGAGGAGGAATTGAAATAGTCACAACGTTCAGCCGGTAATAGAGGTCTTCACGGAAACTGCCCTCTTGAACCGCACGCTCAAGATCGTGAGTAGTCGAGCATATTATGCGAAAATCCACATCTATTTTCTTGTCGCCCCCAAGTCGGCTAAACTGCCTGGTATCAAGAACTCTTAGGATATCCGCCTGCATTTTTTCGCTGATCTGTCCTATTTCATCAAGAAATATCGTCCCCTTGTCTGCCATCTCAAGCCTTCCCTGACGCCGGTACAATGCACCGGGAAAAGCCCCTTTCTCGTGGCCGAACAATTCGCTCTCCAGCAGCCCATCCGAGTAAGCCCCGCAATTTATAGTAATAATCGGAAAATATTTCCTGTTGCTCTGGCTATGGATCGCCCGGGCGATGAGCTCCTTCCCGGAACCGTTTTCACCCTTGATGATCACGGTAGAATCTGTCTGGGATACTTCCAGCACCTTCTCTAAAACTTTTTTTATCTCCGTGCTCTCTCCGATTATTTCATCGGAATAAGATATGTCATCAATATGCTGCCGCAGTTGACTGTTTTCGTACATAAGCCTCCGCTGTTCTACGGCATTGCGGATCAGATGGCTCATGTCATCGGGATCTACAGGCTTGACAATATAATCAAAAGCCCCCTCTTTGAGCGCCTGTATACTTGTTTCCACAGAGGCAAAAGCGGTGATCATAATGGTAATAATATTTTTATCGATTTTTTTGATTCTTCTCTGAAGCTCCAGACCATCAATTCCGGGCATCTTGATATCAAGCATGACAATATCCCACGGCTCCTGCTGAAGCTTGAGAAGAGCGGCATTCGCATCTTCTGCCGAGCTTACGTTATACCCATCCAGCTCAAACCACTGACTAAGAGCATCGCGGATTGAGGCTTCATCATCTACTATTAATATTTTAATGTCCGATGGTTTCATGTTTTGTAACCGCCTATTTATTTGTGTTTTCTTTATACTCACGGGCTAGAGTAATTGTAAATGTAGTACCGACGTTAAGGTGTGATTCGACCTGGATGGTGCCTGAATGCTGCTGCACAATACCATAAACGGCGGAAAGACCAAGTCCGAGGCTGCTGTTAGTGTCTTTTGTCGAGAAGAAAGGATCAAAAATGAATGGGAGGTCATTCTCGGCAATGCCATGGCCATGATCGATAACTTTAATCTCAATACTGTCACTACTGGAGTAATCTGTTCGCACCACAATCTGACTCCCCTGGGATGAGGACTCCATGGCATTTACAATTAGCGAGATAAGAATCTGTTGAATCGTTCCGGGATCGCAACAAATGTCATCATCTCCCGAGTCAAGCTCGGCAATCAATTCCAACTCTTTCATCTTTGCACTGTGGTCGATGATCTTGGTACTTAATGTAATAATCTCATTGAGGTGAACATGGCGCACATTAGCCTGGGTTTGCTTGGCAAAGAGCAGTAAATTTTTGACGATTTCACCGCAGCGTTTTGCCTCACTTGCCACGACGGACAGATTGTTAACTACCGTGTTAATAGTTGCTTCCGTAAGATCCTCTTTCAACAGGTATCTGCTTGACAGTTTTGCATAGGACAATATGCCTGACAGGGGATTGTTGATTTCATGGGCCACCATGGCAGACAACTTGCCGAGAGAGGCCATTTTCTCTGATAATGCCAGTGAAGATTTCATAGTTTCGAGCTCAACTGTTGCCTCTCTCTCCTTTTTGTGAGTCGTATAACTGACCGTAATTATACAGACCAGAATCAGAAAATTGAATATGCAGATGGCTATTGCAGCCACCATTCCGTTCTGAATCAATGTAGAGATTTCGTTTTCAATATCCGCAACATAAATGCCGGTACCGACGACCCATTTCCAGGGCACAAACTCCCTGACATATGATATTTTAGGTGTAATGTTTGAGGAGTTGTCGTTTTCCTGCCACTTGTAATTTATAAATCCGGCCCCTGATTCTGTTACGACAGTTACAATTTCCTGAAAGACCTTCTTGCCGTCGAGGTCAGTGTAGTTGCTCACATCCTTGCCATTCAGGTCACTGCGGTACGGATGGACAATCATCCGGGGTGTCAGGTCGTTGATCCAGAAGTAATCCTTAAACTCCTGACCGTAATGCATGTTTTTTATCTGCTCAATAGCAAGTTTTTGTGCTTGTTCGCGGGTAATTTTGCCTTCCTGTTCGTCATTATGGTACTTTGCAAGAACACTCCAGGCCGTTGTAGTCAGCGCCTTGATCATCTCCTTTTTTCTTTCCATGCTGTTATTTCGTATCGTCGGAATAAAAACATACATAAAGACCGACGTAAAAAGAACAATCGTCAGTAACGTCGGCACTACAACGCGCAGAGTAAACGTCTGCCAGGGAAATGATTTATGTGGAGTTATCATGTATATGCGCCTTTTCCGGGTTCGAACGGTTCGAGTTAAACGTCACCGGGCTGGCCGGTAAAATCATAACTGAGTCGAGTCTGATAGTTTTTTGTCTGGGTGAAGATTTCTTTAAGAAGATGCTGTTCAATTGATGTGAGCTTTTTGGGGAAAACAATGTTGTCAGGCTGTTTATTCCCTTTAGAAACAGCATCTGCCTGAATTTTAAGCCGCATCTGCATGAGAAAACCGTACGCCTGGACCATTTCCTGGTGGTTCAGCTCTGTAAGGATATTAAGATCTCGAAGTGCATCAAGTCTTTTTATCGTATTCGCGTTTTTAATTTCATGCTTGAGTGAATATATTCGTGCAAAATCAACAATCGGCACCATTGCCTTCTTGATATCCAGCCCCCCCCGGTTGTCACCTGAGGTCTCAACAATAAATTTGCCGAAAAGGCCGATCGGCGGCACCATATTAAGAATATCCCTGGCAAGGATTTGAAGAAACCTGAAGTTTTCACTTACAACTCTGTTGAGATGATCTTTCAATCCGTCCACCAATGATCCATCTCCAAAAGCGTGGCGGAAATCGAAGAAAATTTTCGTCCGCAGCAAATCTTCTCCGGTTGCAGAATATATCCATGTGCCGAAATACTTTTTCCAGACAGATACCGGCTGGCATAATTCAACATTCATCGCCATGTTATTCCCTTTACAGAAAACATAGCCGGCATCATTCAGCCAGGTGCAGACCAGAGTCCCCATAGCCAGGAAGTATTCTCTTACCGTATCTTCCCTTTCTGGTGAGACGTCTTCATAAACGATCGCATTATCCTGATCTGTGTGAAGAGTCTGCTCCTCGCGTCCCTCGCTGCCAAAAACCATAAAAGCAAAAGCGGCAGGCGGGTTCCCCAGCTTCTGTATGGCAAACTCGATAAATTTCTGCCGTATGGCATCGTTTATTGCTGTTGTCTGGCTATTGATACTCTGTGGCTTTGCGCCACTCTCAATAAGGGTCGAAATGAGGTACGGCTGAATTGCATTCAATCTGATAATCTCATCAGGCGTTGAGGCATTTAGTATTTCCCGCAACAAAGCTGAAGGGGAGTAATGCTGCATTGCCTGGAGATCCGTATTATCGATGCCTCCTGCCGCTTGAATATTTTCAAGATGCTGGTTGAAAAACATAACCGTTGACTGCAGTTCGGAAAGCATCTTTCTGCTCGCCTCTTCTCTGACAAATACGTCCGAAATATCCTCCATGATGCCATCAAAAAATTGAACATGATCTTCATCATTGCGTATGCTGACTCCCCATATTGAAGCAGAAAAAAGCGAACCGTCTTTTCTTCTTATTTTAGCGACTTCACGCCTAAGCTCGCCCTCTCCTGTTTTCCCGGCCAGACGTTTGTACTCTGTCTTATCGAAGAACAAGCTGGAAACCGGCGCCGCAAGAAGGCTTTCCCTTGAATCATACCCGAGCAGCCCCACCAGCGCAGGATTGGCTTCCACGAATCTGTTGTCGGCACCCGTGGTCATCCTGAAAAACCCCACGTTCAGGTTATTGGCCATTGTCCTGAATTTTTCTTCGCTCGCACTCAACTCGTCTTCAACTTTTTTTCTATGTGTTATGTCGGACACAACTGCCATGAATCCGCTCTTTCCTCCCAAAGATATCGGGGTGGCAGACAGGGTCACATCGTATCTTGTTCCTGTTTTAGCATCCAGGTGGGCTTCAAATCGTTCCGGCACCGGTCGCCCTGCCAACAGATCCCGCAGGTAATCATCCTCCGGAGAGGTCTCGAGCCAGGTGAATATTTCCTCCGTTTTCACGCCTGACAGCTCACTTTTTGAGTATCCGAGCATATCCGAAATTGTCTGGTTCACATACATCAGCGACCCCTCCAGCACCATAAACATTCCTTCGGCTGCAGAGTCGACAAGTGTCCGATATTTCTCTTCAGACTCACGCAGGGCATTTTCTGCAAGCTGCTGCTTTTTAAATGCCCTGTAACTCTGATTGTTGATATAGAAGAGGAGTATCGAGATCAGCAGAATAATAAACAGAGATATCTGGATGAGGCTGCTGGTAAGTGCCGCTATCTCTTTTTTAACATCGTCAAGATAAATTCCGGTACCGATTATCCATCCCCAGGGAGCAAACCCCTTCACATAAGAAACTTTCGGAAGTATACGCTTTTCTTCATCCTTCCATTGCCACGTGTATTCAACGTAGCCATCACCTTTGCTTTCAACAAGCTTCACCATCTCGACAAATACGTGCTTGCCTTCCACATCGGAGAAGGTGGAGAGATCTTTCCCGTTCAGGTCAGAGCGATAGGGATGAAAAACCATGCGGGGATGCATATCGTTTATCCAGAAATAATCTTTCATCTCGCGGCCATAATGCAGATTGCGTATCTGGTCAATCGCCTGTCGCTGCGCCTCCTCTCTGGAAATCAGCCCTTTTTGCGCATCATGATCAAGTTTTGCGAAAATATTCCATGCGGAAGTAGTGAGTTCGCGTATCATCTCCCGTTTTCTGTCGATGTTGTTTTTCTCAATTACCGGGATAATAATCAAAAAAATTGCCGTCAGAAAAAGTACAATCGTGATTACGGTGGGAAACACGAAACGGGCGAGAAAAGACATATTTCTCTTTGACTTTTCATCAATATTCATAATAGTTACGCCTTTTACCGTAAAGGAAAAATCTTGTTGAGAATTCCGGCAATTAATACCCGGCAACTTCCCAACACGTACTGCTCTGATTGAACGTCTGTTATACAGGATATTAAACAGATTTGCCATCTTGTAACAAATTGCAACAGACAGTTTCATAGAGTGGTGTTAAGATCTTTCACTATTTCATCAAGCGGTATAACTATTTTTCAGGTGTGTTGACATGCGAAGCGCAGTTTTGTTTTTTATAGTTTATTTCATTGCACATACGGCGAATGTTCTCGGGGCTGAACTTCCGGTCAATCGCTTCAGTACAGAGGGACTATCCGGTTGGGAGCCTAAGATTTTCAAAGGTACGACCGTATATCGCCTTATAAAAGAAGAGGGACGAACTGTTGTTAAGGCTGTCAGCCATGGTTCGGCATCCGGGCTGGTGCAGAAAATCAGCTTTCACCCTTCGAAGTATCGCTACATGCGCTGGAGTTGGAAAGTCGCCGGCACAATCAAGGGGGGAGATGAAAAGGTAAAGAGCGGTGACGACTATGCCGCCCGTCTGTATGTTGTCTTTCCGGGCAGATTTTTTTGGCAGATGAAAGCGATCAACTATATTTGGGCGAACAAACTGGCGAAAGGGGAATCGACTCAAAATGCATATGCCTCGAGCGCTAAGATGATTGCTGTGGAGTCAGGCAATAGTAAAGCCGGGCAATGGTTAACAGAGGAGCGGGATCTGCTTGCCGACTACCGCATTCTGTTCGGGGCCGACCCTCCGGAAGCTAAAGCAATTGCCATCATGACCGACAGTGATGATACCGGTGGTACCGCAGAAGCGTGGTATGGCGACATTATCATTTCAACTGAGAGTAACTAGTTCTCAATGCATCGCTCACCTAATACAGTACTCTCCATTATTATCCCGACCCTTAATGAAGCAGAAAATCTGCCTGAACTTTTGTCTGATCTCAAGCAGCAGCAGAATATCATTTTTGAAGTTATTATTGGCGATGGAGGCTCAACGGATGCAACGCGATCAGTTGCTGAAGCGTATGGCGCCACTTTTACCTGCGCCAAACGGGGTCGAGGGACGCAGATGAACGCTGCAACGCTTCAGGCAACCGGTGAATACCTCCTCTTTATGCATGCAGATTCCCGCATAGACGACCCCACTCTTCTCAGCAATGCCGTTCAAGCGCTAATGTCGGCAGAGCCAGAACCAGACCGGATTGCCGGGCATTTCCGCCTACGATTCATGCGCACTTCAACGCGTAATGACGTGGCCTATCGCTATGCCGAAGAGAAGACCGCCTTTAACCGGGAAAACACCACCAATGGTGATCAGGGTTTGCTGCTCTCAAAAGCGTTTTTCAGACATCTTGGCGGCTTTGATGAAAGCATGACGTTTTTGGAAGATCAGCGTATTGCAGAAAAAATCCGATCACAGGGACAGTGGATTACACTCCCGGGGCATCTCAACACTTCGGCACGGCGGTTTGAGGCAGAAGGCTTTCACCGGCGCTATATTTTGATGAGTATGATGATGGGGCTGCACAGTGTCGGAGCAGAGGAATTCTTCGCTCGTGCGCCGGGGGCATATCAGGTGCAGAAGGAGACCGGCACGCTGTTCCTGTCGCCGTTCTTTGCTCTTATATGGCGTATGATGCGTGATGAGTGGCGTTTACGGGGGTCAATCCGGCTCTTCTATCTATTGGGGCGGTATATCCGCCAGAACTCCTGGCAGATGTTCTATTTTTTTGATATCAGGTTACGCTCGCTGCTTGGAGCAGGCCGGTATCCTTTTTTGAACTTTCATGATCGGGTCTTCGCGCCATGTACAAATTTCAGGGTCTGTAATGCGCTTACCGGATTGCTCTGCTTTCTCTGGTTCATGGGGATACTGGCACCGTTTTTCCGGATTGTTGACTATTTGGGGCGAAAAGATTATTAAACCACCAGGCGTGGAAATCGTTTTAATAAAGGAATATCTATGAAAAAAGTAATCGGAACTCTTATCTGTCTGCTTGCGTCAGCAAGTTTGGCCGCCGCCGCAGTAAATGTTGAAGTCAACACCCCGAATGCGAGCGTACGGGTCGGGACACCTCCTCCTGCGCCGCAGGTGACCGTTATTGAGCAAGAGCACCATCATGATGTAAAAAAAGATAATGGAAAACACAAGGGGCAAAAAAAACATAAGAAACATAAAAAAGACCATCATGACGAGAGAAACAAACATGACAAATAGAATATTAAAGTCATGGATTTCCGACTCCCTTAAAACAACGTGCGCTAATTCTACTTTGTCACATTCCCTTCTCCCCCTCCCTAACCCTCCCCCGCTGGGTGAGCGGACTTATGCTCCTCCCCCCAGCGGGGGGGAGGTTGGGAGGGGGGAGGGAGTTACAGGGATGCTAATGTGACAAAGTAGACCTAACGTCACGGCAGGCATCTGTCCTGTTCACCGGTAATATATTCCGCTGGCAAATCGCATTCGGAAGGGATCTGGAACGGGATCGGATAACGTATTCCCGCCTTGTGAGTTGCGGCAAGTCCTTCAGCAGTCCGCTCCAGCCACGCATAGGGAATGCCTACTATCATTTCATGGTCTTGAGCCATGGCAAAGCGCCGGTCACCCATACAGGGGATTTCAATCGTCGGCTCTCCGGTCAGGGAGACCTGAGCAACAGCCCGGGAGCAGACACCGGCATCTCCCGATGATTTCATGACAAACTCGCCTCCCTGATGGTAAAGGAAAGCCTGTACAAAACGCATTGCCTGAGCAGAGTTTACGTAGAGCACGGCAAGGTCTGGAGTAATACCGTTAAACGGACGCGCCAGCGGGTACGTCAACACTCCCGCCACACCGGTTTTGACCCGCGGCATCGACTGCTGCATGGCAACAGCTGCCTGCTCCGTTTCCTGATATACGCCCGCATTGACCGAACCATTCATAATTCGCTGAGGCGGTTGTATCATGCCCGTACAGGATGTTCCGATAGCGCAGTGCCCCGATTCAGCGTCTGCCCAGGTTGACCAGGAGTACATCCGGCTATAGGCAATCTGTTGGCAAATTGCCAGCCGCTTGCCGCGCATCTTGATTTTAAGCCCCTCGATCAGAGAGGCATCCCGCACCAGATTGACGCCTACAGGTTGAGTTGCCGGGTTGACTGTCTCCTTCACCGTTGCCAGAAATTTCTCCATAGAACTCTCCTTTTTTTGTGATTGGGCACTATATACGCCCTGCAAAAAATCTGGGCACTATTTATCTTTCTGCTACATATTAGAGACAGGACCGTCTCATGAGATCTCTCCCCACACCGTCATGCCGATCCAGAGCAGGATGCCACTGACTGCGCAGAAGGTGAACAGCGGTCGTTTGAGCGGGTGCTTCTCCTCACCGCGATCGATAAACGGCAGGAGTGCCAGAAAGGCCATGGCGATAGCCTGTACCGTCAGACCGATGATTTCACTCGGAAACAGTTTCAGAGTCTGATAGTTGGCGAGAAAGTGTTCCACTCCGACTTGATGTGGGAGGGGGTGACTAACGGATTTGCCGGGACATAGGAGGTTGACGGTATGAATA
>CAJAFV010000064.1 GCA_903939115.1 uncultured Geobacteraceae bacterium
ATACGAGCCGTACAAATTATGTGAAGTAAATACATGATGGAACAAAGGCGGACGGGCGTGTGTGGACATACAAGAAGGATGACTTCACATTACTGGCAGCTTCACATTACATAATTTATGTTGAGCTCCACATAAGTTGTGCAAAATTATGAGGGCCGCAGCAGAACTGACCAGTGCCGTCTTGAACACCTCCCTTGGATGAACCACACTCTGATTTAAGGAACCGACCGAGACTTCATCAACGCAACAGATACGGTTTTTACCGTCCAGATGCAGGGTAAAGAAATATTCCTTCGTTTCTTGTCGCAGGAAACTGAATGTGTCGAACACCTGCTCAGGACTTGTATATCGGGTAAATGGACGCAGATACTGACTGACATCCTCTTTGATGGTCATTATTTCATACACCGCTCTGATTTGCTTGAATTTAATAGACCTGAGCTTTCTGGGACTTTCTTCTTTGCCAAATAAAGTATCTATTGTCATTGTTCTCTCCTCTCAAAAGTCGTGATCCTCGTTGTACAAAAGAGGCAACGACGGTTGACCGCTGCCCCTTATTGTTCTCTATCAGTGGTATAATTACCCATGTGGGGGTAATGACATGAAACTCTTCATCACAAAAATCTGGAACTGGTGGGATATTGCCATTCTGAAATGGTGCTGCGTGTTCTACGGCATGATAGCAGGAGCATATTTCCATGAGATCGTCACACAATATGTGTGGCTTTTCCTTGTTGCGGCAATTCTCCTGACAATCAGACCGGCAATAGCCTACTGGAAAACGGACTGACACTTCATGCCGCCATCAGTATTCATCAGGAAATAATATGGTAGTAACTGACCGATCCCGTTCAGTGATTATCCATATTGGCGGCAATTCCTCTTTCGTGTAGGCCGAGAACAATCGTTCTCCATCAAGCAGGGCAACTTCATTTGTCTCCTTGTCTTCAGCGCAGATTTCACCCCAATCACCGGTCAGATGCCGGTTCAACGATAAAAATACATGTTCGGCAAAATCATCGTTGTCGGCGATCAAATCATTGACGGCTCTGGTAACAACAATCTTGCCAAGTTTGAACTTCATCCGAAATTCAAAGCGGGTTGGTTTCTTTCGTGCTGTCATAACGTGCCTCCTCATCGTATGCCGATAATTAGTAGAATGCTGACCAGGGCAAGAAGTGCCGGAAACAGCCATCTGGAATAAGGTGGCCTGAATCCATTCTTCCTAACCCGCATGTTTCTGCGCGGCTTTACATCCATGCCGATCAGACTTTGACTGTATGCTTTCATGGTTCCTCCAAAAGACAACGCCCAAGAACTTTGCATTCGAGGGCGTAGTCATGTGTTTGAGATGTAGTGTGACTTCGAGATAATTGCTTCAGAAATGCTGCAAGTTAAAAAAGGACTTACATTACAGCACCCACGACCAGGTTCCGCTTTGCCGGTAAACTTCAGCATTCTTATTTGCCTCTTCATCATCCGCCAGTACCACTAGCCCGCGATGATACCCCTGCGCTATCCATTTGTATAATCGGCACGGATGGCCGTACACAGTGATATCGTGAACCCCGGCGCTGATTTTCTTCGGTTCAACATCCACAAAGACGTGCATTTGTTTCCCAAGATCAACGCCGAACGTCTCTGTGCCGACTCGCAGGATGATTTCTTTCAACCGTCCGAAAAACCAGACACCGTAGATATCGTGAAAACCGACATCAGGAACAATTATCCCGCTGGTAGCCTTTTTTGCTTTTTTTGCCTGTTCCAGAGAAGCAATAGCATCATTATATGAAATGACTTTTCTATCGAAATCAGCTTTACAGATTGCCTCCATGTCGTTGCTCCTTTCTTAGTTGGTGTTATTTGACCTGTTCATTGTTTCCGCACCATGCATGGTCGTATTCTCTGGCCTCACCCCCTTTAAACAGGAGCGGCCCGAAACAATGAAGCCCCGGGCCGTTCGGTTCGATGTATGTTCTCAGTACTGCAAATTCTTCATAAAACAGTTGTCATGTCATGGCGGTTCCCTCCTTAGTCGGTTGGTGTCTACATCAATGGTGTAGCCGCTGGTTTCCAGGATCAACCACAAACGGCGAATGATGTAATGCAGATCCTGAGCATCGGATATGTCGATCTCATACTCCACAATTGTGCCGCTTACTGTTTCCAGGCTCTTGATAGCACCCGCAACAGCCTGAAGAACCTTGCGGTCGATGCTTCCTTCCGGTGAATGCTTCAAACTCATGGTGTGTCTCCTTACAAAATATTTGGTGTGCTTCAATCATGCGAAATCAACGAAAAGCTGTGGACGCAAGTCTGGCGGGGAAACAGCAACACGAGAAGATCGGCTTCCAGAAATCTAAAAATATTTGTGTTAAATAGTTGGTGGTTTGGAAAAATGCGAAATGCGGGGAAACCTGGTGATTATGTCTGTTACGTTTGCTGCCAGGTGCTATCCTTGAATGCGATTTATCAGGAGGCATTCACGCTTGGGGATGCTTCCGAGCACGTATTTGCGCTCCCTGTTATGGGTCACCTTGTCATAGTCTTTTTCCAGCCAGGTGCGATGAATGCGAATGTTCGGGGCATAGTGGCCGTTTTGTTCGATGAATTGCACCTCGTTGCAGTCGATAAATCGTTTGCTGCGCGGATGCGGTTCATGGCAATAGAGCCAGTCATCGGCAAAAAGTAGTGCCAGCAGGCAGTGCCGCTCAAACTGGCTGGTCTGTACACACAAAGCAACAACACCACCTGAAGCGATGCATTCGATGATTTTGCTGTTGCCCTTCAGGCGCACCTGTGTACCGGCAAGATAGGTTGCCGCAACAGCGAAACATGGGAATCTTTTCTCACGATAACAGGAGAGCCAGTGGCCGATATCCATGATGGCGCGGCTGGTGGTGCCGCGACTGCCATCATAGTCGAGGCATTCCTTGTAGATGCGATGCACAACAAACGGCGGTATTTCTCTTCTTCTGAACAGGTAACTCAGCCCAGAGATGATTGAGGCCGGGACGCAGTCGTATTCTGTTACCTGAAGTGTTGCCTGCTGCCGGAATGGTACTTTCATTGCACCGCCTTTCTGAGGATCACTGCTGCTTGACAATACATAGACGAACACCTGCGCAACAAGCTGCCGGTGTCGGAAACTTCTCTTGGAAAAATACACATCTCCAATCAGCGTAGTTTTGGGACTCTACGCGGGGTGAACCATGGTGAAGTTGTAGGTATGAAGCTGTTTCGGTGAAATTCTGGCTTGGAAGGCTTACGGCGTTTGTCAGTTTGGCGGCATGTGGTTGTGACTCATGGTGAAGTTCACAGCATACACTTTATTGTAAAATAGCACAAAAAAGGCATAATATCAAGTATTTATGACGTTTTGTTGCGTTTTTGGTGAAATATTTCGGCAATATCGGTGATAAAGCGGAGAAAGAGGCAAAATCAATCTCCTATTATAGGAAATATGGTATTCTTGCGGATGTTCCGTGCATTTCATCAAGTGTCATATTTTTCGGTCGCGTCTTATTCACAGTTCCGCAAGGCATAATTATTCTGAACAATCAACTGGCTTATAATTTTATTTTTAGAAATTTTTCTTCAACCGCAGTAAATTCAGAAATACAACTACCCGCCGCTTGCTTGTATATCTGTACTAAGGAGTAAATTAAATGTCTGATAATTTTTTAGATATTGAACTGGTTCCAAAAATGATTAGACAGGATTGGACAGTCCGAGAAGTTTTAGAAGAGATCAATAAAGGTGAATTGACAGCTTATGTCAGGATTTATTGTGAAGATGAAGATGAGGATGAAGATGAAGTGGTTACTAGATATGAAATTGCAGTGATTGAAAATGTAAGACAATGTTCACAGAACAGTCAAAAAGGCGGCACCACGTGGTACATCGTTGATTGTTTTCCGATTAAAGCATCACAAGACGATGGATATGAATACCATCGGGCAAATATTGCTTTTGATGAACATTGTGGCGAGAGGGTATTTAACAATCTTAAAAGCAATTTACCAAATAGTTACGTGACAGTAGATCAAATATGTTTACTACACTTTGATGTATTGAAATTCATTCAAAATATTGCCAAGAACGAAGCTGTTGATTTACATAGAGTTGGCTCAACAGAAAATGAATCTGTGGTAAGTGTATCAGAAACTCCTGAACAGTTTATATTTCGGCTAAGACTCAGTGGAGAACAAAATGAAGTTATAGCCGTGCATTTACACAACAAGTTTAGTAGCTTGAATGGGTATACCAAAATGAAGTTAATAAATCCTGAGAAAGTTAATCATTGGGAGCAGCAAAGGGTGAAAATTGGACGTATAAGACAAATGTTCTACGATTTGAAAAAAAAAGGATTAACAATCCTAGAGGAGCGTGAAAAAATGACATCGTCAGAAATGAGTGACGAGACGTCAGAAATATGTGATCTTCCGTCATAAAGCATATAAACAGCTAATATTATTTATATTAAGCCGGGGAAACCCGGCTTTTTTTATGTCTTGACATGACGAAACGTCATTGGATTACAACAGGATCACATGAAAGCTGGTGATCACCCCTGACTCAAATCAGGCGAAGCTTCGATCTTTGAAAACCGAATAGAAGGAGTATGAAAATGAGTGAAGTATTACTCAGGAGGAAAGCTTTGCTTGCAAAGCTTGGATTTTCGTCGGCTACCCTACACCGGAAGATAGTGGCAGGGGAAATCGAGCGCCCCCTCGTACTGGGACAAAACATGCGTTGCTGGCGCGAGTCAACAATTGACGCATATATTGACCGTCTCAGGAATGACATTCCTGTTAAACCAGTGGCTGAAGGCGTTAAACGAGGGCGGAAACCGATGAGCTTTGGGGGTGGAAATGATTGAATATGTTTTCGATGCCTTCCCCCCAGAACTCAAAGAATACAAACAGTATGTATGTTGGAAGTATGAGGAAAACACCAGTGATCCCGACAAACCAAAAAAACCACCAATTGATCCTAACACAGGCCACAAAGCATCTCCAACAAATCCCGCTTCATGGGGGTCATTTGAAGATGCCGTCAAATGTTATGGCGAAGGCGGTGTTGATGGAATCGGGATTGTCCTTACCGAAGATTTGGGCGTTACTGTGATTGACATTGATGACTGCCGCTCTGCAAAGAGCGGCAGGCTCAATCCGTATGCGAAGAAAATTATGGAAAAGTTTCCCAGCTACACGGAAGTCAGCCCCTCTGGAGAAGGAGTCCATATATTTGTGTATGGGCGTCTTCCTGGTAAAGGCATAAACACTGGTCAAGTCGAGGTGTATGATAGGAAGCACTACATGACCATCACAGGACATCATGTTGATGGCACTCCAAAATCTGTCAAGAGGTGGCACAACAGGTTGCAGGAGTGGCATGCAACGCTTCCTCAGCCTGCAAAGAAAGAAGTTATTCTGTCAACCACCTCCGAACCAGACGATCTGGGTCTTGCTGAAATATTGTCAAAATTATTTCTGGGTGAAAAAAATGGGAAATTAGCACGCCTCTGGTCTGGCGATATTGCTGGTTATAAAAGCCAGTCAGAAGCAGACAAAGCTCTTTGTTCCTTGTTGTCTGCATATACTCAATCACCTAAGACAATTGACAGTCTCTTCAGATTATCAAAGTTGATGCGTCTAAAGTGGGATCAATCGCTCGGTAAGGGTACATACGGTAGTTTAACAATTACTAAGGTGCTCAAGAACCCTCATACTCCTATAGGCAACTCCCTCAACGAGAAGTCTACAGAGTATGAGATCGCCACAGCAGTTATCAAGCGTATTGGGCGTTCTAACCTTTACTGTCTTGCGAAGCAGAACTGGCTTTGGAGTAAGAGTGAAGGTGTCTGGCGGGTAGTTGATGATGCGGAGATCAAGAAGATTATTCACAAAACCGCACATGTTAAAAGCGTCACCAGTGGTCGCGTAAACTCGGTGTTTGGTTTAATCACAACCGAGGTTTACTCGACGGTCAGTCGCTTCGGAAAATGTGACCGGCATGTCATCAACTGCAAGAACGGAGAACTGCATTATGAAAATAATGCCTGGGAGGTTAAGGAACATCGTCGTGACAGCAATTTTTGTCACCAGATTCCAATCATGTTTGATGTAGATGCAATCTGCGAACGTTTTAAACAGTTCTTGGATGAAATCTTTGAGCCTGATGAGGACAAAAAACAGAAGATCAGGTTAGTGCAGGAGTTTTTCGGGTATTCACTGATTACCTCCTGTGAGTTTGAACGTTTCCTATTGCTTGTGGGGGCAGGGAACAACGGCAAGAGTGTTCTGTTGAAGGTGATTATGGCTCTTGTCGGCGAGAAGTGTGTATCAAGCGTGCAGACTAATCAGTTTGAGCATCCGCCCGCGCTTGCTCATCTCCACGGCAAACTGTTGAATGTTGTAACTGAAATCCCAGTAGGTGCTGTGATAGCAGATGCCAAACTGAAATCCATAACCTCTGGCGAATTGACGAACGCTGCCCACAAATTCGGACACCCGTTCGACTTCATTCCTTACTGCACATTGATGTTTTCAGCCAACCACCTACCGCATACCAAAGATTGCTCTCCAGCTTTCTTCAGACGTGCCGAAGTACTCGCATTCAACAGAATATTCAAAAAGGAAGAATGCGATACGGGACTGGCTGACAAGTTGATTCAAGAGGAACTGCCAGGCATTTTGAATTTCGCTCTACAGGGACTCAAACGACTGTATAAAAATGGCTTCACAGATGTGCCTAGCAGTAAGGCGACTAAGCGGGAGTGGGAGCTATCTGCAGACCAAGTAGCAGCTTTCATTGACGAAGAGTGCGAGTTGGACCCCTCTGCTAAAATCCCAATCGGTGATTTGTACCGTAAGTACAAGGATTGGGCTGATGACAGCGGCATCAAGAGCAATGTTAACAAAAACAACCTTACTTCGAGGTTGAAACGTATGGGTTGCACTGCAACCAGAAATGGTTCAGCCCGCATGTTACTGGGCGTAAAGCTGAAGTACGAGTAACAATAGTGATGGTGTGTCAGGGTGACGTCACTCTTGTCACCCTGGCCACTCTCACATCAATAGTTCTGAATGGAAGTAGTGCTGGGGACGCTCCCAGTTCTCTACTACCACAGGGGGGTGGTGGTGACACAAGTGACATGTTTCCTATACTTTTTCCAATAAAAACAAAAGTATTATGTATTTGTGGTTTGGGAGTTTGCGTCACTACTGTCACTACCACCAATATTTAATCGCTGACAGGCATTCTGCTCAACGGTTTGAAGTACATCGTCAGTAAGGATGAATACTGCAACTACCGCTCATTGGATAAAATTGGGCTGAAGCTCAATGTCCGCGAATTGTAACTGCTGGTAGATGTTTGTGATGGACAAAGCTGCTTGGGTCGATGCTTTGGCAGCTTTGTCCTCTTACCCGTACATCAACCCAATACCATGTTTCTATGGCTGAATTTCTGATAGCGATTACATTTCATCAGGAGTTATTATGGCGAAAAAACTAAGAAAAGTAAAATTTAGAGATACATTTGACGAGTTGAAAGAGATAGTAAGCAGAACATGCATACTAGGTGATTGGGTGGAAAACAGGAAAGTAAAACAAACCTTCCTGCCGACAAACGGTGGTGAAATCAACTGGTGGCCGTCTGGAAAAATTGAGTTCAAAGGCGACCCTGAACAAATAACAATTCTTTCAGTATCGTTAAGATTTGGGAGGTTAGCCAGAGATAGAGCAATGTATTTTTGCCGGGGTAACCGAAATGGCCGATGTTGTGATGCGAGCATACTTATGCCACAAGTTAAGAAGGCCCTTGCAAAATCCGGACAGTGTTTAGTGCTGCTTAACAACAAATTGCGCATTTGTGATGAGTCTGAGCGCGATGATTACCGGAAATTGGTTGCTAAGGGGGAGGACATAAGTTTTCAAGAGATGTAGCTGAGACAGGTGAATGCGTTACAGTGCGGTACGTACGGTACGGACGGTACGGTGAATAAATCGTAATTTATGATGTACGACCGCACTCACCGTTACATCAATCGCCGATATGATAAGGGGAAAATATGAGAAGACCTGTCTCTTCTATCGAAATGGTAACACATATGTTTGAATTTGATGAATCAGCTGAACAGGGTGCGATAGTCCGAGTTATCGGTGTCGGTACTTTCGGCCTTAGAGTGGCTGGAAATATGGCCGGGAGTATCCATAATGCTGAATGTATCGGGGTGGTGAAGAATGATTCTGCCGGGCCTGGCAATCTGCCGTTGGTATCACTTCCCCTGATCTCCAATCAAGACCATCATGATGTAGCCCCTCTTCTGGAGCTTCTTGGCACTCCTGATCTGATCTTTATAGTGGCAAATCTCAATGAAGAAGACGGTCTGCTGGAGGATATCTGCAACGCTCTCCACAATGTGAACATTCCCACATTCCTTGTCATTCCGGAATCAGTCCGCACCATGGAAAGAAAAACCGGGATTACCGGGCTTGAAAGAGCGGAAAAGGTGACGCTTGACGGCGTGATGATACTATCAGAATCATCCATGGAGCCGCCTAATCTTCCAACCTGGAATGTCCAGGATGCTTCTTCAATTCAATATAACCTCTTCAAGCTTGCTATCCGGCAAATTGTAGAACTGATTACCAACAACTCGATGGGCATGGACTATCATGATGTGATGGTCACTATTTGCGGTGGACTGCTTCAATTCGGGGCTGGAATATCTTCTGGAAAAGATGGAGCCCAGAAAGCAGCGGAAAAAGCATCTGCATGCCTCTTAGAGCAAGGCGTTGAACTGCAAAAACTATCCGGTTGCCTTATTAGCGTTTGTGGCTCCAATGACATTATGAAAATGGATGACTACAACGCCGTCAATGAATTTATCCATAATCAAACCAATGAAGAATGTGTCATTCGGATTGGTGTAATCTATGACGACAGTTTGGGCGATAATCTATTGGTAAGTTTCATTGCGGCTTGCAAGCCATCGGAAGAAGAGGTAATTCTGCCGTGGGTGAAGCTTGCCGATAGATACGACCGCATGAAGTATTCTGAATAGACCGTACTTGATTCAGCGAATTTGTCCAATTGCGTGACAAGCACAGTGGTCGGCTTTTGGAGGCTCAAATCACACTCAAAAGGGGCGATTGAACGTGATAACTGGCTCGCAGACCCCTCAAATGGTGTAAATCGGCTTCTTTATTTAGCAGGTAGCTCGCCACATGATTTTTGATAGCACAGCTCAAAAGGGTGGTTCCTCATAGCCAGCACCCTGATTGAGCACGTCAAACATGCCATTCTCCGCAAATATGGTATTTTCAAAACTAAGCAGAACGCGCAAGACCTTATGCTTAAAACGTATTGAGGGGGTGAGAATAAAAGCAAGTCTCGATTTTTGAATGTATATTTGTCCTGCCAGGAGAAAACATACATAAAAAAGGAGACTTGCCATGGAACAGGTTAACAAACTCGATTTTACCGGTCAACGCATTTACACGTCTCTGGATACGCACAAGAAGAGCTGGAAGGTCAGCATATTTACAGAGCATTTTGAACATAAGACTTTTTCTCAGCCTCCCGACACCGAGGTGTTGGTTCATTATTTACAACGCAATTTCCCTGGCGCTGACCACCAGGTTGTTTATGAAGCAGGCTTTTGCGGCTTCTGGATTCATGATCGCCTCCGAGAAAAAGGTATCAGTTGCATGGTTGTCAACCCAGCTGATGTACCAACTACCGACAAGGAAAAACGGACCAAATCCGATCCGGTTGATAGCCGTAAGATGGCCAGGAGCCTCAGAAACGGAGAACTAAAAGGTATATACGTCCCTAATCGGGAAAAGGTCGAAGATCGAAGTCTGATCAGAACCCGTCAGGCAATGGTAAAGAAACAAACCAGATGCAAAAACCAGATAAAATCGAGCCTCTTTTTTTACGGGATTGTAATCCCTGAGGAGCTTGGCGATGGCCGCTGGTCACGGAAATTCATTGACTGGTTAGCCGAAATCCAGATGAAGCGTGCAAGCGGTAATGTAGCCTTGAAAACACTTCTATGTGAACTGATCTATCTTCGGCAGACCATTGCGGACTTAACAAAAGAAATTCGTCGCTTGGCTCATGCCGAAGAATATATCGAGAACCATCGACTTATGAAATCAGTCATCGGCATTAGCACTCTGTCCGCCATGACCTTTTTGACCGAATTGGCTGACATCGACCGCTTCAAAAATCTGGATAAGCTGGCGAGCTACATCGGCTTGGTTCCCGACGTCCACGGCAGCGGGGAAAAAGAAACAAATAGTGGCATAACGTCACGGTGTAATCCCCATCTGCGTGGCATCCTCGTAGAAGCCGCCTGGATAACTATACGTAAAGATCCGGCAATGATGATGGCCTATAATCAGTTACTGCCAAAAGTCACGAAGAAAGTTGCCATTATCAAGATCGCCAGGAAACTTCTCAACCGGATACGCTATGTTCTCAAAAACAAGCAGGAATATGTTCCTGCAGTAGTTCAATAAACAAAACAAGGAGTATTACGGACGACAATCGATTATATCGTGACCGTGGGTATCGTGACCCCGCTGATGCAGCTGTTCCTAACATGTCTGCTTCCCGCAAGACTACGAACCCACACCTCTTAACCTCATCAAGATAATGCAGCTCACTGGCGATCCAAGGCACATAAGCCATAGTGATGTCCGCTCATAGAAGGATGATTTAGAGTTTGTCCGTACTGTAGTGCTCCAAAACTGGAGAAATTGTACTACTATTTCCAAACCGGTTTCATTACGTATAAAGCCTGGGAACAATAATTTCCCAGCTTGATAAGGACAAAAACGGCAAAAATCGTCACCCCCCTAAAAAAATGTTGCATTTTAACATAGAAGAAGCGGGGAAGACCCTGACATTAAAGAGGCCCTCCTTACATTGCTTTATTATCTCTACGCAACTTCCACCCACCATTCAGTTCAGAAGAAATCCACCTCAAATGCTTTAATGAAGAGGGTTTCCTATGGCTATCAAGGCATTTTTCTGGTATCAATGCTCAGGTAATGCTCAATACCGTCTGGAGCCACTTAGCTGATGCCTAATTCCCCCAAATCTCAAAATAACCTCTCCCGATTCGGATTCAAAAACGAAAGAAGTGGCGCGCACTTAGCACGCACCATCATGCACGATGAACTTGGAGCAGTGCTTTCATATCTCAATGCCCCTAATGCGCAAAAATCCGACTATCTCTACGCCATTGACGATGAAAACTGTTTGGGAAAACGTTCGGGCAAAACTCGTGCTCTGACCTATCGGCACCTTGTTGATCTTTATTCGCTCGATACATCGGCTGTTCTTTTCCGTGCATTACTCTACTTCTGGCAAAGAGATCCTGACTGTCGCCCTCTGGTGGCGTTACTATGCGCATATTCCCGTGATTCAATCCTCCGTTCGGCTACTCCGTTAATTCTGGTGTCGCATGAAGGAACGACGATTACCCGTGAATCAGTTGAAGCTTGTATTGATGAACGTGAGCCGGGACGTTTCAGTCCAGCGACATTGAAATCCACTGCACAAAATATCAATTCATCCTTTACCCAGGCGGGGCTACTTACCGGTAAGGTTCGCAAAGTACGCACCCGTGCAAATCCAACTCCAGGAGCGGTGTCATACGCTCTGCTCCTTGGATATTTGACAGGCGCTCGTGGTGAATCACTTTTTCAAACTGAATATGCCAAGCTGCTCGACTGCTCGTTTGATCGAGCACTTTCTCTGGCTGAAGATGCCTCTCGTCGTGGCTGGATAGTATTCAAGCGTGTAGGCGATGTAATCGAAGTGGTGTTTCCTAACCTGATTACCGCAGAGGAAATGGAGTGGGTACGTGAGCAGAGTTAAACAGCTGGTTCAGTCGTATGGTTCGCATATAGCTGTTCCGTGGCGAAGTGATGCCGCCGCAGCACAACGGGTCATCTTCTGTGTCTATAACGAAAATGAGGAACTTCGTCTGCGGGCCAAAGTTGATGAGTTCGAGTTAGCAACTCGGCAGGCCGGACATACCTGGGTGCTCTTCGATCTGACAGATTCATTTGCCAACTGGCTTGCCCCTCAACGTTACGCAAAAAGCTATTACGAGAAACCTCACCTCCTATCTCCGCTCCTTCCCCGATTCCTTACCCATATCACCGAAGAATTTACAACCTTCCTGGAAGCCAAACAGGTTGGTGAAGATTCCGTGGTTGCCCTCAAGGGAGTTGGCTCACTGTTCGGTTTTCTCAAGGTAAAGGAAGTGGTCGATAAGCTGGCACCGCTGGTAAAAGGCCGCTTGCTGGTGTTTTTCCCCGGTAGCTATGAAAACAACAATTACCGTCTGCTGGATGGATATGACGGATGGAACTACCTTGCAGTACCAATAACCGCTGATAAGGATCTCTGAAGAGAGGGCTATGATGATAAATCGTGATGTATTCCAGGTTGACCCGACCACTCGAAAGCTGGTCAACGAAGGTGTGGCAAGCGTCAATGACGAAAAAACCAGTCAGGCGCTTGCGGTACTCCGCTACGAACTGGAGACCTTTGTCTGTGATGGTCAGTATGAAAAAGGGATGGCCCACATCCTTGAAACCTATCTCAAAAACATTGAAGCAGCCCAGCAACCGGCTGTGTGGGTCAGCGGCTTTTACGGATCAGGTAAATCACATTTGCTCAAGATGCTACGTGCTCTATGGATAGATACAGCTTTCGAGGACGGTGCGACTGCCCGTGGTATTGCCAAGCTACCGCAAAGCATTACAGACCAGATCAAGGAACTCAACACTCAGGCCAAGCGTCACGGTGGATTACATTCTGCATCCGGCACCCTTGGTTCAAGCTCCCGTGATAAGAGCGTGCGGTTGGCATTACTGTCAGTTGTATTTAAGTCGGTTGGCCTTCCGGAAACATATCCGGTTGCCCGCTTTGTCATGTGGCTTAAACATGAAGGCATTTATGACACGGTGCGCAGTCATGTTGAAAAGAACGGATTTAACTGGGATGAAGAGCTGGATAATTTCTATGTTGCCGAGGGCCTGCATGACGCTTTGGTAAGTGCCAAGCCGAAACTCTTTTCAACATCTGCTTCGTGTGTAGAGACCCTGAACAACCTGTATCCGTATGTTCAGGATGTCTCCAGTGATGATATGCTCAAGGCCATGCGCCTGGCATTGACCCGTGATGGCAAATTCCCGCTCACCTTGATCGTGCTCGACGAAGTGCAGCAGTACATCGGTGAAGACAGCCAACGCTCCATTGATGTTCAAGAGGTAGTGGAAGCCTGTTGCAAGAATATCGGTGGCAAGATGCTCTTTATTGGTTCCGGCCAGACCGCCGTTACCGGTACATCCAACCTCAAAAAGCTGGAAGGTCGCTTTACTATCCGGATTGAGCTATCTGATGCCGATGTTGATGCTGTTATCCGCCAGGTCATCCTGGCCAAGAAGCCGGATGCAAAATCACCGATTGAACAACTGATGCAGACCAACCTTGGTGAAATATCGCGCCACCTGGCAGGCACCACTATCGGCCACCGTCAGGATGATATCACCTACTTCCCCCAGGATTATCCGATTCTGCCGGTGCGTCGTCGCTTCTGGGAGAATACCCTGCGTGTTCTCGACCAGACCGGTACTGACAGCCAGCTGAGAAACCAGCTCAGCATGGCGCATAAGGTGATACAGACCAATCTTGATGAACCCCTTGGCCATGTTGTACCGGCTGATTATCTCTACTTTGATTCTGCGGAAAAACTGCTTCAATCACGCATTGTCCCGCGCAAGGTCTATGAAAAGACCATGAGCTGGATGCAAGGCTCTGCCGACGAGAAACTTGTTGCTCGTGCATCTGGACTCGTATTTCTGATCAACAAGCTGGCAGGCAGTAATAATGAAATTGGCATTCGCGCCACCATAGATACCCTGGCTGATCTGATGGTGGACAACATCTCTCAGGGTAGCGGCGCGCTTCGAGGCAAGTTGCCTGCGCTTTTGGATAAATGTGAACTACTGATGAAGGTTGGCGATGAATATCGTATCCAGACTGAAGAAAGTTCAGCCTGGAGTGATGAGTTCTTGAGCCAGCGCAGCCAGCTTGCCAACGAAGCCCACCGAATCGAAACCGAGCGTGACGACCGTATTCGGAAAATGTTCGGAGATATCGTAAAAAGACTTTCCCTGAGCCAGGGTACCTCCAAAGTGACGCGCGACATCTGCCCAGTATTCGATGCCCAACTTCCCAATGACAGCAATCAGAAAGTCTGCATCTGGATACGTGATGGCTGGAATATTGATGAGAACTCCGTTCGCGTAGACTCACGCCAGGCAGGGAATCAGTCGCCAACGGTCTATGTCTTCATACCCAAACGCTCTGCCGATGATCTTCGTCACCACCTGATTGATTACAAAGCCGCCAGTGCAACCCTTGAAAAGCGTGGTGTCCCCAACACTCCGGAAGGTACAGAAGCACGCGCAGCAATGGAAACAACCAAACTGACTTCCGAATCCAAGATCAAAGAATTATTGGGAGAGGCATTTTCAGGTGCACGGGTATTCCAGGGCGGCGGCACTGAAATCCTGGGCAACAATCTTCAGGAGATGGCACTGGAGGGGGCAAACAATTCACTGCAACGCCTGTTTCCGCAATTTATCACTGCCGATCATACTGGTTGGTCAAAAGTCTATGAAAAAGCACATCAGGGTGCTCCGGACGCTCTCAAGGCGGTTGGTGATGATGGAGAGCCCGCCAAGAATGCTGTCTGCAAAGCCATACTCGGGTTTATAGCTGGTGGCAAAAAGGGCACCGATATTCGCACCCAGTTTGAAGGATCACCCTTCGGATGGTCACGTGATGCCGTGGATGGCGGTCTTCAAGTGCTTCTGGTCGCTGGATTGATCCGTGCGCAGGATGAACGTGGCCAGGTTATTGACCCCAAAGAGCTTGAGCGGAAATCAGTTGGCAAGACTACGTTCAAAGTCGAGTCAACAACAGTCACCACGGCACAACGCATTCAGATCAGGAAACTGCTCCAGAAAGTCGGATTTACCGTCACCCAAGGTGAGGAGTTGTCCTATGTCCCTCAATTCCTACATAAGCTCCAGGACCTGGCCGATAAAGCCGGTGGTGACGCACCAAAGCCTGCTGCACCGAATACCAAGATATTTTCCGATATTCGCCTGACAGCCGGTAACGAGCAGCTTCTTGTCATCTATAACAATCGTGACGAACTCACCGTTGCCATAGATGCCTGGACTGAACTGAACGAGCGCATCGCTAAACGCCTGCCGTCATGGATGACACTGAAGCGACTTGCCGGGTACACCAACGGTATTCAGGATGCAGAAGTCATTGTCTCCCAGGTCAACCACATTGAGCGGGATCGGCAGTTGTTGGAAGAACCTGATCCCATAGCTCCACTGATTGCCAATCTGACTCAGCTGCTTCGAGATGATCTGAACCGTCTGGATAAGGAGTATCAAGCCAGCCACGATCGAGGTATGGCTCGCTTGAAGTCTGATGAAAGCTGGCAGAAACTGGAGCCGGAGCAGCGCAACGCACTATTGGCAGCTCAAAAGCTCACTCTGTCAGATCAACCCAAAGTCACCTTGGCTTCAACTGAGGAAGTATTACAGACCCTGGCTCAGATCAATTTATCTATGTTTGCTGATCGTGTTGCTGCCATGTCAGGACGTTTTGAAAACGTACTTATATCCGCAGCAGAATTGCTTGAGCCGGAAACACAAACTGTGCAGCTCCCTCGAAGAATGCTGAAGACAGAAGCTGAAATTGATACCTGGGTCGAAGAGATCAGGACGCAACTGAAAACTACCCTTTCAAAAGGCCCGATTGTAATCCGATAGAGGATACGCCATGCGTACAGTGAAACAAATCGAAGAAATATTGCCCGAACTTGATCATTGCATTGCAGATGAGCTGGAAGATCAGGATTTGGATTTCAAACAGTGGGATTTCCAAAGCAGGGATAAGTCGGTGCAGAATGTAGTCCGTATGGCTGTCTGCATGGCCAACGGTGGCGGTGGTACTGTAGTTTTTGGTGTTGCCGACAGGATAGAGGGACGAGAAAACGCCTTATTGGGTATACCCCCGGAAATTGACATCAACCTGCTGAAGAAGGCGGTCTATGATCAGACTGACCCTAAAATCATGCCGGTATTCGAGGAATTGATAATATTGGAGGGAACGGGACGACTTCTGGTTATGCAGATTCATTCAGGCCTTCCGCCATATACTGACACTTCGGGTCGCGGTACAGTTCGAGTAGGTAAGGATTGTCAGCCTCTTACCGGTACTGTGCGCCGCAAGATTGCCATTGAAACGGGTGAAACGGATTATTCCGCAGAAATAGTTGCTCCACTGGATGCCAGCTTGCTCTCCCCAGTTGCAATGGAATCACTGCGTAATCTGGCGATGGCTGAGCGCGCCCCTGAAGATCTGTTGCGCTTGAATGATATGGAGCTGCTTTCTGCACTGGGTGTTGTCCGTAATAACAACATCACCCGTGCGGGGCTGTTACTGGCTGGCAATGAGGAATCTCTCCAACGCCATATACCAGGCCATAGCTGGACATTCCTGCAGATGAAAACCGATACTGATTACGGCATTCGTGATGACAGGTTCACCGCAATCCCGATTTCTGTCCGTCGGATCGAAGAACTCCTGATCCCCTTTAATCCCATATCCACACTCGAACAAGGGATGTTTCACTTTGAATATCGTACCTGGCCAATAATAGCTCTTCGTGAAGCATTGATGAATGCTTTTTGCCATAGGGACTTCCGAATTGCCGGGCCGATCATGATTAAACTGTACGGAGACCGCCTTGAAATAGCTAATAACGGTGGATTCATCGCTGGAATCAATGAAAACAATATCCTTCATCATCCACCAGCTGCCCGCAATCCGCTTCTAGTTGAAGCCTTAACCCGCCTGCGTCTTGTCAATCGCAGTAACCTCGGTATTCGTCGCATGTATTCTTCGTTGCTTATCGAAGGCAAAGAGCCACCAATAATACGTGAACTTGGTGAATCGGTTCTTGTCTCCTTTTACCGTCGAGATATTTCGTCAGTATTCCGAATGTTTGTTGCTGATGAAAACAGCAAGGGGCGTGATTTCGGCGTTGACTCGCTCCTTATCCTTCAGTTCCTGCTTAAACATCCTGAAATTGAAACAAGTCAAGCGTCTGTGCTCTGTCAACGCTCCGATGCGCAGATGCGTGAACAGTTAGCTGGGATGGAAAAGGCTGGCTACATTGAACATGGCGGCAGCGGTCGTGGCACTTACTGGACATTGCGCCCTGAACTCCACAATCGCCTGGCAGAGGACGGTCATCATGAGAGAGATCGTCGAATTGATTGGGAGGCAGCTAAAACCAGGGTATTGAGCATTCTTATGGATAGAGCCAAAAGGGGTGAGCCGGGACTGAGCAACCAGGAGATACGGAGGATAACGGCATATGACCGTAATCACGTATTTCGTTTGATGACTGAGTTGCGGGCGGAGAATCCTTCAATAAAGCCACCAGGAAAAGGTGCTGGTGCACGATATAAGATCAATGCTTCTGAATAATATTATGAGCATTGAATTGAGCAATAAACAGATTAAATGCTTAAGTAATGCTTTATCAGTATTGGTGTACGCAATTCATAGGCCATTTTGATTAGCTGGAGAACTCATGCAACCACTGGATAAATCCCTTCGCAATAGGCTGGAACGTACCGTTAAGGACGCACGTGATATTGCCGAAACAGCTGCTCGTGCTGCTCTTGAGCAACTTGGCGTCGGCGAATCTTCTCCGTACTCTCATCTTACTGATGCTGATAAAGAGTTACGCCGCAAGTTGCGTGTACATGGCCGCCAACTGGGTGATGTACGTAACGCAACAACCGAAGTACAGGAGATAATCAGGCTGACCGAAGAGGTTGCTTACGAACATTGGCATAGGATGTTGTTTGCCCGCTTTCTGGCTGAAAACAACCTGCTGATGTTTGATGATGTAGCTGTGACGCTTGAAGAGTGTGGAGACTTGGCAGCCGATGAAGGTGCCGCTAACGGTTGGGAGTTGGCTGCCTGCTGTGCCGCCAAGATGCTCCCACAGATATTCCGTCCCGATTCTCCGGTATTTCAGCTTACCTTGCCACCAGAATATGAACTGAAACTCGAAAGCCTGGTAGCAGAGTTATCACCGGAGGTATTTACGGCATCCGATTCTTTAGGTTGGGTCTATCAGTTTTGGCAGTCAAAGCGAAAAGATGAAGTCAACGCTTCGGAAGTTAAGATCGGTGCTCGTGAGCTATCAGCTGTTACCCAGTTGTTCACTGAACCGTACATGGTTGCTTTTCTGTTGGACAATGCCTTAGGTGCCTGGTGGATTGCAAAGCTATCTGGTCTCAAGGATGGAAAAGAACTGCGTCCTGGTGCACGTAAAATACTACGAACTGCAGAATCAGAAGATGAGTTGCGTGATTTTTTCTCTCTTCCTGACGTACCGTTGGAATATTTACGTTTCGTCAAACAAGACGATGGAGAATGGCGACCTGCTGCAGGTTGCTTTGATGGGTGGTCGGAGAGCCTGAAAGACTTGAAAACCCTTGATCCATGCTGTGGTTCGGGTCATTTTCTTGTAGCTGTGTTTCTGATGTTGGTTGCCATGAGGATCGAACTAGAGGGCATTTCACCCAAAAATTCAGTAGCTTCTGTATTGCAAGAGAATATATACGGGCTTGAGTTGGATCAACGTTGTGTGGAGCTAGCGGCTTTTGCTTTGGCTCTTACGGCGTGGCGTTATCCAGGGTCTGGAGGATACCGGCAACTACCGGAGTTGCATATAGCCTGTTCAGGACTAGCAATCAGTGCCAAGAAAGAAGAATGGCTTGCTTTGGCTGGAAATGACATAAATTTACGACAGGTTCTAGAAGAGCTATACAAGCAGTTCAAAGACGCGCCAATGCTAGGCAGCCTTATAAATCCGTCGATTAGCCTCGGTAAAGGCTCTCTGTTTGAATTGAAATGGGAAGAAGTTGGCCCATTGCTGACAAAAGCGTTATCTGGAGAAGATGAAGATAAGTCAGAGATAGGAATCGTTGCTCAAGGTATTGCAAAAGCAGCTAGTGTTTTGACGAATAAATACCATTGGGTCATTACAAACGTTCCTTATTTAGCTCGTGGCAATCAGGATGATATAATCAAAGACTATTGTTCTGTCAACTATCCAAAAGCTCAACAGGATTTAGCAAATGTGTTTATAGAGCGATGTATTGGGCTTTCGGAAGTTAACGGTGTTATATCTGCTGTAACACCGCAAAATTGGTTATTCCGTTCCAGATATGAAGATCATCGTGAGTTTCTTCTAAAATCGACTGCATGGAAAATACTAGCTCGTTTAGGACCTGGTGCTTTCGATACAATATCAGGGCATGTTGTTCAAGCTGTATTGGTAATGTTTCACAATAGAGGCCCTAGAAGCTCCGATAATCTAATAGGTATTGACGCGTCACTAGAAGCAACTACATTGAACAAAGCAAAAAGTTTGAAGGAATCTTTCCCTCATATTGTATCCCAAATGATGCAACTTAAAAGCCCAGGATGTAGGGTTACATTATTTCCGGAGCAAGGTGTCTTATTAGACGAAATAGCACGTGGTGTAACTGGATTGATTACTAAAGATGCTGTTCGATTTTATAGGTCGTTCTGGGAAATTGTTCTCAACGATTCTTGGAGTTATGGTCAAACATCTGTAAGTGCGAATAAAGTTTGGGACGGCCTTTCAAAAGTTGTCCACTGGGAACAAGATCGAGGTGTTTTACGCGAACAGTACAAGCAAGGCATATCAATTCTTGCCGGTGGCCTAGCATGGGGTAAGGCTGGAGTGTGCGTCAGTCAAACAGGAGTGTTGCCGGCTGCACTATATTCTGGATGCTTATTTGATGATACTGTAGCCGTAATAGTTCCAGAGAACCAAGAGCTTGTACCTGCTATTTGGGCTTTTTGTGAATCGGGCGAGTTTGGTTTATCAGTCCGCAGAATTAACCAAGCCCTAAAAGTTACACCTTCAACACTTGTAAAAATTGTTTTTGACAGTGAGCATTGGTCCAAAATTGCCTCAGAGAAATATCCCCTTGGTTTACCTAAGCCATTCAGCAACAATCCTACCCAATGGATATTCCATGGGCATCCAGCTCAAAGTGAAGATCCGATTCAAGTTGCTGTTACACGACTACTGGGTTATCGCTGGCCTTCAGAATTAGATAGCAATATGGAGCTTTCTGATGAGGCTCGTGCCTTGGTAAAAAAAACGGAAGAATTGCTGCTTCATGCCGATGATGACGGAATTGTCTGCATCCCACCGGTACGTGGTGAAATGAAAGCCGAAGATCGGCTAGAGAATTTACTGGCCGCAGCTTACGGCAGTGCATGGTCATCCAATAAAAAATCAGAACTGCTTTCCCAAGCTGACCATGTCGGAAAATCAATGGATACCTGGCTGCGGGACAAGTTCTTTCTCCAACATTGCAAACTGTTCCAGCATAGACCCTTTATCTGGCATATATGGGATGGTCTACGTGACGGTTTTGCCGCCCTGGTGAACTACCACAAGTTAGATTTCAAAACTCTTGAAACGCTCATCTACACCTACTTAGGTGACTGGATCAGCCGCCAGAAACAGGATATTGCCAATAGAGTTGACGGCTCTTCCGAAAAACTGGCCGCCGCTGAACAGCTCAAGAAAAAGCTGGAGATGATCCTCGAAGGCGAAGCCCCCTACGATATCTTTGTCCGCTGGAAACCGCTGGACAAGCAACCTGTAGGCTGGAATCCGGATCTGAATGATGGCGTACGCCTCAACATCCGCCCGTTCATCACTGCCGGGGTGCTGCGATTCAACAAGAAACCGCAGATTAACATCGCCTGGGATAAAGACCGTGGCAAGGATGTCGAATCAGCCCCGTGGTTTCATCTATTCGACGGGGATCGAATCAATGATCATCATCTGAATTTGAACGAAAAACGTACCTCACTTGGGGTTACCAAATGAGTACAGCTGTCAAGATCGCCAACTGGGTTCAGAAGAAACCCATGATCTTGATTCGCTTTGATGAGGCGTTTTCAGATTCACTGCTTAATTCGCAGCAAGGGTTCGAGCACCTCACCATTGTAAAGCCTCACTCTGTTTTTAAAGATTTCAAACTGCCAACACTCTGCTTGATGGAAATTCAAGAGCATGGTGCAACAAAGTGTTACCTGGCTACAGTAACCCGCAAGGTTTCTGTGAGTACTTTTGATTCACGATTGACCCTCAAGAAACTTCGTGTTTTGAAACAAGCATCGTTACAGGAGATTGAGGATATAGTCCCCGGCACGCGCATGAAGCGTTTACTCCATGCCCGTATTCCGGCTGAAGGGGGATTTTCCATCCTTACTTCAAAGCTCAGCGCCCACCTGATTGAAGCTTTGGCTAAGGATGCAGACAACCAAGCCGCTCTCGATGCCGCGATTTCCCTGCTGCCTCGCTTACGACAATTGTCCAACACCAATTGGGCACAGGAGGATGCCATCCATTCCGCTATGGCTGCATTCGGTATTCGAGGTAACGCAATACCGGATCAGGTAGTTCTTAAGCGCGGCACATCATCTGGACTCGGCTTGATCGGCGCTCACCTTTACGAAGATAACGTGGTACACGCGGACGCATCGCAGCTACCAGGGTTCGATGCCATCTCTTCTGACGTTACAGGACGGGCGATCTTTCAAAAACGCGACGAACGGCTGGTGATTTACACCGCCAACAAGTTGCCATTAGAGAAAATGCTTGGCGTTGACCTCATCTACATAAACGAGACCCGAGGCAACATCGTCATGGTCCAGTACAAAATGCTGGAGGAGGACAGACAAGAGAGCGGAAACTACGATTGGCTGTTTCGGCCAGACAAGCAGTTGCGTGATGAGATTGCGCGTATGCAGATTCCGGTCTTTAAAGGGGTATTGTCGGGCTATCGGTTGAGCCGCAATCCATTCTTCTTTAAGTTTGTGAAGCGGAAAATTGTAGACGACTCACATCAGTCGTTTTTGGTATCTCTCGATCACCTGAATCAGATTCTCGCTGCTCCCGAAAACAAAGGGCCTAAGGGTGGAGTTTGTCTCAGCTATGAGGCATTGGAAGGAACCTACCTGCGTGAGACTGATATGCTCGGATTGATTCGATCCGGTTATATCGGCACGCATCGAGCTGAGACAGACGCACTTGCAACGATTATCAATGAGGCCGCTAAAGGCAACAAAGCTGTGGTACTGGCTTGGCAACAAAAGGTTCAAGGTGAGCAACAATGAGCAAGCGTAATCGGCGAGTTGGTTCTATCAAGAGCGAGCTTTTTAAAAAATCCAGGGAAGCTGCTCTTGCTGCCGTTCAAATTTTCAACAATCCGAACATCAGTTTCAAATCAGAATCCTATGTCGTTCTGATGATCATCGCTTGGACCTACCTTCTCCACGCCTATTTCCGTGATCAGAAAATTGAATACCGTTATTGCAAGCAAAATGGCAAACGGCGTGAATTTGACAAGACAAAACATGGTGCCTACAAGTACTGGGAACTTGAACGGTGCCTGAATGAGGCCAAGTCACCTATTGACAAAGATACAACAAATAACCTTCGTTTTCTTATCGGATTGCGTCATGAGATAGAGCATCAAATGACCACCCGAATTGACGATATTCTTAGCGCCCGCTTCCAGGCCTGCTGCTTGAACTATAACGATTACATCAAGAAGTTGTTTGGTGCGGACAACGGAATTGAGAAGCATCTTTCATTCAGTCTGCAGTTTTCAACGATATCCACTGAACAAAAGGAACTTCTGGAAGAGCATCGTGATCTTCCGGCTCATATTCAAGGGTATATCCAGGGTTTTGATGCCGTTTTGTCTGACGACGAGTTCTCCAGTCCGCACTATGCCTACCGGATTCTGTTTGTTCCCAAAACAGCCAACCGGAAAGGGCAGGCAGACCGTGTGATCGAATTTGTAAAAAGCGATTCAGCTTTGGCTGAGGCTGTAAACAAGGAATATGCTGTTATCAAGGAGACAGAAAAGAAAAAATATCTGCCTAAGCAGGTGGTGGATTTGATGAAGGCTGAAGGCTATTCAAGATTTTCAGTACATTACCATTCGCAACTTTGGCAATCTATGGATGCCAAGAGTCCAGGCAATGGTTACGGAACCTTGGTGGCTGGAAAGGTATGGCATTGGTATGAACGTTGGGTTGAGGTAGTGCGAAAACATTGCCAGGAAAATGAGAGAGTATATTCGTGATTATAAAGATGGGAAACCAATGAGACTGATCGAAAAGCTGATACCGGCTGTCCGTTCCGCAGCCGTCTATAACCCGGAGGTTCAAGTTGCCCCTGCTTGTATCCTCTGGCCGGATCGTGACCGGCAATGGGAAACGATTATCCCCCGCCTACAAGAGGATCTTCCGGAGTTACTGGTGCTTGGTGAGTATAACGCAGCAAAGCACATAGGCCCGGCAATCTGGCTCCGTTGTATCCTGGCCGGTGCGAACAGTGAAATCACCCTCCCTAAGGATCGTACCCCGATCATCTATCTGCCTGGTGTTAGTCGCCAGGATTTACGAGCAATAGAAAGTTGCCCCGATAATCTGAAACCGTTGGCAGAGCTTCAGTACCGTGGCGTTATCTGGTCGCAGGTGAATGCAAAAGACTGGACAATCCTGGCATTCCTGAAATCAGATCAGGGCGGCTTGGGGCTTGATGTCTCTCAGGACAACGAATCCAAGAACGCAATGCAGTTGGCGTTGTATCGACTAATGGATGAAGAAGTTGAACTCCTTAAAGGTAAGAGGCTTGATAAGGACTATTTCAATACACTGCTGACCGGTGGCGATCCGGTTCGCGATCTGCTGCAATGGCTGGACAACAGTGACCTGTTCAAAAACTGTCGAGGTGAACACGAGTGGAAGGCATTTGTAGAAGTCTGCAAATCACAGCTGGCATTCAATCCTCAGAATGATGGAGCATTGACGGGCGCAAGCAGGTTAGCAACCCATGAAGGCCCGTGGAAAGCTGTCTGGGAACGTTATTGTGAAGCACCGAAACGTTATCCCAACATTTCTGCTCAAATCCGTAAATGCTCACTTCCATCGTTTGACCTGTTTGCCGATGCAACTACCTGCGGTGGATGGCCGCAATGGAACGATGATCAGGAGAAGTCTCTACAAAAAGACCTGATCGCCTTGAGTACCATCCCGCCTCATGAAGCACGGAATAAACTGCTATCCTACGAAAAGAATCATGCAGCACGCAGAAAACTGGTCTGGTGTGATCTTGGTGAAGCTCCGTTGGCTCAGGCTATGGAGCATCTTGCAGTTCTTGCAGAAACGACTAAAACCGGGTTGGCTGCCGGGAACCTGGATGATCTTATCTCTAGCTATTCTACCTATGGCTGGAAGGCTGACGATGCCGTCATGCAGGCACTTTCGGTGGTCGATAGATTACAGGATGTGGAGGCAGTTGCCACGGCAATACGTGTCATCTATCTTCCCTGGGCAGAAGAATCAGCACGACATCTGCAAAAGGTCTGGCAGCAGGAGCCGATCAA
Organism: uncultured Geobacteraceae bacterium; assembly: GCA_903939115.1. Classification (GTDB taxonomy): domain Bacteria; phylum Desulfobacterota; class Desulfuromonadia; order Geobacterales; family Pseudopelobacteraceae; genus JACRCG01. The sequence continues at coordinate 24,660 of CAJAFV010000064.1, forward strand.
CAGGAGCACGCAAGGAGCAGCTTCGGAATGCCTGCTGTTTGTCGATGGACTTCGCTTTGATTGCGGCAAGCGGCTTGTGGAGTTACTGGAGCAGTCAGGTTTCTCCATATCTGAAAAGCCGGTTTGGGCTGCTCTGCCGAGTGTAACCGGAACCGGAAAACCCGCCATTGCTCCACCTGTAGTTGCCGGTGTTGTGGCAGAAGCACCGGAACCATACAATTTTGAACCACTCACTTCCAATCAATTCAAGAAAGCCTTAACTGACAATGGTTGGCTCACTTTGGGGCCGAAAGAATCTGTAACTGAAGCGGTATCTCCTACATCAACAAATAAGCTGTGGGTTGAGTTCGGCGACATTGACCATGAAGGGCATGATCGTGGTTATAAACTGGCACGGCATGTATCTGTCCTGCTTCTGGAAATTCGAGAGAGGATCATAGAACTGCAATCTGCTGGCTGGAATCGAGTACGGGTTGTAACAGATCATGGCTGGCTGCTGCTTCCTGGCGGTCTACCAAAAATAGAACTGCCTGTTGCACTTACTGACAGCAAATGGGGTCGCTGTGCATCCATCAAGGCTGGTGCTTCAACTGATGAACGGTTATATCCCTGGTCATGGAACCCACATCACCATTTCGCTCTTGCCGATGGTATCAGTTGTTTCAAAAAAGGCGAAGAATACGCCCATGGCGGCTTGAGCCTTCAGGAATGTCTGGTGTTGGAGTTGATAGTACAGAAAGGTTCCGCTTCCGCCGCAATAGTGCTCACCGATATTGCCTGGAAAGGCTTGCGTTGTACCGTGGCCGTTGATGGCCAATTTTCTGGGTTATCGTGCGATATTCGCTCGTACTCTGGCGATCCGGCATCAAGTATTGTCGTAAGCTCCAAGCCATTAAAGGAGAACGGCACGGCATCGCTTGTGGTTGAGAACGAAGACCTGGAGGGGCGCGAGGCTGTGCTGGTTCTACTTGATGTAAGCGGAAAGCTGGTTGCAGAGGCAAAAACGATAATCGGTGGAGGGTATTCATGACCGAAATGGATAATATAGACAAGAAGGCGGCATCCCTGCTTCAGGGGTATCTGGTACGCAAGGATCTGGTTCGTACCTTCAGCCGACAGTTTCCAGTACCAACATACGTGGTGGAGTTCCTGCTTGGCCGTTATTGCGCCAGCGTTGACCAGGACGAAATCAATGAAGGGTTGGAGATTGTTGAACGCCAGTTGAAGGATCGTACTGTAAAAGCAGGCCAGGAAGAGTTGTTCAAATCACGCGCCCGTGAAAAAGGTCACATCAAAATCATTGATCTGATCACCGCCAGGCTTGATGCAAAATCCGATTCATATCTGGCAACGATTCCAACGCTACGCTTGGCTGATGCCCGTATTGATGCAGAGTTGGTAAGCCTGCATGAGCGTATGCTGACAGGCGGTTTTTATGCTGAAATAACACTTTCATACGATACGGTTATCGCCCAGGAGAAGAGTGGAAGACCATTCGGTGTTGATGCTATCCGTGAAATCCAGCTCTCAAAACGCGAAGTGCTGGACCAGTTGGCAGAAGCCCGAAAGGGCTTTACCTCTGAAGAGTGGAAAGAATTGTTGTTCCGTTCCATCGGCATCGAACCCCAGGAAATGTCAGAGCGACAGAGGAACGCTATGCTGTTACGAATGGTTCCTTTTGTTGAGCGCAACTACAATATGGTGGAACTTGGGCCGCGCGGCACCGGCAAGAGTCACCTGTTTCAGCAGATTTCCCCGTATGCCCATCTTATTTCCGGCGGCAAGGCAACAGTTGCCAGGATGTTTGTCAATAACTCAACCGGCCAGCGTGGTCTGGTCTGTCAATACGATGTGGTCTGCTTTGATGAGGTCTCTGGCGTTTCCTTTGATCAGAAGGATGGCGTGAACATCATGAAGGGGTACATGGAATCAGGTGAGTTCAGCCGTGGTAAGGAGAGTATCCGTGCCGATGGCAGCATCGTCCTGGTGGGCAACTTCGATGTTGATGTTGAACACCAACAGAGAATCGGCCACCTGTTTGGCCCGATGCCACCTGAGATGCGAGACGATACTGCCTTCATGGATCGTATTCATGCCTACCTGCCTGGTTGGGATATACCCAAAATCAGGAAAGAGTTGATGACCGATCATTTTGGCTTGGTAAGCGATTTCCTCTCAGAATGTTGGACACAGCTGCGCAATGAAAGCCGTGTCAGCCAACTACAGAATAGGGTTTTCTTTGGTGGGGCGTTATCAGGTCGTGACACCAATGCCGTTAACAAGACCGTCAGTGGCTTGCTAAAGCTACTCTACCCTTCAACAGACGCAGAGGTGCCGGACGAAGACCTTGAGTGGGCTGTACGTATTGCACTTGAGGGCCGCCGTCGCGTCAAAGAGCAGCAGAAACGGATCGGTGCAGCAGAGTTTCGCAATACACATTTTAGCTATGTCATGGGAGCAGATGGAGTTGAGAAGTTCATCTCTACACCGGAATTACAGAGTGACAACAGCATCGGCAGTGATCCACTGGAACCTGGGCAGGTATGGAGTATTAGTCCTGGCGGGATGGACGAACACCCTGGACTCTACCGAATCGAGATCAATGAAGGCCCCGGTTCCGGTGTAAAGATACTGAATAAGCCTGTACCTCCGGCATTCAAGGAAAGCATGGGTTTTGCGGAACAGAATCTGTATGCCCGTGCTCTTCAGTTGGTCGGAGACAAAGATCCCCGCCACCATGAATTTACAGTTCAGTTGCGAGCATTTGATGCTTCAAAATCTGGAGCTAAACTGGGTATGGCATCGCTAATCGGACTTTGCACAGCTCTTCTGAAAAAGAGCGTCAGAGGCGGCTTGATAGTTATCGGTGAGATAAATCTGGGTGGATCAATTGAACCGATACATAATCCGGTGTCTCTTGTGGAGATTGCAGTCGAAAAGGGAGCATCGGCGATACTTATGCCAGTGACCTGTCGCCGCCAGTTGTTCGACTTGTCAGATGAAATGGCTACGAAGATCGACATCCAATTCTATTCGGATGCCAGGGATGCCATGCTGAAAGCGATGATGGAGTGAGTATGAGCAACCTTATTTGGGATTATTTTGTATCTTATGCAATCCCTGGGCTTGTTGGTGGCGGCTTCGCTTGGCTTATCTTCGCATTCCTGGGTCAAAAGTTTATCGAGCAGAGGTTGGCAAAGGATATTAAACGCTTTGAAAATCAGCTTTCTCAAAAAACAGAAGCATTGAAAATTCAGTTATCAATATACGCTCACGAGCAGAACATCGTGGCAACCAGAATTGACGGACAGAGAGCTGATGCAATTAAATTGGTTTATAATGCAATTAGCGCATGGAAAATTCCAACCGAGAAACTAATCGGCGAATGCCCAATGCTTGATCAAGACCCAGAATTTGAACAGACAGAGTGGGGTTATTATTTAGACTGGGCCAGTAAGTCTAAGGAAGCAGGTCGAAATCTGATTGGCGTTCTTGAAGGACAAGCAATTTATTTTGATGAAGATTTGTACAACAAACTGCTAACTGGAATAAAAAGCATTAGTGATGCTGTGGAAACAATTGCAAACCATATTGATGTTGGTCTCACTGTTGGAGTAGATTTTGAAGATCTTGTCCCGGATGTCATGAAATTGCGTAAGGAACTGGTACAAGTCTATATTGACAAATTTCTTCCGTTATTTCAGGAAATAATTACTGATTTCCGATTGGTACTTGGGAGCATGAAGTAATGGATATTTTATTGTAGTTAACAATTAAGGAGGACGCAGATGACTAATAATAACAAAAAGAATAACCCGTGGGCCAATCTTGTTATTGCAATGCTGTCTCTCAATAGTTACCCAATTGAGAGAACTTGGACTCTCTTCGACAAACTAGGCGCGAATGGTCTTTTTAACCCACAAAACATAGCTTCATGGAGTTATGATGAATTATGCCAGCGTCTTATATCTTCTGGATATGATAGGGGCAGAATGAACGATATCTTTGCAGAACGTTTATGGTCTATTCGTAACTTGGCTGATAACGTTTCAGGATACGAAAAAATTATTGCGAATGGTACAGAGGATGATGTTACTAAAGTTCTTTCCAAAATTAAAGGTGTTGGCCCCGTAGTTATTAAAAACTATCTGTTATTAAGGGGCTGAATCCATTTTGCTTGGTTGGTAACTATTTAAAATAGTGGCGAAAAGGTAACCTGTAAAAAATGACCGACATCATCGAAGACTTGTTGGCTTTCAGTTACGCCACTAAGAGGAAATCCAGCATATCTGGCAGTGATACCTGTCCGGTTTGTGGAGCAGAAATGGAAGAGAATGATGACGGAGAGCTGCACTGTCCGGAGTGCGATAGCTGACTATATTTTGAAATATTATTTCCGCTTATTCGGCTGGAATTATCCAGCCGATACACAATCCGTGAAGATTGCAGTTAAGAAAGGAGCATCGGCGATACTTATGCCGGTAACTTGCCGCCGACAGTTGTTTGACCTGTCTGATGAAATGGCCACGAAGATCGACATCCAATTCTATTCGGATGCCAGGGATGCAATTCTGAGGGCGAGATGGAGTGAGACTTAGTCTCTGAATGTTTTGAATGTTACTCCTGCTGAATTTACGGAAGAGCCTTGATGACAGATAAAATATTCTCAATAGATGAAATCCGTTTAGTATTGGAATCTGCTAGAAATGCAGGAATAAAATACATCGCAGAAGATAATACGACTCGTGCTACAGACGACCAAGATTGTTATCCAAGAAGCATTCACATAACTGTAGACAAATTATCGCCGATTTGGCCTTTATTGAAATTACTTGAAAAAGAGTATCCATGGCTGAAAGTTGATCGTCGCGGTAGAACCTTATATATCAATTCTTCTGTAGAGATACCATTTAGGCTCCAAGAGTTAGGGTATAAGCAAACTGTTGTAAATGTTTTGAATGAAAGCGGTATCTCTTGTTATCTCGATGTTGGCTGGAGATGATTGTTGTAATGATGTTGACTATGGGTGAAAATTCGGAAGAATGATCTAGCATTGTGCCGAGGCTACCATGAGAGATTATAAGGGTTGGACTGCGAAAGAGCGGCTTGCCTCATTTGCAAAGACAAAAGCAGCTATCGCAGCAGGAATTATCCCGCCACCTACAAAATGCAGTCGATGCGGTAAAACAACCGGCAGAATTGACTATCATAATAACGATTACTCTGATCCTATCAAATATCTGGAGCAGCTTTGCCAGGGATGCCACACCAGGCTGCACAGGCTTGAAAATAAAGCACTGGCTGATATGAACAGCAGTCTAAAAAGCACCATCTTTGCAACTCAATCTGAATCTGTACGTTCACTATCCAATAAAACCACAACATCACACCCCGCAACTGACATCAGTTCTGAAATGCACCGTATTAGGATTGACTTCACCAAAGCCCTTGGCCTCGATTGGTCGGAAAATCCGTGTCCGAACAGTGGCTACAAGTTTGAGCACAACCAGAGCCTCCGTCAGCAGTATCTTGATGAAGCATTGCGTTTACGGGACCAGTATGCAGAAATGGCAATCAATACTGGGAAAAGTAAGGACATCCTGATGAAGATAGATCGTAACCTTGAAAATCGCGACAGAAAGGCAACCTGGAAATAATGACAGATATCATCGAAGACTTGTTGGCATTCTGTTTCACCACAAAAGGAAGATCCAGTCTGTCTAGCAGTGATACCTGCCCGAACTGTGGTGCAGAAATGGAAAAGTGAGATGATGGCGAGCTGAGATGCCCTGAGTGCGACCGATAACCACATCAGTTGGCCAATATTTGCAGCTCGGGATGTACCTAATCCAGTCTACTGTCAATATAAAATGGTACACCTAGCTCTGCAGTTAAAGATTCGCATACGGCGGTAAAAACATATTCTTTGTAGTCGATGCTTTGTGACTGTGGCCATTTGCTCTCGATGTTCAGTCGAATATTCCCGTCATAAGGGCCTGCTGCCAATCCATTTTTCAACATGTATTGGACGATTGGATTTGTTATCTCATTCGTTGACGCATGCACAAAACCACAAGCCCCTCTTTCAATATCACCTTTTTTGATAAACTCCTGGGCAGCTTCAACCCCAGCTGCTATCGCTTTTTCTAACGCAAGATTGATTTTAGTGTCTGTGCCAATTTCAGCAGTTGTAATAATGATAGGCTCGCATAGGTTCTCTTTCTTAAGACCTTCAATAGTTTGCGAGTCAAGATCGACTCCAGCTTCAACCGCCGAAATTACTTTATCTAACAGAATGATGGATGATGCTTCTATCAAACGTCTTGAAAATGGTGTGCTGTAATTGTTACAACCTGCAAAATAAAATCCCGTCAATAACTCCTGAATTTCTTGAGCTTCTTTTTCATTCCAAACTATTATGCACAGCTTTGTAAATGCCCCATCATTCTCCGGACCGGTAAAAAGCGGCAATCCTGGAGTTGGCCCAATAGCTCCGTTGGCATCTTGGCACCATACAGAATCATTGTCCTCGTTCTGAACAATCCACCGCCATTCTCTTTCGTGGCTCCAGTCAACCCATCTCTCACCAGCTGGGTTGTACGCAACATAACGGAATTGTTCCTGCTTAGGAAGAACGGCCTCATCTAGAATGCGAATAGCAGGTGTATTGACTTCGTATTTGACATTTTTACAGGACAATCCGTAGATTACTGGTCTTCCTCCAGCAGCATAAAACTCACTTTTCAGGAATGCTAAACCGTACGCCGAAACGGCTCCAGGTTTATTTCTCCGACGCACATAGTCTGAAAACGAATATATCGGCATCTCGGTAGCACAGACAGCAGGCGTCCCACCATAGATAGATGTCCTGCCCGACCTAAAGGAATACCCTGGGATTAACCCACCGAGCCTGATAATTGTCTTTAAAACGCTAAACGCTGGAGCATCACATGGAAGTTCTCCTCCTGCATAAAAGTCAAACGCGTTTTCATCGCCAGGAAAATCTTGCTCCGGAAGCCTATCTCTAACGAAGTGAATTAGCCAATCAGTGTGATCATGTCGCATATGGCCCTCAGTGTTATCATTGATTCAATTGACATTATTATCACAGAACAACAAATTATAACAACGTCTGCTATGACTAATCAAATTGTTCGATTAGATCGCAAATCTGATAAAGCAAGTCCAGTTATTTCAACGCAAGTCGAGCAACAATGTGCTTTTAACCTCATGCCTGACAAACTCATATTCCCGCATTATCTTCACCAAATCCGCAGCCGTCATTCCGATGTCCTTATAATACCAGTTCCGGGCCCGTTCGACAGGTATGTTGAGGTCGCGCGCCACCTGTTTTGTCGTAATCCCATGCTCTTGCAGTAACCTTGTAATATATCTCGTTACATCGCCATTGTTGAGTTCTTTTTTGTGGCAAATCTGCCACAGAATCTTTGTAGACATACGCCCCTTGTTGGTTGAAAGTATTATCGGAATATTTTGAGATGTAACAAGGAGATACGCAGAAAATGCTGCAAACGGGAACGGCATATACTCCAAGCCAAATACAGAGCCTTCGCCTGAAGGGGGCCATGTATATCCGTATGTCCACAGAGTTACAGGTGGAGTCGCCGGAGAATCAGGAACGTGCAATACGTACCTATGCTGCTCAATACGGCATTGAGATTATTAAAACCTATGCTGATCTGGGCGTAAGCGGAATCAACACGGAAAAGCGGGAACAGTTTCAGACCTTGATTGATGATGTGGAAAAAGGACGTAGTACGTTCAATATCGTATTGTATTTGGATGAAAGCCGCTGGGGACGGTTTGTAGACAGTCGTGAGGCTGATTATCACCGTATGAGGCTGGAACGCAAAAACGTACTCTGTCAGTCCTGCGAAAAGCCACTTACGTTAACCAGTAACATTGCCGACCGTATTATGACCCTGCTTCGAGACGAAAGCGCCAGCGACTATTGCCGACAGCTTTCACAGAAAGTGTGGGTTGGACAATGCAACCTGGTGACGAAAGGATTCCGGCAGGGAGGTGTGGCGGGTTTTGGGCTTCGGCGCATGTTGCTGGACGAAACCGGCAGGCCCAAGCAGGAATTGGCAATGGGGCAGCGTAAAAGCCTGCTCACCGAGCGGGTGATTCTGATGCCGGGGCCAGAAGACGAATGTCAGATTGTACTCTGGATTTATGACCAGTTCATTGCCGGGATAAGTGAAACTGAAATTGCGACGCAGCTGAACGTAAAAGGAGTGAAAACCCATTTTGGCCGTCCATGGTCACGAGGAACGGTGTGCGAAGTGCTCACCAATGAAAAATATGTTGGCAACAATTTATTCAACCGCACATCGGGCAAAATGAAGAGCAAAGCCAAGCCCAATCCGGAAAGCGAGTGGGTGCGCAAGGAACACGCCTTTGAGCCTGTAGTGGATATGGAGCGTTTCTGCAATGTCCAGGGGATCTACCGTGAGCGAAGCAAAAAGACCACCGACGAAGAGCTGCTGCAGGGACTACGGGATTTATACGCCAGGCAAGGGCGCCTATCCGCGCTAATTATTGATGAAGCTGATTTCTTACCGCCCTGCAGTCTGATCCGCAATCGTTTCGGCGGCCTTCTGCGGGTCTATCAGATGATCGGCTATTCCCCGGAGCACGACTATAAGTATATTGCCATAAACCAACGGTTGCGCGTCCTCCATGCCGAAATTGTGGATGACGTTGTTCACAGGATAGAGATTCTCTGCGGTAGACAGATTCCAATAGATCCGAAAAGCTGCCTGTTGGAATTGAATCACAATTTATCTGTTTCGATTGTCATCAGCCGTTGCTCTATCACACCAGCCGGAACCCGTCGCTGGAAAATCCGTTTTGATAGCGGCCTTCATCCCGATATAACTGTAGCGGTACGCATGGACACCCGAAATGAAGCGATCCACGATTACTATATCCTGCCCGCGTTGGAATTTTCATATGAACAGATAAAGCTCTCGGAAGATAATATAGGGTTTCTGGACAGTTTTCGTACTGATACGTTGGATTACTTGCTGAATTTGAGCGTTAACATTTCTCTCGACAAGGCGGTGGAATATGGAGCAAGAGGCAATAGTACTTATTTCCATTGAAGATATTCAGATCTTGAATCCACGGGTACGCAATCAAATTATTGCCGAAGAAATACGGCAAAACATTCAAAGCATCGGCTTGAAAAGGCCCATAACGGTATCCCCCAGGAAAGATACTAAAAATGGCAAGAAATATGATCTTGTTTGTGGACAAGGTAGGCTTGAGGCCTTTATTTCTGCAGGAGAAACGAAAATACCCTCTCTCATCCGCGAAGTAAGTGAAGAAGATGCGCATATTATGAGTCTGGTGGAAAATATCGCCCGTCGTAGTAGTAATGCCTTGGAGCTCCTGCAAAGCATCAAGTATCTGAAAAGCCAGGGTTACGAGGATGATGCCATTGCTGCCAAGACCAATCTTGGTAAAGACTATATTCGAGGTATTATCCGCCTGCTCGAACAGGGAGAGGAATATTTGGTCAACGCTGTGGAAAAGGGACGAATCCCTTTATATCAGGCGCTGAACATAGCTTCGGAAGATGACGCAGCCGTACAGATGGCCTTGGCAGAAGCGTATGAATCGGGAGCATTGACCGGGAAAAAGCTTGTTGTGGCGCAAAAAATTATTTCTCGGCGTAAACATTACGGCAAAGGGCTTTCAGCTCCACAACGTGATAATGCCAAAGTTTCCGCAGAAGATTTGATTGCTGCCTATGAAAAGGAAGCTAAGGAGAAGAAGCGGTTACTGGCTCAATCCAACTATATACAGGGTGTTTTAGATTACACTTCCAGTGTCCTTCACAAATTATTGAATGATGTCCATTTTACCAATCAACTTAAAGCCGTCGGTATGAACGATATTCCTCTGCATGTAACGGATATTTTGAAAAGGTAGGGTCTATGGCAAACAGGATTAAGCAGGGATTCCAGGAAAAACTGATAGAACTTGCTGTGGAGGAACTGTTCCCCACAAAAACAATTCCCATTTGTACAAGAAAATGCAGAAAGTATTCTCAGGTTCTTTCTTCCATACGGGAAGTGGGACTTATCGAAGCACCAGTGGTCGCTCCGCTAAAAAAAGAAAAAGGATATCTCCTGCTTGATGGTCATTTGCGTATAATGGCTCTGAAGGAATTGGGAGTGGAGCGAGTCTACTGCCTGATCTCCACTGATGATGAGACCTATACCTACAATAAATACATCAATCGACTTTCAGCAATTCAGGAACATCGCATGATTGTGAAGGCCGTGCAGTCGGGAGTCTCTGAAGAAAAACTTGCCAGTGCTTTGAATCTTGATGTCCGAACAATCAGAAACAAGAGGTATCTGCTTGGGGGTATTTGCCCGGAGGCTGTCGATTTGCTGAAGGATAAGGCCGTACCGGAGCCGGTTTTCAGGGTGTTGAGAAAAATGAAAGCGCCTCGGCAAATTAACGCTGCCATGCTGATGAATGACCAGAATAAGTTCACCACCAACTATGCCAAGGCACTTCTGGAAGCGACGCCAACAAATCAGCTTGTCAATATAGGCAAACCCATAAAGGAAACTCCGGCAATACTGGCGCGCCAGGCTCGTCTTGAAGAGGAGAGTCTTGCCTTGTCCGGGGAAATAGGCTCATTGAAAGAGCAGTATGGTACAGCAATGATAGATATGACATCTATGCAGGCATATTTGAAAAGACTACTCAGTAACGAAGCGGTTGCAAAATATCTTCGGGAATATAATGAGTCGATTCATGATAGGTTTAAGGAAATTATTGATCTTGACTTTTTCAGATTGAAAAATATGGAGTGAAAACGGGTATGGTTTATCTTGAGCCTTCTGATGCCTTGCGCTTGCCTTCTTTAATACTGGTAACTGTTCCCTGTAGTTTCTTCCCGGAGATTATGCTCAGTAACTTGCGCTCCCACTGTTCCATCGCCATCTGTTTCTCCTTGGCGTATGAGTAACGGTTATAGATGTGGCCTACGCTCTGCTTTCGTTTTGTGATGTGGTTCTGCAAGCGGTCGATCATATCATCTGTTATCCCTAGCTCTGCCCACTGTGTTGCAGCAGTACGCCTCAAATCATGCGGTGTGAAGCGAGGGATTCTGAGCCGGTCTATAACCTTGCTCTCCGGCGTGTGAGGTAGGTTGTCTTTGATCCCGCACGTCAGTGTCCTTTCACCATAAGGTTTGCCGGGATCAGGAGGCTTGGCTTTTGGGTCAGCTGGAAAGACCGGTGATTCAAAAATATACCCCTTGGCCTCTCCAATTAGCCCCTTAGCTGTTGCCGTTAGGAATACACGGTGAGGAAGTTTGTTTTTGCTTCGTGATGCAGGTATCTCCCACCAGTCACCTTCAATCTCATTTCGATGCAATCCAATTACTTCCCCCGGACGCTGACCGGTAGTTAATATCAGCTTCAGGGCGCGCTTGAGAGGTTCGCCCATATTGCATGAATGCAGATTGTTCCAAAAGATTTTGATTTCGTTTTCATCAAGCACACGTTCACACGGAGTTTCCTTGTTTGGCTGTTTCATCATCAAAAATGGGTTAAGCATTACAATGCCACGCTCATTTATTGCGTAGCTAAACATCTTGCGTGTATATGCTAGCACCCTGTTGGCCATAACTGGAGCACCACGTTTTTTAATATCGTCAAGAATAAGTGCAAGATCTCGTCTTTTGATGTCAGTTATCTTCTGCTTACCCCACCGAGGAACAATGTTTGCTTTTAGTGCCCGTTCAATTTCTTGCCAGCCCCGATTGTGTTCCTTGGCATATTTGATGTATTCATCAACAAAATCAGCGACAAACGGGGTCAATTCTCGCTCCTTTTTAGCCACATCCTTTTCAAACAGAGGGTCAATACCCTGATCCAGCTTACACTTGGCAGCTGTATGTCGTTTTCTTGCTTCGGAAAGTGTAATGGTCCCATACTCACCAAGATTAAGAAACCGACGTTTTCCATCACAGGAATAGGCATAGTAAAACATCTTCGTGCCACTGGCGTAAACTCGCACTCCGAAACCATCGCCTTCCAGATTATCCTGAAGACGCTTTTCGGTTTTCATGTTCCGCACTTCGGCATCAGTAAATTTTGTCTTGCCAGATACTTTCTTCATACTTACCTCGATCTACCATACTTTTTAGTATGGTAGGTAGTATGGTAGATGCAATTACGGCTGGATAAGAAATATGTTGAAATGCAACTGACAACAAGTTACAGTATCTACACGGTTTGTCAATGGTATTTATAGAGGAATGAAATGGTATGGTAAACAACGAGAATGTACAATAACTGACTTTTAATCAGGTGGTCGTTGGTTCGACCCCAACGCGGCTCACCAAACATTCAAGGCACTTACGTTAAATCGTGGGTGCCTTTTTTGCTGTTTGGTCATTTGTGTAACCTCTGGTGTCACCTCTAGCAGCCCTGCTAGAGGTGAAATTAATGGCTTGAAGCGCCTGCATAATAAAGACCGCTCCTGATATAGTCAAGAACGACCTAAACACCCGCTGATCTACAGTAATCCTCGTTCAACAAAACTCAGATACTGGTTGTCCCCCACTATTATATGGTCAATCAAGCGAATCCCCATCAGTTCCCCGGCTTCGCTCAATCGTTTGGTTATGGCTATACAGCCTGACACTTGGTGGAAGAAAGCTGGTCAAGATCGGATTGGACTGCATGAAGAATTCCTTGAGCCTGGTTTCTGCAATTTCCGGTGTTTCCTTTTCCCTGTTTATGTGGCTGACCACACAAACAGGGAAAACAAAAGCTTGAGCAAACGTAACTCCAATCTGATTGAACTAATTGTTGTCACTTTGATGTTGCCGATGATTATATTGCCGAACATGCCGCACAAGAAGACCTGGTGATCACCACCGGAATACCTTGGCTGAACAATACTTCATGCCAGTTTTGTTTGCATAACGCACCTCCACTACGTACAAAATATCAATCCGCTTGCGTATACAGGGATTACACCTCCTTCACCCCAGCAGAAAATCAAAATCTTCCCGCGTCAGTCCGGCACCTCCGCCACCAGCTCCATCCTCGAGAATTGCTTTGTAAAGCTGTGTCTTCTGCTCCTTCAACGCCATCATCTTTTCCTCAATGGTATGTTTCATAATCAAACGGGTAATCGTGACCTGCTCCGTCTGCCCGATGCGGTGGGCACGGTCGGATGCCTGATTTTCGACTGCCGGATTCCACCAGGGGTCCATGTGGTACACATACGTGGCGCGGGTCAGGTTGAGCCCCTTGCCGCCCGCTTTGAGGCTGATCAGAAAGACGGTCGGCTCCGCTGAATGTTGAAATGCTTCCACCAGCTGTTTGCGTTTGGGAACCGGTGTCGAACCATCAAGACGCAGACAGGCGAAGCCCTGTTCTTTCAGCCCCTTCTCGATGATGTCAAGGTAGCCGGCGAACTGAGAGAACACCAGCGCGCTATGCCCTTCATCACGCAGTTCTGCCAGCTGCTCGGCAAGAAACTCCAGTTTCGGCGAAGCATCGCTGGCGGTTGGTGACGCGAGGGCCGGTGCGAGGCAGATCTGGCGCAGACGGAGAATGGCGGTCAACGCGATGATGCGGGCCTGAGCCGGTGCGTGACCATCGTACGCCTCCTGTACCTGTCCGCGTACCTCCTCCACGGTCCGTTGGTAAAAAACCCGCTGCTTCGGCGTCAGCTCCAGCGGGATGTCCATCTCGATCTTTGGCGGCAGCTCACTGGCGATCAGCTGTTTGGTCCGCCGCAGCACAAACGGACGGGTACGCCCGATCAACCGTGCCGTTGCAGCAGCGCCCCCCTGACTGAGTTTCCGGCTGAACTCTTCTCGTGTTCCGAGTAGTCCGGGCAGACAGAGATCCATAATGGCAAAATACTCACCCAGATGGTTTTCCACCGGCGTACCGGTCAGCGCCAGGGTAAACGAGCCTCTCAGCTTGCGCACCGCGTTCGTGGTCGCTGCCTGAAGGTTTTTTACTACCTGCGTTTCATCGAAAATCAGTACGTTGAAGCAGCGCTCCGCCAGCAGGTCGCAATCCCGCTGGACAATGCCATAGCTGGTGATAATGACATCGTGATTCGCAAACTCAGCAGTACTGCGCCCGCTCCCGGCGTAGATCATGACCCGGGCGGACGGGAGAAACCGTGCCAGCTCAGCCTCCCAGTTAAACAGCAGTGACGGTGGCGCCACCACCAGATGCGGCGTTCCGGGTGCGGCAGCGGTTGCTAGTTCATGTGACATGATACCGGCCAGCAGGGTGATGCCCTGTACAGTTTTGCCGAGGCCCATATCATCTGCCAGACAGGCTCCGAAACGATGCTCATAGAGAAAGGCCAGCCAGTGCCAGGCATCGATCTGATAATGGCGCAGCGTCGCGTTAAGCCCCGTTGGCAGCGGCCGTGCCGGTATGGATGAAAAATTGAGCAGATTCTCCAGTATCCGTGCGTCCTCCGGTGACAGCCTGACTTCAACACCGTAATTGCGCAGCTGCAGCCAGTCGAGAATCTGCAGGCGTGGCACGCGTACCAGCTCATGCTCCCCCTTTTTCTTTTTTTTGCCGGTCGGCATGGCACCGGTGAACATGGCCAGCACCTGGGCGCTGAGCTCATCAAGCATCATCAACTTGCCATCGCGGCGCAACATGCCGCCACCATCGATCAAGCCGCGCAGCTCTTCCTCCGTCAGGATTTCACCGTTGCAGCGGATCTCAGGCTTCAACTCGAACCAGTCGAGGCCGCTATGTGTGGCGTCCATCGAAAAAGCCCATGATGCTTCAGTCAACGGCTCGCTGCCGATGCGCAGCAAAAAACCCCCTTTCTGCAACTGTTCTGTCAACAGTGGCAGCAGTTTCAGCAGTTTGTCGGTGGCACACTCGATCTCTCCCGGCACACTCCCGCCGATAAAGGCATCCAGCCCGAACAGTTCGTAGAGAATTTTCATCACCCGCGCCTGACTGCGGCGGTCATCCTTCAGAAACACCCAACCGTCTGCTGTTGCCATGATGAGATTAACGTTCTGATCCCACGATTCGGCCAGAAAGGTAATGAGCTGCTTGGCCTCGCGCTTCACATCCCGTTTTAAAAAATCGCTGGAACCGGTAACGGAACGAACAATGCCGTTTCGAGCAACCGATTTAGTTTCATCCAGTAACGCAAAAGCCGCTTCAACAACCGCCCGTATCCTCTTTTTCGTCTTCATTGGCGACGAAAGGTTGGTGCGCCGGGAGGGATTGAACAGTCTGAAGGCGGTGTTGGAGAAAGAGAAGGTGTGCTGCTCGTAGAGACTTGCCGGCTGCAGAACCGTTCTGCTCCCGGCCAGACCGCGGGGAATATCGAGGAGGTACGTTTGACTGCTAGTCGCGTGCTGCCCTGATGAAACGCCGTTCAGCCGGAAGTGGCAATTGCGTTCCGGATCATCGATTATTTCCGGAAACAGCCGGATAGCCGCGCTGTTAAAAAAGTCCAGTGGCGCAATAACAGTATGATTGCGCCTCCTGAGTTCGTTATTAACCGCTACTACTCCCGCAACGCCCTCTCGGCCCCGTTCATCCTCATCAAAGTCGTCATCCTCCTCCCAGTCATCGTCATCAAAGTCATCTGCATGATCCTCATAGAATTCATCAGAATCATCCCCTACGCTGTCCAGTTCCTCGAAGACCGCCTCCCAGCACTGCCAGGCGTCACGGCTTGCCACCGGCACGACGACCCCGGCAGCAATATCAAACAACATCTGTCCATGCACTATAGCATCGGCCGGCAGCGGCGTTCCATCCGCATAAGAACGGGAAATATGGACTTCATCTCCCCGGATATCGAAGGTAACGCCAGAGGTCAGCGGTTGCTCCCCCCTGTAGACAAGCGTTGTTTCGATCCCCTCCTCATCGCAAAACACGATCGGATAAGCACCGCCGGTGGCGTGCTGAAACGCCTCAAAATAGCGCTTTGTGGAATCATAGAAATAGTGTGACGCAAGAAACCGCGCCAGGTCAGGCGGCAGACCGTGGGACGTCCAGCCATACACCGCGTCGTTACCCCGCTTGATACCGCCCTGGATGCTGGAGCTATGTCCGCTCTGCTCCAGTACCATGCGGTATTTTGAGGCAGGGACCGTTACAGGTTCCTGAAGCAGCTGGTCCTGGCGTTCCGCAATAGACTTTCCTGTGGCGCCCGCGAGACTTTTTTCTGTGGATGGCTCCTGCGCTATGTAGCGCTGCATATCGAGAAGCATCTGCTGATTGATCATGATATGGGACAAGGTATCAGGTGACACCACCCGCTTGAGCGTTGCCCAGGCGATCACCACATGCGGACAATTGCGCGCCGGCTGCCACAGGTAGCAGGTGCATGTCGTCAACAGTCGGGCGCCGGTCTGAAGAAACGACGTTCGGGCGCCACCGGAAAAGCGAATGACCAGGGCTGATTTATCCTGATTCCAGACGGCGTTTACAATGGTATTGCCCCGGCACGCTTCAAAACCGGCCAACAGGTGCACTTTGGCGGCTGCGGTGTGAATATCGCCGGGGCGGAAGCCCCTGAATCTTTCCAGCAGAGGTGACGTAGCAGATGGTACCTGAGTCATTGTCTTTTTCCCCGAATTTTCTGCATGTAACATTCGAACATCTCTTCGTTCAAGCGCTTCATCAGGCGACGTACGGCGGCCATCTCCCGGTCATCACGCCGTATGGTGCGCAGATATTCGGCACGGGTCAGAAGTTCATACCAGAGTCGTGGAACCGGTGAGGCTTCACCATCAATCCGGGATTCCAACTCATCAAAAGCCGGCGGACAGTGCAGCGGGAGCGAAAACAGACCCTGCAGCCACCCCCAGACCGGTAGCCACGCGACCACGCCCTCATCCTCAATGCCGTCAGCATTCTGTAAACAGTGCTGGTGCAATTTTTGAATGGCAGGATGCTTGAAAAATTGAATGTCAATCGTCGCCGGATCTTCAAGAAATGCCTGCAGGTAGAGATTGACAGCTTCTTCGGCATTGCCGGCAAGGGTCGTGGCATCAGCACCCCAGGCAAGAAAACGCCCACGCTCAAGAGTCCGTGACGAGAGCGCGCTTCGGAACGATCTGGTTGCCTCAGCAAAACGACCACGTTCCAGCAACAGGTGCCCCAGATGAAAGCGGGGCGGTATAAAAATGTGGTCAGCTTCCGGCAACTGCTGCAGCAGTGTGACAAGAGATTCCATAACGGCAGCTCGTAAAGCCGGATGAGATGCCGAAGCAAGTCCGGTGTGCATCTCATTCAGCTGCCGGGCCTGGCTGGGTGAAGGTTCAACCCCGGCAATCAACGTATGCCATTTCTCAATCGCCACGCACAATTGCGCCGCCTGGCGGTTCTCTGGATACTCATCCCGAACTTGCCCGCAGGTCGAAAGTGCTTTTTCAAAATTTTGAACCCGCAGGTATTCATCGGCAATGTTTAGCAGGATATTGGCGCGGTTATCTGCAAAGAGATCGAGTTGCATCATTTTTCCTTACTATTTTGTTTGTCTTACAGGAGTGTGATCTAAAAATCCGGCTTCCTTACAATGCTTGACCGCGATGATGAAAGCCGAATCTCCTTCAATTCGATAGCGAATCACATATCCGGAAGCGCCGAAAGGGATGACAATATCGTGAAAACCAGGCAGATCCTCTACCGGTTTGCCAATACGGAGATTTGACAAGACAGGCGCAACGGCGCTCTTGATAAGCCGGAACGCCCGTTGTGCTGCGTCCTTATTGTGTGGGAGGATAAAGTCTCTGAGCCGCTGAAGGTCATCAATTGCAGAGTCAAGCCACTCTATTCGCATTTTGGCGCCTGAAGTTCATTTTCAGTACCCCATGATTCAAGCCATTCCATTACAGCGTCGTGTGAAACGGATTTACCGGTACGGCAATACCCTTCCCATCGTGCAACAGACTCCTGTTTAAACAGCTCTGCTGCTTCTTCACGATCCAGAAACTGGGTAATAGCCTCTTTTGCGAGCCAGTGTGCAGAACGTTTTTTAACTGCGCCAAGTTGCTGTAAACGGTCCCTTTCCTGCTGAGGCAGCTTTATGGCCATCGGTTTTATGTGCGCCTGCATATATCACCTCCTGGTATTACCTAGTATGTATGAAGTATTGCTTTCCAGGGTTGTTTTGTCAATAACACATCCACAACGGCCCATTATTCCAATTTCAAATCAACGATAAAAAATCGCCGCCCACCACGCCCCTACCACCACAACCCCGCATACTACGGACAGCAGAAAATTCAAAAGCCCGCCCGGACGACCATGTTTCCCCACTAGAAGTTCAGCGCTCCCCCCGAAGAGCAGACCGGCGCAAAAGCCAAACAGATGGGCACCCAGATCGGTATTCTTCCCTTCGGTGCCCAGAAGCGCCAACAGCGCCAATCCGGCGGCAACCGGCACGAACCAGCGCCGCTGGAGGTTATGATGGTCACGCACCATACTGACCGCCGCCAGAATGCCGACCGCACCGAAGACCGCCGTTGACGCACCGACAGAGCGGTGGGCCGGCGACTGTATCCAGGCGTTACAGAGATTACCAGCCGTACCGGATGCCAGCAGCAGACTCCAGGCCAGGCCGGAGCCAAGTTCACGGCAGAGCAGAATTATGAAAACACCGCCTATGGTCAGATTGCTGAGCAGGTGGGTCAGGTCGCCATGGAGCGTCAGAGCCGTAACGCACTGCCACAACAGGCCGTTCCGGATATCCACTGCGTGGGCAGTGCCGATCTCGTGCAGATCGAGAAAGCCTCGCCCCGGCAGAGAAATTCCAATCAGCGTAAGGTTGTGAATGATTGCCAGAAGCAGCAGAATAGATACCGTCGGCAAGGAATTTTCAACCAGCTGACGAGTGGCCGGAAGGGCGGGGGGCCAGTTTCGGTTTGCTTCTTCATACAGTTGGACTTCACGGCAAGCGCTTCCCAGATGATGATCCGGAACCAGCAGGAGCCAGTCGACCCCGGCCGACTCGATGCAGCAGGGGATCGCGCGGGAGTCCAGCACAAGGGCCCAGGTTCGCGCCTGCTGCCTGGTCAGATGCACGCCCTTGTCGCCGAAAGGGACCGGACTCCAGGAACTATTACCGTCATCATGGTGCGTCCCGGAAAGATTCATGGAGCAACTATAACCACTGAATTTCATAAATGCCATGCCACCGCGAAAAAATAATCATGAGGAAAGCGTAAATCGTTTTGAATGGATCGCAACAGAACCACTAATCTCTTGAACTGGCTAAATTATCAGGTATAGTCACGTTCTAAACAGACAGCCCTGACAAACGGGATAACTTCCAACGTGCTAATAATGCAGGCAAGGAGTCACACTATGCACTGTATGGCAACCATCCGACGGATACTACTCATATTATGCCTCGCAGCACTTTTTGCCTGTCAAAAAGATGAACCACTCCATATCGGTTTTGTCGGCGGACTAACCGGTAAAGTCGCAGACCTGGGAGTGTCAGGTCGCAACGGCGTCCAACTGGCTGTGGAACAGCGCAATGCCGCCGGCGGCATCAACGGCCGCCCTGTTGAACTGGTAGCCAGAGATGACGAGCAGAACCCGGAAACGGCCAAACGGGTAGTGGGTGAGCTTATCGGCCAGAATATTGAGCTGATCATCGGCCCGATGACCAGCAGTGTAGCCATGGCGATTGTGCCGCAGATCAACGTGTCCAAGAGCATACTGCTGAGTCCGACCGTAACGACTACTGACCTCTCCGGTAAAGACGATAACTTTTTTCGGGTGACCGGCACGACCACCGGGTACGCCGCCAAGAATGCCCGCTACCAGTATGAAAAGCTCGGCATCCGTACGGTAGCCGCTATTTATGACATCAATAACAAATCGTACACCGAGAGCTGGCTCAACGATTTTCGCACCGCATTTTCAGCACTCGGCGGCAGGATCATTCTGGTCAAGAGTTTTCCCTCCGACAAAAATACCGTGTTCCTGCCTTTAGTGGCTGAGCTGCTGGCCGCGAAGCCGGATTCCGTGCTGATCATCAGTAATTCTGTTGATTCGGCTCTGATCTGCCAACAGCTCCGCAAGCTCGCTCCGAAACAGCGCATTGCCATGTCGGAATGGGCTTCCACTGAGCGCTTCTCCGAGCTGGCCGGCACTGCAGCCGAAGGCGTCGTCGTATCCCATTTTCTTGACAGAAACGATACCTCTCAACGCTTCAAAGAGTTTCTGGCCGCCTACCGTGGCCGCTTTAACCAGGAACCGGGCTTTGCCGGTGTTGCCGGCTACGATGCCGGGATGCTGGCACTGGACGCGTTTACAATTCGCACCAAAGGTCGCAGCATCAAGGAGACCATCATTGCAAAGAAGAGCTTCTCAGGCCTTCAATCGTCGATGAATATCGACCAATTCGGCGATTCTGACCGTAAGTCCTTTGTCAGTGTCATCAAAGGCAATCAGTATATTTCTGGAGAGTAACCATGTTTATCCAGCCGTTGCGCCGAATTCTCGCACTCCAATCTACGTCGGCGATTGTTTTGCCGTTTGTGATTGTACTGATTCTCGGGATCCTCTGGGCCGTACCGCAGATCAGAAGAGATGCCGGTGAACGGCAGATTCAGCTTGCGCGGATTGTCGGCCTTCAGGTAGAAAGCCATCTGGAAACCGGCGCTACCATCGTCAAAGCCGCTGCCGCCATGCCGCATGGAAATCAGCGGTATTTTGACTCTCTGCTCGGTTCGACCGACACCATGAGCAGTTTATATGATATTTCCCCCGATGGCACCGTGTTGATGGTTGCTCTCCACAAAAATCATCAGGCGCAGCAGCACGATCAGGTCGGCCTCAACCTCTCCCGCAACACGTTATTCCTTGATGTACTGCAGCGCAAAAAGCCACGCTGGTCTAAAACATTTCTCTCGGTTATCAGTGGCGGTCTGGTGGTGGCATATGGAGTACCGGGAACTAATACAACTGTCGTTGGCGAGGTAGATCTGGGCCTTCTGACCACATTCCTCCAGCAGATCAGCGCGAACAAGGATCTCCTTATTCTGATCGTTGACCATAACGGGCAGATTGTTGCCGATAATAATGGGCGTTACACAGCGCAACAGCTCAACATCGGCAATATCCCCCTGGTTCGCAACGGCATAAAAACTGACGCCCCGATCACCGGCCAGTTCGAGTTCTCCGGAAAAGCCATGACCGGCGGCATCATTCAGATCAAAAACATGGACTGGCATGTCATGGTGGCGACATCAGATGTTTCACTCTATCGCACACCGCTGTATATCACCCTGATCGTCCTGGCAGGCATTTTTATTGCCGTCTGCTGCGGCGTATTGACCTCGGTCTATATGGCCCGCAGACTGGCTGAGCGCTTTGATGAACTTACCCGTCATGCCCGGAATATCGCCCAGGGGGGAAACCACGGCGAATGGCCCACCTCAGCAATAACGGAGTTTAATCTCCTTTCTGACAATCTGCAGCTGATGGCGCGACGCCTCAAGGATTCGGAGATTCTGTACCGCTCACTGGTTGACAACTCTTTCGATATTATTTTCGTGCTTGACCAAAACGGTGTGTTTCAGTTTGTTTCTCCCGCCTGGGAAAAACATTTCGGCTCCCCGGTCAGTGAGGTGCTCCATCAGCCGTTTGCGCCGTTTGTACACCCGGATGATGTTCAGCCCTGCTTAGAGTACATGGCGCAGATCATGGCCACCGGAGAAGCAGCTGCGAGTCCGGCCTACCGAGTCAGACACAGTGATGGCAACTGGCGTTATTTTATCGCAAATGGCAGCGTATATCAGGATACCGCCGGCACCCGGCTGTTCCTGGGTATCGGTCGGGATATATCGGAGCAGACACACGCCACAGAAGAGAGAATACAACTCGAGAAACAGATGCTGCACGCGCAGAAGCTTGAGAGCCTCGGTGTTCTTGCCGGCGGCATCGCCCACGACTTCAACAACATCCTCACCGCCATCATCGGTAACGCCGACCTCGCCCTGATGCGCATCAACAAGGAATCACCGGCCGTTGACAACCTGCACCGCATTGAGCAGGCCGCCGCGCGAGCTGCCGATCTTGCCAGGCAGATGCTCGCCTACTCCGGCAAGGGTAAATTCATAGTCGAAAATATCGACCTGAACATCCTGCTGGAAGAGATGCTCCATATGCTGGAAGTCTCCATCTCCAAGAAAGCGGCACTGCGGCTCAATCTTCACCAGCCCCTCCCGACTGTAGAGGCAGACGCCACCCAGCTTCGCCAGATCATCATGAACCTGGTCATCAATGCTTCAGAAGCCATCGGGGACAGGAGTGGCATCATCGCCATAACCACCGGCTGCATGGAGTGTGACCGGAATTATCTGAAAGATGTCTGGCTGGATGAAGAGCTGACCGGCGGCCTGTATGTCTATCTGGAAATTGCCGACTCCGGCTGCGGCATGGACAGTAAAATCATGGCAAAACTCTTTGACCCTTTTTTCACGACCAAATTTACCGGCAGAGGCCTCGGCATGGCGGCGGTACTCGGCATTGTCCGGGGGCACAAAGGCGCGATCAAAGTTTACAGTGAGCTGGGCAAAGGGACTACTTTCAAAATACTGCTCCCCTCATCCGGCAGACCGGCAGACCGGAGCAACGGCGGCAGCCACACGGACGATTGGCAGGGGAGCGGTACGGTCCTTCTGGTGGACGATGAAGAGACTATCCGCGGCATCGGTTCGGAAATGCTGAAAGAACTCGGCTTCACTACCATTACCGCGGATGACGGGCGGGAGGCGGTTTCGGTATTCAAGGCGAACCCTGATATCGACCTTGTCATTCTTGACCTGACCATGCCACACATGGGTGGCGAACAATGTTTCCAGGAATTGCGGCAACTGAATCCCAACGTTAAAGTTATAATGTCAAGCGGGTATAACGAGCAGGAAGTTACCCGGAAGTTTATCGGCAAGGGGTTGTCAGGCTTTGTACAGAAGCCGTACAAATTGAGCGTATTGAAAGAGGCGCTCAGGAAAGTTCAGGACGATATTCGCGTATGACTACCGGTATGGAGCGTATCACTGCAGTGATGGAAGGCCGGATTCCCGATCGGGTGCCGATTGTCTGCAACCTGCTTGATCAGGGAGCACGGGAGCTGGGGGCATCATTCAGCGAGTATTATTCCCGTGGCGAGTTGGTGGCGGAAGGCCAACTGATGATGCGTGAAAAGTACGGCTACGACACCCTGCTGGGAATGCTCTATCCGGGGCTTGATGCTGAAATTATGGGGTGCCGCAATATAACATTTGCCGAAGACGGCCCTCCCAACGTCGGTCACCTTGTCATCCGTACCGCTGAGAACATCAAAAAGCTGTTGCTGCCGGACGATCTCCTCGAGCACCCCCGTTTCCGCGAACTTGCGCAATGCATTACTATGTTGAAGAAAGAGGCCGCCGGTCGCTGGCCGGTGCTTGGCGTCGTGACGGCATCGCTTTCCCTGCCGGCCATGTTGATGGGAATCGGGCAGTGGCTGGATCTTTTCCTGAGTGGCGACCCGGGACTGCGTGACCTGTTGCTGGAAAAATGCTCGCATTTTTGTTCCCGGCAGATCATCGCTCTGCGAGAGGCCGGTGCCGACCTCATTTTGTATGTTAATCCGGTTGCTTCGGCAACGTTTATCGCTCCGCAAAAATTCCGCCAATTAGCGCTCCCCTGGGTGATTAAAGATCTGGAGGCACCCGGCCCGGCCGGAGTGGTATTCTTCAACGGCGGCGGCAGGATCAATCCGATCATGGCCGATCTGCAGGCGAACACCGGTATCGGCGCTTATTACCTCAACCCGTTCGATGACATCATTGAGGCCAGGCGTACCCTGGGGCCGCAGGCTTTAATCGCCGGGGCAATCAACGATATCAGGCTCATCGACTGGTCGCCGGAAGAGGTCGACCAGGAGGTGGAACGGATCATGCGGGCCGGCAAACAGTGTGGCGGCTTCATCTTCGGCACTCAGTTGATACCGTTCCGGATACCTGAAGAGAACATCAGGGCGCTTGTGGATGCCGCCATCAGACATGGTAATTATTAGCAGCCAGACTCATCCCCCACAACTCCTCCTGACCGCGAGGCCGCAGCGTTACATTCAACCTATAAAAAGCATTTGAAACACGGAGGCACGGAGAACACCGAGTTAAATCTGAGAGTTACAGGTAAAAGAAGAAGCTTTATGGTTCACCAAAAGGGTTTATTGTTTTAGTTCTTAAGCCTTTGATTTCTCAGTGTTCTCTGTGTCTCTGTGTTATTGAACTGCCGATGTTATGTTCAATACATTTTACTTGACATATAAATTGGTATTGAGGTACTTATTTGCCTGAATAATACATAGGAGGGACTTTTCATGGCGACATCCGACGAAATCATTTCCCGCACCGCCCCGGCACACCTGATTGACCACAACCTGATCGACCGTGAGATCGAGAGTCTCTGTGACGGTATGGTGTTGTACGAAAAGCGCCCCGCCACACGGCGCGACGGCAGCGTCGCCGCCG
>CAJAFV010000065.1 GCA_903939115.1 uncultured Geobacteraceae bacterium
ATACGAGCCGTACAAATTATGTGAAGTAAATACATGATGGAACAAAGGCGGACGGGCGTGTGTGGACATACAAGAAGGATGACTTCACATTACTGGCAGCTTCACATTACATAATTTATGTTGAGCTCCACATAAGTTGTGAACCAGAATTACGGCGGCGGCTGACTCCTTCACCGCCGGGCTGAAGACTTCACGTGGATGCACGATGGATTGATTCAAACTGCCTTCAGAGATCTGAACCCGTCTGATGATCCGGTTTTTGCCGTCCAGCAGCAGGATCAGAAAATATTCTTTTCGGCTGTCACGGAATTCGTGATGGAAGTAGTCAAAAACCTGCTGCGGCGAGGTAAAACGATCCAGCCGCTCCAGTTTGCGGGCCTGAAAACGGGAGGCCAGGGTGAAGGCGGCCTTGATGCTGGTCGCCTTGGCCAACCCGACTCCTTTGATAGCGCACAGCTCTCCCGGATCTGCACCACCCAACTCCCTCAGGTTGCCGCTGAAATGTTTAATCAGCTCCCGCCCGAGATCTATAGCGCTTTGACCTGAACTGTGATCTCCGACCCTGATGATCAAGGCGAGCAGTTCTGCGTCAGAGAGGGTCGCGGCACCATGCTTGAGCATCTTCTCGCGCGGTCGTTCGTCCTCAGGCCATTCCTTGATGCCACCCTGCATAGAATAACCTCCCTTTCACATCACACTATTCACCAGCTCCCCATAAAGAAGTCGTTACCCGCGTCGACGGCATCAGCCTGGAATGCTGTTTTTTGATTTTGAGTTTCATAGACAACCTTCCTTTTCAGCCAGGTGAGCTTCAATCAGCTTTCGTTCCCGTTCCAGCTCAATCGCCAATTCCTGTTCAGTTGGCAGGTACAACATATACTTCGAGGCAAAAATCTGCTTGCGGTCACTCAACACAGAATACTTTGCTACAGCTTCATTCTTTTTATCACAAAGGATAAGGCCAATAGTGGGGTTGTCATCCGGAGCAGTGAATAAATCCTCAAACATACGGACATAGCCGTCCATCTGGCCCACATCCCGATATGACAGTTCACCCATTTTAAGATCAATCAACAGGTAGCACTTGAGAATACAGTTGTAAAACACCAGATCGACATAGAGGTCGGTATCATCAAAGCGCATACGCTTTTGGCGAGCTACAAAAGCGAAGCCTTTGCCAAGTTCCAGAAGGAAGGTTTGCAGGTGGGTGATAATTGCCGATTCAAGCTGTTTTTCGTGCAACGTAGAGACATCCGGCAACCCTAAGAACTCCAGTACATACGGATTTTTCAAGGTCTCTACGCTTTCCGTGCGAGGTACAATTTCCTGCCGTGCAGTTTCTATCATTTTTTGCGGGTTCTGGCTTTTCAGCATTCGTTCGTAAAATTGCGAATGAATCTGACGCTCCAACGAGCGTTTATCCCAGAAGCATCCAACGGCCTCCCGCTCATAAAATTCGCGGGCTTCCGGTTTGACAACCCGCATCAGTGCCCGATAGTGTGACCAAGAGAGCTGCGACGAGAAGCCTGTTATATTTTCATAGGTGGCTGCTGATTCTGTGCCCATTGTGTTTGATATTTCATCGGGGCTAATTACTGCAACAGATTCGTCGCCCGCAGGGCGACTTATTGACAAAACTACTGATTGGTCGCCCACGGGGCGACCAATCTCGACAAGGCGATTCTGGTACGCAAGGTAAAAGGTTCTGAAGTATTTTAAGCTTGTTATTGAAAAGCCGCTACTATACCTATTAGTCAGTTGCCTTGAAAGATTCTCAATCACCTGCTTTCCATATTCCGCCCGTTCATCGCCACCCTGGAGTTCCTGAACAATTTCACGCCCAATCAACCAATAGGCAGTCACCATGTTGCTGTTGACAGATCTTACAACATTGGTGCGTGCCTGCTCCAGGATCAGGACGACACGATCAAGCAGAGCGTTTTCCTTTGATTGTTTCATGGTTTGTGCCTACCAATGTCGAGATTACAAGATTGAGTTACTTCTTAAGATTATCGCCAAGAAGTAAGGTTATGTTAACAATAATTTCCATATTTTTGTTGTGTGCTCTCAAACGCAAATAACTACGCATCAACAGGAAGCGATACTTTTTACCCTTTGAAACCGGACAGTATCGCAACAATGAGACCACCACCGACAATCACCCGATACCAGACAAATGGAGCAAGGCTCTTCTTTTGCACAAAGCGGAGCAGGAAGGCGACACTGATATAGCCGGTAACTGCCGAGAAGACGATTCCGACCAGCATCGGCACACCTTCCCCCGCTGGAATACCATGTTTGAACAGATGCACGGTTTTCAGCAGAGCCGCGCCAGCTACAATCGGCAGCGAGATCAGAAAGGAAAAACGGGCGGCACTCTCGCGCGTGAAGCCGAGCATCAGGGCTGCAGTAATCGTTATCCCGGAACGGGAAACTCCCGGAATGAGCGCCAGACATTGCATCAATCCGACCGTCAATGCGCTGGCAGGCTTAATCTCGTCCAATACCAGGTGTTTACGCCCGAACATATCCGTCAAACCCAGCAGGAGACCGAAACCGACCAGAACTGAGGCGATCAGAAGCGGATTGGAACGGAAGATCGCCTCAATCTGATTTTCAAACAGCTTGCCTACCACGGCCGCCGGAACGGTGGCGGCAATAATCAGAAAAGGGAGCCTTCGGGCGGGAGTGTTCAAACTGCGGGCGCTAATGGCATCAAAGAACGCAAAGGTCATTTCCACGATGTCGCGCCAAAAATAGAGCGACAGTGCCAAAAAGGTTCCCAAATGCAGTGCAACATCAAACGTCAGACCGGATTCAGGCCATTTAAGAAGCCAGGGGATCAGAATCAGATGGGCCGAACTGCTGATCGGCAGGACTTCTGCAAAGCCCTGGATAGCTCCGAGGACGGCGGCATGGAACATGTTCATTATTTACTCCTTTGATTTGTATAGGCATGAAGGATACTGCATCTCATCAGCAAAGGCAATCCATGTTACTTTCATTACTCTTTTGATGGCATTAATGAAAAAATTTACTCTGTGAACAGGGCCAAAAGTATGTTATTGGTGGCACGCTTTAAACGTAACCGGCACCAAAATTTACGGAGGCGTATTCCATGTTCGGATTAAAACCCAAGGAAGAAAAATTCTTCAAACTTTTCAAAGAGATGACTGAAAACATCATCGAAGGGGCCAAGCTTCTTAAAGATATGCTGGACAATTTCGAATCCCCGACTGAAAGCCAGCGCAGGATCAAAGAGGTGGAACACAAGGGCGATTTGATCACCCACGAAATCATCAAGACGTTGCACAAAACATTTGTTACACCTCTCGACCCTGAAGATATTTACGCTCTCGCCTCCAAACTGGACGACATACTTGATTTGATTGACGCCTCCGCCCAGCGAATCATCATGTACAATGTCGAAGAGATTCCTTCTGAAGCAAAGTCACTCGGCTTCATAATCCTGCAGTCGTGCATCGCGGTCGACAAGGCTGTTGCCATGCTTGGCAAGAAGACCAATGAGCAGATCTTTGAGGCGTGCGTGGAGATCAATTCACTGGAGAATGAGGCTGATCGTGTCTCACGCGAAGCGATCAGCCGTCTGTTCGATGAGGAGAAAGACCCTATCCAGCTGATTAAATGGAAGGAAATATTTGAGACACTCGAAAAAGCAACGGACCGATGTGAAGACGCCTCGAACATTCTTGAAAGCGTGGTGGTAAAGAATGCTTGATACGGCCTTCCTGATGCTCTGCCTGGTGGTTGTGGCGGCGCTGGTATTCGACTACATCAACGGGTTCCATGACACGGCCAACGCCATTGCCACCTGTATCTCGACTCGTGCCCTCTCGGTCAAGTCGGCCATCATAATGGCAGCAGTGCTAAACTTTGCCGGAGCCATGATCTCTACCAAGGTAGCCACGACCATCGGTAAAGGGATTGTAGACGCCTCTAATGTAACCCAGACGGTCGTATTGGCGGGTATCATCGGAGCTATTGTCTGGAACCTGATCACCTGGTATTACGGTCTCCCCTCCTCCTCTTCTCATGCTATTATCGGCGGCATCTCGGGGGCGGTTATAGCCCACGCAGGAGTTACTGCGTTGAAGTGGGCAGGGCTTAAAAAGATTATCATGGCATTAATTTTTTCACCAATTCTGGGCACCGCTGTTGGCTTTATCTTCATGATTATCCTGTACCAGATTTTCCGTAACAGCTCCCCCAGCCTCCTCAACAAGAATTTCCGCCGTCTTCAGGTCGCATCTGCTGCCTTGATGGCCTTCTCACACGGCACTGCAGATGCCCAGAAGTCAATGGGGGTCATTACCATGGCATTGGTCAGCTACGGGACTATCAAAACCTTTGCCGTACCCTGGGAAGTCATGGTTGCCTGTGCGACGGCTATGGCTTTTGGCACGGCGGCCGGTGGCTGGCGAATTATCAAAACGGTTGGCCGCGACTTTGTCAAACTGCAACCGGTACATGGTTTTTGCGTGGAAACCGCTTCGGCCGGTGTTATTCTGGCGGCCTCGGCCTTCGGCATGCCGACCAGCACCACCCATGTCATTACCTCGACAATTCTGGGTGTCGGTCTTTCCAAAAGACTCAATGCGGTCAACTGGAATGTTGCAAAACGTATTCTGACCGCGTGGGTACTGACCATCCCGGCTTCCGGACTGATGGCCTACCTCTCCTATCAGGTCATGAACCCACTGTTGGGAAAATAAAAAACACCCCCAACCACTCACCTTTGTTACGGAGTGGAGTTTAAGCGGAGAACCCATCGATGAAAAAAGCGCTTATTACCGGCATCACCGGTCAGGACGGTTCCTATCTCGCTGAGCTGCTTCTTGCCAAGGGGTACGAAGTCCACGGCATGATTCGCCGTTCCTCCTCCTTCAACACCGGCCGCATCGATCATTTGTACCGCGACCCGCACGAAAAGAATGTGCGCATGTTCCTGCACTACGGTGACCTGAACGACGCCAGCTCAATCAACATGCTGCTGCGCAATATCCAGCCGGAAGAGATCTACAATCTCGGCGCCCAGAGCCATGTGCGCGTCTCTTTTGACGTCCCGGAATATACGGCTGAAGTTGACGGTCTTGGTGCGGTGCGCATTCTGGAAGGAATTCGGGAAACCGGCCTGAAGACCCGCTTCTACCAGGCTTCATCGTCTGAACTGTACGGCAAGGTGGTTGAAACGCCCCAGAAAGAAACCACCCCTTTCTATCCCCGTTCCCCCTACGCCTGTGCCAAGGCATACGCTTTCTACATTACCCAGAATTACCGCGAGAGCTACGGCATGCACGCCTCCAACGGCATTCTTTTCAATCACGAGTCGCCCCGTCGCGGCGAAACCTTCGTCACCCGCAAGATTACCCGCGCCGCCGCCCGCATCAAGCTCGGAGTCCAGGAGTGCCTCTATCTCGGCAACATCGACGCCAAACGCGACTGGGGTTTTGCCGGTGATTACGTCGAAGCCATGTGGCTGATGCTGCAGCAGGAACAGGCGGAAGATTACGTTATCGCCACCGGCGAAACCTATATGGTGCGTACTTTTGCCGAAAAGGTGTTTGCGCGCCTCGGCATGACGCTGGAGTGGCAGGGGAGCGGCGTTGAAGAAAAAGGGATCGATACGACAAGCGGCAAAACCGTAATCCGCATTGATCCGAAATATTTCCGTCCGGCGGAAGTTGATCTGCTTTTAGGTGATCCGACCAAAGCAAGGAGTAAAATGGGGTGGGAGTTGCAGACCAGCTTTGAGCAGCTGGTAAATATGATGACTGATGCCGACTTTACGCTTGCAGAGCGTGAAAAACGGGCAGAAGGGTGACGTTACTATGATCCGTTCATTCCAGGGCCTCAGCCCGACTATCGACGAGAGCGCCTTTATTGCAGAAACTGCCGTTATTATCGGGGATGTTGAGATCGGGGCTCAGTCGAGCGTCTGGTACAACTGCGTAGTCCGGGGCGATGTGAACCACATTCGTATCGGCGCCCGCAGCAACGTGCAGGACCTCTCCATGCTGCATGTTACGCACAAAAAAAATGCCGATGACCCGGGGGCTCCGTTGTTTATCGGCGATGACGTTACCATCGGCCATAGCGTAACGCTGCACGGCTGCACCCTGCAAAATGGTTGTTTTATCGGTATGCAGGCCATGGTCATGGATCATGCCGTTGTCGGCGAAGGTGCCTTGGTCGGTGCACGGGCGCTCGTTACAGAGGGGACCGTCATCCATCCCCACACCCTCTGGGTCGGCGCACCTGCGAAATACAGACGGGACCTGACGGCAGAAGAGGTGGCCTGGCTGAAGAAATCACCGGGCAATTATGTAAAATATTCGTTGCAGTACATCACTGACGCGCAAGAAAGTGCTGCAGCTGCCCGTGGCGCCGACTTGCCATAACAGGAAGTAACCCCTTGACATCATGAACTGGCTCTCCCACATCGGCAAGCAGGCTTCGCGCCTGACATCGCTGGAACTGTTCCGTTATATCGGCCCCGGTTTTTTTGTCACGGTCGGCTTCATTGATCCGGGCAACTGGGTCACCAATGTCGCCGCCGGTTCGCAGTTCGGCTACAAACTCCTCTGGGTTGTCACGCTCTCCACGATCATCCTGATCATTGTTCAACACAACGCTGCCCATCTTGGCATCGTCACCGGCTTATGCCTTTCTGAAGCGGCATCAAAATTCTTCAAGCCATGGCTACGCATTGTTATGCTCGGCAGTGCCATGATCGCCTGCGTTGCAACTGCACTGGCCGAACTGCTCGGTGCAGCAATCGGCCTTAACATGCTGACCGGCCTGCCTCTTATTTTCGGTGCCATTATCTCGGCGTTTTTTTCGGCCTGGATGCTCTTCTCCAAAAACTACCAAAAGCTCGAAAAATGGATCATGGGCTTCGTCTCCCTCATCGGCCTGGCTTTCGTTTTCGAGATCTGCCTGGCAGACGTTTCGTGGGCTCAGACATTTGTCGGCTGGGTAACACCGACAATTCCTGCCGGTGCGCTGCCGGTCATCATGGGAGTGCTCGGTGCTGTCGTCATGCCGCACAACATCTTTCTGCACTCGGAGGTTATCCAGAGCCGGCAGTGGAACGAGCAGGGTGATGACGTTATCAAAAAACAGCTCAAATATGAATTTTTCGACACTCTTACCGGGATGGGCGCCGGCTGGGCCATCAACAGCGCCATGATAATCATGGCTGCAGCGGTCTTTTACAAAAACGGCATTGTCGTAAACGATTTGCCGCAAGTCACTCTGACCCTTGAGCCGATTTTCGGGCGGGCTTCCGCCGTGGTCTTTGCCCTGGGACTGCTCTTCGCCGGTCTTTCCTCATCAGTCACCGCTGCTATGGCTGGCGGGAGTGTTTTTGCCGGAATATTCATTGAACCGTTCGACATAAATGACCCGCACTCCCGCATCGGGCTGTCAATCACCCTGATCGGTGCGTTGGCGGCAATTATGATGCTTTCCAACCCTTTCAAGGGAATCCTCTGGAGCCAGATAGCGCTTTCCCTGCAGCTCCCCTTCACCATCATCCCGTTGATCATGCTGACATCTTCGAAAAAGGTCATGGGTAGTTATGCCAACAAGCCGTATGGGGCAACCGTACTCTGGATCGTGGGGTTGGTCGTAATCGGGTTGAATATCGCCCTGCTGGTTGACCTGATCCGATAAAAGGCAGCGGCTCCAATCAAACAGAGCTCCGAAAACCACCTTGCCTGCATGGTCCAATTCTGCTATTTTCAGCTCATTAAAAGTGAAAGCAGGCGTGTATGAAGATCACTATTATGGGGTGCGGCACCTCTACCGGGGTGCCAATGGTTGGCTGCGACTGTCCGGTCTGTACTTCAGCAGAGCCACGGGACAAGCGATCGCGCGCATCACTCCTGATCTGTTACGACGATCGCACCATTCTGATTGACACCTCTACCGATTTGCGGGTACAGGCGCTGCGGCATCATATCAAGCGCATCGATGCAGTTCTTTTTACCCACGCCCACGCTGACCATGTCAACGGCATTGATGACCTGCGCGGTTTTCATTTTCTCCACAAAGAGATCATCCCCTGCTTTGCCTCACGGAAGACGCTTGAAACATTGCAGGGTGGTTTCAGTTATATTTTTAATGAGCATGACAGTTCCGGCTACACGCCGCTGCTGGCTGCGCATGAAATTAGCGACGCATTTGAGCTGTTCGGGCAGACCATCATTCCGATACCGCTGCTGCATGGCAAAACGTCATCCCTAGGGTACCGGAGCGGGAATTTTGCCTACCTGACCGACTGCAGCGCCATTCCTGAACAATCTCTTGAGTTGCTGCAGGGCGTCGAACTACTCGTGATTGACGGCCTGCGCTGGATTGAGCACCCGTTTCATTTTAACATTTCCGGGGCAATCGCTGCTGCTCGGCAGATACACGCGCCCCGCACAATACTGACACATCTCACCCATCAGATCGCCTATTCTGAAGAAAACAAGCTCCCACCCGGCTTCGAATTGGCGTACGATGGCATGGAGTTTAACCTGTAGCACTACGTTTCAGGGTGAGGAGAATCATCTGATGTACAAAGACATCCGCTTGCACGGCATGATGGGGGAACAGACAGAGTATTTTGTCATGGTAGTCGGCAACGATGCCTACCAGCGCTACTTCTTCAATATCGTACAGGAGGAGGATCACCTGCGCATTTTTTCCCCCGGCAACGAAATGATAATTTCACCGGAGGGGATCAGCTATCAGGGAAACGGTGGCAATTTCTGCGAATATATGTTCGGCGTCGATCAACCGCCATCTGATCTCTCCAAGCCGGAAATCATCAACCGGCTGGTCATGTATGGAGCCCGCTCTGAGGGTGATGGTGCCGTCCGTTTCAGTGACCGCACATCAGGTACGGAAACATATGACAACATTTTCTTTGAGGGGAATGCGGTCTGCAATTATTTCTACTTTGTTAACTCCAACCAGCTTTCACGCACATTAAAAAGTCAGCAGGAAGAGCTGGTTAAGCGACTCGGCAAGAGCATCAAACGCTCCGAGGCCGTTGGAGACGAACGGGACGACACGCTTATTGCCGAACTATTCCCGCTACTGAATGATGCATCATCCCAACTTTTTATCATTAAATTGATCAATCGCCACCATCGTGAATATCGTGACCTCTTTCGCAGTTTCTATTTCAAGAATAAAAAAATATCGGATACGGATTTCGGTCGGCTTGTCAATCTCGCAACGACCTACAAAATAGATCGGTATCAGCAGGAACGTATCAGAATAGATGCCATGTACCGCAGTCCTGCCAACAAGCGCATCGTTGACGAATATCGAAATATCCTGCTGGCGTGCAATGCCAAGGGCGAAATCAGCACCCTTGATAATGCCCGCCTTACCCGCCTGAAAACCTTGTCGGTACGCAATAAAATCCCGGGAGCCCTGTTTTACACCCTGGATGAAATGCTGAAAAAAGGGCGAAAACTCAAGAATTTTCAGGAGAGGGATTACGTTGCTGAAACGCGCGAGGTGCTTGAGGGGATTTTTTTTCGGGAAATCGAAATTGAAAGCCGTATCGACCGGACTGATATGCTTAAGCTGATCAAAGCCAAGAAAAAGGCGATGGAAAACCGGGATCATAGTTTTGACCAGCTGATGCTGGACGCCAGCAAGGAGTGTGACGAAAAAATTCGCGACGGGACTGACGCATCTCTATTGGATGGTTTTTCGTACGTCATAACATACCTTGATCGTTTTGATTCTGTTTCAAATCTGATCAACCAGCTGGCTTTCATGGAAAATGTCAAGATTAACGAAGAGATGCTGCGAGGTCTGCTTGAGCATAAGGCGGCGTTCGACAATCTGCATGCGGACAGTTTTCATGAGCTGTTTATCCGGGAGCTTTTTTCCAATGCCTACCTTGGAACTTTCGGCCGGCGCAAGGTAAAAACCCTGATGGATGGCCTGAATTCAATTGAGGCGCGGAGGTCATCGATCGAAGAGCTCTATCTCAAATTAACCGAGATTGATCAGGAAGAGCGCATAGCGATTGTATTATTGGAACATGTTCGAGATCGCGTCCGGAATTTTTACTCAAAGTTCACCACAAAGGCCGACCAGGATGCCTTGCGCAGAGAAGTAACGGAAGAGTTGAAAACAAAAAAACGGACCGGCACCGATATTCCGGATCGTCTCTTCAACGAGACCATCTTCACCATCAAGAAAGAAGCCATGTACCTGCATTCACTGCTGCCTCAGATCATTACCGAACGCAATGTCGGTCTCCGGGAGGATTTTCTCGAGAATTCCGGCCTCGATCGATTCTACGTCGAAGAGCTAGAGCGCGAGTATTATGAGAAAAACGGCTTGAACATTGAAGAGCTGTACCAGATAAGGAAGGGGCTTAGCTGACTTTCTGTTTGAATGAATTTAAAGTTTATCAGGATTATGCCGATGGGGGTACCATCAATGCTAGAAAGTATAGTTACCGGAGTCTGTTATGAAAATAGATGATCGCGTTTCAAATTACATGGAATTATTGAAAAATGAGGCGGCAAAACCGGGTGTGACTGCGGCAGCAGCCACCGGGGCACAAGCAACGACTGAAACGCTCCCGCCGGTCGCTATCGACATCTCTTCAGCGGCGCAGCAGCTGGCCGAGGATGAGGCACGTCGTGAGCGTCTGAGCATCATCCGTCAACAACTGGCCGAAGGCTCCTACAACATCAGCGGCAAAGATGTCGCCAACAAAATATTGAACGTACTCAAAGGGTAGCTCCGGCACCTTTGCCGGGGCATCATCGCCCCCTCATCACCCCCCTCATCACCCCTTTCATAGCCCACATCCACTTCCCGCTTGACCTGAACTGACTCCCACGTTACATTCCTCTGTGTAGAAATCATACTCATTCGTGTTGATATGCCGGACACAATGCAGGGGACATCATGCCTATACCTTCCCGTTTTAAAGAGTTTCAGACCTCAATTGCCTCCTATGGCAAGGAGAACCTCGGAGAGCTGCTGTATGCTCTGGCTGAAAACGCAACTGAGCTGTCAAAAAGTGAGCATGTTCGAGTCTACCTGGAGGACCTGACGCGAGGTACACTTACGTGCGTTCATGCCACCGGAGTGCATGGTAAAGATATTATCGAGACCTCCTTTCCAATCGTTTCCAAAGAATCAATTACTTCCAGCGTTTTCGTCAACCAGTCCCCGGTAGATTTCAAACTCTCCGATGCCAGCAAGAGCTCTCCTGACCATGAATATGCCCTTCGTTTCAAATTCCGCTCCAGTTACATAATTCCGATCGTCACTCTTGGAAAATCGATCGGAGTGCTCTGCATCGACCAGAATCACCCGGGAGAGGTACTGAACAACCATGCAAAAACAGAGTTGGCTGAACTGGTCGGCATTGTGGCCGACGCCCTTGATCAGGCCAGAATTTATCATCAGCAGGTCAGTCTTGCCCGTCGCCTTGAAGAGTTAAAGGCGCGGGAAGCGGCCGGCATGATGGTCAGATCGGCGGTTAAACTCATTGAGAAAGTTTCTCTGGCAGCCGTACTTGTGCCAACCCATCAAGAGGGTGCCGGAGTTCTGGAAAATCTTGCCAGCTTTTCAGCTGATGAACATTTGAAGAAAACGTATGACCTGCTCGGTGCGCTGGATCTCCGCAAAGGTATGTCACTGATATCAAATTACATTAACGATCAGTGTGTCATCACAGATGAACGGCTGCTAAAGCCGCTTTTTATTGCCGACCTGACCCAGCACAACCTTCAGAAACGGGCACTGACGGAATCAATGGAGCTCCGGTCGCTGTACGTTGTCCCACGCTATCATCCGGAAACACGCCGCATTATCTGTCTGCTGAATTACTTTTCTCATGACTTATATCAGTTCAGCGATTTTGAGAAGGGACTGCTGCAGACGCATGCTGAAATGGTCGAAAAGGTCATTAGCGAGGTGGGTGGAGAGCATCTTGAAATTCGGGTACTTTCTGAAATCAGTGATCTTCTGAATGAGCGGACAGAGAGCCTGCAGCCGTTTCTAACCAGAGTTCTTTCGAAGGCGACTGAACTGATCGGCGCCGACACCGGCAGCATAGCGGTTGTAACTGAACGGGACGGAGTGAAATGGCTGGTGGTGGAGGACGAGAACGGCGCAATAATTGGCGCAAAAAACAAAGAGTGGCTGAAAAAATATATCCCGCCGCTTATGGTTGGAGGCGGCAACCTGGCAAAGGAAGAGCGGAGTTTGACGGGATATGTCGCCTTCAGCAAGCGGCCAAAAATCACGGCACGTGTCGAGTTTGAACAACTGGGGGATGGTTTTCATCGTTCAATGAGCCCCCTTTTGAAGAGCGAAATCGCGGTGCCGATCATCTGTGATGACGAAGTAATCGCGGTAATCTGCCTGAACTCACTCCAGTACGATTATTTTCGTGAGGAGCATCGCCGCATTCTGCAGATCATCGGTTCCCTGACGGCGCGCCACATTTCTGACCTGCAGCGCATTGAGCGCCTGCAGGGCGAGGTAAACCGGCTTACCACGGATGTTGCCTACAAGGACCCGCACGTCTCCTCATATCGGCTCGGCAATATCATCGGCAACAGCCGAAAATCGCAGGAGGTCGTAGATTTTATCAACACGGTCTCACCGCCGCTCTTTAACCGGATCGTTTTCTGGTCACGCAATATCCTGCAAGAGGCGACCATCGGGCTCCCGTCAATTCTGGTAACCGGTCAAACCGGCTCCGGCAAGGAGTTTTTCTTCAACAACCTCTACAATACGCTTAACGAGCTGTATCGACGCGACATCAATCCCAAAGGCGAACTGCCGGTCAAGAAAACAAATATTGCCGCATATTCGGGAGACCTGACCTATTCAGAGCTCTTCGGCCATAAAAAAGGCGCATTTACCGGAGCATATACCGACCGGCGCGGGATTCTTGAGGAAAACATCGGCGGCATAGTTTTTCTGGACGAAATCGGCGATGCCGATCCAAAAACCCAGGTGCAGCTGCTCCGCTTTCTGGATAATGGCGGTTTCATGCGACTCGGAGAAAATACCGAGCGCTACAGCAGGGTGCTGCTGGTGGCAGCAACGAACAAAAACCTCTCCGACGAGATTGCAGCGGGTCGCTTCCGGGAAGATCTCTATCACCGGCTTTCAGAGCTTTCTATACGCCTGCCGTCACTCAACGAACGACGCGAAGATATCCCCGACCTCTCCGTTCACTTTCTGGGCAAACTCTACCGCACCTATCGTGCCGAGAACGATACCGGGGAGACACCCCCTTACCTTGCCAAAGAGGCAAAAGAAATCCTCATGCGTCACAGCTACAAGGGTAACATCCGCGAACTAAGGAGTATCCTGCTGCGCGCACTGTTTTTCAGGCGTAAGAACGTCATCACAGGGGAAGCGATCAGCGAGGCGATAGCAGGTACCGGTCGCCTGGAAGAGCGCACAGCGTCATCAGCGACCAATGACCTCGATCAGCGTCTGGCAGGTGAAATAATCGACAGAGTTGCAACGGGTGGTGATTTCTGGACGGATGTGTATGAACCGTTTTCACGCAATGATATTTCACGGGAAACGGTGCGCCTGGTTATTGAGAAAGCACGCGCCGCAGCCGGCAAGACAATGCCTGCGGTGGCGCGTTATCTGAAGGCGCTTTCCGAAGGTGCGGAGAAGGAGGAGGAACAACGGCAGCTGTTTCGTTTCAAGAATTTCTTGTATAAGACGGTGAAGCTGGCCTAGAAAGTGAGTACAAAAAAACCGGGCTGCCAAAAAAAAAAATTTCGGCAGCCCGGTTTTTTCAATAAAGCAGATCGATAGCACCTTTGAATAAAGGCCTGACTCTCTCACCCACCGGTCAGATTGCGTCTATAAGACGTTTTTGCTTGTTGTTCAGCCTGTTGAGAGCATGGATATAAGCTTTGGCCGAGGCAACGATAATATCAGTTGAGGAACCTTTGCCGACTACCGTCTGATTTCCCTCGCTTACCCGTACCGTTACTTCTCCCTGAGCGTCGGTGCCTCCAGTGATGGAACCGACGTTGTATTGCGTCAGTTTTGATTTTGATTTAGTCAGCTTTTTGATGGCCTTGAACGTCGAATCAACAGGACCGTCGCCCAGTTCAGCGGTACGTACGGTGACGCCATTTATTTCCATCTGAACCGTTGCTGTAGCGACTGCAAATGAACCGCAGGTGACAGTGACATGGTCAAGTTTGAAGTTATCCTCCTCACGTGCCTCGTCAGTAACAATGGCGTCCAGATCTTCATCAAAAACCTCTTTCTTG
The DNA here is from genome assembly GCA_903939115.1 of uncultured Geobacteraceae bacterium. GTDB lineage: Bacteria > Desulfobacterota > Desulfuromonadia > Geobacterales > Pseudopelobacteraceae > JACRCG01. Next base: position 14,313 of record CAJAFV010000065.1, read on the forward strand.
AGATCAGCCAGATCCTTGAAGCGTTCAAAGGCGCGATTAAGTTTATCATCCTCCAGATCATAGCCAAGCTCTTCCAGGCGTTTTTTGAAAGCGTGGCGGCCGGAATGTTTGCCAAGGACCAGCGCGCTGGCGAGAAGACCGACCGATTCAGGGGTCATAATTTCGTAGGTGGTTTTTTCCATCAACATGCCGTGCTGATGGATACCCGCCTCATGGGCAAAGGCATTCGCACCGACGATTGATTTGTTCGGCTGCACGGCAATGCCGGTGACTGCGGTTAATAAACGGCTTGCCGGAGTAAGCTGCTCTGTAACCACGTTGGTGGCAAAGGGAAGAATGTCTTTGCGGGTTTTCAGAATCATGACGAACTCTTCCAGCGAACAGTTACCGGCCCGCTCACCAATACCGTTGATGGTGCATTCCACCTGGCCGGCACCTGCCTGTATGGCAGCGATTGAGTTGGCGACCGAAAGCCCCAGATCGTTGTGACAATGAACGGATATGATTGCTTTGTCGATGTTAGGTACGTTGTCCTTGAGATATTTGATAATATTAAAATACTCGAACGGTACAGTGTAGCCGACCGTATCCGGAATGTTAACAGTTGTTGCACCTGCGGCAATGACCGCTTCAACAACTTCGGCAAGGAACGGCAAACGGGTGCGGACGGCATCCTCGCAGGAAAATTCAACATTGGGGGTATACGAAGCGGCGCGCTTGACCGCTTTGATGGCGGAAGCAAGGACTTTGGCCGGTTCCATCTGCAACTTGTACTTCATGTGGATATCTGAGGTGGCAATAAAAGTGTGAATGCGCCCTTTCTCGCCGGCATATTTCAGAGCTTCCCAGGCACGATCAATATCTTTTTCGCTGGAGCGGCAGAGACCGGCAATTTCCGGCCCTTTGATCGTCTGGGCAATTTTTTTAACCGCCTCAAAATCGCCTTCGGATGCAATCGGGAAACCGGCCTCGATCACATCGACATTCAGTTTCTGCAGCTGTTTGGCAATCCGCAGTTTTTCCTCGATGTTCATACTGTTTCCGGGTGCCTGCTCCCCATCTCTCAGCGTCGTATCAAAAATTCTGATAATCTTTCTGTCATCTTTCTTCGCTGCTTTTGCCATAGTGTTCCCCTTTCAGTATCCTGCGACCGAGCGCATTTATTCACACATACCCTTCAAAAAAAAACCTCCACCCCATATTTGGGGCAGAGGTTTTGAACCTTCCGCGGTACCACCCAATTCGCCCGAAAACAGCAGGCCTTAATCCACCTTTAACGCAGGCTCACGACTCTGACTACCTGTCACCAGAGCGGCTCCAAGGCGAGTTCACCACAATGCTTACCGGTTCGCACCAACCACCGGCTCTCTGAAAAGCATGTAAATGGTTACTACTCCTCTTCATAGCCTTTACATTTTTGGGTATATTAGAAAAACTGACACCTTAAAGTCAAGATGTTTTCAAATAAAAATCTATTTGGAATGTTTGGCCAGATACGAAGCAACGCCTTCAGCCGTTGGCTTCATTGCTTCTTCGCCTTTTTTCCAGTTTGCCGGACAGACTTCCCCGTGAGTCTCGACAAAATCGAGAGCATCAACCATGCGGAGAGCTTCTTCAACATTGCGGCCCAGTGGCAGATCATTGATTACTGCATGGCGTACAACGCCTTTAGTGTCAATCAGGAATAGGCCGCGCAAGGCAACGGAACCGCCGAGAAGAATACCGTATGATTTAGCGATCTCTTTGTTGAGGTCCTCGACCAGCGGATACTGAATATTGCCGATTCCACCATTTTCAACGGCAGTATTTTTCCAGGCGAGGTGCGTAAACCGGGAGTCAACTGAAACACCAATCAGTTCGCAATTCTTTGCTTTAAATTCTGCAACTTTTTTATTGAAAGCAAGGATTTCAGACGGGCAGACAAAAGTAAAATCGAGTGGATAGAAAAACAGTACGACGTATTTGCCTTTCAGTGCTGAAAGAGTGATTGAACCAAAGCTGTTGTCCGGCATTACTGCGTTGGCGGTAAAATCTGGTGCTGCTTGAGTAACAAGAGTTGTAAGACACATGGGTATTTTCTCCTTAGTGATTTGTTGTAAAAGCTTATGCGATATCTAATATCAGGCAATAGGATTCTTGTCAATAGGATAAAAATAGTCCTTTGGTCTTTTTCAAAGATATGGCGAAAAAAGTCGGGCTAAATTATCCCGGAGCTTCAGCGGCAGAGAACGCTGTTCAACCTCCTGCAGCGTCATTTCGTGAGAACCGGAAAAAGCGCGCTCAAAATGACGGTGTATGGTCGCTGAGAGCTCAACATCAAATACGCTTAAATTAAGCTCAAAGTTCAACCTCAGACTGCGCATGTCCAGATTTGCAGATCCAATGAGCGACCATATATTGTCAACCAGCAGCAGTTTCGTGTGCACAAATGGCGGTGGTTGGTAGAAGACCCGGACCCCGTTGACTTGCAGCTCCCACAGCAGGGCGCGACTTGCCCAGTCAACAAACGGGAGGTTGTTGCTCCCGGGCAGTACGATACGAACATCAACGCCTCGAAGCGCCGCAGTAACAAGGGCAGATATCATTTCTCGGTCCGGAACAAAGTAAGGGGTCATGATATACACATTTTTTTTCGCACAAGAAAGGGCCCCTATGATGATCTGCTCAATCTTGCGGAATTCCCGGTCCGGGCCATCTGAAATACAGCATACCAGTGCGTTCCCGCTTGGTTCGATAACAGGAAAAAAACATCGGTTATGCAGTTTTTCCCCGGTTACAAAATACCAGTCACCCAGAAATGTCCCCTGTAGGTCGGCAACAACAGGACCCTTTACGCTGAAATGGACATCACGAATTGAATCAATTACTGATTCAGAGGCATGGAGGTGGCGACTGCGAATATTCATACCGCCGGTGAAAGCTTCCAACCCATCAACAATCAAAAGTTTTCTATGGTTGCGCAAGTTGATGTAAGCACCATGACGGAGCGGTAAATATCGAACAAGCTGTACCGCTGTTCCTTGAAAAGAAATGCGCGGTGACGTACGGCTGTATTTTTCGCCCAGAGAATCGATGATGACCCGCACTTCGACTCCACGATTGGCGGCTTCTATCAAAAGCTCTACGAATTCCGCTCCGATACCGTCTGCATCAAATATGTAACTCGACAGGTTTATTGTCTCCCGGGCACGCTGAATAGCAACGAGCATGGCAGGATAGGCTTCCTCACCGCCTGTCAGGACGACAATACGATTTCCTTCACGCTGGCGGGATGTGACTATTTTCTCTTCGAGAAAGAGTAAATCCACCAAGTGTGCGGCACCATCCGGAAGTTGCGGCTCGAAACGTTTTTGATCTTCCAGGGGATATATTTCAGTCCGGCTCAGCCAACGACCACTTTCCTGCCAACTTCTGGCCCGCCTTGAGATTCGGTTTATCCCCAGACACCAATAACAAAATGGACCAACCAGCGGCATGGTCATGGTCAGGCTTACCCATACCAGTGCGGAACGGGAATCACGCTTATATAGCAGGGCATGGCAGGCCGCAGCCAGTGACAGCAGAATTGAAAAGGCGACAATAAGTGCGATCAGTACGTGATCCAAGTATCAGCCCAGGTCGACTAAAATAGTGTCTCCACTCAGCTGCACCGGAAATGTTGCAAGCACGAAGTCCGGGTGCCCGTCGCAGTGACCATCGCTCAGGTTAAAACGGTAGCCGTGCCGTGGACAGGAAATATAACTATCCTTAACGACCGCAGCTCCAAGCGGGCTCCCTTGATGGGGGCACTCATTCTCAAAGGCATAAATTTTCCCTTTAACGTTAACCAGCAATATTTCCCTGCCTGAGACAGTAACCACCTTTTTCCCGAAATCGGGTACTTCACTGATTTTTGTGCCGGTGTCCATACATTGCCTCCTTGTCATAGCTACGATACGCGAACCTACCTGAAAAAGTGCATCATCGTCAATTGCTCTTATTTCTCTGAGCGTACGAGGAAGTCATTTAAACGGCAAGCATGCCTAATAAATAATCACATGATGGGCGCAGTTCGACTTTAAATGTCACTAAAAACAACATTAAACATCATATGTGCTTGTAATATAAGTATTAAGCATTGTTGGCATGTTCTCTGCTAATTAATAGATCGATACCGATGCACCAGCAATATTATGTAAGTGGTTGTGACCGAAAATAATCAACTTCAACAGAACGTGCCGTGATGGAATCAATGAAGCTTTCATCTGATCACCGTTCAAAATCAACGATGAAAAGGAGAAGAAGATGAAAAGTATGAAAATGGTAGCAGTAGCGGCAGCACTCGTGGCACTGGCAAGCAGTTCGGCACTGGCAACCCCTTCAACTCAGATCTGGATTCCTTCAACCGACGTGCAGGCATACAAAACCGTACACCTCGGCATTGACAACTACTTGCGTACTGATCGCAAGAGTGATGGCACGCGTGACCCGAATCCATATGACTTAGGCCTAACCGCAGGTGTCTTGCCGTTTGAGAAAGTACAACTGGAAGTCGGCGTTGATTACATTGTTAACGGTACTACATATGACAACTATCCACTTTACTTGAATGCAAAGCTGGGCACCCCGGAGAACTCATTATTCAATAACTCTCCAGCACTGGCAATTGGTGGCTATAACTTCGGTACCAACAGCAACAGTGGAAGTGCCCTGCGCACCGATCAGAATATTGTCTATGCGCTGGCAGCCAAGACTCTACCTGTAGTAGGACGCCTCTCCGCAGGCTATTTCACTGGAAACGACAAGGTACTGCTTGATGAGAACGGAAAAAAACAGAATGATGGTATCCTGCTTTCCTGGGACCGTACTATCAGCGAAATTTCTGATAACCTCTGGGCTGCTGTTGATTATCAGGGTGGTAACAGTGCCATGGGCGCCTTGAGCTTTGGCGTGGCTTGGTCTTTCACAAAGAACGTGTCACTTATCGTCGGGTATGACATCTACAACAATGATAAAGTTGCCGGCAAGAATACCTTCACGACACAGCTTGATATAAATTTTCCCTAGCTGTTCCTCCTGTTATCCGGGGGCGGCGTGGGGTGCCTCCCGCCCCCGTCTTTTTAGGAGTTCACCCATAAACGCACACAAGGAGGTTTGCACAATGAAACTTATCGAAGCAATCATAAAACCGTTCAAGCTCGACGAAGTAAAAGATGCCCTCAACGCCATCGGTATAGAAGGAATTACGGTCAGCGAAGTTAAGGGGTTCGGCCGCCAGAAAGGGCATACCGAGTTATACCGTGGTGCAGAATATGTTGTCGATTTTATTCCAAAAATCAAGATGGAAATAGCCGTGAGCGATGAATTGGTAGCCAAGGTCGTCGAAACGATTCAAACCAGCGCAAAAACCGGCAGGATCGGTGACGGCAAGATATTCATTATTAACCTTGAAGAGGCAGTCAGAATAAGGACTGGCGAAAATGGTTCAGACGCAATCTGATCACGGCACAGAAATTACCTATTAATGGAGGAACACCATGAAATTAAAACTTTATCTTGCATCTGTAATGCTTGTTATCCTGGCCGGACTGCTTCCGGTTGCCGCAATGGCGGAAGAAAAGAAGGACGAAGCACCGGCAGCCGCAGCTGTAGCAACCCCGGCGGCAGCACCGGCAACACCAGCGGCAGATGTTGCGAAACCTGCTGAAGCCGCAGCACCGACGGCGGCAGCAGCAGCAACCCCTCCGGATGTCAAGCCGGTTCTTAACACCGGTGACACCGCCTGGATGCTGGTCTCCTCGGCACTGGTACTGCTAATGATCCCTGGTCTGGCCCTGTTCTACGGTGGCATGGTTCGTCAGAAAAACGTCCTTTCAACCTTCATGCACTCGTTCGTTGCGATGGGTATTGTCGGCGTTCAGTGGGCGGTGATCGGCTATTCGCTCTCATTCGGTCCTGATATGGCTAAAATGGGTCTGGTCGGTGACTTCAGCAAGTTCATGCTGAACGGCCTGATCATCATGAAAGATGCCGCCAGCGGTACGGTTGAATTTGCCCTGTTCCAGAACTTTACCAAAGAGCCGGGCGCTATCCCTGAGCTCGTGTTTGCCATGTACCAGTGCATGTTCGCCATGATAACCGTCGCCCTTATCTCCGGCGCCATGGCGGAACGTGTTAAGTTCTCCGCCTACTGTCTGTTTGTGCTCCTCTGGACGACTCTTGTCTATGACCCGCTTGCTCACTGGGTCTGGATGACTGACGGCTGGTTGTTCAAAAAAGGTGCACTCGATTTTGCCGGCGGTACTGTCGTTCATCTCTCATCCGGTATCTCAGCGCTGGCTTTCCTGATGTTCCTCGGCAAACGTCACGGTTTTCCCAATGAGCGTATGGCACCGCACAATCTGCCGCTCACTCTCCTAGGCGTCGGTCTCCTCTGGTTCGGCTGGTTCGGCTTCAACGCCGGCTCGGCAATAGTTGGCGTCAACACCTCAGACGCAGCAGGCGGGTTGGCCGGTCTGGCCTTTGCAACCACCACGATCGCTCCAGCCGCAGCCGGTCTCTCCTGGATGATTGCTGAATGGGTTCACTCCGGCAAGCCGAGCGCTCTCGGCTTCGGTTCCGGTGTTGTTGCAGGACTTGTTGTTATCACTCCGGCAGCCGGATTTGTACAGCCGGGAGCAGCACTGCTGATGGGCCTGATGGCTGGCCTGGTCTGCTACGGCGGTATCCTGCTGAAAGCCAAACTGAAATATGACGATTCACTCGATGCTTTCGGCGTACATGGCATCGGCGGTACTTTTGGAGCGATCATGACCGGTGTATTTGCCACGGTTGGCGCAACCGGCCTGTTGGCAGGAAACTTTAAACAGCTCATGATTCAGTTGATCGCAGTAGTCGCAGCAGGAGCCTACGCGTTTATTGTGACAATCGTTCTGGCCTTCATTCTCGACAAGACCATCGGTCTGCGGGTTGACAAAGAAGACGAAATCATGGGTCTCGACCAGACGCAGCATTCAGAGTCCGGTTACAATATGTAGAGTCACACTGTATTTTCTCTCATCTCAGGAAGCCGCCCCATTGTGGGCGGCTTCTTTCCCTTCTGGAGCATCTATGAAAGATTCGGCGGCCGGGCATAGCAATGAAGCTATCATATCCGCAGATCTGCTGCGGCAGTTGGCCTATAATGATAAAATGGCCGAACTGGGCAAAATTTCTGCCGGCGTGGTGCACGAACTGAACGCTCCGCTCTCAGTCATAATCTCGGCATCCCAGATGATCCTGCGTGAAGAGGGTGTTCCGGAGGTTGTCCAGGAGATGATCTCCCGCATCAACACCGAGGCACAGCGCCTGTCGCACCTGACCAAAGGATTGCTGAATTTCAGCAGCCATGATGACACCATCAGCGAAGTCGATCTCAATCTCACAGTAGATTTCATTCTCAACTTTCTGAATTTTGAAGCCGCACGCCGTGCGGTAATTGTCTTGAAGCAGCTCGATTGCACACTTCCAACCATCAGGTTAGACGGCAACCTTCTGAAACAGATTCTTCTCAATATTATCATGAATGCGCTGCAGGCTATGGAAGAGAACGGCGGCAAACTCCTTGTCGAAACCTCAAACGGAGCATCCGACAGCGTATGCTTTATCATTACCGACAACGGTCCGGGAATCCCCATCGAGACTCTTGACCGGATTTTTGATCGCTACTTCACCACAAAAAAACCGGGCGACGGCACGGGACTGGGTCTGTTTGTTACGAAAAGTCTGGTGGAAAGCATGGGTGGGGAAATCAAGGTAACCAGTCGGGTCGGCGGCGGCACGACGTTTATGGTTACGCTCCCGATACGGCAGTAACTATTTCCATCAAGCCGTGCACATTACCTGCCTCACCCGATATTCCCCACCGATAACGAGATATTCCCCTTCGCCTTTCATAATGCTCCCCGGCAGCAGGTCGTTGTAGAAAAACACCTTGCAGAGCGGCACCAGAACTTCCCAGACCGTTGAGCCGAATTCCCAGGCCCGCTCCTCGTCAGACGTAAATGAGGCGAGATTATTCAGCCGGACGATCTGACGGCGCCGGTCAACCTGCTCAATGATGTCGTGTTCGCTGGCGTCATATGTGCCACGATACAGGGGAATTATTGGTGAATGGGGATATTTTCTGATCAGTTCAAACTGGCAGTATTCGTAGAGGATATCGAGCTGAGACTGAATTGCGTTAGTGCGGGCGCTTCCCTTCATGACGTCCACCGTGTAGTCGAAATACTCCTGGCTGTGAATACTCTTGATACTGGCGCGATGAAAGGAAGGGGTGATCCCCATGCGGCTCTCTACCCAGCGCTTGAGTACGGCGCCTTCGATGGAGTTTGAATCCATCATCCAGCCGCGCAGATAGCGAAGATAGCTGTTCTTGATGCTTTTACGGGCGCTGTCGGTCTGATCCTGCCACTGATGCAGCTGAAACTTTACCGACATGTAATCGTTGAAGGTGACTGCCCGAACTTCCTGGCTATCGAGAGTGGAAAGCCTGTCAAAGAGGAAGCGGTTCCCCTCCTTGACACCCTGGATCTCCAGCGTTTGTGGGTTGTCGTTGAAATGGCGGGAGGCGATGACCCAGGGCGGCAGGTTGCAGTTGTTAAACGAGCCGTTATGCATGTCAGAAAACTTTTGCCAGTTCCACCAGCGTAGTTTTTATCGGACCGCTGGTAACAAACGGCTCAACACCGAGTTTTTCCAGCTCAACCTTCGGATGTTCGCCCATCTGGGCGGTAACAACCGCCCGACATCCGGCGAGAGCGTCGGCAATACTCCGTAACACGTGGCCGCGCAGGGGATGATCCGGATCAAAGCTGCAGTACCGTTCGACCGTACGCTCATCAACCAGAGTTGCAGTGCCGTTTTCAACATCATAAATGAGAAATCGCTCGGCATGGCCGAAGTGCTGGTTTATTTCCTTACCGTCTTTTGATGCGACAGCTATCAGCATGGCACCCTCCTCTACAATAAACCTCCGGGGTTTTAAGCCCCGGAGGTTTTGGTTTGCGGGTTCTTCAGAACGATCCGCCTATGACGTATAGCCGAATGCGTGAGCTTCAACCGGCTCAAACGAGAAACATTTTTTCGGACAGGTCCGCCCGCACGCCTGGCAGCCGATACAATTGCCGGCAGTGGCAACCGTCATATACGCTTTGGCAGTGTCGTCTGAATCGACCTCTTCGTATGTCAATACATCCATGGCACACGCCTTATAGCAGCGACCGCACCCGATGCAGAGATCTTTGTCGATAGCCTTGATGAATTGCGGTGTCCATTCTCGTCCGTCCTTCGTTGTTCCTGTGATAAATGCCATTGTCGTCTTCCTCCTTAGTAGTTAGTGATGCTTCGTATTAATCTTCCATAAATGTTGGTGCCTGCCCCTTGTTTATTTCCTTATTCATTGCCTTGCGAAGCCATGGTGGCGGATTACCGCGCAGTACCTCCTGAAAACGCTCAACGGTTTCTTTCAGATTAACTTCTGTGTTCGTCTTCATCGGATGGATTTTTTGTGCAACCAGCTTCGCCGCTGCAGGGCCGCCAATCTGCATCGTATAGACGATCGAACATTCCGAAAGCAGCTGAGCACGCGCAGCGATCCGGTCTTCCTCGTCCGGACCATGTTCACCGACGCTGACAGCCTCAAGAAAACCGGCTTCGTCAGGCCCGACTTCCCAGATGTGGAAGCTGTGACACTGCCCGAAGTGCTGATCGATTATTTCACCGGTTGATGTAGTAAATGCAATTTTCATGTTGAACTCCTTTTCACCACAGAGACACAGAGAGCACTGAGAGATTCAAAAGCAAATCTTTTGGATAAAAATCAATTTAAAACGCCTGGAAGCATCAAACGTCAATAAAGGCTTTTACCCGGCTTTTAATTGTTTTACTTTTCTCAGTGTCCTCTGTGACTCTGTGTTAGATTATTTTGCACTATTAATTATGTGCTAGTTTCTGCGCTTCTTTGGCATTGGCCTGAAATAAATTGGCAGTTTCAAATACCAGATTCAGCGTGCCGCGATAGCCGACCCACACCTTCTGATGTGCTCCAAGGCGATCAAACACCGGCAACCCGGCCCGGAGATGAGCCCCGATTTTAAGCTTGTTTGCCGCCTGACGACCGTTTGAGTTGGCAACGATGAGATCGGCGCCCTTGGCAGCTGTTTCCAGATCCTCCAGATCCCCGATAAAAACATTACCGCCGGGCAGTCCGTCCAGCCCACGTGTGCGGGTGGCGGAAAGCGCTGCCTGAATTTCACAGCCCATTCCGGCCAGAAAGCCGGTCAACGTTTTTAGATTGTCGGACTCCAGCGCGATAGCCACTTTTTTAGTGCCGAACTGATAATGACTGTCAACCATGGCGTCCATCAGACGACTGCGCCAGCGGCGGTGTTTGTCCGGGATCGGGCGACCGCTGATGGCGGAGAGCACCTCCATGAAACGGTCGGTCTCGGCGAGTCCGGTCAGTGACGTAAAACCGTAGGCCGGAATGCCGAATTTACCCTTCAGCTTGAGAGCAGCTTTTCCCAGCGAATCTCCGACGTAGACGGTCGCACAACTCCGGCCGGCTTTTCGAATATCCTCAACGGTAATGCCGCCGGTAGAAAGCGGCGAAACGACAGCGTCAATATGACCGTCCATGGCATTGGAAATATCCGGTATCGTCAGAACGGTCAGGCCGAATGATTCAACCAGCTCTTTCAATTCTTCCACATCGGCCGGGGTCAGATGAGCACCGGGGAGGAGATTGACCTGATCCTTAACAACCTCGCCACCCTCCGCCAGCGTTGCAACGATCGACTCTACCGCTGCGGCGTACCCTTCCTGCAGAGAACCGCAATAATCGGGCGTTGATGCCCAGATAACCGGGACTGAAGCGTGTTCCGGATGTTCCACACGGAACTGCTTTATGGCGCTATCGACATCATCTCCCATGGTCTCGGTCAAGCCGGTGGTCATTACGCCGACCACCTCGGGAGCAAACTTCTCGATAACCCGCCCGATACCTTTTTTCAGATTTTCCCAACCGCCAAAGATTGCGCTGTCCTCGCTCATCGCCGTGGCATTCAGGGCGATAGACTCCTTGTAATGCCGCGACAGCTGTAAGCGGATAAAGGTCGAGCACCCCTGGGCACCATGGAGCAGGCCGAGCATGTTATTGATCCCCAGGTAGGCCATCGTGGCTCCGAGCGCGGGAGAATTCTTCTGCGGGTTTACTGTGGCGGCTTTCCCCCCGCCTGTCGCGGTTGCGGGAAGCATCGATTCAGCAGACGGCATCGGCAACGCCATAAAAGCCTCGGCATGACCGTATGAAAAGGCCAGGTCGTCCTGCAACTCGACGCCATTTTTTTCCCACGGTGCCGGTGCATTCAAGGTCGGCCAGATCGGGTTGTTGACTGTCATGTCCAACTGCTTGGAAAAGGTCACCATCCCTTCATACCCGGCATATGGGTGACTGCGGCCGTGATTGATGTCCATGAACGGAGTTTTTGTTTTGAGTGCCAGAAATTTGGTCTTGCCGCCGGCGACAATCAGATCCGGCATCTTGTTGCGCATGACTTCCAGCAGGCCCGCAGTGGAGGTGTCCTCAATGATCTGGGCATCCTTGTGCATCAGCCCCTTCATACGGTAGAAATCCTCCAGGGTCGAGTTCTGCGTTCCGGCCGCCAGCACCTCTACACCCAGTTCGTTCAGCGCGTTGACCATCGACCAGGTCTTGACGCCACCGGTGAAAAGGACCGCCGTCTTGCCTGCCAGCCGGGCACGGTAGGGTGCTATGGCGGTACGGCATTTTGTTTCTTCTTCTTCTATCAGCCGCTCCACCCGATCCTGCATGACCCGTTTTTCCAGGCCGTTGACGATATCGTCCAGTTCGCGGGCGATATCACGCAGCGCCTTGGCGGTGTCTGTCATGCCGTAGAACGATTCCTCAAGATACGGCATGCCGTAGGTTTTCTGCATCTTCTTGGCAAGATTGGTCAACGATTTGGAACAGATGATGATATTGAGCTTGGCCCGGTGGGCGTAACGCAGCTCTTCGAATTTCGCATCTCCGCTGAAGCAGGAAAGAACCTGGATCCCGAGGCGGTCAAAGAGCGGCAGCATCCCCCACAGATCACCGGCGATGTTGTACTCACCAATGAGATTTATCGGGTATTCTCCGAGGTGCGGCGGTTCGGTTGTGCCGATGACATATTTAAAGAGAATTTCTCCGGCCAGGCGGTTACCGATGTTTTTATCGCCGATAAAACCGGGAGTGTTCACCGGAATAATCGGAACAGCTACTTTTTGCGCTGCCGCCGTGCAGACCGCCTCCACATCATCGCCGGTCATGGCGGTCACGCAGGTAGCGTAGACAAATATCGCCCGTGCCTGATCCTTGTAGCGGTCGGCCAGATCGAGAATCGCCTTGTAGAGTTTTTTCTCCCCACCGAAGATGACGTCATTCTCCAGCATCTCGGTGGTAAAGCCGCGCCGGTAGAGCTGGGCATCCGATGACCTGGCACCGCGGTTGTCCCATGAATTGCCGGCACAGCCGATCGGACCATGAACCAGGTGGATGGCATCGGTGATCGGCATCAGCACGACCCGCGCGCCGTCATAGGCACAGGAACGCTCGGTTCCCTCGCCCGGTTCTGATTTTTTGCAGAATTTGGGCGCACCCTTATCATTTGTTTCGCAATCTGTTACATCGTAGTAGTCGGGCTTTGCCATACCGTTTCTCCAGGCCGGTTTATTCACATAAAAAAAGCGCCACACGTCCATAGAAAATGAACTTTGATGGCGCCGTTGCCATTAATCGCGAGTGTATTTCAAGTAGCTGTGCTGATACGCTTTCATCTAGCACGTGCTGTGCCAATGCAGGTAGAAATCATAACATACTGAGTCTGAAGCGCTTTCTTTAGCAGCGGCATAATCAGCTCACCGCAAATGCCTTATTTTTACGCACAGTGCTTATCCTGTACTACAGACATGAAACCTGCTTGCGCGCCTGCGCTATTTGATGTAGATTCCCACATGTTTTAGCGGTATTAAAAATATAAGGGGTTTTTCATGGAAAGGAAAATGTTTACCAACAGTCTGAGCTGTTTGATTGGTATATTCCTGATGCTTCCCGGCATCTGCCTGGCAGCGGACACTATCACTATCAATGGTTCCGGAAGCGCCCTTGATATGATGAAACCGATGATTGCGGCGTATCAGAAAAACAATAAAACCGTGCGGATCACGATAGAGAAACCACTCGGCAGCTCCGGGGCCATCAAGGCACTGTTCGGCGGCGCCCTGGACATGGTGCTGAGCAGTAGACCGCTCAAGCCGGAAGAGGAGTCCAGGGGAGCTCGTCAGCAGATATACGGCAAAACGCCGCTGGTCATTATCGTTGAAAAAAATGTTCCCGCAAAGAACATCACGACAAAGGAACTGGAAGATATCTATACCGGCAAAAGTACCACCTGGCCGAACGGAGAAATCATTCGGGTCGTGTTGCGTCCCAATGAAGATATTGACACCAAAATACTGAGTTCTCTCTCCCCCGGCATGGGAAATGCTATTAAAGCGGCCAAGTCACGCCCCGGCATGATCGCTGCCGTTACCGACCCGGAGGCCTACACAACAGTATCAAAAGTATCCGGCGGGCTTGGGGCTACCGGATTACCCAGCATAATTACTGAAAAACTTCCGGTGACTTCCCTGACACTGAACGGTATTGAGGCGTCTCCGCAAACACTTGCCAGCGGCGCTTACCCACTCGCAAAAGAAATCATCATTGTCACATCTCCAAAAACGCCACCTGCTGCCAAAAAATTAATCAGCTTTATGCTTTCCGCCCCAGGTCGCGCCATTGCAGGCAAGAGCGGCGTTCTTGTCACCACCGGAGCGACAGTGCTCAAATGACTAAGTCAAGCCGCCCTATACATCAGTTGACACTTTTTCTTGTCCTGGGAGTGTCTGTGCTGATCGCGGTGTTGATCCCAAGCGCTTTTTTCCTGATGTCGTATCAGGGTATGCAAAGCAGTCTCAAATCCGAAACGGAACTCACCGCAAACTCAGTGAACAGCATTGTCCACTCTAACCAGAAAACGTGGCGTTTTGAGGAACTCCGCCTTTCCGAATTGCTTGAACGGGCATCTCACGACAAGGTTCCGCAGACGGTTCTGATACGGGACAGCGAAAACGAAATAGTTGCAAAAAGTGGCGCAATTCCTCCGAGCCTTACCATTTCAAATGTGCTCAATATTTACGATGCCGGCACCATAGTCGGAAAAATCGAGGTATACCGCTCACTGCTGCCATTATTGAAAAGTACCACCATGGTCGCTTTCGGCTCCATATCCTTTGGAGCAATCCTTTTTTTCTTTTTTCGGGAATTGCCTCTGAGGACAATCAAAAAAGCATTCCAGACGATTGCGGAGAGTGAAAAAAAATATCATTCACTGTACGAAACCATGCGGGAGGGAATGGCACTGCACCGGGTAAATTATGGCGAAAACGGGGAGTTTTCCTCCCTCACCGTGATCGATATCAACCCCAGTTGCGCAGCCATGTTCGCCTCTAATGGACAGCAAATTGTCGGCGGCAGCAGCTTTCTGCTTTTTGGCGATGTTTTTAAGGAGTTTCTTTCTGAGCGGCTGATGATTCTGGAACGTGGAGAGACCCTGTTATTTGACCTGCAGTTGCCCGGCACAGACAGTTTCTTCAATATCCAGGTATTTTCTCCCGCCAAGGGATTGGTTGCAACCCTGCTCGAAGACATCACTGAAAGCAGGAAATCGGAACAACAAATTCAGAAGATGGCCTATTTTGATACACTCACCGACCTTCCCAACCGCGCCCTGTTCTACGACCGCATAAATCAGGCCATAGCCAACGCCAGTCGGGACAATAGCAGCCTGGCGGTACTGTTCCTCGACCTTGATCATTTCAAAAACATTAACGACACCCTGGGGCATTCCATCGGCGATGAACTGCTGGTCGAAGTGGCCCAGCGCCTGAATAAGCACATCCGTACGAGCGACACCCTCGCCCGCCTGGGAGGAGATGAGTTTGTTGTTGTCATCACACGCCTCGGTGAGCAACTGAACGCAACCAGCGTTGCCCAGAAATTGGTCGACTCAATTCAAAGACCTTTCACCATCAAAGAAAATGAGCTGCATATTACCGCCAGCGTCGGCATCTCACTGTTTCCGAACGATGGCACCGATGCGGAAACGCTCATCAGGCATGCCGATATGGCGATGTACTCCTCAAAGGAATCTGGCCGCAACGCTTTTAATTTCTTTTCCCCGATCATGAACCAGAAAGCGATCACCCGAATGGAGAATGAGTTGGGACTGCACTACGCTCTGGAGCGGGAAGAGTTTTTCCTCGAATACCAGCCGATCATCTGTGCGAGCACCGGGACCATAGCGGCCGCAGAAGCGCTTGTGCGCTGGAATCATCCCACACGCGGCAGAATTCCGCCAATAGACTTTATCACTCTGGCAGAAGAGACGGGAATGATCCTTCCGCTGGGAGAATGGGTACTGCGGTCCGTCTGCAGAACCATGAAACTCTGGAATGATGCCGGTCTCCCCCGGATCAGGTATTGCGTTAATGTGTCCAGCCGACAGATTGAACAGCAGAATTTTCCTGAAACGGTTCGCGCCGTTCTGCAAGAGACAGGCGCCAATGCGTCACAGCTGGAGATCGAGCTTACCGAAAGCTGCCTGGTCTCAAACATTGAAAAAAATATTTTAGATGTATTCGGTATGCGGAAGTGGGGCATCACCATCGCTATTGACGACTTTGGCACCGGCTACTCATCGCTGAGCTACATCAAGACGCTCCCTATCGACCATATCAAGATAGACCGCGCATTTGTTACCGATATCTGCACAAACGTTCAGGATCAGGCGATTGTAGAGGCCATTATTACCATGTCGCAAAAACTCGGCATTAATAATATCGCCGAAGGGGTTGAGACGCGTGAACAGCTGGAATTTCTGCAAGCACAGGGATGCAGCGAAATTCAGGGCTATTACTACCATCGTCCGCTATCTGTGGAAGAGTTCGAAAAGCTATTGAGAATTGAGACGACGAGGCTCGATTAGCCCAACCTTATTTAAGCAGTAAGTGTCGCATTTGAATATAATCCAATCTTGATACTTTCTTGATATCATTGCCACACCTCTTGACACCCCTTTGATGCGAAATAATCTACAGTACGTATGTAGAAAAAGCTGAATAAGGGGTGACAATGGGAAATCAAGCATCTCAAGAATCCGTATCTCTGTTACAGAAAATAATTCGTGCCATTATAGGCGCCCCCAAACACCTTAAAGATCCCCAACTGTTCCACAAGATGTCACTGATACCGGTCCTGGCCTGGATCGGATTAGGGGCGGACGGACTGTCATCCTCGGCTTACGGTCCCGAAGAAGCCTTTAAGGCCTTGGGGCAACACACCTACCTGGCGGTATTCCTCGGACTTGCCACAGCGTTGACAGTCTTCATCATCTCCTACGCCTATTCGCGCATCATTGAGCACTTTCCCCACGGCGGAGGCGGCTACATCGTGGCCACCCATATGCTGGGGGAGAAGGCCGGGGTAGTATCGGGCAGCGCCCTCCTGGTTGACTACATATTGACTATCACCGTTTCGGTTGCTGCCTGCGTGGATGCTCTCTTCAGCTATATTCCTCAGGAACTGCATCCTTACAAGGTGCCGGTTGCCTGCCTGCTGCTGGTGCTGTTGATCGTCCTCAACATTCGCGGCGTCAAGGAGTCCATTGCCGTGCTGGCTCCGATCTTTATTATCTTCATCGTGACCCACCTGCTGATGCTGCTTTATGGCATCTTTGCACACACCGATCGATTTGCTCCGTTGGCCAACGAAGTGCACAACAACTTCGGTCATGATCTCTCTACAATTGGTGGTTTCGGCATATTGATGCTCTTTTTACGGGCCTACTCCCTTGGTGGTGGTACCTACACCGGTATTGAAGCTGTCTCAAACGGCATGCAGATCATGCGCGAACCTCGTGTCCAGAGCGGCAAGCGAACTATGATCTACCTGGCCACCTCACTTGCCTTCACCGCAGGACTCCTCTTTCTCTGCTACTCGCTGGTGGGTGTCAAACCGGTAGAGGGTAAAACTCTCAATGCGGTGCTGGCCGATGGCCTGTTTGCCTCCTGGCCCATGGGGCACTGGCTGGCGTTTATTACAATTTTTTCAGAGGGCGCGCTGTTGCTGGTGGCCGTTCAGACGGGATTCGTAGATGGGCCGCGTGTCATGGCAAATATGGCGGTAGATTCCTGGTTTCCGCACCGTTTCGCGTCACTTTCGGTGCGTCTGACCATGCGAAACGGCATCGTATTGATGGGCGTTTCCGCCATATTGCTCCTGATCTACACCAAGGGGTCGGTTTCGGCTATGATCGTAATGTATTCCATCAATGTCTTTCTGACATTTTCCCTTTCACAACTCGGCATGTCCAAATTTTTCATTCAGCGCCGGAAAGACGATCCACAGTGGCTGCGCCATCTAAGCGTGCATCTAGTGGGTCTGGTGCTCTGCGCCACCATCCTGATCATTACGGTCATCGAAAAATTCGCCGAGGGTGGCTGGCTGACCGTGCTGATCACCTCACTGGTGATCGGACTCTGTTACTTGATCAAAGGACATTATCTGCGTGTCAGGCAAGGGATGAAGGATCTGGATGAGACCCTGTTGGACGTGCCGGTATCATCACATGGAGAACCACCGGCAATCGACCATAGTGCACCTACCGCCATTCAGCTGGTCTCGGGGTATAGCGGCTTTGGGGTGCATACGCTCTTCTCGATCCTCACAACGTTTCCCAAGACCTACAAAAACGTGATCTTCGTTTCGGTGGCCTTGATCGACTCCGGTTCCTTCAAGGGGGCCGAGGAGATTGAAGCGCTGGAGATATCGGTAAAGACAAGCCTGGAAAAATATGTTGCAATGGCGCATAAACTCGGATTTGCCGCCGACTACCGAACAGCACTGGCGACCGATGTTGTTGAAAGTGCTGTTGATCTATGCAAACAAGTGTCCGAAGAGTTCCCGCGTTCCACGGTTTTCACCGGCCAGATCACCTTCCGGCTTGAAAAGTATTATCACCGCCTGTTACACAATGAAACTGCATTTGCCATCCAGCGCCGACTTCAGTGGGATGGCCTGACTACGGTGATTATGCCGATTCGTGTGAGAACCTGATACCTGTATACCTTCAAAAAAAAACAATATCCGAGGGAGTTCCGATGTGGAACTCCCTTTTTTTATCTTGATAAAAAATTGACGTTCCAGACCTGCATTTTGACACCCATTTTATGTTCATTTTGCTACCTTGAAACTAGGGAATACATCATGAGAGGCAAGGAGTGAATCATGAAAGCATATCTGTTTAACAATGAAAATGGCCTCTACGAAGGAGAAACTTTCGAAGAACCTGATATGCTTAAGTACGAAGAGGGTATAACGTCTGTTCCCCCACCAGAATATGAGCATGGTCAGGTGCCGGTGTTTGACCGGCAGAGGAATGAATGGGCCGTAATACCGGTTGCCATAGCCAAGCAGTTGCTTCAAATCAATGATGCGAACACGGAGAGAAATCATGAACAGTTATGAATGGCTGCAAATAATCATCTTTTTTGTCGTATTATTGGCCTTGGTCAAGCCGCTCGGCAGCTTCATAGCCAAGGTCTTCCAAGGTGAACGTACCTTTCTGTCCCCCGTCCTGATTCCCTACGAAAAGTTGATCTACCGCATCAGCGGAGTAAAACCGGAAGAAGATATGGGGTGGCAACGCTACGCAGGCTCCGTACTTCTCTTTAACCTGGCGTTGCTCGTATCACTCTTCGTCATGTTGATGACCCAGCACCTGCTGCCGCTCAATCCGCAAAAAGTTCCGGCATTCACGTGGCAGTTGGCGCTCAACACTGCGATCAGCTTTGTGACCAACACCAACTGGCAGGCGTATGTGGGAGAGCAGGCGGCCAGCTACTTTACCCAAATGGTCGGCTTGGCGGTACATAACTTCGTCTCCGCCGCCACCGGCATGGCGATAGCTGTTGCCGTGATCCGCGGCTTTGTGCGGCGCAAAACATCCCTGCTGGGCAACTTCTGGGTCGATATGACCCGCTGTACCCTCTACATCCTCCTGCCGATCTCCATCATCGCTGCCTCCGTGCTGGTTTCCCAAGGCGTGATTCAAAATTTTAGCGATTATAAAACAGTTCCGCTGGTTCAGTCCACCAACTATGACAAGCCAAAATTGGACGACAAAGGGACCCCGATCAAGGATGCTGCCGACAAACCGGTTACCGAGAACGTGGTCGTCAAGGAGGTACAGATTCCCATGGGGCCGGTGGCCTCGCAGGAAGCGATCAAAGAACTGGGAACCAATGGCGGAGGCTTCTTGAATGCCAACTCAGCCCATCCATTTGAGAACCCCACACCACTTTCCAATATGTTGGAGATCTTGCTGATCCTGTTGATCCCCGGCGCATTGACTTACACCTTCGGGGTCATGGTGGGCAACACCCGCCAGGGATGGATGCTGCTGGGGGTGATGCTGGTGATACTGGTGGGCTGTTTCGGTGTCCTGCAGGGTGTTGAAAGCAGCGGTAATCCGCTGGTGGCCAAGTTGGGCGTACAGAGTATCAACATGGAAGGTAAGGAGGTCCGCTTCGGCATGGCGGGGAGTAATCTCTTCACGGTGGCCACCACCGGAACCTCCTGCGGAGCGGTCAATACCATGCATGACTCACTCACTCCTATCGGCGGTATGATCCCGCTCTCCCTGATTCTGCTTGGTGAAATCATCTTTGGCGGGGTCGGTTCAGGTCTCTACACCATGCTGGCCTTCGCCATCATCGCAGTCTTCGTCTCCGGTCTGATGATCGGTCGCACGCCGGAATACCTCGGCAAGAAGATCGAGGTGCGTGAGATGTGGATGTCGATTCTCGTCATCCTGACCGCCGGTATTACGGTACTGATCCTGTCGGGCATCGCCATGATCACACCGCAGGCTGTGGCATCCATGGCCAACCCCGGCGCCCACGGTCTCTCCGAGGTACTCTACGCCGTGGCGTCCATGGCCAACAACAACGGCAGTGCCTTTGCCGGGTTGAACGCTAACGTCAATTTCTTCAACCTATTCGGCTATCTGGCTATGACAGTTGGTCGTTATGTCCCGGCGATCGCGGTATTGGCTATGGCAGGTTCTCTGGCCGAAAAGAAGTATGTCCCCCCCAGTTTGGGCACTTTGCCAACCGACAAGGCACCCTTTGCTATCTGGCTGACGCTGGTAATTCTGATTGTTGGAGCACTGACCTTCTTCCCTGCGCTGGCTTTGGGGCCGATAGTTGAACATTTGATGATGGTGGGGACATAACCCCTCCCGGCCTCTCCTTATCTTAAGGGGAGGAGAAAAGGCTCCCCCTCTTAAAGATCAGAGAGGGGGTTGGGGGGAGTTATGAAAACGCAAGGAGAACACAATATGTCAAAACCAATCCAACAACCGAAATCGGCCTTTGATACTGAACTCATGAAGGGTGCCTTGCTTGATTCACTTAAAAAGCTTGATCCCCGTACTCTCTGGCGCAATCCCGTCATGCTCTGTGTCGAGATTGCCAGCCTTATCACCCTGGTCACCTTTGTCATGTCACTGACTGGCGCCAACAAGGAACCGGCCTGGTTTACCGGCAGTGTTTCCATCTGGCTCTGGCTGACCGTTATTTTCTCTACCTTTGCCGAGGCGCTGGCCGAGGGACGCGGTAAAGCCCGTGCCGCCAGTTTGCGCAAAAGCCGCACCGATGTAACTGCCAAAAAAGTGGAGAAGCCTGAATTTGGAGGTAACTTCACAACTATTGGCGCCAGCCAGCTTCGCAAAGGGGATTTAATTCTGGTAGAGCCACATGAAATGATCGCCGGCGATGGCGACGTAGCGGCCGGAGCAGCCCTGATCAACGAGTCGGCTGTGACCGGAGAGTCAGCTCCGGTGATCCGCGAATCGGGTGGGGATCGCAGTGCCGTCACCGGTGGTACTACAGTCATTTCCAGCTCAATTATCGTCAGGATTACCGCCAATCCGGGAGAAACCTTCCTGGACAAGATGATCGGTCTTATTGAGGGAGCCAAACGGCGTAAGACCCCGAACGAGGTGGCTCTCGAAGTGCTGCTGATCGCCCTGACCGTGGTCTTTCTGCTGGTCTGCATCAACATCAGCCCGCTCTCCATCTACAGCGTCAAGGCGGCAGGCCACGGAACACCGGTCTCGCTGACCATCCTGGTAGCCTTATTCGTCTGCCTGGCGCCAACTACCATCGCAGCACTGTTGCCTGCTATCGGCATCGCAGGCATGGATCGACTGTTCCAGAAGAATGTCATAGCTCTTTCAGGACGAGCCATTGAAGCGGCAGGCGATGTCAACGTTCTGCTATTGGACAAGACCGGCACTATCACCCATGGCAATCGTCAGGCGGTGGCATTTGTTCCGGTTGGCGGGCACAATGAGCGGGAACTGGCCGAAGCGGCTCTGATGGCGTCGTTGGCCGACGAGACTCCGGAAGGACGCAGTGTGGTCGTATTGGCCAAAGAGAAACATGGTCTGAGCAGGGAGACTCCGAGTGAAGCCGAGGTGGTTGAGTTCAGCGCCGACACACGCCTTTCCGGTATAAACCTGGCTGGCAATCAGTACCGTAAGGGCGCTTCAGATTCGACTATTGCATTTGTCAAAAAACTGGGTTGTACAGCTATTCCCGCCGACCTTGCCGAAGTTGTCGACCGTGTAGCCCGTGCTGGCGCCACGCCGTTAGTGGTTTGCAAAGGTTGTGAGATCCTGGGTGTCATTAACCTGAAGGACATCGTCAAGGCCGGTATCCAGGAGCGCTTCCTGCAACTGCGCAGCATGGGAATAAAAACGGTCATGATCACCGGCGACAACCCGCTGACGGCCGCAGCAATAGCCGCCGAGGCCCAGGTGGACGATTTTCTGGCCCAGGCCAAACCGGAGGAAAAACTGCGCCTTATCCGTGAGTATCAGGAGCAGGGTTACATGGTGGCCATGACCGGCGACGGGACCAACGACGCCCCGGCTCTGGCCCAGGCGGATGTGGCTGTAGCCATGAACACTGGTACTCAGCCGGCCCGCGAGGCAGCCAATATCATCGACCTGGACAGTAACCCGACAAAACTGCTGGATATCGTTGAGGTTGGCAAGCAAATCCTGATGACCCGTGGCAACCTAACCACCTTCAGTATCTCCAACGACATAGCCAAGTACTTCGCCATCATCCCGGCGGCGCTGCTTTCGATCTATCCCCAGTTGGGCGTACTGAACGTGATGAGATTGGCCAGTCCCTTCAGCGCCATCCTGTCAGCGGTCATCTTCAACGCCATCATCATCCCGATGCTGGTACCGCTGGCCTTGAAGGGGACCAAGTTCCGCCCCATGCCGGCCGAGAAGCTGCTGATCCATAACCTGCTGATCTACGGTGTAGGTGGGATTATTGCCCCGTTTGTTGGGATCAAGGCGATTGATATGTGCATCGGGTTGTTAGTGTAAGTGCAAGAATTGAATGTAGGGACGCATTGCATGCGCCCTTGTGGCAATAGCCATCAATCAGGCCAGGGCGGACGCAGTCCGCCCCTACGAAAGGATAAAACAATGAAAGATATAAAATCAGCCATACTGCTCTTCATCATTTTAACAATCATCTGCGGCGGCATATATCCAGCAATAGTCACTGGTGTCGCCTACGCATTGTTTCCCAACCAGGCCAAGGGAAGCTTCATAACTGACAAGGCGGGCAAAGAGCTTGGTTCGAGCCTTATTGGTCAGCCCTTCTCCGACCCGAAATATTTCTGGCCGCGCCCATCCGCCACGAGTGATTTCGGCTTCAACGCCATGGCTTCCGGTGGCTCCAACGCCGGACCGACCAATCCCGACTACCTGAAAACGGTGGGAGATAGGGTCAAGGCACTTCGCGATACCGGTGTGACAGGCAAAATTCCTGCCGATCTGGCGCAGGCCTCGGCCAGTGGACTCGATCCGCACATTACACCCGACTCGGCCTTGCTGCAGGTGCCACGTGTTGCCAAAGCACGCGGCGTATCTAACGAGATAGTGATAAAGGCTGTTGAGCACTCTATTGAAGGTCGCCAACTGGGCTTTATGGGGACTCCACGGGTAAATGTGCTTGAATTAAATCTAATGTTGGATAAGCTGTAGTCATGACGACAAACGGTGACGACATACGTCCCTCCCCGGAGGCAATGCTCAAGCTGGTCCAAGCCGAAGAAGTAACGGCTGAACTGGGCAAGCTGAAAATTTTTCTTGGCTATGCAGCTGGAGTCGGCAAAACCTACGCAATGCTCGAAGCGGCCCGTCAGAGGAAGAAGGATGGTCGCGACGTGGTAGTCGGCTATGTCGAATCTCATGGCCGTAGCGAGACCGATTTACTGCTGGAAGGAATGGAATCCTTGCTGCGTAAGGAAGTCCAATATATGGGCGTCGCGCTGTCGGAGATGGACCTCGATGCCATTTTAAACCGTAAACCTCAGATCGTTCTGGTGGACGAACTTGCTCACAGCAACGCCCCTGGCTCAAGACACGAGAAGCGTTGGCAGGATGTTGAAGAGATTCTGGAAGCTGGGATTGACGTCTACACTACAATCAACATTCAGCACTTCGAGAGTCTGAATGATGTGGTTGCCCAGATCACCGGGATCATTGTGCGTGAAACAGTACCGGACCGACTTTTAGATTTGGCCTTCGAGATAAAGCTGATCGATATCCCCCCTGAAGACCTGATCCAGCGTTTGAATGAAGGGAAAATTTATATCCCTGACCAGGCTGCCAAGGCTATTGAGAAGTTCTTTCGCCCCGGTAATCTGATGGCTCTGCGGGAGCTGTCCCTGCGACGCACCGCCGCACGAGTGGATGACCAGATGCGCGCCTACATGGAGAAACAATCCATTGCCGGACCGTGGCCGACAGCGGAAAGACTGCTGGTCTGCGTTAGTGGTAGCCCATATAGCGAAAAACTGATTCGCGCCACCTGCCGACTGGCTGAAGAGCTGAAGGCACAGTGGTTCACAGTCTACATCGAAACCCCGGCAGGTGGCCGGCATGTTCAGGAAAACCGTGAACGTGTGTGGCAGAACCTGAGACTGGCAGAAGGGCTAGGTGCTCAGGTAGGCACTATAACAGCCACCGACGTCACCGATGCGGTCATGGAATACGCCGGTCGTCATAACATCAGCAAGATCGTTATGGGCAAACCCAACAAGCCTCGCTGGCGCGAAATTATTAATCCCCCTGCAGTCGACCGGATTATCCGTAGAAGCGGAGCCGTAGATGTCGTTATTGTCAGCTTTGAACAGGATAAATCCGTTGAGATCCATCCTGCTCCAAAACATCGGCACCCGTATGAAGTTCGCGGGTATGCAGCAAGCATGCTGCTTGTAGCAGCTGCCACAGTGCTGTGCGAGTTATTACGCCCATTTTTTACGCCCACTAACATGGTTATGTTCTACCTGTTGGCTGTGGTTATCGCCTCGGTACGGTTGGGCCGTAAACCGGCAATTGCCAGTGCTTTTCTGGGTGTGCTGGCCTTCGACTTCTTTTTTGTTCCTCCTCGAATGACATTTGTGGTTGCTGATACTCAGTATCTAATGACATTTCTGGGACTGTTCGTTGTTGGAGTTGTGATCAGTACTCTTGTCGCCCGTGCCCGCGAACGGGCAGAAGTGATGCGTACCCGCGAAGTACAGACCGCCAGCCTGTATTACCTCAGCCGTGATCTGGCCGCCTCAGCAAATATTGACGCTGTGCTGAAGGCTGTACTCAGGAATGTTGAAGAGGCGCTTAATGCCCAGGTGGTTATTATGCTGCCGGAAGGAGAGCGGCTTGACATTCTGGCGACCAGCGATGGACTTACTCTGGACATGAAGGAACAGGCAGTGGCCGATTGGGCTTTCCGGAACAGTCACCCGGCCGGACGGGCCACGGATACACTCGTGTCAGCCGACCTGATCTACCTTCCACTACAAACGCCGTCCAGTGTTTTGGGTGTTATGGGCGTTAAACTGGAAAATCAGCATGCCTATCATTCGCAGGAAAACCGCCGCCTGCTGGATGCCTTTGCCACCCAGGCCGCCATGGCCATGGAACGGATCAGATTCTCCCGTCAGGCGGAGCAGACACAGATCCTTCAGGCGCGGGAAAACCTGGAACGCGCCCTGCTGAACTCCATCTCCCATGATCTGCGTACGCCATTGGTCTCGGTAACCGGGGTACTCTACAGCCTGAAGGAAGAAGGAGCTCACCTCAGCGATAGAGCACGACGAGAATTGTTGGATTCCGCTTGTAGTGAAGCAGAACGGCTGAATCGTTTCGTCGGCAACTTGTTGGATATGACCCGAATTGAAGCTGGTGCAATCCGGTTGAACGTTGAATTGTGTGATATCCAGGATCTGGTCGGCTGTGCTCTGGCAGCGGTTGAACAGCGAATCGGTAGCCGTTCGGTTGAAATCAGGTTATCCGATGATTTACCTCTGGTCTCCATGGATCTTGTGCTGATGACCCAAGTGCTGGTTAATCTCCTCGACAATGCACACAAATACGCGCCTGCAGAGAGCGCCATTGAAGTCAGCGCTACCACCGATAATGGCAGGCTTGCTCTTGAAGTCTCAGACCGGGGTCCCGGTGTGCCGGAACATGACTTGAAGCGGGTATTCGACAAGTTTTATAGAATACCCGTTCCCGAGGGGGCTGGGGGAACCGGTTTAGGGCTGTCGATTTGCAAGGGAATCGTCGAAGCTCACGGGGGAAAGATAAACGCCGAAAACCGCGCTGGCGGGGGCTTAAGAATCGTGTTAGATTTACCTTTGCCGAAAACCGGGGAGCTAAACCATGCCAGCTGAAAAAACTACGGAAAATCTGCCCCGCATTCTGGTCGTTGATGACGAACTGGCCATCAGGCGTTTTTTGCATACGGTATTATCCAGTGAAGAATTCACCCTTCACGAAGCGGAAAACGGTCATGCCGGTCTGGCGGCAGCCGCCGCGTTTCGACCGGACGTCATCCTGCTTGATCTTGGATTACCTGATCTAGACGGCATCGAGGTAATCAAAAGGATTCGCGAATGGTCACTAGTGCCGATTATTGTGCTATCTGTACGGGAACATGAAAATGATAAGGTGTCAGCTCTGGACGCCGGGGCAGATGACTACCTTACCAAGCCTTTCGGGGTCGGTGAACTATTGGCACGCATCAGGGCCGCACTGCGTCGCTCGCTGCTGGAGATCCCCGAACCGGTGTTCATCAGCAATGACCTGCGGGTGGATTTGGGCAGCAGGCTGGTGACGGTTAATGAGTTTGAAATTTCGTTGACTCCGACAGAATATGACATACTGCGCTTTCTTGTTATTCATGCCGGCAAGGTTTTAACTCACGGTCAGATTCTGAAACAGGTCTGGGGAATGACTAACCTGGAACAACCGCATGTGTTGCGGGTAAATATCAGCAATTTGCGGCGCAAGCTTGAAAAAGATCCCTCCCGGCCGCAACATATCATTACTGAACCGGGTGTTGGATATAGACTGAAGTGACTATTTAAGCACCTTTAAACCAAGTCGCAATAAAACGATTACGTTGAGGAGCTTTAATCGACAAAGCCAACAACGTAATCGTTTGATTGCTACTTTTATATTACCGCATCATTTCAAAGAAACGGTCCTCGCACGTCTCGTCCTTGATATCGATAAACTTGTTACAAATTTCCGTTACCATATTGACCACACCCTGATAGCCGATCAGCGGGTAGCGATGCTTGTTGACCCGGTCAAAAATCGGGAAACCGAAGCGGAACAGCGGCACCTTGGCATCGCGGGCGGCAAACTTGCCGTGGGTATCTCCGATGATGGCATCAACCGGATCGGTAACCACAAGACTGCGCAGATGCCAGAGATCTTTGTTCATGTAAATTTTGCAGCCGGTACCGTACATGGAACCGTCCAACAGGGCCTGCAACTCTTTCTCGGCTTTTTTGCTGCCGCGACTGCAGAGGATGTGATGCGGACGGGCACCCATTTCGAGCAGAAAGGAAACGTACCCCATCAGGTAATCCGGATCGCCATAGACGGCAAACTTTTTGCCATGCATATACTGCTGTGAATCGGTCATCGCATCAACGGCACGACCACGTTCGTTCTTTAGCGAAGCGGGAACGTCTTTACCGAACAGTTCGGCGATTTTCATGATAAAGGCATCGGTCTTTTCAATGCCCATCGGCATCGGCATGGTGACGTGCTTGCCGGAATAGGTATCCTTGATCCATCCGAATGTTTTTGGTGTTGCATATGGGCCGATAGCGATAGTGGCCTTACCGTTGATCGAATCGGCGGCGTCTTCCAGTTTCGTGCCGCCGGCGTAGATGTTGTAGGTGCCGTCACAGGGGGACTCAAAGGTATCGCCGATATCTGCCAACAGAGTGTACGGGATGCCGAACTCTTTTAAGATCCGCTTGTATTCACGATAATCGCCGGTGTTGAAATCGCAGCCGGCAATCAGATTCAATTTTCCGGTGCAGCGTCCCTCGATCTGCTTCCCTTCTGTCAGGGTATGCAGAATGGAGTAGAGCATCGAGTCATAGCCATGGATATGGGTGCCGTTGAAGCTGGGGGTGTTGGCATACGGTATCGGCAGCTCCTTGGGTACGAAGGCCTTCTGTTTGGCATTTTTTATGAACGCGGTCAGGTCATCGCCGATAACTTCCGGCATGCATGAAGTAAAGACGGCAATCATCTTCGGCTTGTAAAGGGCGTAGGCATTTTCCAGCCCTTCATGCAGATTGTTCTGGCCGCCGAATACCGCGCCATCCTCGGTCATGGAATCGGAAACGGCCGGGGCCGGCTCACGGAAATGGCGGTTAAGGGTCGAACGGTAGTAAGAAGCACACCCCTGCGAACCATGTACAAACGGCAGCGTCCCTTCAAAACCGTGGGCACAGAGCTGGGCGCCGAGCGGCTGACAGGCATGGGCCGGATTGATCACCAGCGCCTGGCGGGCAAAGTTCTTCTCTTTATATTCTTCACTATTGATCCAGTTCTGAACCCTCTCCACCTCTTCCGGTGGGGTTTCGGTAACCTTCTTGACTTCAAGTCCCAATAAGTTTGCCATGGTATATCTCCTTTGGCGGGCAACCAATCTGTTGCACCACCGAATATTACTGCAGAATGAACCCTTCTCCATGAGGGAGAAGGTGGCCGAAGGCCGGATGAGGGGGAAGGAGTGGCCTTAACCTTAAAATTATCATTTCCCTCTCACCCTAACCCTCTCCTTTAGGCCCCAGAGGGTCCTCATGGAGAGGGGACTATTTAAAACGGTGCCTTTACCAGTTTCCAGGTCGGGCTGTTCACCGCCATGTCAACATCGCGGGCAAATATTTCAAAGCCCTGATAGCCGTGATACGGGCCGGAATAGTCCCAACTGTGCATCTGACGGAACGGTATGCCCATCTTCTGGAATACATACTTTTCCTTGATGCCGGAGCCGATCAGGTCGGGCTTCAGAGCGTGGGCAAATTTTTCAAACTCATATTCGGACGGATCGTCATAAACAACCGTGGCATCCGGCATCTCCGGAGCGGTACGGTCGTAGTCGTCGCCGTGGGCGAATTCATATCCGGAGCCGACACAGTCCATACCGAGGTCTTCATAGGCGCCGATCGTATGGCGGGGGCGGAGACCACCCACCAGCAGCATGACTTTCTTTTTGTCGAGGCGTGGTTTGTATTCGTCAATAATCGCCTGCATGATCGGTTCGTACTTGGCTATTGCCAGTTCGACCTTTTCTTTAATGACATCGTCGAAGCGCTCGGCAATAGCCCGGAGGCTCTCCCTGATTTTGGTCGGGCCGAAGAAGTTGAACTCCAGCCACGGGATGCCGTATTTCTCTTCCATGACCTTGCACATATAGTTCATGGAGCGGTAGCAGTGAATCAGGTTCAGCTTGACGGTGTGGGTTGCGGCAATTTTTTCCAGCTCGCCGTCGCCGGTCCAGACCGATTTTACATTCAGGCCGATCTCTTCCAGCAGTGATTTAGCCGACCAGACGTCACCGCCGATGTTGTAGTCGCCGATCAGGGCGATATCGTAGGGGGTTGACGGTTCGGCAAACTCACGTGTTTCAATAATGTAGTCGCGGATCGAGTCATTGGAGATATGGTGTCCCAATGACTGGGAGACCCCACGGAACCCTTCGCAGTTGCAGGGAATGATCGGAATTTCCAGCTCTTTGGAAACCCGCTTGGTAACGGAGTTAATATCGTCACCGATCAGACCGACCGGGCATTCGGACAGAACCGAGATTCCTTTGGCCAACGGAAAGAGATCGTGTGCTTCATGGAGCAGTGTATCCAGCTTCTTGTCACCGCCGTAGACGATGTCTTTTTCCTGAAAATCTGAGGTAAACTGCATGCCGAACTGCGTGACACCGTTGATGCCGCTCATCAGGTTACGTCGTGTTCCCCAAGAGTACCAGCCGCAACCGACCGGACCGTGAGAAACATGGACCATATCGCGGATCGGCCCCCAGACAACACCCTTAGCTCCCGCATATGCGCAGCCTCGTGCACTCATGACGCCGGGAACGGTTTTTTTGTTGGACTTGACGCTGGCACAGCCGGATGCTGCATCGTTTGGCGCCAGATGCGGTGCGCGTTTCTTCTTGGCCTTTTCGGGGTACACCGACAGGGCATCATCGATCATGGCCTGGGTGGATTCTTTGGTAATTCCGTCAATAGTTCGTATTTTGTCAGACATGGGAGTCTCCTTTCAAAATCCACCACAGAGTCACAGAGAGCACAGAGAAAATTAAAATCGGAACACTTTAGATTAAAACTATAATCTTCTTGTCTTACTCTGTGTCCTCTGTGACTCTGTGGTGAGATGTTTTTTTATTTATGCTGCCTCGGCCACACCAACAACACTCTCGTCCTCAGCTTCCATGATGCCGTACTCCATCAGCAGGTCTTCCAGCTCTTCCATCTCCAGCGGTGTCGGAATCACCAGCATCTTGTTGTTGAGGATCTTCTCCGCCAGAGTCCGGTACTCCTGTGCCTGCGGATGTTCCGGAGAGTATTCGATAACGGTCATACGACGCATCTCGGCACGCTGCACCTGATTGTCACGGGGAACAAAGTGGATCATCTGGGTACCGAGCTTTTTCGCCAGAGCGGTGACCAGTTCGAACTCCATGTCGGTCTTACGGGCGTTACAGATAAGGCCGGCCAGACGGACCTTGCCGGAAGAAGCGTATTTGAGGATACCTTTGGCAATATTGTTGGCGGCATACATAGCCATCATTTCGCCGGAACAGACGATGTAGATCTCCTCAGCCTTACCTTCGCGGATCGGCATGGCGAAACCACCGCAGACAACGTCGCCGAGTACATCATAAAATACGAAGTCAAGGTCAGGGGTATAGGCGCCGTTCTCTTCCAGGAAGTTGATGGCGGTGATAACACCACGACCGGCACAGCCGACACCCGGCTCAGGTCCACCGGATTCTACGCACTTGGTATTGCCGTAGCCGATCTTCATGACATCTTCCAGTTCCAGATCTTCAACGGTCCCTTTCTCGCGAACAAGGTCCATTACCGTGTTCTGTACTTTGGCGTGCAGGATCAAACGGGTTGAATCTGCTTTGGGGTCGCAGCCGACGATCATTACTTTCTTGCCGAGGTACGCAAGACCCGCTACCGTGTTCTGTGTGGTGGTTGATTTGCCGATGCCGCCTTTGCCGTAAATTGCGATCTGTCTCATGTGATGCTCCTTTTGCTCACCAATCTGTGAGCCTGTGGGGTTTTAGTAAGTTAGAAAACTTTCTGCGGCTCGTTGCAGAAACTATTTTCTTGAACGAACTATTTTGTTTTGGTGCAGGGCAAATAAAAAGGCGCCCCATTTTTTTGGAGGCGCCATTGCCTGGATAAATCTGTATTTTTTTCTAAAACTGTTTTGAACGGTGCTGCTTCACATTAAAGCACAGGGCGTGCCAACATTTAATTATCCAATAATAACAGACTATTGTCAGTTTATGCCTACAAATAAGGCTGCGGGAAGTGGTGGATATCGGGTGGGGATGCGCCAGCATCAGAGGCAGATGCTGAAAAAATAATCAGCCGGGGAGAATACGAAACGCCGAAGCCTTCACTGCCGCAAACACGGTGCTCCCTGGGACGATGCCCAGTTCGTTGACGGCGTCCTGAACAACCTCAGAGACCAGTGTATTACCGGCACAGTCGAGCTCCACACCGATTTTTCTCCCGGAATTGAACAGGGAGCGCACGGTGCAAGCCAGAAGGTTGCGCGCACTGATAGCTTCCGGGTTCTGCTTAAAGAGTATGATATCCTTGGACGAGAGCTCCGCCATGGAGCTGTCACGGCCAGAGCCGGCAGAAATCAGCAGGCGCACAGTTCCCCAAGGATATGCGTACAGAGTGCCGTCATCAGACGGGCACCCCAGCTTCAGGAGATTGATATAGCCGACCTGACTGCTGCCCATGCGGTTTCGTGCCAGTTGTTCGCTGGTAGTCTGCCCGATCATGACTCCTTTATCAAATGCCAGCACCGTATCGGTCATGAGGCGCATTTCAACCAGGGAGTGAGAGATAAACAGATAGGGGATGCCGAACTCGCTGCTGACACTCCGCAGGTAGGGAATAATCTGAAAACGGAGGGTATCGTCCAATGCCGAGAGCGGTTCATCCATCAAAAGCAGGCGGGGATTGGCCAGAATGGCGCGACCAAGCGCGACACGCTGTTTCTCGCCGCCCGACAGATTGGTGACCCCACGCCCCAGAAGATCGTTCAGCCCCAGAACGGTCACCAGAGTATCAAAGTCAATCGTGCGAAAATGTGCCGGACAGCGTTTATAGCCGTAGCGCAGGTTGCTCCGGACATTTAAATGTGGAAACAGGCAGTGCTGTTGAAAGACCATGCCAATGCGCCGCTTTTCCGGTCGCACGTTGATCCCCCCGGCACTGCTGAAAAGGCATTCTCCATCAAGTACAATCTCGCCTTCGTCAGGGTTAACAAGCCCTGCGAGCATACTGACCAGAGTCGATTTACCGCTGCCTGACGTGCCGAAAACGCCGATTCTGTCGCCACTGAAAGTGGTATTTGCGGCCAGCGCAAAGGCACCGAAACTTTTTTTAACATCCATAGAGATCAGCACGTCAGTCCCTCCGGGCCGTTTTTCTTACTAGCAGCTCATGCATAAACAACACTGCCATTGAGATGACCACTGACACCAGGCAGAGCGCCAGTGCCATGGTCTCACTTGTCGGAGAGCTGGCATATTCATAAATGGCAAGGGGAATGGTCTGGGTCACACCGGGGATATTGCCGGCGACGATGATGGTCGCACCGAATTCACCGAGGCTGCGGGCAAACATAAGTGATGAACCGGCCAGCAGTCCGGGGATTGAGAGAGGCAGAATAACCGTCAGCAGGGTGTCGTGCCACGGCGCTCCGAGCGTTCGGGAGGCGTTGATAAGGCGCCGGTCGATACCCTCCATGCCGACCCGCAACGAGCGCACCAACAGTGGGAATCCAACCACCGCCGAAGCGATGACTGCAGCTTTGAGCGTGAAGATAAGACGGATACCAGCGTCATTGAGCAGAGAACCCAGCCAGCCGTGCTTTCCAAGCAGAAGCAGCAGAAAATAGCCCACGACTACCGGCGGCAGGGTCAAAGGAAGGTTCACGAAAACCTCCAGCACTATCTTGCCGCGAAATTTAACAAAGGTGATCAGGTACGCGATGCCAAAACCAAGCGGAAGTGATAGCACGGTCGCTGCTATCGCTACCTGAAGCGAAAGCCGTATGGCATCATAATCTGTGGAAGTCAATGGAATCATAAGTGAGCGTTATGCCATGTATCGGGTTGTAAATCAGTACGTTACCAACACTATCGTTGCTTCATCACCGTGCAAATAAGCAAAAAAAAACTGCGGCTTCTTTATTTTTTGTTCCTGAATCCGTCAGCGCCCTTGGATCTGCTGCCCGAGAATACATCTCCTGCGGGACGGTGAAAAGCTTTTTTGCCCGCTTGGCCAACAATGCGTCAGTCATGTACACAATGCGCCATCCACCACGCTACTCCCGAAAACCATTTTCAAAATTTGTAATTACATTATGTGTGCCAAGTTATTATTCCGCAAATAGAGATATTTTTCATACTGTTATAACAACACCAGTCCTATCCTAATATTTATAATTACATAACGATTGACCAATAACGCGGCTAATGACCAATTTAAGCGCACTCCGCTATGGTTCAAATCCGGCAGTAAAGTTGCATAAACGGGAGTTGTCACCGGGAGGATATTACATGGAACTACTTGACAGGGATACGGCGAAAAAGTTATTCGAGCGGTTTCGTACCACACGCGACGGCATCAGAAACATACCGGAAATGGCGTCCGTCTGCATGATCTGCGGCTCTATCCATATAGTTCCCAAACCGGGTGATGACAGGAGACTTCTCTGTCGCGACTGCGGCTTTGCCTTTTATCGTTATCAATGTACTGCCTGCGGGAAAACGGTTGACGGGCGCGATCCGTTGAATCCGGGCTGCCGGAAATGTGGATCGAGGGTCTGTACCTGCGGGGCGTGCGGTTGCCAGCCGGTCGGAAATGGGTGAATGGCCGCAAAATCCTTCCTTCTGCCGTTAAAAAGGTCATCAGTGGGCGAAAAGTAAGCATTCTATTTCAAGGAGGGGTTATGCAGCAAGAACAGAAGCCGGACAGATATGTTTCTTTTGTCGGCATTGAAGGTGACAAAAATTCGCGGGAATTAATAGTGATGCTGCGCCGGCATATCGATGATCCACTCAAGAGCAACCGTTTCTGGGAGATGTTCAAAGGCAAACTGGATCTGGTCGGCAAACCGGATGAGAACAGCGGCCGCTGTCTCGATGAACTGTATCTTATCCATGCCTATATCAACAATATCAGTGAACTGTTTGAGCAGTACGAGGATGAGGCGGCGCTGGCATTACTGGAGCAGATCGAAACGGAGAGCTGCTGAAAACAACTTTTACGATGACTGTTTCATGGGCGTTCCGGCGCTGAGGATAAAATTGGCTACAAGGTGCCGGGACGTTACTCTATGGTTATTTTCTTCCCGGGAAAACGCCCTGATCAGATCTTCTGCTCCTGCCGCCGTTGACCGGTCCCAGGCGCACCACCCCCGAATGATCTGCTCCGTCACTTCAGGATGAAACTGGATTCCCCAGGCACACTCCCCCACCCGGAAAGCCTGATGAGGACACGCTGCCGAGCCGGCAAGCAAGACACCCCCTGCAGGAATATCAAAACTGTCATGGTGCCATTGGAAACAGCTGAATTTTTCCGGAATACCGCTGAAAAGACGATCTGCAGAGCCATCCTCAGTTAACGCAATATCCAAAGTGCCCAGCTCCTCCCAGCGACCGGAAACGACAGTGCCCCCGAGTGCGGCCGCCAGTAACTGCCCGCCAAGGCAGATGCCAAGATATGGAATCCGGGCGGCCACGACCGTGCAAATGAGTTTTTTCAGATCGCTGATGAACGGATAGCGACCATCGTCATTTGCTCCCATGGCACCGCCAAGAACGATCAAAGCGCCGATTTGATCCGGTTCGGGGAGATGACCATCCCTGTACGGGTGGTGTATCACAAAGGGGGTGTCGT
Source organism: uncultured Geobacteraceae bacterium (assembly GCA_903939115.1). Classification (GTDB taxonomy): domain Bacteria; phylum Desulfobacterota; class Desulfuromonadia; order Geobacterales; family Pseudopelobacteraceae; genus JACRCG01. Next base: position 49,075 of record CAJAFV010000065.1, read on the forward strand.
CGAGGTAGTCGATGACGGTGCCGGGAGGGACCTCGGGGTCATTCTGAACGATATGCAGCATCTTCATACTATCCCTGTTCAGCATGACAACTTGATCACTCTTGGCTTATCACAACAAAACGACCATCAAAACAGGATTTCAGGAGCGGCTGCACATCGTGCCACGAAAGCCCGCCACCACCGCATCCGGGGCGGGGAACGACAATCCGCTGCCAGCCGGAAAGGTCAGCCAGCAGTCGCAGTTCCTCTGCGGAGCGCCCGATGAGACGCAGGTCTGGAAGTGACCAGGGGGTCTCTTCCACCGGAAAGGTGACAATATCGTTACCAAGGCCACAGACATGGTTGCCGCGTTCCACAAGCAGCCTGCCGGCTGTTTCAGCAAGTCCGGGGAACCGTGAGGCCGCCTGCCGTGCCACACCCCGCCCGAAGATGGCTCGACCGTCACGAGTCACCGACCCGTTGGTGGTAATGGCTATGATACTCGTTCCGGCATACGCCCAGATATCGCCTATTGTCTCAAGCATTCTTTGGCCGAGCCCTGCAGGTAGTCGAACACCTCTCCGCGGGTGGTAATAAAGCTCGGCATCTGGTTCAGCACGTCTTCCAGCAGATGCAGCACTTCACCATCCTCGCTGTCCAGTTCGTTCATAACTGCCGACATTACCGGCAGGATATCGTACAGGTCATGGCGGTTAAAAGGTGCTGAATCAGGCAGACCGGTAAACTTTGGCTGCTCCCGGTTGACGACATCGCGTGGATATTTGAATTTGAAATCAGAGGCTTTGACGATGATGGGCATATGAACCTCCTGTTTAGTGCCCGCCGCAACCGCTGCTGTTTCCGCCGCCGCAGCCGCCGCCGCAACCGCCCGGTTTAACGATATCCGCCGCTTTCGGTTTCTCACAGAGCTTCAGCGACGACCGATCGACATACCATGCTTCCTCCACCATTTTCCCCTGCAGCTCATCCTTTTTAAGCATCATCAATACACGCATCTCAGTTGTTTCCAGCAACTGCGCCGCCTCGACAATCGGTACAAAATTCGTTCCAGCTACACACATATCATACCTCCCCAGTTATGCTGCCTCTCGCAGCGTCTCTTCGCCAAGATAAATGGCCATTAGTTCACAGTTACTCAGATCACGCTTGCGTGAGCATGACAGTGCCCGTGTCAACAACAGCAATGGATCTGCCTGTTTCCGGCTGACAACTATCCCCATACTGCGGTAGCGCTCGATCAAACCGCCGGTACCGGAATGTTTGCCGACCACAATACTGCGGGTCATGCCGACTTCAGACGGATCAAACCCTTCGTAATTATGCGGATCCTTGATGACGCCGTCCGCATGAAGGCCTGACTCGTGGGCATACACCCGTGATCCGACCACCGGCTTGGAAACTGAAAGCGGCCGGTCGGATGCTTTGGCGACAAAGAGCGACATCTCGCGGAAGCGGTGGGTGTCGATACCGGTTTCGATGCCACAGGCATGCTTCAAACCCATGACGACCTCCTCCAGCGCTGCATTGCCGGCCCGCTCGCCAAGCCCGTTGATCGTGGTATTGACAAACTTCGCCCCGGCACGGATGCCGGCAATGGCGTTGGCAGTGGCCATCCCCAGGTCATTGTGGGTGTGAACCTCAATAGCCACTTCCGGCACCGCCCGTCGAAGAAACGCTACTTTGTCGAACATGGTGAACGGATCCATGATGCCGAGAGTGTCACAGAAGCGGAAGCGGTCTCCCCCCAGCGCGCGGGTAATCTCCATCAATTCCACCAGGAAAGTCATGTCGGCGCGACTGGCATCCTCACCACCGACCGACACGTACAGATTGTGCTCTTTGGCAAAACCGAGCGCGACCTTCAACTGTTCTTTCACTGCGTCACGATCTTTCCGCAGTTTATGCACGATCATCTGATCCGACACCGAAAGGGAAATGTCTACCGCCTGCACACCGCAGGCAATACTTGCCTTAATTTCAGGCACCAGCGCCCGGTTCCAGGTTATCAGGCGCGCATTCAAACCGAGGTCAACCAGCGTGCGAATACTTTCCTGTTCTTCCACCCCCATGGCCGGAATACCGCATTCGATCTCCCCCACCCCGATGGAGTCCAGCATGCGGGCAATGGCGATCTTTTCCCGCTTGGAGAAGACAACCCCCGCGGTCTGTTCGCCATCCCGCAGGGTGGTATCGTCGATGATTATTTGACTGTTTTCTGTGCAGATCATAACGTACCTCCAAAAATGAAAAAGCGCCGCTATCCCTTGCAGGACACGGCGCCGTTGCCGTTTAAAAAACTTATTGCTTATTTTAGTTCTGCATCTGGCATGCCATTATGAAATAGAAAATTTTCAGGGGCGCTTTGCCTCATTGGGCCTATCAAGAATCAAGCGGACTTTTCGGTTCTTTTCTCGTTCTGATCAGCAGACAATGGGCGTAGATTGTGCCCCGCTCATCCGCAACTACCCATTGTTGCAAGCCCATAGATCAACTCCGGTCGATATACAGGTTTTTTGCCCGCATACATCAGTTGGCTGCTGCCGACTATCTTCATTCTTTTTCGATTGAACATGCGAAGCGCTGCCCAGTTCGAAGCGGGTGCGTCAACAAAAACTTGCCTGCCCAGCTCGACAGTTCCGGATGCGGCCTCAAAGAGGCGTTCCGCACCGCCGGAATCAACTGCCGAAAACGGCCCGAACTGTATGGAATCACCGCATGATTGCAGCGCGACAAATCCCGATTCGTCATGCAGCACCCTTCCACGCTCCGTTGTTGCCGCCAGCAGGAGGTCCCTCCGATCATCCCAGCCGAGCGAGTCGACAACTGTTTCTGAGGTGTCCAACGCACTCGTGTCAGCCGGGAGATGGCCTGGCGCATGCCGCTGCCGCCCCTCTCCAACCCAGCGAATGATCCTGTCAATGCCGGAAAACCCATACTTTTCATACAGCGGCGCACCCGATTTCGAGGCGGTCAGCCAGTACGTAACGACTCCAGCCGCTCGTAACGCCCCGAGGGCCGTGGTGAAAAGCGCTTCACCAATCCCCTTTCCCCTCTGCTCCCCTGCAACGATAAGATTGCCGATCCAGCCGCTCCGGTCATGGCAGAGAGAGGTCACAAATCCAACGGTTTCCCCACTCTCTGACTGTGCGGCAAAACATCCCTGCGGGAATGCTGACAGCAGAAAATCACACTCCCACCGTTCTGACACCCACTGTTCGGAAGCGGCCAGCCTCAAAAAACAGGCCGTCTCCTCCGCACGAAACGGCTCTATGTTCATGGCGCCGGAGACGCAGCTTCTGCAAACGTCACGTTCAGATCCTGGCCGATCAGGCCGATAGCGTCGGCACGACACTGCTTGCAATGTGCGAACTGGCCGATAATATCTTCGTTTGCCTTCCGAATCGCCGCCACCCGCTCCTCGCTGGGAGGTATAATATGTGCCAGCTCCGCCTGGGGAATAATCGGCATGATGTTCATAACGAAGGCACCTAATGCCTTTACACGAGCTGCGATCAGCGGCATCTGGTCATCATTGACACCCGGTACCAGGACCGAATTAACCTTGATAGTCAGACCCAGCTCTCCGGCCCGCTTAAGCCCTTCAAACTGATTATTGATCAATATTCTGGCCCCTTCAACTCCGGTGTAATGTTTGCCGTGGTAGATCACATGCCGGTAAATCTGTGCTCCGACCTCCGGATCAACGGCGTTGATGGTAACGGTCAGGCTGTGCAGACCCATCTCATACAGACGATCGATCGATTCCGGCAGCAGCAGGCCGTTAGTGCTCAGACAGAGCATCAGATGCGGGAATTCCTTCTTGACCAGCGCAAAGGTTTCAAACGTTTCTTCGTTAGCGAGCGGATCACCCGGACCGGCGATGCCGACCACTTTGATAATAGGGCCGGCGATTGGACTGGCCATGACTTCGCGCACTTTCACAATCGCTTCCAGCGGCGTCAGTATGCGACTGGTCACGCCGGGGCGCGATTCGTTGGCACAGTCGTGCTTGCGGGAGCAGTAACCGCACTTGATGTTACAGTGTGGCGCTACCGCCAGATGCATACGGCCGTTTTTGTGGTGATTGCCGCCAAAGCAGGGATGTCCCTGGATTTTATCCTTCATTTCGCATGCAGTTGCCATAATCATTCTCCTTCCGAAATAAAAACGCCCGACAGGAATAAATCCCACGGGCGTCGTTGCCGGTACTGATAATTGGTAAAGCATAGAATGTGCCAGTTTGAAAACAATTACGCACAGAGGCGCAGAGACAGCGAGAAAAAGAGCTCTCAGGACAAAAGGTCACCTGTCGCAAGGTTATCTATTGGCCACTTTCACGGGACATATCTGCATGTTAATTGTGCAGATACAAATGGATTATGAATTGCATACACTCTCAGTCTCTGTCTCTCACTGTTTAATATATCAGAACGAAAGGTTCTCCCATGTTCACCCAATACAACCGTGATGACATCAGTGATCGCGCCCGCGCAGCCTTTATCGGCATGGCGGTCGGCGATGCCCTGGGCGCTACGGTCGAGTTCATGACTGCATCAGAAATTGCCTCAAAATATGGCACCTTCCGCGATATTATCGGCGGCGGCTGGCTGCGGCTGAAGCCGGGGCAGGTCACTGATGATACTGAAATGGCGCTCTGCATCGGCCGGGCTATTATAAAAAGTCAGGGATGGTCACTGGAAGCGGTTGCCGACCAGTTTGCCGCCTGGCTGAAATCACGTCCGGTCGACTGCGGCGATACCTGCCGCAAGGGGATTCGTGCCTACCTTCTGCATGGGCAAATTGAGTCGCCGCCCAATGAGTGGGACGCCGGAAATGGCGCGGCCATGCGCCTCCTTCCGGCGGCACTTTTTTCACTCCCGGATGGTGAACTGCTGAAAAGATACATACTTGAGCAGGCACATATCACCCACAACAATCCGGTATCGGACGCCGCCTGCCTCTGCCTGGGACAACTTCTGCACATGATCATCTGCGGGGCGGAAAAAACCCGCCTGCGCCGCCACGTTGACACGCTGCTGACCAGGTTTCCGACCTTTAACTTCGTGCCGTATCGCGGCCTTGCGACAGGATATGTCGTAGACACCATGCAGACGGTGTTTCACTGGTTTTTCAGGGGAAGAGATTTTGAAGAGTGCCTGGTCGGAACAGTTAATCAGGGTGGGGACGCCGATACGACCGGCGCCATCTGCGGGATGCTGGCCGGAGCGTATTATGGTATGGAAGCCATACCAAAGCGGTGGCTTAAGAAGATGGATGTAAAAGTTATTACCGAAATTGATCGGATGGTTGAGCGCCTGATATCAGAAAGTCCCCTCTGGAGGAGTTTCTGATACGGCTGAATTCTTACCCTTTGCGGTTTACCCGCAGAATCAGATCTCCCTCAAAGAGAAGCGGATGACGGCGGATTCCGGTCAGCAGGCCCGCCACCGGGGCCACGACCTTTTCAATCACCGTGCCGCCGAAACTGTCGTAAATATAGCCCAGCTCCTGGCCGGACCCCACCCACCGCCCTACCTGGCGGTCGGAAACAAAGGTGCCCGCTTTTTCGGCAAAGACGCGATGGGCACTCGCTTTGTTAAAGAAGCAGGTCTCCTCGTCTTCTACCGCAATCTGTACCCCCTCAAGCACACCAATCCTCCCGAGGAACGAGACCAGTGCTCGGAAGACCCGCTGGCAGTGGCCAAGCTGCACCGTACCTGCCTGCCCCACCCTCAGGACAAAGCTCTGGCCGGGCCAAGCCTTCCAGGAGTGCAGCAGGGTGGTGGTAAAAACCGGGGAGAGCGAGCGCTCCATTACTGCCGGCAGGCCGAGCAACCGCGCGGTCTCACGCTCAGCATCGCTCGGGCCGTAGAGTCGCACTTGCGGGATCTCCTCAAAATCAGCGCTGGCGGTGTGGATGTCAACACGATGCTCCGCACGCTTGGTCGCCTCCAGCACGGCATAGGCGATACGCTGGGTGGTCTCGCTGGTGGTGCCGCCGGGAAACATGCGATTGATGTCGGACTTGTCGAACGGCCAGGTGCGGGTGCGCAGATTGACACCCAGTACATTGACAGCCGGAATAATCAGGACCCGTTTGAGCAGGTGCAATTCAGGATATTTCCCCGCTTCGACACTGTTCAGAAAATCCGCCAGACGTGACAGAATAAAGATACCGTTGATTTCATCGCCATGCAGTCCGGCAACAAAAGCGGCGGCCGGATGGGATGATTTGGGGCCGATCTCGTGGCAGGGGATATCGAACCCCTCCCGTACCGGCGCGGTCATACAGAGCAGGTCACGTATCATGCCGGCGCTCCCCCCTTGCGTGCCATGACCCGGGCCATAAGCGACCCCTCATACACCAGCGGATATTCGCGCAGCGTAAAGAGAATACCGTCGACCGGCGCGCGGACTTCGGAAAGGATGTCCCCCCGTAAAGGGGAAACAATCGTACCGAGCAGCTCCCCCCGACGGACGTCGGTCCAGTGCGACGCAGCCGGAATGAACATACCTGAGGTCTGGGCATTGAGATAATGGACATTGCTGTCATCGGCGATAAATGGAGTGTGTGTTGTTTCCGGGACAGAAACATCTGACGCCAGAACCCCCAGGTCCCTGCAGACTGTCAGGATTCCGGCGACAAGCTGGTCGCAATACTCTGGCGTGATACGCATGCCGACTCCCATCTCAGCCACCAGGCAGGGGGTGCCGCAACTGTTGAGACTGTGGGCCAGCGTTGTTTCCAACACCGTCGCGGCGCCATGCAGCCAGATCAGGTCAAGATTCATGCGGCGGGCAATCGGCACCAGCAGATCGTCAAACTCCTGATTGATACGCACCTGGGGAATCTCGCGCAGATAGATGTTGCTGGCGTGAACGTCGACGACCAGCGCCGATCCGGTGAGCGCTGTCATGAGCGCAGCGGCCAGCCGTTCCGGAAGCGGCCCGCCGGCAGAGCCGGGAAAAGCGCGGTTCAGATCGGTGTCGAAGACCGGCAGACCGCGAGTAAGGGTATCCAGTCCCAGGGTATTGACCGCCGGGTAGAGTTCGATGCTGCCAAGGAGACCACCGGGAGAGGTGCGCTGCAGTTCGTCCAGCCAGGCTGCAAGACGGTGGCAGACATACAGTCCCTCCAACTCGTCGCCATGAATGCCGGCAACAACCGAGAGTCGTGGTCCGCCACCACCGGAAAAAACGGTACGGCGGATTTCCATCCGCTCACGATACGGCATCTCTATGGTAAAAAAAGTTTCTGTTTTCATGGCTGTTGGTACGGACATCGTCGTCCTTTCGGATTTTATTGCTGTTCCTGCATTGTTACTGTCACCGCCGGCTGTTCTCCGGACGATTCACCTTTGAAACTTCCCCGCTGTGGAGCGGCATCGTAGGAATCGCGACCGACGGCTACGGCGACGTAATGATCATTGGTCAGCAGGTTATGGGTTGCGTCAAAACCGATCCACCCGGCACCCGGCACCAGAGCCTCGGCCCAGGCATGGGTGGCCAGTTTTTCACCGACCTGGCTGATGCCCGGATCAAGATACCCCATGACGTAGCGGGCCGGAATTGACCAGGAACGGGCGACGGTTATGAACAGATGGGCGAAATCCTGACAGACGCCTCCCCCTTGGCGAACGGCCGACACAAGTGACCCGTGAACCTCCGTGGAACCGGTGCGATACTCAAACACCTTCGGCACCCAGGCTAACAGCTCCAAAAGAGATTCGAGCAGTGGCTGATCTTTGTCCTGGCGCGGGAATGCGCACGTAATCGCCTCGGCAAGCTTCATGGCTGAAGGGGTCAACAGACTGCGGTGGAGCACAAAATCATTCATCGGAGGCGCACGCCGGATCGCTTCCCGTAACCACTCATGCTCACCCGACGGCGGCACCGGTTCAAAACTGAACGGGTTCTCCTTCAGCGTTTCGACCTCACTTTTCAGGCGCGTCACCAAGCGGTTGTGGGGCTGAATGATGCAGAAGTAGTCAACCCGGTTACCAAAATAATCCTGATAGGAAGCAAACTCTGCTGACGGTTCCGTTTCAATGGAGCAGGAGATAACCTGCTGGTGTCCATCAGTGCGCGGCGCCAGGCGCAACTCGATATGGTGTTCCCGTACCGTGCGGGGATATTCCAGCACCGTTTCGTGCTCTATCAGATATCGCATTACGACTCCTTATTGGAAAAAATCTTCCGCCAGCGCTGCGTGGAAACCCGCCAACCGCTCCAGCAACCGTTCCAGATATTCATGTAGTCCCTCGGCGAAAAGCTGCTGGGATGTGCCATTGACCATTGCCAGGAGAGCGGCAAAGGCCGTCCGGGTTGCATCCTTCTGCTCCAGGCCGATTATCCCCAAAGCTCCCTCCATATGCCCCACCGAAAATATGATTGAACGGGGAAAATCGCGGTTAAGCACAACGAATTCGGCCACGTCGCCAGGCATGAATGCCGAGTGGTAATTGCGGCGGAACGCCTCGAAACCGGACAGCGACTTGAGCAGCGCCGCCCACTGGTAATAGTCCAGAGCGGACCCGACCATGGAGAGGTCCGGAAGGATAATGTGATACTTGATATCGAGAGTACGGACCGTCATATCGGCCCGCTCGAAGCAGCCCCCCAACTGGTAGAAGGCGTAGGCCTCACCCCGCATCATGGTCGAGGCGACCAGTCCGTTGAAGCGGGCTACCTGATTGCGCAGATCGACGAAAAGAGCTCCGGCCCGTTCGGCGGAGAGCGGTCCCTTAAGACGCTCGTCGAAACGCATCCAGATCTCGTTGACCGCCTCCCACATCTCCTTGGAAATCCGGTCCCGCGCCACCCGGGCATTCTCGCGGAACAGCCGGAGACAGGTGCGGATCGAACTCGGATTGGTCCGACCGGCACTGATAAACTGCAGTACGCGCGGTGTACTGATACTGCCGTCACCGAACTGTTCGTCGTAGAGCGGCTCGGATGAGTTTATCTGCAGGATCGGCCGCCATTTATCCTCTTCCCCCATATCCTCTTCCGCCTCCACCAGATAGAGCAGGTTGATCTCCATCAGTCGGGCGGTTTCTCCCGCACGCTCCAGGTAACGGGCCATCCAGTACATAGAATCGGCTATTCTGCTTAACATCAAATCCCCCTCAATCCCCCTTTACAAAGGGGGAAGAAAATTTATTCCGCCAGCACCCACGTATCCTTACTTCCGCCCCCCTGGGATGAGTTGACCACCAGCGAACCCTTGCGCAGCGCCACCCGGGTCAAACCGCCAGGGACAACTTCAATATCCTCACCATAAATCACATAAGGGCGCAGATCCAGATGCCTCGCTTCCAGTTCGCCGTCCATGTAACAGACGTGACGCGACAGATAGACCACCGGCTGGGCAATGTAGTTACGGGGATTCTCCTGCACGAGCGCCATGAATTCCTTGCGTGAGGCTGGTGTGGAGGATGGGCCCATCAGCATTCCATATCCACCCGACTCACTGACCGCCTTGATCACCATTCGCTCCATATTGTCAAAGACATACTCGCGGTCTGTTTCGTTGGTCATCTGAAAAGTGGGGACATTGTTGAGAATCGGCTCCTGTCCGAGGTAATAGCGGATAATGTCCGGCACATAGGGGTACACCGCCTTGTCATCGGCAATGCCGCTTCCCGGTGCATTAACAATAGCGACGTTTCCTGCGCGCCAGGCATTGATCACTCCGGCGATACCGAGAGAGGAGTCAGAGCGGAATACGAGCGGATCGAGAAAATCATCGTCGATGCGGCGATAGATCACGTCCACACGCTGCAGCCCGGTAGTCGTCTTGAGGTAGACGATATCGTTAACAACAACCATGTCGCGCCCTTCAGCCAACTCCACCCCCATCTCCTTGGCCAGGAAGGTGTGCTCGAAATATGCGGAGTTGTAGATGCCGGGGGTCAGCAGCACGATATCGGCATGAGCAGTTCCCCGCGGCGAGAGGGCGCGCAGGGCGGCAAGCAGCAGCGAGGGGTAATGTTCGACGCGGCGGACGCGGTATTTATTAAAAAACTCCGGCAGGATGCGGCGCTCGATAACCCGGTTTTCGATCATGTAGGAGACCCCGGACGGGGTCCGCAGGTTGTCCTCCAGAATCAGGAACTCCCCTTTCTCGTCACGGATGATGTCGATACCGCTGACATGTGTGTAAATGCCTCGCGGCGGCACTATGCCGACAATCTCGCGCCGGAAGTCGCGTCCCTGGTAAATCAGTTCGGGAGGGATGACGCCGTCCTTGATGATGCGCTGTTCGCCATAGAGATCACCCAGGAAAAGGTTCAGCGCCCGCACCCGCTGCTTTAGCCCGGATTCGATCTTTACCCACTCTGCAGCGGTAATGATGCGCGGAATCAGGTCGAAGGGCCATATACGCTCGATCCCCTCTTCGCTTTCTCCGTAGACCGTGAACGTGACCCCTTCGGCCTGCAGCGCCAGCTGGGATTCATGCGCCTTGGCCTCCAGGGCACTGTTGCCGGTGGCTTTGATATGATCCCACAGCAGACGGTAGTGGTCGCGGGGGGTGAAGTCATCGGCGTAGAATTCATGATAGGGGGTGCGGGGTTTACTGCCAGGTATGCCGACGTTGTTCATGGTCGCCCACTCCTTTGTGTCTTCATTCGGATTAGTATACAGACAATTTCACACAATGGAATCATTTGGTAGCTTTCCCCCTTTCATCGGGAGATGAGGTACCATTTTTATATTCTACTTCAAGATGCCAACCGCGATCTGAAGCAGCGATCTCCTTTTATCCATCGCCTCCTTCTGCATGAGGCGGTACGCATCGCCCTCTGACACATGGTTCTTCTCCATCAGAACACCTTTGGCTTTTTCAATGATTTTGCGGTTTTCAATGAGTTCACGCAGGTCATAGATTTTCTCTTTCAGCTCTTCGACCTCTTCAACGTGCTGCAGGGCAATTTCTATGGCCGGCAGAAGATCCTGCTGACGAAGGGGTTTGGTTAAAAAAGCGGCAATTCCGCTTGCAGATGCCCGTTTAACAGTCGCACTGTCGCAGGCGCTTGTCAGGAGCATAATCGGTATTTTCAGCTTCTTCTTGATCTCAATCGCTGCGGATATACCATCCATACCCGGCATGGCAACATCCAAAATTGCCAGATCGGGAAAACTTGCCAACGCCAGTTCCACGGCCTTTGCGCCGTCTCCGCACTCCAGAATTTCATCGAAACCCAGGTCGGTCAGCATGCTCTTCAGGTTCATCCTGATGAGCGGCTCATCATCACAAATCAGTATTGATCTACTCATGGTTTTTTCCCCCGTATAAGGGGAATTAGCATGAGGTGTGCCATATGGAGAAAATTGTTGTCAGGAGGAGAAAATTAACGCGGATTGCAGGACTACAACCGAGAGGCAGATTCTGAAACAACCAGTTCCAGAATCTCGTCAAAGCGGGCGGGAGATTGCCATTCTAGCGTCCGCTTTATGATATGGCATTCAATTAATCAGCATCAGAAGGAAACGTCAGCGCTTTTACTAATACAAACGCAGCCTGCAGAGCCGAGGTCGGGCAGAGCGGAAAACACTCCTTACACTCCCAGCACTCCCTGGCGGCAATCTCGGGAATGAAGCATATCTCTTTCCGTGGTCCCCTGTCGATAAACCCGACGGCGTTCTTCTTCTTTATTTCTGCGCAATAGCGCACACAGAGTCCGCAGTGAATGCAGAAGGAGATCTCTTTTTCAAAGCGGTCCCTGTCTGCGCCATACTCCTGGGCCAGACTCTGCAATACTTCAGAGTCCGGAGCATGAGCCAGCATCATCTCCACCAGTGATTTCCGAATCCGCTCCAGCTTCCTGGTCCTCGTCCGCACCACCAGGTCCTGTTCTACCGGGTAGAGGCACGCGGCAACAACACTTGTTCTACCGCGGGCATCCACTTCCACCGAACAGATCCGGCAGCCGCCATGCGCCTCCAGCTTCTCATGATGACAGAGCGTCGGAATTGATATTCCTACGCTTGCGGCGGCCTCCAGAATGGTCGCACCGGACCGTGCGGTAACTTCTTTTCCATCTATCTGTAATAGCAGTTCACTCATGATTGTGCACTCTTTCTGACTATAGTCCGTGATTCTTGAGGGACAGGAGCGGGAACAGGCTCACCGGAAATTTTACGCACCGCACCAAAGCGGGCAGGACAGGCTTCCAGGCACGATCCGCACTTCGTGCATTTATCCTGGATAACAATGTGAATCAGATTTTTGCCCCCGTCAATCGCCTCGGCCGGACACTTCCTGCCGCAACTCAAACAGGCCTGACACTTGTCCGGGTCAATGTAGTACGCAATCAGCTCCTTGCAGGAAAGCGCCGGACAGTTGCCGTCGTTGATATGCGCCTCATACTCGTCCCTGAAGTGGCGTATCGTGCTTAACACCGGATTCGGGGCCCCTTTGCCGAGCGCACAGAGAGCGGCGGAACCGGCAACCTCGGACAACTCCTCCAGAAGTTCGATATCGCCTTTTTTCCCCTTCCCCTTCGTTATTCTGGTCAGAATTTTGAGCATCTGCTTCACGCCTTCTCGGCAGGGAACGCATTTGCCGCACGATTCATCGGCAAGAAAACCGAGGAAGTAGCGCGCGAAATCAACCATGCAGGTTTCTTCATCCAGAACGATCATGCCGCCGGAGCCCATCATCGAACCGGCCTTGGTCAGTTGATCAAAGTCTACAGCCATATCGAGGAGACTCTCCGGCATACACCCCCCCGCCGGACCGCCTGTCTGTACCGCCTTGTACTTCCTGCCTCCGGGGATGCCGCCGCCGATCTTATAGACAATATCCCGTAAGGTTACTCCCATCGGCACCTCTACGAGTCCGGTGTTGTTCACTTTGCCGACCAGCGAGAATATCTTGGTGCCTTTGCTTCCCTCAGTGCCGATTGAGGTAAAGGCGGCAGCCCCTTTATTGATCACGAGAGGTATGTTGGCCCACGTCTCCACGTTATTTATATTAGTCGGCTTACCCCACAATCCTCTGACCGCCGGATAAGGCGGCCGTGATTTCGGTTCACCTACTTTGCCTTCCAGTGACATGATGAGGGCTGTCTCCTCGCCGCAGACGAATGCCCCGGCACCCTTATGCACCTTGATGATGAAATCAAACCCGGAGCCGAGGATATTTTTCCCGAGCAGACCAAAATCCTCAGCCGTTTTGATGGCCGCCATCACGTTTTCTACTGCCAGCGGGTATTCCTGGCGAACATAGATATACCCTTCGTGAGCGCCGATGGCATAGGCGCCGATAAGCAGACCCTCCAGCACGCAGTAGGGGTTGCCTTCCATGAGGGAGCGGTCCATATACGCCCCGGGGTCCCCCTCGTCGCAGTTGACGATGACATACTTCGTGTCGCCCTGCGCGTTTCGGCACGCTTCCCACTTTATACCGGCCGGAAAGCCTCCGCCTCCGCGCCCCCTCAAACTTGCAGCCTTGACCTCAGCGATAACCTGCTCCGGCGTCATTCCAGTGAACACTTTAGTCAACGCCTGATAGCCGCCTACGGCGAGATAATCTTCAAGGTTTTTCGGGTCTATCTTGGTATTGAGGCCAAGAACAAGCCGCTGCTGGTTTTTGTAGAAGGGGATATCCTCTTCATTGACCGCTTTTTCACCCGTGGTTGGGTCAACATAGACCAGGCGCTCGACAATTTTCTTTGCCATCAATGTTTGCGAGACAATCTCCGGAATGTCTTCAGGCTTTACCTTCAGGTAGCAGACCCCCTCGGGGTAAATGACGATTATCGGACCCTGCTCACAAAAACCGTGGCAACCGGTTTTCCTGAAATGAACCGCATCCGTTAACCCCTGCTTTTCCAGTTCCCGGTCAAGTGCCGCCGCGACTTTCTTACAGTGGGTCGCCTGGCAGGCTGAGCCCGAACAGAGCGTGATGCACGGCTTTTCAGGATCCCTTGTAGACAGTATATCCTGCCGTAATGCTTCGAGTTCGGCAGTGGAATGTATCCGTGGCATATTGTAGTTCCTTACTCGTAATTTTTAAACGTTTCCGCTACCTGGGCCGGAGTAATATTGCCATGATATTCGCCGTCAACAACCATAACCGGTCCCAGCGCACAGCAGCCGATGCAGTTCACCGTTTCAAGGCTGTACTTTAAATCGACGTCCGTCTCACCCGGGCCGATGCCGATCTGTTCCGTTACGGAGTCAAGGACACGCTGCGCGCCACGAACATGACAGGCGGTGCCCATGCAGACATGAACTTCATGACGTCCCCGGGGAACGAGGCTGAATGACTTATAAAACGTGGTGATATGCTGTATCTGGCTCATCGGCACATCAAGTTTTTCACTGACCCGTTCGAGCGCCTCTTTGGGGAGCCAATGATTCTCGCTCTGGATATCAAGCAGTATCTGAATGAGCGAACTCGCTTCGCACTGATGTTTATCAATAATCTGATCGATCGTAATGGTATCCATAGTCCCTTTTTCCCATTCTTCTATCTGATTCGTTCTAATTCGCCGCTACGTCCCTTCTCCCTGAGGGAGAAGGTGGCCGAAGGCCGGATGAGGGGGTAACGGTCTAGCATAATTAAGAATTTCCCCCTCACCCGAACCCTCTCCCTCAGGGAGAGGGGACTTTTTTTGATGACAAGCGGAAGATTAGAACGAATTAGGTTGTCCTAGGCGACAGCGTAGCGCTTCATCTCTTCATCGTACCTGACCAATCCCTGACGCGCCGAGCTGTTGAGATGCCGTGAAACTTCGGCCGGTTGTATCTGTAAAAAATCTGATATTTCCCTGGTCGAAAGTGGATTCTGCTCAAGGAGCGTCGTGATCTGGCTTATGGCAAGCTTCTCACCGACCAGTTCACGGATCAGGCTGTTCACCTCTTCGCTACCGAAGTAAGTATCGTACTCCTCTTCAGTTTTAAAGCGCACTCTCAGTCTCTCCCGCTCAACAAGCTTGAGGAAGGGGAGTATTTTGGTAACCGCCTGAAATTTAAGCTTAAGGGTTTCCTTATCCAATCCTTCACCAGCACCGATCGGTCCAAAGCCCTTCAATTGTCTGCCAAAGTCGTTCATAACCTCGGCATAGCGCATACCTTCAGATCCGGAAATCCATTCAAGCCGCAATCGCCCCGGATTAACCCCGATCAGCTCAAGCACTTTTCTGGTCAGATGCCTCATACTTAAGGCGTCATAATTTCCTTCCGTAACGTAATGGCATTCGCCAAGCCAGCAGCCGCCGATAAATACGCCGTCCGCACCACTGGCAAGCGCCCGGAGTACAAATGCCATATCGACTCTGCCGGAGCACATTACTCGAATAATCTTTGTTTCAGTTGTATATTGCAGTCTGGAAACTCCAGCCAGGTCCGCCGCGGCGTATGCTCACCACGTACAGAGAAAGCCGATTACACGGGGCTTAAACTCAAGTTCACTGCTCATTCCTGCCTCCTTCCTAAACCGGGACAATTCCGGCAAGAGTCTAATACCGCGTCAGGATCTGCGGCGTCAATCTGGGAAAATATCTCCTCATCAGTGTAATGCATCAGACGAATCGCCTGGGTCGGGCACTTGGCGTTACAGAGACCGTCCCCCTTGCAGAGGATCGGGTTTACGATGGCCTTTTTCCCTTTCGGTGTATCGTGGAACTCGATGGCGCCGTAGGTACAGGCGGTAATGCAGGCCCCGCACGATACACAATCATTCTCATTCACTTCGCAGACTGAACCGGAAGCGGTGACGGTGTCCTTCGTGAGCAGATTTATCGCCCGACCGGCGGCACCGTAGGCCTGACTGATCGTCTCCGAAAGATGTTTCGGATAATGGGCAAGACCGCAGAGAAAAACACCGTCTGCCGCAAAATCAACCGGTCGCAGCTTTACATGGGCCTCCTGAAAGAAGCCGTCCGGGCTCATGGAGACCTTGAAGTGTTTTGCCATCTCCTGACTTGATGCCGAGGGAATTACTGCCGCCGCTAGGGCGACCAGCTCCGCCTCCAGTTCCAGTATTTTGCCAAGCACCGGGTCCGGCACCGTGATTTTCAGACCCGGTTTCCCGCTCTCCAGCGTTGCCGGTGCCACGATCGGTTTATCGCCTGGCTTATAACGGATGAACTTGATGTTGTTATCCGCCGCCTCACGGTAGTAATCCTCTTTGAGACCGTACGTCCGCATGTCCCGGAAGATGATGGTGATATCCATCAGCGGGTTGATTTCCTTCAGCTTGAGGGCGTTCTTTATCGATTGGCTGCAGCAGACGCGGCTGCAGTAGTTGCGGTCTTTCTGGCGACAACCGACGCACTGGATCATAACCATGCTCTCGGCGCCGGTCACCGCTGCGTCTCCCTTGACGATCTTATCCTCCAGCTCCAGCAGGGTCGAGACCCGGTCGCTTTCACCGTAAAGGTATTCTGTCGGCTTGAGCTCATCGGCCCCGGTGGCGAGGATGGCTGCGCCGTGCTTGACCTCTGTGATCCGTCCATCGCTTTTGAAGCGGGTGACGAAATTCCCTACATATCCGGAAACATCAAGGATAGTGGCGTCAAGTGAGACGTGGATACGCGGATGCCGGTAGACTTTGCGCACCAGGTCATTCAGGTAGGGTTGCACATCGACACCGTCGAGGGTGTAATGAAGCCGCCGGGCATTTCCGCCGAGATCACTCGCTTTTTCCAGCAGATAAATTTCAAAGCCGACTTCGGCCATGCTGAGGGCGCTGGTCATACCGGCCACGCCGCCGCCTACGACCAGAGCGATTTTGGTCACCGGCAGCTGGAACTCCTGCAGCGGTTCCAGATACGCAGCCCGTGCTACCGACATCCGAATGATGTCCTTGGCCTTCTGGGTCGCACCCTCCTTGTCTTTCGAGTGAACCCAGGAGCAATGTTCGCGGATATTGGCAAATTCAAAGAAGTACTGATTGAGTCCGGCCTCGCGGCAGGTATCGCGGAACAGCGGTTCGTGAGTTCGTGGCGTACATGCCGCCAGCACCACACGATTAAGGTTGTGTTCCACTATAGCATCCGCGATCAACTGGGCGTTTTCAGTGGAACAGGCGAAAAGATTCTCCTGGGAGTAGACAACGTTGGGCAGGGTACCGGCGTAGTCGGCAACTGAGGGGGTATCAACCACCCGGCCGATGTTGGCGCCGCAGAGACAGGTTACCACCCCGATCCTGATCTCCTCTTCCGACACATCCTTCTCCTGCGGATAGACGCGTTCCTGCGACAGATCGCCGCGCCGGTAGGAGAGGATCTGACTGCAGAGGGCATCGGCACCGCTGGCACCGGCGACTGATTCAGGAATATCGACCGGGCCCTGGAAGGCGCCGCTGATGAAGACTCCCGGCCGAGTGGTCTCAATCGGGTTGAGCGGGTTAACCTTGCAGAAACCGTGGGAGTTGAGCTCAATCCCGAAAGTGTCGGCGAGTTGCTGAAAATCGGCGGGGGGCTCAAGGCCGACGGAGAGCACGACCATATCGAACTGCTCTTCCTTGACACCATCATCAAGGGTGGAGTAGCGAATGGAGACATTCTTTGTATCAGGGTCTTCCGAGCCGATCGTGACGTAGCTCCGGATGAAACGGACGTCGGGGAGGTTTTCCGCACGCTGGTAGAACCGCTCGAAATCCTTGCCGAATGCCCGGATGTCGTTATGGAAGATCGTCGCCTGCATCCCGGCGTCATGGTCCTTGGTCAGGATCACCTGTTTCTGGGTGTAGGCGCAGCAGACCGCCGAACAGTAACTGTTCCCCCCCGGGATGACCTGGCGGGAACCGACGCATTGTATCCAGGCGATGCTGTGGGGGTGCACCATGTCGGAGGGGCGCCTGATTGTACCCTCGTAGGGACCGGTAGAGCAAAGGATTCGCTCGTAGTCGAGGCTGGTAACGACGTTCTCGAAGATGCCGTAGCCGAAGTCGTTGCGCAACTTGGGGTTGAAGGTGTCAAAGCCGGGAGAGAGAACAATGGCTCCCACCTCCAGATCGACGATTTCCTCTTCCTGGTGGAGGTCGATGGCCCCCGGCTTGCAGACCCCTTCGCAGATCGCGCACGAGCCGTCTTTGAGATAAAGACACGCATTCGGGTCAATGTACGGAATCAGCGGCAGCGCCTGGGAAAAATAGATGTGAACCGCCTTGTTGCTGGAAAGGTTCTGGTTATACTGGTCGGGCATCTTGACCGGGCAGTACTCCGCACAGATGTTACAGCCGGTACATTTGCTTTCGACAACGTAGCGAGGTTTCCTGATCAGAGACACCTTGAAATTGCCCGGCTTACCCTTGACCGTATCCACTTCCGTATAGGTAAGGATAGTTATGTTCGGATGCCTGCTGCACTCATTAAACTTGGGAGACTCGATGCACATGGAGCAGTCGTTGGAGGGGAACGTTTTGTCGAGCTGTGACATCTTACCGCCGATAGCCGGCGACTTGTCGATCAGATAGACTTTGAATCCCGCGTCAGCAAGGTCAAGAGAGGCCTGAATACCGCTGATCCCGCCACCGACTACCAGAACATCTACGATGTTTTTTTCTGTCATATCAATTCCTGGATAATTTCAGTGATGTCCTTTATTTCAAGGATGGTGCCTTCCGGAAGCGTCAGGCTGCTGTCCTCAAAATTGGTAATGCAGTAGGGGCATGATGTGACCAGTACTTCGGCCCCGACCGTCACAGCCTGATTGACCCTCAGATCGGAGAACCGTTCCTGCTTGGGAGTTTCCACCCATATTCTCCCCCCCCCGCCGCCACAGCAGAGACTGTTCTCCCGGTTATCCGGCATTTCCACCAGATTCAACCCGGAAACGGACTTTAGTGTCTGGCGCGGTTCGTCAAAGATGCCGTTGTGGCGTCCTGCATAACAGGGGTCATGGTAGGTGACTTTTTTTGCATATTCTTTGGTCAGTTTGAGCCGGCCACCGGTGATCAGTTCGTTCAGGTACTCGGAGATATGTACTACCTCGAAATGCACCATGAATTCGGGGTATTCGTTCTTGAAGGTATGGTAACTGTGGGGAGACGAGACCAGGATTTTTTTGACACCGGCATCCACGAAGGCCTTGATGTTGTCCTTGGCAAGCTTGCGATACAGCTCCTCGTTGCCGGTCTTGCGGATACTCTCGCCGCAGCAGCTCTCCTTTGCGCCAAGAATGCCGAATGAAACCCCGGCCTTGTTCAGGATGGCGGCAGTGGCAGCGGCCACCTTCTTCAATCTCGGGGCATAGCTCAGGTAGCAGCAGGAGAAATACAGCACCTCCATCCCCTCTTTGAACGGCTTGACCGACAACCCCTCCGCCCAGTCCCCCCGTTTACTCCGCTCGTCGTTAAACGGGTTCCCCTCACCCATCAGACCAACGCTGACGGTGCGAATCGGCGCGATCGGACCGGGGAAAATGTCGTTATCAGTCGCTATCTTACGCAGGGCCACACCGGACTCTATCTGTTTGACTCCCCGGGGGCAGTGCTTGGGGCATCTGCCGCAGGTTGAGCAGCGCCAGATATCCTCACTCTCGATATCGGTCAGGCCGAATGTGGCTTCGCGGATCAGTTTGCGCATGCTGAACTGTCTGACCCTGTTCCAGGGACAGACCGCATCACACAATCCACATTGATAGCAGTATTTGAAGGCTTCTCCGCCCTGCTCTTTGATGAGGTCAACGATCTCTTTGAAGGGGGTGACAGTTTCCATTTTTCAACCCTTCTTTGACAATCTGGCAATGGTATCCATTACCTTCTGCAATCCATGTCTGTTTACCAACGATTCCAGGCCGATTTCCATTTCACCAAGCTTTGGTTCTTCTTCTCGATCCTCTTCATATTCTTCATACGTCAAAGCCTTTGACAGGCACCACTTGACACACATCGGTTCATCCTCCCCGTCACACATGTCACACTTCAGGGGAAGGCCGGAATCGGGCTCTTTAAAAAGGTCTCTGGACGGGCATGAAGCTCTGCAGGTGTCACACTCGCTATACTCCCTGCCGTCAAGCACATACTTGTTTCTGCCGGCACATTCTGCGGGAGTGTACTCCCCGGCGTACACCGGCAGATAGATGTCTTTTAACGGATCACGGATCACCCTGACCCGGGAACGCTCCGGATTATTGCTGCTGTATTTCGGGCTGGCGTGAAAGGAGGAACAGATCAGCTCACATGCACGGCAACCGTTGCATTTATCAACATCGATCTTGATTACCTTGACTTTCTTTTTAGCCTTACTCATAGCTCAGGATACCTCTCTTTAGTAAATCTTCGCTGACGAAATCCATACCGAGTTCCTGCAGCGTCTCTTTCGTCGGAATTCCCTGATTGTTCCACCCCTTGAATTTATAATACGCGTCAAGGAGCTGTTCTTCGAGTTCGGGGAACCGCTTCCGCCAGTGATCTTCAGGCGGCTTCTCGTCGGCCCGCGTGAGGCCCCGTCTAATGTTGAAGGCGCGTACCAGGTTCCTTATTCTGCGGTAGATCTTCTTCAGCTCTGCCTCGTCCATCTCCATGCCGGTAGCTGCCGAGATGATGATCGGGTAGTTATGGATATGGTACGGCGGCTTGAGTGGAAATGAAGACATTCCGGCGCACATTCCCACAGCATCGTCGAGGTAGTGCATCATCTCCTGCCAGTCAACGATGTCCACCGACATGTCGACCGTCGGATAGTAGGGGTTCGAACGCTCGCCGCGCAGCTCCCAGTCGAGCAGATACTGCTTGAATTTTTCATCCGGGACGTGGACCCAGTCACGGACAAACTCCTCCCGCTCCTCCATGGTTGCAAAGGGGGCCTGAGGGAACTGCCCCTCGATCTGGGTAATATTGCACTTCTCGCCGGTACTGTACATGAGGAAGTAGATCGGGTTGAGCATGCCCAGCTTGAGCGGCAGCTGCTCATGTTTCTTGATGTTGTTATGGGCGTACGCCTCAGCGCCGTTGCCGATTTTCAGTGCCGCCCAGTAGGTGCCGTCGGCCAGGATGTCGCCGATTCCTTCGCGACGTACGATCCGGTCGAGGATCCAGTAGAATTTCCCTTCATTATCGTCCGGGCAGCCGGCGAAATGCTCTTCACCGAGAATGCCGGCCTCGCGCAATTCAAAGGCGAACGCCATGATCTGAGGCGTGGAGAAGCCGTCAACGCCGTATTCGGTGGCACGCTGGGCGATTCTGAAGCCGAACTCGAGATCATCGACGAACGCGGCCATGTTGTAGGTAAGCTTCGAAAAGCACTTCATCATGTAGGTGGACATGCCGGGCAGAGAGATGATGGCTCCGCACTTCATCGGGCAGTTGTAGCAGCTGATCAGGCGGATACGGGCGTTCTCCTGAGTTTCCTTCCACTTATCCTCGATCTCCTTGGTCCAGAAATCCTTGCGCCGTTCCCGGGAGTTGCCCCAGGAGAAGTTCTCGGTGTGCCACTTCTCATCGGTATGCAGCATTTCCTGCGGCGAACCGAGGCCGGCCAGAATCGGCATGACATTCGGAACCGGCTTGTCTTCCCTCTCCTTGACGTACTGCAAAACCTCGTTGCAGAGCTGGAGGAGCTCCAGAGGACGGGCAACATTAACATCCTTCTTGCCCCGCACTGCAATGGCCTTGACCCCCTTGTCCCCCATGACGGCACCAATGCCGAGCCGGCTGGCGCTGGAGCGCCCCTGTTCGATAGAGGCGGTGAAAACCCGGTTTTCGCCGGCCAGACCGATAGCGCATACCTGCACATTCGGGTCCTTCAACTCCTTCTTGATCAGCTCCTGAGTCTCCACTGCCCCTTTTCCCTTCAGGTGCGAGGCATCGCGCAGTTCTACCTTGTCGCCGTTGATCCAGATATAGACCAGTTCCGGTGATTTTCCGCGCAGGATAACCTTGTCATAACCGGCATATTTCAGTTCCGGTGCCCAGAAGCCGCCCATCATGGAATAGGCCATGAGGTTGGTCTGGGGGGAAATGGTGGAAATAACGGTGCGGTTACAACTGGGAAGCGGCGTACCGGTAAGGAGCCCAGTGCCGAAAATCAGCAGATTTTCGGGAGAGAAGGGCTCAACCTCGGGTGGAACCCGCTCGTACAGTATTTTGGCGTTTGTGCCGAGTCCTCCCAGATACTGTTTGGCCAGATTCGGGTCGCTGGCAACCCGCTCTATATTTCCCCGGGTCAGGTCAATCTCTAAGTTAAATCCTGCTTCTGCGTATCCCATCTATATTCTCCTTTACTTGAACGGTGAGTGCGGATTGCGTCACTGTATCTCCTTGGCGAGAAGCAGACGCTGAGAAGGTTTGAACCCGCGCCTGGAGAGAAAGTTCCTCAGGCCGGAATTTTCATGTTCCACTTTTGTCCGGACCAATTCGACCTCAAGGGATGATAGCGTCGCAAGCAGCTGGGAAAGGAGCACGTGACCGACACCAGAGCCGGTGTAGTCAGGATGAACTCCAATTGTGTCAATCACTGCCGCCTTCTCTACCTGACCGAATTCACCGTAGTCAACACGCGCCATGATAAAGCCGGTAATGATCCCTTCGCTTTCCGCAACAATCGAAACACGGACATCGGAATCATCGAGCATTTCCCTGAACTTGGAAGCGTAATAGGCAGACCGGTCGAGGCCGGTAAGCTTTGTATCTATTTTATCGATAGTCGCAATATCGGTCCCTTTGAGAGAGCGCACCACTAATCCGGGGAGCGCCCCGGCACTGTCACCGCTTAGAGGTGAAGTGTCACGCTCAATGACCTGACCGGAGGCCAGGGAGAACCCGGTTGCGGCAAAAAATCTGATCATGGCGTGCCGTGACCATAGCGTCTGAGTCTGAAGGGCATTGATATTCCTGTTTTTCATCCGCCGCTCAATTCCGGCCAGGACCATTTTGCCGATACCACGGCCCTGATATTCCGGAGCTACTCCGATGGTATCAAGTACGGCCATTGAGCTTTTGGCACCGAATTCTCCTTCCAGTACCCGGGCAAACCCGTATCCTGTGAGCTTCTTATCGTCAGTGACGGCACAGGTGATGAAGCTGTCAATCATTGCAGATGCAGCTGCGAGGCGCTTTTCCAGGAAAAACATTCTTGGGCTGCCCGCCAGACGGCCCTCGATTTCTGCAACCTGCTGTATGTCTTCCGGATAGAGTGATCGAATCGTTAGGTCTGACATCTCTGTTTTCCCTTTCAGTTGCAGGTCAATATCTATTCAGTTCTTCGCCAGTAACTATCTACCGAAGATCAACCACCGCTATTTGTGTAATTAGGTACTACAATACCGATTAATCTGTCAAGAAGATTTTTGCCGGATGGATTGATAATCAAAACGGTTACGAGGCGGCGAGGAGGGTAGCGATCAAGGCGTACGTTCTGTACGTTGGGGGTCTGCCGACGAAACCAGCGAAGTAATCGTTTGGATGCGACGTGGCCTGCGACAATATTTATTTTTTTGCGAATTTGAATATAGCTTGAAATTACTATTTTAAAGTGGTATTGAAGTACCAAAATATTATTAAACTCACACATGGACGAACTTATGAAAGAACAGGTTTCCATCCGCGACGCAGTAGCATCCGATCTGGATGCAGTAATCTCTCTGGATCAGTGGGCCCCCCAAGATGCAAAGCCGGACTATTGGAGCAGCGTCTTTGATCATTACGTTCGGCGTGACAAAACTGACCGGCTTTTTCTGGTTGCGGAGTCCGGCAACGTTGTCGTTGGCTTTATAATCGGGGAGGTTCGCGCCTGGGAGTTTGGTTCGCCTCCATGCGGTTGGGTCTTTGCACTGGCAGTATCTTCGGAAAGACGCCAACTCGGTATCGGCCAACAGCTGTTTGAAGAAATATCGAATCGCCTGAAACAGGCCGGCGTTACCACGGTTCGCACAATGGTCGACCGCGACGACAAACTGACGCTGTCGTTTTTCCGCGGCCTCGGTTTATGCACCGGAAAATACCTCGAACTTGAAAAACAGATTGATTAAGGATTTCTACTATGAAACTTAACAAAGCAAGTCTGTTCGCCCTTATTGCGGTACTGGAACTGGCCGGCGATACAGAGAAACAGCTTTCAACAACGGACATCGCGCAAAAGCATGGCATTTCAACCCATCATCTCGCTAAAATCATGCGCAACCTGACCCACGCAGGCCTGGTTCAGGCGGTGCGCGGCGCCGGCGGCGGATACCGGTTTTCAGGAAATGTCAGGCGCACCACATTGCTGGATGTTATTCAGCTTTTTGAGACACTGGAATCAGAACTTGATGTCCCGCATTGGGGCAGTGACGGCGACCCGATTATCGGGGAACTGCTGAGCATTACCAGTGAAATCGACAATCTCACCAAAGCGGTTCTGGATACCATTACACTTGCAACTGCACTGAAAAACACCCGTATTCGTGCTGAACTTCAGACAGGCCAGACGTCGCCGGGTGGTGTAGCATCTTAATTATTGTGTAACATCAGGCAGCTTCCGGCAAAGTCGGCCTGTCAGAGTTTCAATATCCTCGCCGCATTTCCACCCATGATATTTTCAACCCCGTCCGGGGGTAAGCCCAGTGCACTTATAGCATCCATATTCTCCCTGATCCGGGGCACTGCCGGCCAATCGCTGCCAAAGATAACCTTGTCGGTGTTGCGAGCGAGCTCCGGAAAATAGGTCATCAGTTTTGAGGGGGGCAAGCCGGAAAGTTCCATATACACATTGGCATGATGCTTCGAGAGGAAAAAGGCCCGGTCATACCAGAACCCGCGGCCGGAGTGGGCCATAACAAGATTCAGCTCGGGAAAATCTATGGCTACGTCATCAAGATACAGAGGGTCTCCGTATTTGAGCCGTGAACCTTTGAACACCGAAGAGCCGGTGTGAATCAAAACCGGGATACCCAACTCCTGGGCGGCGTGATAAAGCGGGTACATTCTTTGATCGTTAAGAAAGTAATGCTGATAGGTAGGATACAGCTTCACTCCGCGGAAGCCGCCGTCGTTTACCTTGCGGCGTAATTCATCTCCCAGGTCGGGAAACTGATTCGGGCTGATATCGCAAAAAGGGATCAGCCTGCGGCGCCCTCGACAAAATTCCTGCACCTGTTCATTGGTGCAGATCCCGGTGGTAATCGGACTTAATTCTGCCAGAATACAGGCATAATCAACCCCTTCTGAAGCCAAGAGCTCTTCAAAAACTTCCGGATCATTATAGCGCTGTATGTACTCTTCGTATCCCGCCGGGTGACCCTTGCGTATCCACTCGGTCACCCACGGCTGTTGATATGTGTACAGGCCCAGATGAACGTGAAAATCAATGCGCAGCTTTCGTTCAGGGTTATCAGGCATAGGCTTATCCCCTTTACGCAGTTAAATATATTGCCCGGCATCAACCCGAATAACTTCGCCGGTTATCATCCGCGCCGCATCCGAAAGCAGGAACAGCACCGCGTTGGCAATATCCTCCGGTGCCGCCATTTCAGGCAGCAGGCACTCATTCCTCGCTTTGGCAAGAATCTCTTCCGGCAGCGCCAGCGCCATTTCGGTAAGCACCATGCCGGGGGCTACGGCGTTGACCGTTATCCCCTTTGGGCCCAGTTCCCGGGCAAGGGTCTTGGTCAGACCTATCAGACCGGCTTTGGAGGCAGAGTAGTTGGCCTGCCCGAATTTTCCGCGCATGCCGTTGATTGAGGTGATGTTGACAATCCGTCCGTAGCCGGCTTCGCGCATGCCGGGAGCCAATGCCCGTACCACGTTGAAGGCGCCGGTCAGGTTGACCGAGAGCACAGAAAGCCAGTCATCATCGCTCATCTTGGCCAGACTCTTATCTCTGGTTATGCCGGCGTTATTGACAAGCAGCGATATCTGCCCCGGCAATGCTGCTACCGCCGCGTTGACACTGGCTGAATCGGAAATGTCAACCGTGTGAAACTGATACGATTCAGCTCCTTCTCCCGGGGCGACGTCAAAGACATGTACCGTGGCTCCCTGTTCGATTAATGCTCTGGTGATCGCCAGACCGATGCCGCGCGCGCCACCGGTGACAACCGCAGCCCGCCCCTTAAAACCTGAATAGCCGTTCATTCCTACACTCCTCACCCTTTAACACCTGGCATCAGGCTGTCGATTAACTCTTCTGTCCAGGGCACCCCTTTGGCGAGTCCCTGGCGCAGTTTGACAAAGTCGATTTCGCGGCCGGTCTCCTTGGTCCCTTCGTTGAAGGCGCGGAAGCCGGTGCGGGCTTCGTTCATCATGTTGAGCGCCAGCCAGGCACGCGAGTTCTCCTTGTTTTTGTTCCAGGCGTCCAGCTTCGGTTTGCGCAGCTCTTCAAGGCTTTTGGTCATGCATTCCGGGAAGGTGTCAAGCAGTTTGGCACAGAGCGCTTCAATCTTTTCGTCGAGCATGCCGAGATCGACGGTGCCTTCTTTGATCAGGGCGGCCCCTTCTTTGAAGGCGGCGCCGCTTTTGAATTCACCATGGACGATCCGGCCGTATTCGTCGAGCATCCGGTCGGTGACGACGGTCGGGTTGGCGACGTAGGTGCCGTTTAGTTTGAGGGCCGGGACGACGTCGGCGATGATGCCGAGACGGTTGGCTTTGTGAGCCGAGAACGGCTCGCAGAG
>CAJAFV010000066.1 GCA_903939115.1 uncultured Geobacteraceae bacterium
GAGCAAATTGAACAAGGAGGTTTAATTTATGAGCATCAAAAGGAAGCTGGTTTTAACGGCGATTCTGATCGGCGTCGGAATGCTTGTCCTATTAGTAATGATCGGTGTAACTACAAATCGAATCAAAGTCAATGGCCCTGTGTATCAAGATATCGTGAGGGGAAAAGATTTGGTTGCGGACATATTGCCGCCCCCTGAATACGCTATTGAGGCCTATCTTGTTACCTTTCAGGCCTTATCTGAAAAAGACAGCTCAAAAATTCCATCATATCAGGATCGTTTTACTCAACTGCGTAAGGAATATGATGAGCGACATGCTTACTGGGCAAAAGAACTGCCCGCTGGAAAAATTAAAACTCTTCTACTTGAGCAATCGTACAAACCGGCAGTCACATTCTTCGATACAACGATGAAAGAGTTTTTTCCTGCCTTGGTAACGGGAAATCATACTCAAGCTGAAAAAATTATGGTTGAATCCTTATCCCCTGCCTACGGAGCCCATCGAAAAGTTATTGATGAGATTGCAATTCTTTGTAATACCGAAAATACTGAAATTGAAAAACGTGCCGCTGATATGCTGAACACCTCAACAACAGTTTCTATCGCGCTGTGCATCGCTTTCATTCTAATTGTTATTTCGATATTTTATACTTTAATCCGCAACATAACAGGTCAGCTTCAGCATGTTCAAGTAAGCCGCTATCGCGGCAGTAATAAACCTTTTTTTCCCCGCAGTGCTCCTCGTTTGACATAACTGCTTTCGTACCAGCTGGTCAGTCACGTATTTCTTCTTTCGTTGTTACCACACTTCGAAGGGAGAAACATTATGATGACCGACTGGTACGAAAGATCTACAAAGGCACTCCAACTCGCAGGACTGTCCAACAGTTCCGGGGCTGCCTACACCCGCATGCTCCGCCAACTGGTGGATTTTTACGGCAAGACCCCTGATCTGGTTTCCGAAGAGGAACTTCAGGATTACCTCCTCCATTGTCGCAACGTGACCAAGTGGTCAGCTGCAACTCTGCGGATCTGCTACAGTGCCCTCAAATTCTTTTTCGAGAAGGTCTTGCATCGTGAGTGGCACATTTTCGGTTACCTGAAAGCTGAGCGTCCGAATATTCTTCCCGCCGTCCTCTCCAAAGAGGAGATCGTAAAACTCCTCTCCTCGGTGCGAACTCCCCACAACCACGCCTATCTCCTCACTGTCTATACATGCGGTCTTCGTCTCCAGGAGGCGCTCAACCTGGAAGTGGGCGACATCGACAGCGACCGGATGCTCATTCATATCCATCGCGGCAAAGGGGCCAAAGACCGAATGGTACCGCTTCCTATTGCAACCTTGGATGTGCTGCGTACTCACTGGAAATCGCATCGCCATCACAGATTTATTTTCCCTGCAATCGGCAGAAGCCGATCCACTCCTGCAGATTCTCCTATGGCCATAAGTAGCGTCCAAGGTGCCATGAAGGCAGCCGTACGTGAGTCGGGTCTTACCAAACGTAATGTTCACATCCATACGCTTCGGCACTCATATGCAACCCACCTGCTGGAAGAGGGTGTCAACCTGCGTGTCATTCAGCGCTATCTCGGCCATGCTTCTATTGAGACAACGATGGTCTACCTCCACCTCACCAGCAAGGGGCATGACGATGCTGCCCAGATTATCAACCGCCTCATGGGAGATCTCAGGTAATGGGCGCTATCAACGAAATCTTCCGTGAGTTCGCGCCCGAGTATCTACTCCGCTTCGGCGGCACCATGCCTGAAGAGCACAAGAAAGTGATTTCTGCCATCCTCCTCTGCCGGACAAAGGAAAACGGAACGGTCGTATATGAGTGCGAAGAGTGCGGACTACTCCACCTAACCGAGCGTTCCTGCGGCAATCGCCACTGTCCACAATGCCAGAACCACAAGGCGAACCTCTGGCTGGAGCGGCAACTTGGGCGGATGATGCCGGGCCATCACTTCATGGTGACTTTCACCGTCCCGGCAGAGTTGCGCGACTTCATCCGTTCGCACCAGAGGGTCTGCTATGCAGCACTGTTCGCGGCATCATCGGATGCCATGAAAAAGCTTTGCCAAGATCCCAAATATATTGGCGGAGACCGCCCTGGTTTTTTCGGAGTGTTGCATACCTGGGGCCGACAGTTGCAATATCATCCCCACATTCATTATGTGGTTCCTGGAGGTGCCTTCTCGTCCGTCAGCGGGTGCTGGCAACGTAGCGGCGAGCGGTTCTTTCTGCCGGTCCAAGCACTGTCGCCCATCTTCCGCGCCAAGTTCCGCGACCGAATGAAGAAAGCAGGGCTTCTCGCTGAAATCCCAAAAGAGGTCTGGACAAAATCGTGGAATATCAACTCACAGGCTGTAGGAAGCAGTGAGGCGAGCATCAAGTATCTGGCCCCCTATGTCTTTCGCGTGGCCATATCGAATCACCGTATCGTGAAAGTGGAAAACGGCAAGGTCACATTCACCTATCGAAAGGTCGGTGACACCAAGCCCTGCGTCATGGAACTGGATGCCATGGAATTCATCCGCCGTTTCTTGCAACACGTGCTCCCGAGCGGATTCATGAAGGTCCGGTACTACGGTTTTCTCAGCCCAAATTCGGCAATCTCTCTCGATGAGGCGAGAGGGAAGATTGAGATCACCTACGGATTCGAGGTAACCGAACCGGAAAGAGAAGCGAAACCGAAGGCTGAGTTCAAATGCAACACGTGTGGCAACCCGGTGCGGTATATCTTCTCGATCCCGCCGAAAAGGCCGTTGGTGTCGGGACGGTCCGGGTAAAGAGCAGATAACGAACCTACCAATCATTATCAAAGAACATCATCACCTTGTTCACAAAAAGGAGGCGGATAGGCGATGTGCGCCCTCAATTCAACTAAAATGAGACCAAGGAGTACATTTACCTGTAGTTGAAGCGTCAAATGAATGAAAATCAGACTTCAAAGTCCCACCACCGCCTCAAAACATGAGGAAGGTGCCATCGTAAGCCGTGTCACCCCCAACAGATATCGAACCATTACCCTATATATGAAATTCCATGCCAATCGGCCGGGCTTCTTGAACATTGGATTGAGCCGACCTTGCAGGTCGGGTCAATCCATATGGGTTA
>CAJAFV010000067.1 GCA_903939115.1 uncultured Geobacteraceae bacterium
AAATAAAGATACTGCCACGGGTGCAATAGTTGGTACGGGAGTCGGTGCAGGGCTTGGTGCGTTAACTGGCGCTGCATCCGGTCAGGCGGGAGAGGGCGCACTCATTGGTGGCGCCGTAGGGATGCTTGCAGGTGCAGCTTCCGGCTCTAATTCGGGACGAATGTCCGGCCAGGAGCTGCAACGACGGTACGATAATGCCTATATTCAGTGCATGTACGCTAAAGATAATCATATACTCGGGCAGAGCAGATGGGATAGACGGTACTATTACAGGAGTAATGTCGTCTTACCTCCGCCTCCTGGTGCCAGGCCTCAGACTTCGCCAGAACTGATGGAAAATTAGGAAGTATGCGGAAAAGAACTGAATCCTTCCGGAGTAACCCGGAATATCAAATTCACTTGAAAGCTCTAAAATGAGAATTATAGTAATTACAGCATCCATTGTTATCGCCATCATGCTGCACACACGTTGTTACGCCGGATGCAATTGCGATGACTGGATAAAAAAGGGTGGCTATTGCGTTGATTATGTCAAAACAAAAATACCGACATTTCCAATCCCTCAGAATACCGCTGAAATTGCAGCCCTAAAAAACAGGGACACCCGAAAAGTTACTGAAGGTGATGTTGCGATTTTTAACTTCAGCAATTATTGGCATGTAGCATACGTTGAAAAAGTGCAACTGGATCTGCACGGCAATGCAACTTCAATCGATATCAGCGAAATGAATTTTGGTGATCAGTTGTCATTGAATGATTTCAGAAACAAATGGAAACAAAGTAGTAAAAGTGAATGGAAAAGAGCCGTCTGTTGTGGCGTTACGGATACTTACAACCAGACAAATGCTCGGAAAAATGTTGCCTTGAATACAGTGACACAGATTTGGTCTCCAGTAGCGACTTCATCTGAAAGTGCCAAAAGAGACCCTAATGACATCGCTCGAAAACACAAACAAGATAAATAATATCTTATTATTCTATTGTAAAATTATCTG
The DNA here is from genome assembly GCA_903939115.1 of uncultured Geobacteraceae bacterium. Classification (GTDB taxonomy): domain Bacteria; phylum Desulfobacterota; class Desulfuromonadia; order Geobacterales; family Pseudopelobacteraceae; genus JACRCG01. Next base: position 996 of record CAJAFV010000067.1, read on the forward strand.
ATATCTGTTCTTCTGGTAGGAGGCACTTTTTAATCAGGCAACCCTTTGGAGTAAATAAAATGAACTGTTAAAAATTGCAACAGAACTGCTATTAAACTAAATCTCAAGGAGAAATTATGTTCAGACTAATTGCCATCATGCTTTTTTGCCTTGCAGTCACACCTGTCTTTGCCGCTGACAAACTGGAAACCGATGACCAGAAAACAATCTACGCCTTGGGGCAAGCTTTTGGTCGTCAGCTTGAGACTTTTAAACTTTCCTCTCAAGAACAGAAAATTGTCCAACAGGGGGCGATGGACTATCTCAATAACAAACCATCGGAAGTCGATATGGATGTCTATGGCCCGATGATTCAGAAACTGGCTCAATCGCGTCTCAAGATCGAAGGAGAAAAACAAGCTGCATTAGGCAAGGAGTTCCTTGAAAAAGCCGCTAAAGAGAAAGGAGCCGTCAAGACGGATTCCGGTCTCATCTATGTTTCTCTCCAGGAAGGGGCTGGCGCATCTCCGACCGCTACTGATACGGTAAAGGTCAACTATCGAGGCACGCTGATTGATGGAAAGGAGTTTGATAGTTCTTATAAACGTAATGCACCGATTGAATTCAAGTTGGACGGGGTAATTAAATGCTGGACGGAAGGCGTGCAGAAAATGAAGATCGGAGGTAAGTCAAAACTAGTCTGTCCATCGTCAATTGCCTATGGCGAAAATGGTGCGGGCGGTTCAATTCCACCTAATTCAACGCTGATTTTTGAAGTGGAGTTACTTGATCTCAAGAAATAACCAGAATTAGTTTTGAGTGGAATACAGTAACAGAGGAAATATCAGGAAAAATGGGTAATACAATAGAGTACGGTAGGAACGTGTCTTGAAAAAATGACCTGCATCGCCTAGAGTATGAATCATTTCATACTCAGGCTTTTAATTCATCATAAAGAGGTAATAAAGTGAACCTGCATTTGACTGGCAAAGTTGCTATCGTTACAGGTGCAAGCCGAGGTATTGGCTGCAGCATAGCTAAGGTTTTAGCTGCGGAAGGAATGAGGCTTGTACTGGTGGCACGTTCGCAGGATCAACTGAATGAAGTTGCTTCATCTTGCCAGAATGAATCGCTCGTGCACGTTGCCGATCTACGTAACCTGGATGGACCAGAAGGTGTAGTTACTGCAGCTATTGAGAATTTTGGCCATATTGATCTATTGGTAAATAATGCTGGAGCTACGAAACGTGGTGATTTTACGACCTTACTTGACGCTGACTGGGATGATGGTTTTGCACTGAAATTTTTTGGAGCAATGAGGCTTTGCAGGGCAGCATGGCCTCATCTTAAGAAGCAAAGAGGGTCTATAATCAACATAGTAGGGGTAGGGGGGCGGACTGGAAGTGCAGAATTTACCATCGGTGGCTCGGTGAATGCGGCACTACTAAACCTGACCAAATCTTTGGCCGACCGTGGAGTAATTGATGGCATCCGAGTTAATGCGATTAATCCAGGGGCAATTCTGACAGAACGTTTACTTACAAGAGTAAAAAGCTATGCCGCTGAAAAAGGGATCAGCGAAGCAGAAGCACCTCTTGGCATGGCACATGCCTTGAGTATCGCACGTTTTGGTGAACCAGAAGAAATAGCGCATATGGTTGCATTTCTCGCCTCTCCACTGGCAGATTATTGCCAGGGAAGCATTATTGATATTGATGGTGGTCAGACGCGCACTCTGTAAAGCTGCTATTCCGATCCCGAGCTGCATAAAGAACGGCGCCGGACGGTATTTCCCGAATATTTCCGGAAAGCATTTAATCTCGGAACCAGATTGGTGTCGAATGACTGAGAAGCTTTGTCAATTTGAGGTGATAGTATGAAGTACTTTAAACTTGGAACAACAGAACTGACAGTTTCCGAGTGTGGTTTCGGCTGTATTCCAATTATCCGCCTGCCTAAAGATGATACGGTCAAGGTGCTTCGGCATGCGTTCGAGCGTGGCATTACCTATTTTGACACTGCGAACGCCTATCGCGACAGCGAGGAAAAAATCGGAATGGCCTTTGCCAATATGCGTGACAAGGTTGTTATTGCCACGAAGAGTCTGATGCGAAATGCCGAAGGCATAACTGCACACCTAGAAAATAGTTTGCGGATGTTGCAAACTGAGTATATCGACCTGTACCAACTGCACCAGATTGCCCAGGAAAAGGATTGGCAGGAAGCAACGGGACCTTTGGGTGCCCTCGAAGCGGTTATGAAAGCTAAAACTGCCGGTAAGGTTAGGCATATCGGGGTGACATCGCACAGTCTGCCGATGGCTATCAAACTGGTACAAAGCGGACTGTTTGATACGATCCAATTTCCCTTCAACCTGATAGAGGAAGCGGCAAAGGATGAACTGATTGGTGCAGCGCACAGAAAAGGAATGGCCTTCATCTGCATGAAGCCGTTTGGCGGCGGAGTAATTGACAATGCCGAAGTAGCTTTCAAATATCTGCGCGATCATGCCGGTGTCATTCCGATTCCCGGATTTGAGTCATGTGAGCAGATAGATGAGGTGCTTTCTTATTATTCTCAGCCAAATGTGATTACCGAACATGACCGTAACATCATGAGCAATTATCGCAAAGAGTTGGGTAAGCGGTTCTGCCGCCGTTGCGAATATTGTCAGCCATGCCCACAAGGAGTGATGATAACACCAGCAATGGGGTATCCTATTGTTGCGTCAAGAATGTCTCCAGCGGTTGCGGCGGAATTTTGCAAAAAACCAATGGAAAGCGTCCCGCTTTGCACTGCTTGTGGTACGTGTCTGGCACGTTGCCCGTATGAATTGCCGATTACCGAGATATTGAAATCCAATTATTCACTCTATGAAAGACACCTGAGTGAAAGCCAAGCCTGACAAGGTTTGGTTCCGATAATAATACTCATAGAACTCAATGACATCAGAAAAAGGCCCTTTTTTGGAAAATTCCAAGCATATTTTTTCTTCTTACGAAAAATTCGTTATCGCCATTCTCGCTTTGTTACAATTCACCGTTGTCCTTGACTTTATGGTTCTGTCACCTCTTGGCGCTATCCTTATGCCAAAATTAAGTATTTCGACGTCACAATTCGGTCTGGTTGTTTCAGCGTATGCGTTCAGTGCGGGTGCATCAGGGATATGTGCCGCCGGATTCGCAGACAAATTTGACCGAAAGAAAATGCTATTGTTCTTCTACGTCGGTTTTGTCTGTGGCACATTTTTCTGCGGCATGGTCAGCAGCTATATGCTACTGCTCTGCGCCAGGATCATTACGGGGATATTTGGTGGCGTAATCGGCTCAATATCTTTTGCCATAATTACCGACACCTTTTCCATGCAAGTGCGTGGCCGTGTGATGGGGGTCGTACAAATGGCATTTGCCGCCAGTCAGGTTCTCGGAATTCCTGTGGGCCTTTTTCTGGCAACGCATTTCAACTGGCACGCTCCGTTCATAATGATTGCGGTGGTCGCACTTCTTGTCGGGGTGGTGATAGCTCTCAAGCTAAAACCAGTCAAAGAACATCTAAAGGGTAGACATGACAAAAACGCATTCATCCACCTGTGGCATACTGCATCAAATCCTTTCTACGTAAGAGGCTTTGCCGCGACGATGCTGCTTGCCACGGGTGGCTTCATGATTATGCCTTTTAGTACCGCATTTTTGGTGGATAACGTTCTTATCCCAGAAACTCAGCTTTCAGAGATTTTCTTTATAACCGGCATTGCCTCCATCATTACTGGTCCTTACCTCGGAAAACAGGCTGACAAGTTTGGTAAATACCGGCTATTTGTCTTTGGCAGCATTATTTCAATGATTATGGTTATGATCTACACGCATTTGGGACCAAACCCAGTATGGGTTGTCATACTGACCAATATTGTTCTTTACACTGGAATTTCATCGAGAATGATTTCATCTTCCGCACTAATTTCAGGAGTACCTGAAATAAAAGATCGTGGAGCATATATGGGAATAAATTCTTCCATTCAGCAAGTATCAGGAGGCATTGCCTCATTTGTGGCAGGACTTATTATTTTTCAACCAGAAAAGAATGCACCTCTTCAGCATTTTGATACGGTGGGCTATGTCGCCGCCTGCTCAATGCTTATTACTCTTGGTATGATGTTTGTCATCAATCGGCAAGTATCTAGAAAACTTCATGTTGTTAACGCTTGAGATATAAAAATAACAACCTTAGACGTTTACCTCTATCGCAAGGTCACTGATGTTGAGCTGTCGGTCCGGTCTGGCAATGCTCTTAAAACCACTGAAGTAAAGGCCCTACTTGCCGGTATGGGGCTATCATTTGGGATCTTCATCCCAAATTTTTCGAATCCCGAACTGATGTAACCGTTGGGTGAAAATTCGCTGATGACGAGGAGTAGAAATACTGCACTCCACCATATATTTGATCCATTCATGGAACCAACAATTGAAAAAACAGCCATTATCGGCGCGGGAGCTTTGGGAGCTGTTTACGGCAGTATTTTCTATGAAATGGATCCCAATTCGGTTTTCTTTATAGCCGACGGTGAGCGCTATGACGCACTGAAACAAAATGGCGTCATTGTAAATTGCAAACGCTACGCGATTCCTGTCGTGAAATCTGAATATTCCGTTCCCGGCTGCCTTATTATAGTGGCTGTCAAGCATCATCAATTAGATGATGCTATTAACGACATGCGAAAGACTGTAGGCTCGCAGACTATAATTCTCTCCGTTATGAATGGGATCGACAGTGAAGAGCGTATTGGTGCCGTGTACGGAATGGATAAAATTGTTTACGGGCTGACTCTTGGTATAGATGCCGTGAGGACACATAATTCAGTCAACTACAGCAACCTGGGGCGCATACTTTTTGGTGAGAAGGATAATTTCCTTTAGGTAATCCCCCGGCTCTGCCGGGGGACCCCAAATGTTTGACAGTTCCTGAAATATGTAGAAGCCTCCCTAACGTGAACCGCTCAAAGTACACGATAAAGAGGCTTCAATGGACGACGTACAAAGTTTATGCCACACGAGATGGGATTGCAAGTATCACATAGTATGGATTCCCAAATGTCGCCGTAAGGTTCTGTTTGGGCGGATCCGGAAACATCTTGGCGACTTGTTGCACAGCCTTGCTAGGCAGAAGGAGAGCAAGATTCTGGAAGGGCACCTTCAACCTGACCATATTCACATATTGATATCGATCCCACCAAAATACTCAGTTGCACAGGTGATCGGTTTCATCAAGGGGAAAAGCGCAATCCATATTGCACGAATGTACCTTGGTCAGAAACAAAACTTCACCGGCATGCATTTTTGGGCACGCGGTTGCTATGTGTCAACCGTTGGTGCTGATGAAGAAACAATTGCCAACTACATAAGGAACCAGGAAGACGAAGACAAACGTTTGCAGCAATTGACATTTTTGACCGAAGGATGACCACCACCGGTGGTCGGATAATCTTTTGGTAACCCGCTTTAAGCGGTTCACGGTTTTAAAGCCCCCGGCTCTGCCGGGGGATGCTTACTTCACCGCTCGGCAATTAGAAATTCGCTATTGATTAACTCGCGATGATTTGAATGTGAGCGCATAATCCATGTAATATTTCCTTCACGGGAGATTCTCCAGGCAGGGGTTAGTATTTTATCTTTACCCATTAGTAATGCACGTACATTACCAAGCCGCCTCCCTGTACTGTCGTCTTACCGAGCCATCTCTCCTCAGGAGCTGCAGTTGTTTACCAGAAAAATGGATCTGCAAAAAGAAACGAAGCACCAATTGATTGTGCAACGCGGTTCATCTCGTACAGATGTGCCAATGGATATAGTCTGCAAAATGGTTGGGCCTGCGGAGTGATTTGATGCAGACATACGAATGAAAAAGAGCCGCACCAAAGTCCATAAGCAGCTTGGTAAGCAGTCACACGCACGCGGACTGCACGTTGTTGCGCTCTTTGAAGGAGCAAAGGGGCTACTGGTTCTCCTTGTGGGGTTCGAATTACTGACTTACATCCACAAGGACATCCATGAAGCCGCTATGCATCTGGTGAAACATCTCCACCTTAATCCTGCCAGCCATTATCCGCGAATCTTTCTCGACCTGATGGAACATATAGACGATACCAAACTCAGGAGCATGGCTCTTGCTGCGGCTATTTACTTTGTTGTGCGCATGATAGAAGCAGTTGGACTTTGGCTGAGAAAAACATGGGCCGAGTGGTTTGCCGTCCTTACCGGTGGTATGTATATTCCAGTCGAGATATATGAGGTGGCCAGTAAAGTCACCTGGCCGAGAATCACCGTACTTGTCATAAATCTGGGTGTTGTATCCTACCTGCTGTTTGTACTTATCAAGGACCGCGAAAAGAAAACATCATGAGTATTTTGTAGTTTTCCAAAAAAATCAGAACCATTGAGGAGATGATATGAAAGCAGAATCAAAAATACCGGGTTCCGGCCCGGTGCCAAACGTATCTGATGATTATTTCCGGTTCCATCTTCCACACGTTCACCTTGGTCCTGTTTTCGGGAATGACTGGTTTGCTCTGAAGGCTGAGAGTTTTGCCCGTTTCTTTGGGACGCCGGTTTTCCTTGTTGCGCAGACGGTTATCGTTGCCATTTGGATTGCGATAAATGCTTTTGGATATACCAAGTTCGATGTCTACCCATTCATTCTGCTGAATTTAGCATTCAGTCTCCAGGCAGCCTATGCAGCACCTCTTATTCTGCTTGCCCAGACACGCCAAGCAGACCGGGATAAAGCGCATGCTGATGCCGACGCACAGCATCGGGAAGCATTGGCGTTGGCTGCGGAACAGAGGCAAACATTAGCTGCACAGCAATCTGGCCAAATAATGGTGTTGCTCCAGCAGAATACACAATTGACCGAAGTTGTGAAAGAGTTGAGCCAGCGCATTGAAGTTCTGACTACGGATATGCATAATGTCGTTATTCAACGGAAAAGCGCATAAATAATGTTAGGAACCTCAAAATCTCAAGCACAAAATTACAGGAGATACCCATGAATGTTTCAACAGCAATTCAGGAAAGACGTGCGGAGAAAATGTTTGACCCGGCATTTACAATCAGCGAACAGCAGGTGACTGACCTGCTGGAAAAGGCCATGCTGTCGCCAACAGCTTTCAATATCCAGAACTGGCGCATTGTGAATGTCAAAGACCCTGCTTTGCGGCAAAAGATTCGTGAAGTCGCCTGGAACCAGGACAAGGTAACTGATGCATCCCTCCTGCTTGTTCTTTGTGCGGACCTGAACGCCTGGGCAAAAGAACCAGCTCGTTACTGGGCGGGAGCGCCGCAGATGTACCAGGACACACTGATACCCGCAATCGATGCCTACTATCGTGGCAAACCGCAAGTACAACGAGATGAAGCCATGCGTTCCTGCGGGATAATTGCCATGTCAATCATGCTCCTGGCTCAGGAACAGGGATGGCATTCTTGTCCTATGGATGGGTTTGATTTTGATGCGGTTGGGAAACTGATCAACCTTCCCGAAGGCCACGTTGTCAGCATGATGATTACTATTGGAAAACGTACACGGGAATCATTTCCAAGAGTCGGCAAGATTCCTTTGGATGAAGTACTGACAGAAAACAGTTTCTGAAATTGACCGTAGGCGATCTCAATAATCTGGACTGATGGAAGAACAGGAGCAATATGACTGAAGATTCACTTGGTAAGCCTATAACACTGGCGTTTGATGTTTACGGGACTCTTATCGACACCCATGGAGTCGTAGTCGCTCTGGAAAAGCATGTGAAGGACAAAGCCCCCGATTTCTCTCGTACCTGGCGTGAGAAACAGCTTGAATATTCATACCGACGGGGGCTGATGCAAAATTACGAGAATTTTGCCAGATGTACCAGTGATGCTCTTGATTATACATCATCATATTTCAAGGTATTTCTGAGTGAAAATGACAAACAGGAGCTATTGGACGCTTATAAAGTGCTACCCGCTTTCGACGATGTGAAAGAAGGGCTGGAACGGGCAAAGGAATACGGATTCAGAATGTTCGCTTTTTCAAACGGCAGTGCCGATGCAGTTGAGACGCTACTGAAGCATGCCGGAATACGTGACTACTTTCTTGGAGTGGTGAGCGTAGATGAGATCAAATCCTTTAAGCCGAACCCTGGAGTCTATTGCCATTTTTTAAGAAGAGCCGAGGCCTCAGGTTCAGATGCCTGGCTTATCTCAAGCAATCCGTTCGACGTGATAGGAGCACTATCTGCAGGTCTGAGGGCTGCTTGGATCAAGCGTTTACCTGAAGCGTTGTTCGACCCATGGGGAATTAAACCCACCTTAACGGTGAAGAGTCTTCTGGACTTGGCCGGACAGATCGATTTGGTACACCAAAACAGATGAATTATTCTGGCCAACTTGAGACGAGAACATTTAAACTAAAATCACATTGAAAAGGAAACTGATATGGCCCGCAAAATTGCAATCATTACCGGTGGAAGCCGTGGCCTTGGTGCCAACGTTGCACTTAAGCTGGCGGCACGAGGCACAGATCTAATAATAACGTACAAACAGGACAGTGCCTCTGCTAGCTCGGTAGTGGCCCAAGTCGTCGCACTAGGAGCAAAAGCTGTAGCCCTGCAGCTTGATGCCGGATCAATTGCCGGTATCCCCTCTTTTGCCGAAGCCGTCAGCAGCACTCTGTCACTTTGGGGTGCTGAGCGGTTTGATATTCTGGTCAACAATGCCGGCATGGGTATTCATGCTGTATTTGGCGATGTTACGGAAGAGCAGTTTGATGCCCTTATGAATGTACACTTGAAAAGTGTGTTCTTTCTGACTCAGGCACTCGTGCCACTGATGGCAGACGGTGGTTGCATCCTCAACGTATCGTCTGGTCTTGCACGTTTCGCGTTGCCAGGATACTCAGTGTATGCCTCAATGAAGGGGGCTATTGAAGTGCTGACAAAATATCTTGCCAAGGAACTGGGAGCACGGGGAATTTCAGTTAACGTCCTGGCACCGGGAGCCATCGAAACCGATTTTGGCGGCGGGAGAGTTCGTGATGATAAGCAGATCAATGCTTTCATTGCCTCGCAAACGGCGCTGGGACGAGTCGGTCTGCCGGATGATATCGGTAATATCATAGCAGCACTGGTATCTGACGACTGCAAATGGGTTACTGCACAACGCATTGAAGCTTCTGGCGGAATGTTCATCTAACGGATGAAGAAACTACTGATGTGGGGAGCGGTTGGACTTTTGACCTCTGCTAAACTTGATCCGACTATCTACGGTATGCTCGATATGCCCATTCCGTGGGTACGATTTCAACCGTTTCGAAGACCTTGTGACAACAACGGCTAATGTTAGTTGGGGATATCATGGCTCCCTTGAAGAAATGTTCTTTAACGCTTTTCTTGATGCGTAATGCAATCTGATGCAAATAAACGTCTATTATGTAAAGGGGAATAACCAAATATGTTTAATCCAAGTGTAAATAGGAGCAGTTTGGTAATAAGAGCCAAGGAACCGTTCCGTGAGTGGATACTATCTCTTCCTGAGCCGCCCGTAAATATTACCCTCGAAGAGATAAATGATGATAACACTATATATCTGATTCCAGAATATGAAGAGGATAAAGACCGGGAGAAGTTGCTGAGGAAGAAGTACTCGGATATTTTTTGTGAACTGCTTGAAGATTGGTGTTTGGACGAGACCTATTGGCCGCAGAGTCGTACTATTGCAACGTTTAAGAAATGGTTCGATGTTGAGTTCCACTCTATCGTCATTGATTTGGTTGGTGGTCAAATAATACACGAAGAATAGCAATGTGTCCGGATGCAGAACGTTATCGCCAAGCTTTGGAGGTTTTATGCCACATTTACAATTTGAATTTAATCAAAGTCTGTCGGATGCTCAAAAGCAATCTTTTGCTGAACGGGTACGATCGCTATTTTCTGATGTCATGGATACTGGTACCGATCACATCAGTATTTCAATCCGTGAATATGGTACCTACAATCTGTCAATCGGTCGTGTTAAGGAACCAGAAAAGGGTGTAGCTGTTGTTAATGCGGATATAAGGGAAGGGCGAACAATGGAAAAGCGCAGAACCCTTACCCTGGGATTCATGAAGATTATCCTTGAACTGTTTAATATCCCGGTGGAAAACATGTATGTGACCCTCACGGAACACAAGGGTGAGGATTTTCACTTATTTGAAAAATACCTGGCTAGCTGGCAGGCGGGAGAAGACCCACTCGCTGATTTGACGTAAGATTATTTTCGGAGGATTATTACATGAGAATTACATTTGCTTGCTTGTTGATGGGTTTGTTGCTGGCTGGGACTGTTTCGGCTAAAGAGCCTGAAATAGTGAAAGATACGTTTTCTGTTATTCATTCTAGAAAAAGCGTGAGGTCGTTTACTGGTGCATCAGTAAGCAAGGAAGACCTGGATAAAATCATCCGGGCTGGCATGGCCGCACCTTCCGCAGTCAACAAGCAACCTTGGTCATTTGTCGTTGTTACCGACAAAAAGGTGATTGATACACTGGCTGCCGGACTGTCAACGGCTCGAGGCATCGAAAAAGCTGGTGCCGTCATTATTGTCTGCACAGACCCTGAAAAAGCTCATATGGAGAGCAAGGATTTTGCCATTATTGACGCATCTCTCGCCAGCGAGAACATTCTGTTAGCTACGGAAGCACTTGGGCTCGGTGGACATTGGACAGCTTCCTATCCATATGAGGACAAAATGAAACACGTTCGTACCGTTTTGGGAATACCAGCCAAAATCATTCCATTGAACGTTATTCTGCTCGGAGTTCCAACCGGCGAGGACAAACCGAAGGACAAATACCAGAAGGATAAAATCCATTGGGGGAAATGGTGATCACAAAGGTAACGCTTTAACATTCAGGCGTATTGCTTAAGCAGGTTGCGTTCCGCAAGATAATTTGGACAATAGCGGGATACCATCCGCCAGAAGTCAGGTCCGTGATGCCGGACCTTGATGTGGCAGAGTTCGTGGATAATGACATAGTCAAGGCAGGCAAGTGGCATCCTGATAAGGTTGAGACTGAGGGAAATACGTTTGGTTTGGTAGGAATAACTTCCCCAACGTGTTTTCATAGAGCGGATGGTGATGGATGGCAATGGGATCTCTTCTGCTTGCATCAGGCGATGGCATTCAATTGAGCGCTGCTTTACGATATCTTCAGCCTGTTTCCGATACCAATGAGTAATCATTCTGCGGACAGTATCTTCCGACGGTATATAAGGTGTCGTCAGCAGCAGGAGTCCGTTGTGTAATTGAAGAGTTCGTGCGGTTCCCTTTGAAAACTCAAGCCGAATCGTCTCCCCCAGATACATGAATTCGGCACCATGACTGTAATACTGCTGATGCCGGGGAAGTCGTTGGTCAAACTTTTTCCAAACGTTCAGTACCCATTCAGCCCGACTCGTTACAAATTTCCTGATTTCTTTGATCGCCGTCCGCAGCGGCACCCGTACCGAGACCAACTTGTCGGCACGAACAGTTATGCCGAGAGTCCTGCGCCGTGAATGGCACCAGTTATAGTCAATGGAGACACCTGCCCACTCAACAGAGTCATGCCTGATCTCGTTACACTTGGATGTCACGGGTACCTCTTTTAATCCAATCAACCCCGGCACCAATGGCGTAAAATGCTGACATGGGTATCAACCAGGTGACAAAACAGATCATTACGCCAAGGCTTCGTTTTGTCTGAAGTCCGGAAATAGCGTCACGATATTCTCTATCTACTCTGCTAAAGCCCGCATTACCCTCTGACCCAATCTGGTACTTTGAGCGGACCGCAGCTATCCAAGTGGTATATCCCTGGGAACTGGCTATCTCAAAGATCCTCCGTGGCGACTCACCCGCAAATGCCATCCCGTCGTACCGCTTAACCTCTTCAGTAACAGAATATATCATCCGCCGTTCGATACGTTCTTGATTCGGTATGAGCATGTAGTAACCCCCTATCAGCAACAGCAGATAGACAATGCCTGTCACCAGCCAGAGTCGCTGCCAAGGTCGGAGTTGTCTCTTGGGGCTTTCTGGCACCTCCCATGTACCGGAGGTCTTGTTGAGGGTCACATCTATGGGGGAATTACTCTTTGGGGACATGCGCGTATTATGGTGTTGTTAATCACGCGAGATCAAGGCAAAATATTTTACGGTCAATTTATATGGCGAATTCTGTGCGTGAATATTTTAAAGTAAAATACAACGGTTCCGATATAAGAAGTGGGGGAGGATATAACATGAGCGGAATCAGCAATATAGCAAGCAGTGCTTTACAGGCTTTTAGTACAAGTCAGCAGATAGCTGCGAATAACGTGGCCAACCTGAACACTGAAGGATTCAAGGCATCGAGAGCCACGTTTCAGGAGAATAGAAGTGGGGGAGTGACTGCATCGGCGTCGAGCACTGGAGATTCAGTCGATATTTCCCGCGAGGCCGTTAATCTCATTTCCAATACTCAGGGTTTCAAGGCAAACCTTAATGTCCTCAAGGCAACTGACGAAATGACCAAGCAACTGCTCAACATCAAGGCGTGAGGTCGAGTACGGAGCGATACATAAGACAGTCAACTTTTTGCAGGAGGCTTCTTGAATGCATCAAGGATATGTCTTGCTGTTAAAATTGGATGTTTGTAGAGCATTCTGGGTCCGGCAAAACGCATTATTTTGACCATTTTCCCGTACATGTCCCCCCTGAAACAGTTTGAAGGACATTTGCCGCATGCCGGCTTATCGGCGCCATACGGACAGAGTGAAATACATTTGGCAGCGTATTCTGAAATATTTATGCAATCGTCACATAAACTTTGACCTGGGTTGTGATGCTTATTGCAGTAGATGGCAATCATCTTCGAGATGCTATCTTGCTCTCTTGCCTGCTTATCTTCCAAGCTTAAATTCCCCCCGAAAATCGATTGATCCCGCAATATTCATAATTAACCAGATATGTTTCTTCTGGAATGGAGACCCGAGCAACAATGATATTACTTCATTTACTAATGATAGTTGTTCTCGTATCTGATTCCGCTAACTGGTATACAGGGGATGATCGATGTAAACCACCACAAAAAGATGACGCAACTTATTCAGCGCCTTACAATGCTTTAGATTATCCCTATGACTATCCGACTTTTGACGGAGCAGATAAACGAGGATGGTATTGCTCCTACCAAAGAGAGGACGGTGTGATTGTTCAGTTTGGTGACGGCAGAACACCCCAAGAGAAGTGGAAGGACTTATATGGCGGCGATAGATTCAATAGAAGACTCATGTTTTTTAGATGAGTGGGAATGTAAATCCAGATGAGGGGGACGAAATGCGACAGGTATCCGGGCTGGTGGCCCAACTGGCGCATCAATCACATGGCATCATTACTAGCTGTTGACCTCGGGCTGAAAGCCGGTCTGGCACTCTATAGTGACAATGGTAGACTCTGCTGGTACCGATCACATAACTTCGGCACCACAGAACGCCTCAGACGCGGAGTGCCAGGAATACTGGATGCCATTCCTGATTTGATTGCAATTGTCATCGAAGGAGGTGGCAATCTGGCGACGGTGTGGGAGAAAGAAGCAGAGAGGCGGATGCTTTCTTGTTTCCGGATTGACGCTGAAAAGTGGCGACAGATGTTTCTCTATTCTCGGGAACAACGTACCGGAGTCGAGTCAAAGAAACACGCAGGAGAAATCGCCCGCCGCATCATAGAATGGTCTGAAGCTCCACGCCCAACCTCACTGAGGCACGATGCGGCAGAGGCTGTCATGATCGGTCTGTGGGGAGTGATAAAACTGGGGTGGCTGGAAGGACTGCCAAAGGAACTGCAGCGATGATGAGTCCACGCGACAAGATGATTGAGAAAGCACAGAAATTTCTCTCCAAGGTAGACCCCGTCATGAAGAACCTCATCAAGTCTACTCCCTTTGCTTTAACTCCTAATTTTGATCAAAGCCCCTTTGAAGCTCTCACACGAGTTATAGCATCACAACAACTGCATGGAGCGGCGGCAGAGGCAATCCTGGGACGATTCATTGCACTGGTGCCTGGAAAAGCCTTTCCTGAACCTGATGATGTTGCAATGATTACGGAAGAGCAGATTCGGTCTTCAGGCTTTTCAAGAAGCAAATTGTTGGCTCTTCGAGACCTGAGCGAAAAAGTCAAGACTGGTACGGTTCCGTCTTCAGATGAAATTCAGACGATGGATGACGACACTATTGTGACGAGAATTACTCAGGTGCGCGGCATAGGCCAGTGGACTGTTGAAATGCTCCTGATTTTCAAGCTGGGACGGATGGATGTGCTACCCGCTGATGACTTTGGTGTTCTGAAAGGTTTTATGCGGGCGTACGGTTTAGCTGAGATGCCTAAGCCGAAAGAAATACTATCCTATGGTGAAAGGTGGCGTCCATATCGTACCATGGCCAGTTGGTACCTGTGGCGGGTAGCATCGAGCAGTATTTGAAGCTGCATTTGAAGCAGCATATGAACAGTAGACTTTCGCAGTTTTAACGTATATATACGTGAAAAATATCATTAAAGGAGGGTTTATGAACAAATCGGAACTGGTAGCAAAAATAGCAGAAGGTGCAGAACTGACCAAGGTACAGGCAGAGAAGGCGCTTAACTCATTTATTGCCGCAACTACCCAAG
>CAJAFV010000068.1 GCA_903939115.1 uncultured Geobacteraceae bacterium
AAACCGACCTGATAATTGGCACGTCGAACCCTACATCTTCGGCATAAAAACAAACAGGGAAACTGAAAGCAGTGCCAGCACCCACATCCCTGCCTTGACTTCACGCACTCTTCCGGTGCACACCTTGAGCAGCACGTAGGTTATCATTCCCGACGTCATACCGACGCCGATATTGTAGGTAAATATCATCAGAACAATAGTGAGGAACGCCGGAATCAGTTCCGTCAGATCGTCAAAATCAATCTGGGTGACCGGTTTGATCATAAAAGAGCCGATGACTACAAGGGCGATGCCATAGGCGTGAGGTGGTACGATCGTAAAAAGCGGAGCAAAAAACAGCGACAGAGCAAACAGAGCCGCTACTACAAGAGCAGAAAAACCGGTCCTGCCCCCTTCCTCTATTCCGGCAGCAGATTCAATATACGCGCCGGTAGTGCTGGTTCCGAGAAGCGGCGCAGCCATTGTGGCGAGGGCATCCGCAAGCATGGGGCGCTCTATCTCCGGCAGGTTGCCATGTTCATCCAGCAGGTCGGCCCGCATTGAAAGACCAATCAATGTTCCAATCGTATCCAGAAAAGCCATGATGAAAATTACCATTACTACCGGGAAAAACTGCGGGGTCAATGCCCCGGCGATATCCAGCTTGAACATGATCGGCTCAAGAGATGGCGGCATGCTGACAATGTTAGTCGGCAAGGGAGTGATGCCAAGCAGAATAGAGCCGGTTGTTGTGGCGATAATACCGATCACTAAGGCACCATGGACCCTGCGTGCCATCAAAACAACCACCAGCATGAATCCGGCAACGGCCAGCAGAAGGGAAGGCTGAGCAAGATTCCCCAGGCGGACCGGCGCTCCCGGCACCCCCAGGACAACGAGTCCGATTTCATTCAGGCCGATAAAAGTCAGAAACAATCCTATGCCCACGGCAAAACTGGCCTTGAGAGACATCGGGATTGACTCGGCAAGCCAGCTGCGTATTTTGAATACGGTCAACAACGTGAACAGTGCCCCAGCAATGAACACCGCACCGAGTGCCACCTGCCAGGTGTACCCCATTACCTTGACGACCACGAAAGCGATAAAGGCGTTCTCGCTCATGTATGGGGCGATGGCAAAAGGACGCCGCGCCCAGAGCGCCATAATGGTTGTACCTATGACAGCGGCAAGAATGGTGGCCGTAACTGACGGGCCGCGGGGAATTCCGGCGTTCTCAAGTACTGCCGGGTTGACAATAATAATGTACGCCATCGTTAAAAACGTTGTCACACCCGCCAGGGTCTCTTGACGGTAACTTGTCTTGTGCCGCTTGAATTCAAAGAATGCCTGCATCCGCTACAATCCTTTAACCGCGTAAATCCCCGGAGCATTCCGCCAATAGCCCTTGTAATCCAGACCATACCCGAAGAGAAAGCGGTCACCGACTTCAATACCGTAAAAATCGGCCCGCATACCGGGCGTTACTTTGCGCAGGTGCAGTTTTTCAATCAGTACCGCCATAAATATTTCAGCAGCCCCCTGCTGGCGGCAGTAAGCGGCGATAGCCGCCAGTGTGACCCCTTCGTCGAGAATATCATCCAGCAAAAGTACCGTTCTTCCTTTCATATCAAGCTGCGGTTTAACTGTCCAGTGCAGGTTGGTACCGTTCGTTTCATGGCCGTAACGGGTGGCGTGGACGTAATCAACCTCCAGCGGAAAAACAAGCTTGGTCAGCAGCTGACCGGTAAAAATAAGCCCACCGTTCATAACACAGAGCAAAATCGGGTCGGAGTCTTGTAGCTGACCGGTTATTTCCTTTGCCATCCGGGCAATAGCAGCCTCAACCTCGCTATTGGTTACAAGCAAATCGGCTTCGGCCAATATAGTTTTAGCTTTTTCTCTGTTCATGGTTTCTCCTTTAAGTATGCTCCTACGACACGATCTATACCTGCTGGATCACGTGAAACGCACGGTTCACTGAAGCAACCGGCAGTACGAAACAGTTGCGCAACATCTTCTGCCTGTCCTGCTCCAATCTCCACCAGCAGCCATCCACCAGAATGTAAATAAGTAACTGCAACCGGGATAAGTTCTCGGTATATGTCAAGACCATCTTTACCGCCGTCCAGTGCGGAACGAGGATCATAATCACGTACTTCCCGATCAAGTGTTTCAATCTCTGCCGAAGGAATATACGGCGGATTTGATACGATCAGGTCAAAACTGCGACCGGCGACCGGAGCGAATAGTGATCCAACCAGAAACTCAATAGAAGCTCCATGCTTTTCGGCGTTGCGCCGGGCGACAACAAGTGCAGCCGCAGAGATATCAGTAGCGGTTATAAGCGCTTTTGTAAACAGCTTCTGCAGAGAAATCGCAATACATCCGCTCCCGGTACCGATATCCAGAATAGTCGCAGCGTCCGGATGCCGGGCGAAAGCCTCTGAAACCAATACCTCTGTGTCATGGCGCGGCACCAGCACATCTGCTGTTACTTCATATTCGAGCCCGTAGAATTCCTGACTTCCCAGTATATGCTGGAGTGGTTCCCTTTTGGCTCTCCGGGCAACTTTAGATTTGTATTCAGCCAGTTCACTCTCATTCAACGGCTTATCGTACTGCAGATACAAACCGACACGATCCAGGCCGGTAACGGCGCAGAGCAGCCATTCAGCTTCAAGGCGTGCATTGACGATCCCTTTGGAGAGGAGAAACTCTTTTGTCCAGGTAAGGACTTTCAGGGTCGTCCAGACTTCATTCTGCGTCATAAGTATGCCCGTTCCACTTCCAGAATGATCGTTTCCCGGTTCATAGTTTGACCATGTCCCGCTCTATCTGGCCGTTAGTTGTCTCAATAGTTTTAACGAGTAACCCCATTTCTGTTCGCAAAGTTGGCAGATGATTTTCGATAACATCCCATACGATCAGCCAATTAACCCCGAAGTATTGATGAATCAGCTTATCTCGCATTGCTGCAAACTGCTTCCACTGGATATGAGGATGAGATTTTCGGAGAGCAAAAGAAACATTCTTTGTCGCCTCTCCAATAATTTCAATACTTCGAGCGCAGGCACGCTGCAACATGCCATCCTCAAGGAGATCCGTCACTGTTTTCCCTGAAGTTGCAGCAAGCACAAAATCAATTTCATCGAGAATATGTTTGAGGAACACCACATCAGGCTTCATGCCAGAGCACCTCTTTCTCAATATACGGTCGCACATGGATGCTCAAACCGTCAGATGTTACCAGATCTACATGGCGGCCAAATAGTTTCTCTAATGAAAAAACCAGGTTCATGTAGTTATCGAATGTTGGTTGTTCAAATTCCACCAGGAAATCCAGGTCACTCCCAGCCCGTCCCTGATTTCTTGCAAATGAGCCAAAAAGACCGATACGACGAACACTCCTGTTCCTGAGTAATTCATCATTGTCACTTAATACTGCAAGAATTTGCTGACTGGTCGGGATTGTTTTTTTTATTTTTTCAGCCATCTGTTTTTCTTCCTCCTGACCGCTTTGCTTTTATCCACTGATTACAGTGGATATTTTGTTACCCGCTTTCACAACTCTTATTTGTCTTCATCACAATCTTCATCAATCTCTTCATCACCATCTTGATTCAGCTCATCACCTTCATTATTCGGTTTATCTCCAGTGGCAAGATCAAATGCGATATAAGCTCCGTTCGGCCGGCTCTATTAAACTTCAACTACCGCCAATCACACTCTTACCACAAAATGTGCTTTCAACCTCTACAAATTTCATTCTAACTCTCTTCAATTCGGATCATTATTACTTTAAACAAAAGGGCGATCCCGTATGGAGACCGCCCTCATTATTACCATTTATTAGCAGACAAACTACATAAGCTTGACTGCCATCTGGGCATACTCGAGAATAATTGAAGGGACAATACCCGGTATCAACGTGCCGGCTGCGGCGATAATCAGCGCAAGAGCGACCGGTGCGGTAACCTTGATCCACGCAAAATCTTCGGTAGATTCTTTGAAATACATGTACACCATGATACGGAGGTAGTAATAGACCGATGCGGCGCTGTTAAGAACACCAATAACCGCTAACCAGATATACCCTTTCTGGATTGCGCCGGAGAAGAGATAAAACTTGCCGATAAAACCTGCTGCCGGAGGAACACCGGCAAGTGAGAAGAGGAATAATGTCATAACAAGAGCAAGCAGCGGACGTTTGAAGCCAAGGCCAGCAAAGTCGGAAACGTTGCCATTGGTTTCACCCTTTTTAGAAACAAGGATAACAATGGCAAAGGCGCCGATGTTCATAAATGCGTACGAGAGCATATAGAACAAAATACCCGCCGTACCGGTTCCATTTCCGGCGGTAAAACCGACCAGAGCATATCCGGCATGAGCGATAGAAGAATAGGCAAGAACTCGCTTGATGTTATCCTGACGCAGTGCGGTAATATTACCAACCGTCATTGTCAATACTGCCATAACCCAGAGGACCTGGCTCCATTCAGCCTGAAGTGTCGGGAGGGCAACCAGGAATATACGCAGCAGTGCAGCAAAACCGGCAGCCTTGGGACCAGCTGACATAAAAGCGGTCATTGGTGTCGGGGCGCCTTCATAGACATCAGGTGTCCACATATGGAACGGTGCCGCAGCGATTTTAAAGGCAAAACCGGTCATCATCAGCAGCAAACCCGCTACGAGAAGGATATTCGCCGAAGGGAGAGTCATTTGACCGACAATAGCAGCAATCTTATAGAGGCGAGTGGTACCGGTGGCACCGTAGATCAATGCCATACCGTAGAGCATGAAACCGGTTGAGAAAGAACCGAGCAGGAAATATTTAAGGCCCGCTTCATTGGACTTTTTATTCGCCCTGTTAAATCCGGCGAGGACATACAGCGATATCGACATCACTTCGAGGCCAAGGAAGATCGTCATGAGATCGGTGCCTGACGCCATCAGCATCATACCGACAACCGTGAAGAGGATCAGCGGATATAATTCGCCATGATTACACCCTTCTCTCTCCATATAGCTGTCAGATATCAGTACCGTCAATCCGGCGGCCACCAAAAATGTCATCTTGAAGAATGTCGCAAAGTTATCGAGAACCACTGAACCGCTAAAGCTCTCAATGTGACTTCCCCACCCCGCGCCAACCAGTACCGCCGTCACAATGACACCGATGAAACTGACGTATGCGAGGTATGACTTCTGTCCGCCGGGAATAAAAACATTGATCAGCAGAAGAGCCATGGCCAGCACGGAGAGAAATATCTCCGGTAGAATCGGCGTCATGTTGACGGCTGGAATTAAAATCATGTCCATCTAAAATATCCTCCGGTCGGATTGACTCGTTATTTGTTTACTTAGCATCGTGCGGGTTAACTGCAGGTGATGTTTGTAGTACAGCGCTCTTATCCACACCAGAATGTCCGGCGGGCATTTCACCGCCACCGTGCGGAGCAGCAGGCTTTTCACCGCCACCTTCGTGACCGGCAGGCATCTGGCCCTGCTGTGCGTCGGGCGTCTGATCGGCACCCTGATGTCCCGCTGGCATCTGCATCTGGTTTGATGCAGGCATCATCCGGGCAGGAAGCGGAGCAATACGGGCCTGAGCAACCAGTTTTTTGATGGCAGGATCCATTTTATCAATGAAAGGCTTGGGATACAGACCCATGAAAAATATCATTGCTATCAGAGGAACCATGATCGTAATTTCGCGACCATTCAGGTCAAGGAGTTTCTGGTTCTTTGGGTTATCAAGCTCACCAAACATGACACGCTGGAACACCCACAACATGTAGACCGCTGAGAGGATGACCCCACTCGTAGCTACTATGGTGAACCACCGCAGTTCACTTTCAAAAGCGCCAAGCAGAATCAGGAACTCTCCGACGAAACCGTTGGTACCAGGCAGACCGACTGAAGAAAACGTAACAATCATGAATATTGTGGCGAATATCGGCATCTGCTTAGACAAACCGCCAAAATCGGTAATCAGGCGAGTATGTCGGCGTTCGTAAATAAAGCCGACGATAAGGAACAGTGCCCCGGTTGAAATACCATGGTTAATCATCTGCAGCATGCCGCCGGTTATACCCTCTTGATTGAAAGCGAATACGCCGAGCATGACAAAGCCGAGATGGGCAACTGACGAGTAGGCAACAAGCTTTTTAACATCTTCCTGTACCATCGCGACAAGAGCGGCATAGATGATGCCGATAACAGCAAGTGTCGCAATAAGTGGCGCAAACTTATGAGCAGCCTCAGGGAACAACGGGATTGCGAACCGTACATAACCGTAGGTACCCATTTTCAGGAGCACAGCAGCCAATATTACAGAACCAGCAGTCGGTGCTTCGGTATGTGCATCAGGTAACCAGGTATGAAGTGGGAACATCGGCACCTTGATCGCAAATGCAAAGGCGAAAGCCAGGAACAACCAGATCTGTGTAGCCATATCCAGCTTGAGATTATAAAACTGAAGCAGACCAAAATCGTGAATACCGGCTTCCATTCCTTTGAAATAGAGGAATATAAGCGCTACCAGCATGAGCAGCGAACCGACCATTGTGTAAATAAAGAACTTTACTGCCGCATAGATTTTATTTTTACCGCCCCAGATACCGATCATGAAATACATCGGGATCAACATGACTTCCCAGAAGATATAAAACAGGAACAGGTCGAGCGAGATGAAGGCGCCCAGCATACCGGTTTCAAGCAGCAGCAGACAGACCATGTATTCCTTGACCTTCTCTTCTACAGCCGTGAATGTCGACAGTACGGCAATCGGCATAATGAACGTAGTCAGAATAACAAGCCACAGACTTATGCCGTCGATTCCGATGTTATAGCGCATCATGAATGGACCGGCGGCAATCCAGGGTACATTTTCAACAAACTGGAACTCAGCATTAGTCTGAAAACCGGTCAGCATGATCAGCGACACTAGGAAAGTGACAACTGTAACCGCGAGGGTGACATTCCGAAGTACGCCCTTGCTGTCTTTCGGGATAAACAGCAGCAGCAGGACACCCAAAATCGGCAGGAATGTCGTCAGGCTCAGTACGTTACTCATGAATTCGTGCTCCTTTATACAAAGTGCTAATGAAGTAGTTATTTGAAAATGAAGTAGCCAAGCATAACAACAACACCAAGAGCCATTGAAAATGCATAATTATAGATGTAACCGGACTGCATGTAGCGGAAGATCCCGCTGAACCCCATAACAACGTTGGCAACCCCGTTGACAACACCGTCGATAACAAGCACGTCAAATCCCTTCCAGAGGAACTGGCCGGCCATCTTGCATGGATTCACAAATACATAGTCATAGATTTCATCAACATACCATTTATTGAAAACGGCACGATGCAGTGTCGGGAAAGTGGCGACAAATTTACCCGGCAGTTCGGTATTCTTGACGTACATGGTAAACGCGATAGCAATACCGACCAGAGCGATCACAACAGAGAGGCCCATAAGTCCCCATTCTATGGCATGACTTGGATGAGCGCCATGGTGGGCATATGTGCTGCCGTACTCATTTGCAAGCTCAAAAACCGGCTCTAACCAGTGCTCAAAGTAGTTGGGCAGCATCCCTAAAATCTTCGGCATCCCGAGGTAACCGCCGACTGCGGCAAGTGCACCAAGAACCATCAAAGGGATTGTAATAACTAATGGCGACTCGTGTAGATACCCTTTGGCTTTCGGGTTGATACGGCACTCGCCGAAGAAGGTCATGAAGACAAGACGGAACATATAGAATGCTGTGAAGCAGGCGGCAATTGCACCAATGCCCCACAAAACGATATTGAGATTTCCGTGGTAGGGGTTTGCAAAAGCCATCCAGAGGATCTCATCCTTGGAAAAGAATCCGGAGAAGCCGGGGATGCCGGAAATCGCTATGGTTGATACCAGAAACGTCAGGAAGGTAATCGGCATCGCATGGCGAAGACCACCCATGTTGCGCATATCCTGGGCATCATCGTTAGAGTGAACTTTATGGAGCGCATGATGCATTGCGTGTATGACTGAACCGGAACCAAGAAACAGGCAGGCTTTGAAGAATGCATGGGTCATCAGGTGAAAGATACCTGCACTGAAGGCACCAACGCCCATCGCCAGGAACATGAAACCGAGCTGTGATACCGTTGAATAGGCCAGGACGCGTTTGATGTCGTTCTGGGCAGTACCGATTGTTGCTGCAAATATGGCCGTTGCCGCGCCGACGACGGCAATAACCATCATGGTTTCAGGGGACTTTACAAAGACGAAACTCATTCTGCCGATCATGTAGACACCGGCCGTTACCATTGTGGCGGCATGGATGAGGGCGGAGACAGGTGTCGGACCTTCCATAGCATCCGGCAGCCAGGTAAAGAGCGGGAGCTGGGCGGACTTGCCGGTAGCGCCGACGAAGAAGCATAGCGATGCAAAGGTGACAACACCACCATAGGGAAGCAGGTGCGATGCGGCCTTGATTTCCATGAAATTAACAGTCCAGATGTTGTGGTTACTGCCAAACCACCAGTACAAGGTAAACAGCCCGATCAAAAAGCCGAAGTCACCAACGCGGTTCATGACAAACGCCTTCTTGGCGGCATCACCGGCGGATTTTTTATGGAAGTAATAACCGATCAGCAGGTATGAGCAAAGACCGACCCCTTCCCAACCGATGAACATAACCAGCATATTGCTGCCAAGAACCAGCAGAAGCATGGACATGCAGAAGAGATTGAGATAGGCAAAGAAACGGTAGAAGCCCTCTTCACCGTGCATATAGCCGATCGAATAGAGGTGAATCAGCGATCCGACACCGGTGACAACCATGATCATAATGGCTGAAAGCGGATCGACCAGGAAGGCCATGTCGGCTTTGAAACTGCCGGAATGGATCCAGGGGAAAAGGACTTTTTCAAATACTCTCTGCTCCGGAGGGAGGCCGATCATCTGCATGAGTATTCCGCACGACACAAGAAATGAGAGGAAGATCATCAGCGTTCCGATACCGCCGATAACAGCTTCATTCTTGATCTTTTTCCCGAAGAGCCCGTTGATCAGGAACCCTATGAGCGGGAAGAGCGGGATTAGCCAGACCTTGTCAAACATGTAAGACTCCTTTTATGCAATCAGTAATCATTGGTGTAAGGGTGGAGTGCACTGTTACCACTTCATCAGATTAATGTCGTCAACATCAATCGACTCTTTATTATTGAAAAACGCAATGATAAGGGCCAGACCTACAGCAGCTTCTGCAGCCGCAACAGTCATAATGAAAAAGACGAATACCTGTCCATCCAGATTGCCGAGATGCCTGGAGAAGGCGACAAATGTAAGGTTTACGGCATTAAGCATCAGCTCGATGCACATAAACATAACAATTACATTCTTGCGGGTCAGGACGCCGATGGTGCCTATGGTGAAGAGCAAGGCGCTTACGATGAGATAGCTGTTCAGGTTTTCCATGAAATAGAGCCCTCTTATATTTTTTTCTTGGCCAGTATGACCGCGCCAATGATCGCAACTAACAGCAGTATCGAGGTGACTTCGAATGGCAGCAGAAAGTTAGTGAATATCTCACGACCAACCAGTTCGGTGTGCCCGATTTTTTTGATCATGTCGCCGCTAAAAGGACCGGTCGGAAGCGCTGCGCGACTTTTAACGATAACAACAATCAGGTTTATAACCGTAAAAAAACCGATGATTGAAGCGACTATAAGTTTGTGTGAATGCTTCTTTGTCGCATCAACCCGTATATTCAGCAGCATGATAGTGAACACCATCAGAACCATAATTGCGCCGGCATATACCATTACCTGAACGGCAGCCATAAAAGGTGCATCAAGCATGACGTAATAGGTTGCGAGGCAAAAGAAGGTCATTATAAGTGCCAGCGCGCTATTAATCGGGTTCTTACAGGTAACAACAAGGATTGCCGCTATAAGAGCCACTAACGATATTATGAGAAAGAAGAGGGTTTCCATGCACTGCTCCTTATTACTTTACTAAGAGACGTTCTTTGGAGTAGATGAAGTCTTTACGATTATAATTAGCCAGTTCGAACTCTTCAGTCATCTTGACAGCGTCAACCGGGCACGCTTCGACACAATATCCGCAAAAAATGCAGCGCAACATGTCGATTTCATATACTGACGCATACTTATCGTGGTTGGCATCCTCAGCCGCCTCAACCGTGATACATTTTGCCGGACAGACTGTCGGACAAAGGTAGCACGCGACACACTTGGCCTTATCGTGCGAAACATTCAGTGCGTGC
This sequence comes from uncultured Geobacteraceae bacterium, assembly GCA_903939115.1. Classification (GTDB taxonomy): domain Bacteria; phylum Desulfobacterota; class Desulfuromonadia; order Geobacterales; family Pseudopelobacteraceae; genus JACRCG01. Next base: position 10,256 of record CAJAFV010000068.1, read on the forward strand.
AGACCGCGAAAACGTTTTGCAACTTTGGGACGTTCAGTCGGGTACTGCAAAGTTACCGGCTTCATGAACATATGTTTCAATGTTATTTTCATGCCGTTTATAATCGGTGTAATCGGATTCATATTTCCATCCTCGCTTCAGAAATAACGTTACGCGTTCTGCGGCAGTTAAATTAAATAGCCAATAATCCCTGTCACTATAATGTTTACGAGTGCTACCGGAATAAACACTTTCCAACCCAGATGCATTAACTGATCATATCGATAGCGGGGCAATGTCGCGCGGATCCACATACAGACGAACATCAGGAAATATACTTTAGCTACAAAATAGACCGGTCCCAGGAGAGGTATGGCAACAGCCATCGGGCCATTCCAGCCACCAAGAAACAGAGTGACGGTGAGCGCACAGACGGTTACCATGTTTGCATACTCTGCCATGAAGAACATGGCGTATTTCATCGATGAATATTCCGTACAAAAACCGGAAACCAGTTCCGTCTCTGCCTCAGGAAGGTCAAACGGGGTTCGGTTTATTTCGGCGAGTGAGCAGATAAAAAACATGAATGCGGCCAGAGGTTGCTTAAATAGATACCACTCAAAACCGCCGAAACCTGACTGAAGCTCGACAATCTTGGTAAGAGACAGCGTACCCGAAAGCATGAACACGGCGATGATTGACAATCCGGCAGCAAGCTCATACGAAATCATCTGAGCTGAGGCACGAAGCCCGCCCATAAGTGAATACTTGCTGTTTGATGCCCAGCCCGCAAGCACGATTCCGTAAACACCGAGTGATGACATGGCCAGGATATAGAGCACACCGACATTCACGTCGAAAACCTGACCGGCGGCTGTGTCATAATAGGCTGCTATCTGCAGCGGGATCTTATAACCGGCCACCTCAATGACGCCGCCGAACGGGATAACGGCAAAAGTAATGAACGCCGGTATCAGGGCAATCAGCGGTGCGACCAGAAAAGCAAAGGTGCTGGCTTGCGAAGGGACAATCTCTTCCTTGAAGAAGAGCTTTACCCCGTCGGCAATCGGCTGTAACAGTCCATGCCATCCGGTGCGCATCGGCCCCAGACGAACTTGCATATGCCCAATAATCTTACGCTCGGCATACGTGGCGTAGGCAACGGTCAGCAACACAAAGACAAAAGCCACCAGGACCTTGGCAACCATGGCGATGTAATACATCAGCGGCAGTCCTAATATCTCGATTCCCATCTGTCCCTCTTTCTATACCTGTATGAAATTTGTATTCGTCTGGTTACTGGATGTAACGGTACTACTTTGAAACTGTTACTGATGTTACCGGTGATCCGTTCCAGATTGTATTAATCGGGGCAGCAGTGAAATGATACGGTGAAAACACGACGCCTGCCGGCATACGTGGTGTAACTTTGGCCTTGAGCTGCAAACTTCCGGATGCTGAAGAAACGGTTACCACATCACCTTCAGAAATTTTGTAGAGAGAAGCGTCTGTCCGGGACAGTTCAATATAGTTTTCCGGGCAGACATGCATTGGCCCTTCGCCGTACTGTGACAATGTGCCGTTGTGGTACAGGGCGCTGCCGGTAACAAGAGCAAGCTTGCCCACTTCTACTGTGAACGGTGCATCTGCCTGCGGGATAACGAATTTCGGAGTTGTAGCAACAGCAGCGAAAGCACCCTCTTTTCGAAGAGAAACGTGGCTAAGTCCCTGGTAACCTGGTGTGTTAGCGGCTATTTCAGTAAAGAGGAGTGCCGGCGTCGGTGCAACCGTTCCCCCCAGCCGGGTAACCAGATTCGAGAAAATTTCATAATCGGATTTGATCTGAACGTTTTTGCGGATTGCCGACTTGAAGTACTGGACACGACGATCTGTGCTCGTAAAAGTGCCGTCTTTTTCGGCGAAGGAACAGACCGGCAGCACGACATCTGCCATGGCAGCTGTTTCGGTAAGGAACAGTTCTGATACGACCAGGAACTCAACCGCTTCGAGAGCTGCCTTTACTTTCGTATGGTTCGGGTATGAAGTCAGCGGATTCTCGCCTGCAATAAAGAGCGACTTAACGGTTCCTTTGGCACACGCGTCAAGGATCTCCACGCCATTCAGACCACCATCCTGAGCGAAAAAGCCCATGTCTATAGCGCCCTGGCTGTTGTTTTTCTCAGAGAGGCAGAGAACACCGCACCCTTCTTTATCATACTTTCCGGTCAGAATCGCGAGATTTGCCAGAGCAGTTGCCAGCTCGGCAGTATGCCCGCTATACGCCTGACCTACCGGGAAAACAATCAAAGCCTTCTCGGCAGCCGCGTATTCAGAGGCCAGTTTTTTGATATCGGCGGCAGAAATTCCGCACTGCGCAGCAACCACATCAGCAGTGAACGCGGCCAGAGCTTTTTCCAACTCTGCGTACCCAGCAATCGTCGCTGCAGATCCGGCAACCAGATTGTCATCGATCAGAGTCTTTGCAATCGCGTTAAGAATTGCCACTTCACTTCCGGGCCGATGTACAAGAGTCGTAGCATCGGGGAGTTTTGACAGCTTACCGCGCTTGTCGGAAAGAATAGTGAGCTTGATACCTTTATTTTTTACGCCCATGTTGATTTCAAAACCAACTACCGGATGTGTCTCGTAGGCATCGGTTTTAATAACAAGCAACATGTCACTTTTCTGGATATCAAGAATTGACGCAGACGAAGCTTTAGCCCCAAAACTTCTGGCAAAGCCCTCAGTAATGGCAGTGTGCGCATACCCTGCGGCGTGGTCAAAGTTATTGGTTCCCACATTCTCTACAAGCAGTTTTTTAAAGAGAGTCAATTCTTCATTGGTCAAGCGAGGTGTTGCCAACGCAGCGACGGCAGCACCACCCGAAAGACGGGCTGCAACAAGTTCAAGAGCTTCGTCCCAAGTGGCTTCAATCAGCCTGCCATTCTTTTTTATCAGCGGCGTAGTCAGTCGTTCTGTACTGTTGATAAACTGATACCCAAAGCGACCACGGACACATAACTGACCTTTATGGAAGCCCTGATCCTCATCATAAATCGTCGTCAGGACTTTGTTGTCTTTAACGCCGAGAGTAAGATTACAGCCGGTACCACAGTAGCCGCAGACCGTAGGATGCTTGGTCATCGCCCAGAAACGGGCTTTGTGCTTGAACGGGCGGGCAAGTAACGAACCGACCGGGCAGACTGCTATACATGAACCGCAGAATTCACAGTTAAGTCCGTCATCAAATTCACAGCCTATTTTTGTTTCAATACCGCGATCGATAAACGTTAACGCACCATAGCTGACGATCTCGTCACAAATACGGGCACATTTTCCGCATAAGACACAACGGTTCATGTCGCGTTCTATAAGTGGATTGTTGTAATCGATTTCATGGTTGAATTTTTCATCGGTAAAGCGGTTGCTGTTAACCTGATATTCATAGGTAAGATTTTGCAGATCACAGTCTCCGGACTTATCACAGACCGGGCAATCGAGCGGGTGGTTGAGCAGTAACAGTTCAAGAACCATCTTACGGGCTTTAACGATATCCGGCGTCGAGGTACGAATGATCATCCCCTCGGTTGCCGGTGTCGTACACGCAGGGATCTGACGCCCTTTCATCTGCTCAACTTCAACCAGACACATGCGACACGCGCCGAACGGCTTCAACTTTTTATCATGACACAGGATCGGAATCTTGATCCCGTTCATCTTGGCCGCTTCATAAATCGTCGCACTTTTGGGTGCAGTAACCTGCTTGTCATCTATTGTAAGATTTACCATCTCAACCTCTGTTCAGTGAGTTTGACTGTGTGTACGTGAAGTATATTATTCAAGAGCCATAAAGCGGCAGGCGTCGTAGCAGGAAGTGCACTTCGTGCATTTTTCCTTGTCCAGATAGGCTAACTGACCTTTTTCCCAGACAATCGCATCGACCGGGCAGACCTTCTTACAGGCGCCGCACTTGACACATTTATCCTCAACAACCTGCCAGAGAAGCAGCGGCTTGCAACAGTTTGAAGGGCAGCGCTTCTCGTTGATATGTGCTTCGTATTCGTGGCGGAAATAGTTAATCGTAGAAAGAATCGGGTTTGGCGCTGTCTGCCCAAGTCCACAAAGCGATGCCTTTTTAATGGCGATGCCGAGATCCTGAAGTGTCTCAATGTCAGTCGGCTTGCCATGACCCTCGGTGATACGCTCAAGAATATCAAGCATGACCTTCAGGCCGATTCGGCAGGGAACGCACTTGCCGCAGGATTCCATCCTGGTGAAATTGAGGAAGAAACGGGAGACATCGACCATGCAGGTGGTTTCATCCATAACAACCAGACCACCGGATCCCATCATGGCACCGGCTTTGATCAGGGAGTCATAGTCAACGGGGGTATCAAGAATTTCGGCAGGAATACAACCACCGGAAGGGCCGCCGGCCTGTACGGCCTTGAATTTACGATTGTTGGCGATGCCGCCGCAGACGTCATAAATAACCTCGCGGATCTTCATACCTGCCGGTACTTCAACCAGTCCGGTATGCTTCACTTTACCGGTTACCGCAAAGATTTTTGTCCCCTTGGTTGTTTCTGTACCGAGTGAGGCGTACCAGTCGCCACCCTTGTTAATGATATGACGAACGTTACCGAAGGTTTCAACATTATTGATGTTGGTTGGTTTTCCCCAGAGGCCGCGGACAGCCGGGAACGGTGGGCGGGGACGGCTCATACCGCGGAAGCCTTCGATAGAGGCCATCAGAGCGGTCTCTTCGCCGCAGACGAAAGCGCCTGCGCCCATCTTGATGCGCATGTCAAAGTTGAGGCCCCATCCCTGGATATTTTTACCAAGGTAGCCTTTTTCGTAACAGACATCTATCGCGTGCTGGAGGCGCTGTACAGCCAGGGGATACTCGGCGCGGACATACACATAGCCAAAGTCGCAGCCGATGGCGTATGCGGCGATCATCATCCCTTCGATGATGCAGTACGGATCGCCTTCGAGCAGAGATCGGTCCATAAATGCGCCTGGATCGCCCTCGTCAGCATTACAAATCAGGTATTTATGATCGCCGGGGGATGCCTTGCAAAAAGACCATTTCATTCCGGTAGGGAAACCGCCGCCGCCTCGGCCGCGCAGACCGGACTTCTTGACCTCTTCGATAACTTCTTCAGGTTTCATGCTCTTAATACATTTTTCAATAGCTTTAAAACCGTCTTCATTTTTATAGGCGTCAATACTGTCTGGATCGATCTGGCCGCAACCGGTCATGACTACGCGCATCTGGGCGTCGACAAACTGGTTGTAATAAGGCTTGGCCTTTCTCTTTTCTATAATCACCTTATTGACGATATGTTCGTCAATAATTTTTTCTACCTCTTCAGGCTTGACGAAGTCGTAGGTAATACGCCCTTGTTCGGGAGTTATAATATCCACAAGAACATCATTGGCGCACAGACCGCGACAGCCGGTTTTTATAACGTCGCAGCGCTTGCCGACAGTTGCATCGACGCCTTTTGCAGCCAGCAACTGTATAAAAGCCGCCTCAACTTCTTTGGCACCCATCGAAATTCCACCAGTTCCCTGGCAGATAAGAATCTGTATTCCTGCGTTTTCGCTCATGACTCACTTGTCCCCTGCTGGATAGTTTCGAGCTACGTGCTACTTCATCGGTCTTTGGTTGTAATCAGCTACGATTTCTTCGACTTTCTGTACCGTCATTGCACCGTAGGTTGAGTCGTTAACCATTGCCAACGGCGCCATTCCGCAGGCACCAAGACAAGCAACTTTCTCAAAGGTATAGCGAAGATCCGGAGAAGTCTCCGCATGTCCGATGTGCAGTTTATCAAAAAAAGTATCGACGATTCGGGTTGCGCCCTGAACATGACAGGCAGTCCCGACGCAAACTCTGATAATGAATTTGCCGCGTGGCTTGAGATGAAACTGCGAATAGAAAGTGAGAACACCGTAAATCTGACTCGGATAGACATTCAGTCGCTCGGCGATATGATCTGCGACGATACGCGGAATGTAGCCGTACTCATCCTGAACCCCTTGAAGCACCGGCATCAGGTTACCAGGAATATCAATATATTTGTCGATGACCACATCGGCTAAAGAGAGGTCTATTGCCGGTTGTTGATCTGTGGCCTGCTGCGCTGCTACGTCACTCATGCGCCTCATCTCCTTTGAATCATGCGGAGTTACCTGTCAATTTCACCAAGAACGATATCCAGAGTACCGATTACGGCAACCAAGTCGGCTATCATGGTGCCTACACTCATCTGTTCGATGGCCTGAAGATTCACAAACGAAGGGGGACGGATCCTCAAACGCTCCGGTTTGTTGCCGCCATCGCTGACAATATAGAAACCGAGTTCACCTTTTGGCGCTTCCACACCCTGATACACTTCGCCTTCCGGTGCGGCAAACCCTTCGGAAGCGATCTTGAAGTGATGAATCAAACCCTCGATACTGTTGTAGACATTTTCCTTGGGCGGATAACATACCTGCGGACAATCGGCAAGCACTGGGCCCGGTTTAAGTCGGTCAAGAGCCTGACGCACAATTTTGCAGGCTTCACGCATCTCGATAAGTCTGACTTTATAGCGGTCAAATGTGTCGCAGTTTTCACCGGTCGGGACTTTGAACTGATATTTGTCATAGCCGCAGTAGGGATTGTCGCGGCGCAGATCCCAATCAACTCCCGAACCGCGCAGGGCAGGACCGGTAAGACCGATATCAATTGCGTCTTCTGCGGAAATGACGCCGTTGCCGACGGTACGCTTGAGCCAGATCGGGTTGGTTGTCAGCAGGCCTTCATACTGATCAAGATATCCCGGCATAACATCGATGAAGTCGCTGACTTTTTTTACAAAATCTTCCGGAACATCCTGCGAGAGTCCGCCAACACGGAAAAAGTTTGAAGTCATACGAGCGCCGGAAATCAGTTCATAAATCTCCATAACGGTTTCACGCTCACGGAAAGCGTAGATAAAAACCGTCATGGCGCCGATATCAAGAGCATGGCAGGCAAGCCAGACAAGATGCGACTCAAGTCGGGTCAGCTCGGCCATAATTATTCTGATCGTTTCAGCGCGTTCAGGCACCTCAACCGCCATCAGCTTTTCTACACTAAGAATATAACCCAGATTGTTGCTCATCGGCGCCAGATAGTCGAGGCGATCGGTCAGCGGCAGGATCTGGTGATACGTCCGGTATTCAGAAAGTTTCTCAACACCGCGGTGTAGAAAACCGATGTGAGGAGTAACTTTGACGATTACCTCGCCATCAAGCTCGAGAACGAGTCGCAGAACCCCGTGGGTACTGGGGTGCTGTGGACCCATATTTAGTGTCATTGTTTCTGTAGCAGCCATGTATCGCCTCTTCTATGATCGAATTACAAACGAAGTAGTAAAAACTATGACAAGCGACCTTTGTAGGGTTCGCGGTCCGGTCCCTGTAACGGGTAGTCCTTGCGGAGCGGATGCCCAACCCAGTCATCGGTCATGAGAATGCGCCGAAGGTCGGGGTGCCCGCCAAACGTGATACCGAAGAGGTCGAACACTTCGCGCTCGAGCCAGTTGGCCGTCTTCCAGACAGGAATCGCCGTAGGAATAGTACAGTCAACTTCGCTAACCGGTGTTTTGATACGCAACCGATCTTTGTTTGGAATAGAATAGAGCTGATATACCATCATGAAACGCTCTTCTTTCTTGCCCAGATAATCGACTGCCGTAAGGTCGGTAAGCAGGTTGTACTGAAGAGACTTTTTGAGGAACGAAAGAATTTCAATAATAGCATTCTTCGCTACTGTTACTGTCACCTCACCCCTGAATTCGACTACATCAATGATCGAAGCGGCAAACTTTTCTTTCAGCTTCAGTACTGCTCGATTGTTTTCTGCCATGATATCCAACCCTTTTGTGGGATTTGTGTGTATTCGTTTACTTGCAATCAGGCCGCTTCAGGAATATAGCGTTCGCCGAGACCGATGGCGTTGCCGAAGGAGTTTCGTTCCTTCATGATTTTGTCCTGGAGTTTCAACAGTCCAAACAGCAGCGCCTCGGGGCGTGGCGGGCATCCGGGAATATAAACATCAACCGGCAATGCTTCATCAATACCCTGTACAACACTGTATGTGTCAAAAATTCCGCCCGAACAGGCGCATGCGCCCATTGCAATAACCCATTTCGGCTCCGGCATCTGCTCATACACGGTCATAATTACCGGCAGCATTTTTTTGGTAACCGTGCCGGCGATAATAATGCAGTCTGACTGACGCGGAGACGCACGGAAAATAATCCCGAAACGGTCCAGGTCGTTGTGAGAGGCGCCGGTCGCCATCATTTCGATAGCGCAGCATGCAAGTCCGAAGGTCATAGGCCAGATGGACGACTTCCGGGACCAGTTAACCAAGAGATCCAGTGACGTGGTGATAACGTTATCGCCAAGCGGATTGTCTACTCCCATTCCAGCGCTCCTTTTTTCCAGACATAAATATAACCAACAAAAAGAATGACAATAAAAAGACCCATCTCAACCAGGCCGAAGGCGCCCAGCTTCTTATAGAGAATAGCCCATGGATACAGGAACACGGCCTCAATATCAAACAGGATGAACAGAACTGCGATCATGTAAAACTTGATCGAGTAACGCTCACGGGCGGTCCCGACAGGTTCGCATCCGCTTTCATACGGCTGCAGCTTTAGTTTTGACGGCTTTTTCGGGCCTATCAGGGAAGAGAAAATTAACGAGCAAAGCCCGAAACCTATCGCTACGAGCACCAAAAGTAGAATTGGCAGGTATGCACCAAGCATTAAAATCCTCCTTACTGCGAACGGTATACTGTATACAATCGCAGGATTTAATATGTGAATTAAGTTTCTTTGTCAATAGTTTTTTTACCCATGATGAATTTATCAATGTAACTGCGCAATCTAAATTACAAATAAAATTAACGCTTTACCATTGACACTCCGCGCTTATGTATGGTAATTATTTCGCCCTGATATACACTTTATCTTCAATCAATGCGAGGCTAATTTATGAATCACGAACGTTCCAGTGTACTTTTCCAGCAGGCAAAAGCCGCTATTCCAGGCGGGGTAAACAGTCCGGTACGCGCATTCAAGTCGGTCGGCGCCGACCCTCTCTTCATCAAGAAAGCATCCGGCTCTCACATATTCGACGAAGACGGCAATGATTTTATCGACTTTGTCGGCTCCTGGGGACCTATGATTGTTGGTCATTGCCATCCGGATATCCTTAAAGCCGTTCAGGACACCATGACCAGCGGCGCAAGCTTCGGTGCCCCCACAGAGCGTGAAACCATTCTTGCAAATATGGTTATTGATGCAGTTCCTTCAATTGAAATGGTGCGCATGGTCAGTTCGGGGACCGAAGCGACAATGAGCGCTATCAGGCTCGCCCGTGGCTTTACCGGACGGGACAAGATTATGAAGTTCTCCGGCTGCTATCACGGGCACTCAGATTCGCTTCTCGTCAAGGCCGGCTCCGGCATGGCCACATTCGGAGTACCGGATTCTCCCGGAGTTCCTGCCGATTTCGCAAAACTTACTCTTACCGCTGAATTTAATTCACTTGACTCTGTCAAAGAGCTGGTAGCCGGCAATAGGGATGCCATTGCCTGTATTATTGTTGAACCAGTTGCCGGAAATATGGGAACAGTACCACCACGCGAAGGTTTCCTCGAAGGGCTTCGCGAGATCTGCACCAATGAAGGCATCATACTTATTTTTGACGAAGTAATGTCCGGATTCCGCGTGGCATACGGCGGGGCACAGGAGCTATTCGGCATTACACCTGACATGACAACTCTTGGCAAAATAATCGGCGGTGGTCTTCCTGTCGGAGCATTTGGCGGAAAACGTGAAATTATGGAAAAACTTTCACCGGCCGGCGGAATCTACCAGGCCGGAACCCTGTCCGGGAACCCGCTTGCCATGTCTGCCGGGATTGCAACACTAAAATTACTTCAACAGCCAGGTTTTTATGCCGCGCTTGAAGCGAAAAGCCGGGCGGTTGCCGAAGGAATTGCCAAAGCGGCAAAGGATGCCGACTATCCGATCTACTCCACTCGAGTCGGCAGTATGTTCTGTGCCTTTTTCAGTAAAAGTGCTGTTTTTGATTGGCCGACGTCATCGCAATGCGATACCAAGGCCTTTGCCAAGTATTTCCTCGGCATGCTTGATGAAGGGGTTTACCTTGCACCGTCTCAGTTCGAAACCGCTTTCGTCTCTGCAGCGCACAGTGACGCCGATATTGAAAGAACCATTGCGGCTGCAGCCAAATGCTTCAAACTGATCGCGTAGCAGGTGCGTTCGTTTCTGTTTGACAGATACACCGTACCTATGGTAAGCAGTACCGGTTTTACACCTCTTTCACAACCGGCTTTTCATGGCTGATAATAACCGCCAGCTTTTTCAGAGCCTTGCAATGGTTTCCAGCATGGGTATTTCCGTGGTGCTGGCGATTGCTATCGGAGTCTGGTTCGGCCTGACTCTTGATCGCTGGTTTGGCACGAAGCCCTGGTTCTTTTATATTTTTCTGTTCATCGGAATTGCCGCCGGTTTCAAGAATGTGTACGTAATCGCCGGCAGGGAGATCCGTAAAAGTGATGATCACGATCAACGAGGATAATCTCTTTGCGGTCATCATCAAGGGAAGCCTCGGGTTGATGGCTTTTCTAGCCCTGGCAGGGTGGGCACTGTTTTCGCTGCGGGTCGGCTTGGGCGCAGTGGCAGGCGGATGTATTGCGATAGCTAATTTTTTCTGGATTCGCAACGTTCTTCAGCGCATTCTCGGGCAGCTGCCTGCAAACGCAGCCACGTATGCCCAGCTCCGCTACATTGCCCGCTTGAGCGTAACCGCTCTGCTGCTTTATTTTATTATTACTTCCGGCTGGTTTTCATTAGCCGGGCTTTTTGTCGGGCTTTCAGTAATTGTTATCAATATAATCGCACTTTCACTATACAGCGCCCTGCGCGCAGGAGGTTAGCTCCATGGTTCACCCGTTACTGTTTCTTGAATTTTTCCGCAAAATGCTGGCACCGCTTCATATTCCTGATGCGAGTGCTGACGCAATCAGCTACACGTGGCTGATCATTGTGCTGCTGCTGGTTCTTTCACTGCTGGCAACATCGGCGCTAAAGTCTATCCCAAGCGGCATGCAGAATTTCATGGAAACTGTTATCGGCGGCATCGAAGGCATGATCGTGGATACGATGGGAGAGCAAGGCCGTCCCTTCTTCCCGCTGATTGCAACACTCGCCATCTTCGTGCTGGTGTCGAACCTCATTGGACTTATTCCCGGTTTCTTTCCACCGACTGCAAACATCAACACAACCGCAGCCTGTGCGATAATCGTATTTGTATCGACCCACATCGTCGGACTCAAGCACCACGGTTTCGGCTATATAAAGCATTTTCTCGGACCGATCGCCTGGCTCGCTCCGGTCATGTTCTTCATTGAAGTTATCGGCCACTTGAGCCGTCCGGTTTCATTGACACTGCGTCTGTTCGGCAACATGAACGGTCACGAACTCGTTCTGATGATATTCTTCGGCCTGGCTCCATTTCTGGTACCGCTGCCGATGATGCTGATGGGTGTTCTGGTTTCGTTCATTCAGGCATTCGTCTTCATGCTGCTGGCGATGATTTATATCCAGGGTTCACTGGATCATGCACATTAACAAATAACACAGATACTCCTATACTGTTTAGGAGACAAAACCATACGGAGGTAGTAAAGATGACTTTTTTCACGATGTGCGTTCTGGCAGCAGGTATTGGTATGGCTCTTGGTACACTTGGTACCGGCATTGGTCAGGGTATGGCAGTTGCACGCGCCGTTGAAGGCGTTTCACGTAATCCCGGCGCTTCCGGGAAAATCCTGACCACCATGATGATCGGTCTGGCCATGATTGAGTCCCTCGCAATCTATGCGCTGGTTGTCTGTCTGATCATTCTGTTCGCTAACCCTTACAAAGATATCGCGATTAAATTGGCTGAAACTGTAGCAAAGTAAGTTTTAGCTAAAAAACCTGTTTAACAAGAAATGGCATCCATTCGTGGATGCCATTTCTTGTTTTTCAGATGTCATGCGCGACTTTATTCGTCATCCTTCAGCATCCCCTCCACCACCGCTGATTCGAGGCTTTCTGCGATATCTCCTGTTGCCAGCACCAACACCGCTCGTGCCGAATAACGATACGTCACGCCACGCTCAAGGGAAGTGTCAACGAACTCCTTATCTGTAAGTGGTTGCACGTTAATTGGCTGGAAAGATCTGCCACCCGCAACGGTTGAGCGGTATATGTTGTAGCCGAATAATCGTCCGGACAGCGACGGTTGCATGGCAAACTGCAGCCGCATTTCAGTTGGAAAGGATTCTAGTTTCAAGTCAGGCCCGGAAAATGGCGGTATGACACGTACGTCGGAAATAGCAGCTGAAGCACCATCAACGCCATCCACAGTGAATGGGACTATACGGTATGAATAGGAACGACCCGCTTTTACTTCACTATCGAGCACGATGAGACGGCTTCCGGAGCGCTGGGTGTCGGTCGGCAGTCGGTCAACATACAGCGTTCGCAACAGCAGATAATCCTCCATACATGACCGGCAGACATCTTTTCGACCAGCTTCTGTCTCCATTCTGCTTATTTTTACACCTGCCACACCCTGAACAGGGCGGCCGGCTCTATCCTTGTCAGGAAGAATAAACTGTAACTTCACCGCAGCACCACTCTGCTGTCCAGAGACCGCCGCCGGTGAAGCCGGAATCAGCATATCAGGGTAGATCAGCGGTCCTTTCCTGCCACAGGCAGCTGTTAGGAGCGAAAGAGATACAACAACCGCCAACCGTTTGATACCATTCATTTTTTAACCTCAGCAGGCAGTACCGCATCAAGACGCATTTCGAACTGTCCGCCGGCAGAAGAAAAACGCACCCTGTCAGCCTGAATATCAATGATTTTGGCACCTGCAACGACAGCACCCTCCTTGAGCAGAAACCCGTTGATAACGGCTCTACGACCGGCACGCTCATCCTGCCATGCGATTCCGGACAGCTTGATGTCGGCGGGCGCCGGTACGACCTGTACAGTCTGTGCTGTCTGTGCTGTCTGTACAACCTGTGCTGGTGACTTCTGAACAACCGGTTGAGCCTTGCCACGTGCAATAGCTCGCCTGGCTCGTCTACTCGAACGAGAATCATCACCGCCACCATCCTCGCTTGTTTCTTGCGGCGTAGTGGCGGCAGGGGGCGGCACAACTGACGGTACTACTGGGGGAGCCACCGCCTGAACCGGTATCGAGGCCGGTATAGGTGCTGGCGGAGCAACAACCGGTGATACGGCCGGAACCGCTTGCGGCGGCGTCAACGGTCGAACAGCAACGGCACTCCTGGCGTTCTTCCCGTGGAGAGCAAACCAGGTGCCACCACCGGTAACCAGTGAAGCTCCGGCAATAAGTGCGGCTATTTTCCAGATTCCGGCTCTGGAAGCAGGTTGTTTCCGTTCCTGAAACAGATCGTTGGCAACACTGAGCCTGCCGTCTGAACGTTTTTTGTTTTTTTCGTGCTCAATTTTTTTCAGGGCATCAAGAATATAACTCATAAAAATCAGGTCACTTTCCGGTAAAAAGCCAGCGTGAAATATGAAACCAGAATCCTTCGCGTTCATGATCCTGTTGAAGCTCCTGAATGATCTCAGTTGCCATAGATGGTGAAACAGTGCGAATTTCTCGGGTCCAGGCCAACACGAGCGCCTGTTCACAGGCCACATTTATGAGCCGGGGGATCCCTCGCGAGAAACGATATATTTTCCTGATTGCAGCAGGTGAGAATATGCCCGGGATACGACTGCCGGCAACCTTGACCCGGTGATGAATGTACTGTGACACATCATCAACCTTCATAGGTGCAAGGCGGCATCGCACGGTAATGCGCTGGTTAAGCTGGCGCAGGTCGTGCCGCTTGAGAACGGCGTTCAGTTCCGGCTGACCGGCCAGAATGATCTGAATCAACTTGTCACGTTCGGTTTCGAGGTTGGAAATCATCCGGACCTGTTCTAAAACCTCCGGGTCGAGATTCTGTGCTTCATCGATAACAAGCAGAACGGTTCGTCCGGCGCTATTCTGTTCAAGAAGAAAGAGGTTAAGTGCATCCAGGTAGCCAAAGCGGGTCTGCTCTCCTGCCTCGACGCCAAACTCCCGACAAACGCTGGCGAGAAGCTGCTCAGCCGACACGCAGGAGTTAAAGATAAGAGCGCTTTTGTACTTTTCCTGATCCAGTTGCGTAAGCAGTGTGCGCAGCAGCGTTGTCTTACCGGTGCCAACTTCGCCCGTCAGGGCGATAAAACCGGCGTGACTGTCAACTCCATAGAGTAGGCGGGCATACGCCTCACGGTGAATGCTGCTTAGAAAAATAAAATGAGGATTTGGGGTAATCGTGAAGGGTTTTTCTGTAAAACCAAAAAAATCACAATACATCGTAACTCAGTTTCCCGCTCGCGCGTTCTGAATTTCACTCCACACACGTTCACGGGCTGTTCCACCCGGGACATTACGGGCATTAACACTGGCTTCGACCGTAATACATTCAAATATATCGGTATCGATCTTCGCTGAAAACAGTTGCCACTCGGCCAACGACAGTTCGGTAAGATCCATCTCGTTTTCCACACAATACGCAACCGACTTGCCTACCACCTCGTGAGCATCACGGAACGGCAGTCCCTTGCGCACCAGATAGTCGGCGACATCGGTAGCGGTCGAAAAACCGAGCCCTGCTGCTTTACGCATAGAGCCGACATTAACCCGCATCTCGCGAATCATTTCGGCAAAAATCTTGAGGCACCCCTTAACCGTATCGATCGTATCAAAAAGAGGCTCTTTATCTTCCTGCATATCTTTATTGTAAGCCAGCGGCAGCGCCTTCATGGTCGTAAGAAGCGCCATCAGATTGCCGTAGACACGACCGGTTTTGCCCCGCACCAGTTCCGGCACATCCGGATTCTTCTTCTGCGGCATGATTGATGAGCCGGTACAGAAGCCGTCTGATAATTCAATGAATTGAAACGCGCTGGTTGACCAGATAATCAACTCTTCCGAAAAGCGGGAGAGATGCATCATTAAAATGGAGGCGTCTGCAAGGAACTCCAACGCAAAATCCCGATCGGAAACAGAGTCCAGCGAGTTACGGGTAATGGCCGGGAATTCGAGCTGTTCCGCAACATATTCACGGTCAATCGGGAAGGTTGTACCGGCGAGCGCACCGGCTCCCAACGGGAGAACGTTAACCCGCTTGAGGCAATCGTCCAGACGCCCCTTGTCACGCTTGAACATCTCAACGTATGCCATCAGATGATGCGCAAACAGGATCGGCTGTGCGGTCTGTAGATGGGTGAAGCCGGGCATGAGAGTATCGATATTATTTTCCGCCTGGATCAGCAGGGCATCAATTAGCAGGTCAATATACATGGTAATTTCAACAATTTCATCCCGCAGATAAAGCCGGATGTCAAGCGCCACCTGATCGTTACGGGAGCGTCCGGTATGCAGCCGTTTACCAGCTTCACCAATGGCTGCCGACAGACGCGACTCAATGTTCATATGAATATCTTCAAGGCTGACGGAAAAATCAAATTTTCCCGTTTCAATCTGTTCAAGGATGGTATGCAGACCATGGACGATCTGCTCCACGTCCTTAAGCGGAATGATGTCCTGCTTGCCCAGCATGCGGGCATGGGCAACAGAACCCCGGATGTCCTGTGGATAGAGACGTTTGTCAAATTGAATGGAAGCGGTGAACTCCTCAACAAATTTATCGGTGGGCTGGGTGAAACGTCCTCCCCAGAGCTTATCTTTAGGCATGATGTACTGTCCTTGTGCCAGGTTTTGAGATTCAAGAGTGCGCACTATACGCGAAAATGAGGCAAAATCAAACCATGAGTTCGCCCTGAGCGTATCAACGGGCGAATGGCTATCATTATTATTTCAGTTCGATCCGGTACATCAGGTCTCCACCGGTTGCAACGGTGCTGATCTTGGATTCAACCTCCCACCGCTTACTGATCGAATAACGCGCTCGAAACTGTTGGCTCTGGTCAAATAACGACTTTCCATAGCTGACATAGAGCTTGGGCGTCAGATATTTTCCAAGCTGCAGCATGGTCTGGGAGACACTGGTGGTATTCGCACTGCTCTGGGAATTGCTGCGCATTGACGGTTCAATGGCCTTGTATCCCGGACGCTGGTCCTTACCGGAAGAGACCGTGACGGTATCGAGGGCAATCCACTCTTTGAGTTGCTCTTGAAGCCCTGGCGAATGGTCGGAAGAAACAAACAGCGACGCCGCCTCCATCAGTATGGCGCCCTGACTCCCGCTCTCCCCCAGGCTGCGGCCGAGAACGACATATGACAAAATATCGGTATCGGGAAGCGACGGTTCTGAATAGAGCTTTACAAAAGGTTCTTCCGGAGTACCGGTTACTGTAACCCCGGCCTTGACATCATCAACCGTGCGCAATGCCAGAATATCGAGGGTCGGCCGTTCCACCGACCCGCCTGAAAAGAGTGCCCGGCCCCGCTGTATATCAAGGCTGACCCCGTAGATTTTGTAGGTCCCCTTGGCAACCTTGATCTCACCGCTTCCAGTCGCCTTTGTGAAATCTGTCATAGCAAGCGTTACTCCACCGACCAGACGGGCATCTACCCCCCCGTACTTGACAAATACCTTGTCTCCGAGGAGTATTTGGATCTGCAGGTCCAAGGGGAAACCAGTTGACCGTGAAGCAGCACGCTCCCTTCCTGCCACGATAACGTCGCCGCTCGGCTTGATGTCTGCCGTGGAGCTGAAACGGCGGAGCAGCATCTCCGGAACCCTGATCACCCCACGGGCAGAAAATGTATCCTTGCTACCGGTGAACGTGAGGTCCGGTGCGACTACCAACTGTTGTTCGGGGAGATTTAACGCCTGAAAACGTTCGCCGCGCAGAGTGCCATGATAGCCTGTCAATGTGCTTCCCGCTAAAGAGATGCCGGCAGTGCCCTCCAGCGTGCCCTTCCCTGACGTAAGCCGGAATTTTTCGATCTGGATTTGCGTCCCTGTGGGACTGGCGGCTAGACGGGCGTCCAGCTGGACATCGGTAAGCCTGATTCCGGCAGATGGAAGATAGGCACCTGCCTGAGTCATACCGACTGTTCCGTTCACAGTTGGCGACTGCCACGTCCCCCCGGCTTGAAGATCGACCTTAACCAGGCTCTTGACCTCCTGAAGCAGGCCGGGAAACAACGCATTGATAATCCCGCTCTCCTGGAAATTGCCTTTGATCGTCCCTTTAACTTGTTCGCCTGGATCGATAACGGCTCCGAAGTGCGCCGGAAGCGGAAGCTGGAAATCGCCCATGCATTCGCCCAGCTGCGTCAGAGACAACAAAAACGAACCACGGAGGGAATCGTCACGCCAGCTCCACCGTAAGCCGGCCGTCCGAACTGCAATCGCCAGCTCCCGGCCGTGGTCTCGCCAGCTTCCAGAACCGTTTGCCAGTGTGACGGTCCCGTTAAGGTCGAAGCGCTGCTCCGGCAGGAATTTTCCGGAGACCTCACCGGAAAGCTTTCCCTGCAGGTCGACCCCCTGTGGGAACCAGCGTTTCGCAAGTGCCGGATCGAGGCCATCCCATGTGGCATGCAGATCGCCACGGGACGGAACTGACAGGGTTGATGACGCCGGTGAGAAAAATCTCCCCGTGGCAGAGATGCCCTGTTTGGTTCGAAGCTCAAGCAGGGCCGTGGTACCGTGGCTACCGGCATCCAGATCGAGCAACGCTTTAGTTATGGTTACGGTCTGCTTGTCAAGAGTTAGCGAACCGGCCGCTGACGCATTCCCTGCCAGACTCAACCGCTCGTTGCCACTCAGGCCGAGACGAAGCTGCCCTGAACTCTCCCCTGCGAGACTGAGATCCTTCACCCACTTGTTCACTCGCGCCAGATTCAGGCTGTTCCAGCTCACCTGTGCCGTCCCTGTACGCGGCTTCAGGTACAACCGACCGGTGAGTTCAAGCCGCTCGGGCGACAATCCGGTCAGTACGAGGGGGGCGATGTCTACATACTCAGCTGAAATTATCAATGCTGATGGTGCCGCAAGCTGGCAGGAACCAACGGCGTCGTGCCCTGATAATTCGGTAAGTGTACCCTGCCAGCGACCATCGGCATATCCACCGGAAAGTTTTCCGATGGCAGCCGCACCCGCTGAACCGACCTCCATCTCCAGCCGGTGGTTCTGCAGCGAACCATCTGCCTTCAAAGAAGCGGTGTCGGCGTGTACACCACGATATGTCACGTTGTTCAGTTTTACGGCGGCAGTTAAACCTTTTCCAGGCCCGTCATTAGACTTTGCGGAAAAAGTGGTCGAGGAGACCTGTAGCCCCTCCGCATTCAGCTTTGAACCACGACCGGTAACAGTGCCGCTGACAATCCCGGCGGCATAGCGCCCCCATCCCCGGAGAGCGAGAGCGCCACTGGCCTGTGGGATGAGGCCCGAGAGGTTGCTGATGTTTGCTTTTATATCGAGACGCTGACTGAGCATACCAGTGGCGGCTATGTCAAAACCGTTACCGGCCAGGGAGAGGTGCTCAATAGTGAGATCGTTATTTTTCAGCATGGCGGCAATCTCCCCGGAAAACGCCTTTCCGCGAAGACGGCTTTCCTTGAGCCGGCCATGCACTTCACCCTGCCGCAACTGGCCTCCAGCCGACGAGACCATGAAACTGTCCACGTCAAAATTCACGGCACCCTGCCATACAGGGGCAATGATGGCCGGGTTCAGCCCCGTTCCATGGAGTGCGCCTTTCACCGACACTTCGCTGCTCCAGCCGAAGCGAAGGTTTCCCCGGACAGCCCCGTTAAGAACGGCAGCATCGATATCCGATACTTCAACGCTCTCAGAATTGCCGCGGAATCGGCCCGCAACACGCGATTTCAGCCAGCCATTCCCGCTGCTGTCAATGGCAAGCTGACCGGTATACCCAGTACTGTCGCCTGTAAGGTCGAGCGTCCCGGACAGATCAACTTTTTTTCCCAACTCCCGACTAAGATCGAGTCCTGCCGCGCTCAGCGTAACGTGGGCTTTTCCGGTCAGCGGCAGGGCACCCGACATGGTGACCGTACCGCTGCGCCCTTTCTCGGTCACAATCAACCGGTGGAGATTCAGCTCTTTCCTGGTCAGTCCGACATCACCGGTTATGGTGTATTTTGGTTTGGTTCCGGACAAAGCGGTTACGGTTACGTCGCCGGCCATCTGTTCTGGCAACAGGCCTGTATGGAGTCGGGTATGCAGTTGGATTTTGTTGCAGCCGGCACGCGGAGTGAGTGGAGTCAAGGTAAGCGAGGAGACGAGTGAAGCGCTGCCAAACCCTGCGCTGATTGTGCCTGACACCAGCCCCTGTGCTGTTTTAAGCGAAAGCCTGGTGACGCTCAGTTCGGAATCACGCCATGAGAGCGACGCAGAAATGTCAGGAATTATGATCGGCTGCTGCTTCGGCTGCTGATAGGTGGCATCCTCGACCGTGAGAAGATCGACCCAGCCGCTTAATTGAGCGGGAATACCGGTGATGTGTGGCCAGACAATCTCAGGTCCGCTGCTGCTTGGCGGCGATCTGTCCAGAAACCGTACCCCCTTGAGCGACAGCTCCCGTATCGCTACGTAACCAAAAGGGATACGCATCGCCCGGCAACGAAGGCGCACGTCAGCAACGGTCAGCTCTCCGTCGGACCATTGGGCCGAAAGATCTTCGAGGTGCAGAGCGGAATCAAGTCCGCCGGTGACGGCCCGGGCGGAGATCGTTACCGGTGTATGCCGCGAAACGGTTCTGAGAAGCCAGCTGACTCCGTCAGGACTCTCCAGCAACCACTTCAGGGCGAGCTCGCCACCCAGGACCGTACTGAGTAGCATGACGAGCAGCCCATAGATAATGAAACGCTTCATAGCTGGAACCCGATCGTAAAATGGATTCTGAATTGAGGTTCCGGAACGTTGATCTGCCGCGCCAGGCTCAGATTGATCGCACCGATCGGGGTTTTGTAGTGAACCCCTATCCCTGCTCCCTGATAGAGCTTTAAATCCGCAGCGTCATCAAAAGCGTTACCGGCATCGTAAAAGATCGACACGGCCCACTTGTCAAAAAGCGCCCGCTGCAGCTCCAGACTCCCCTGTAACAGGTTTTTGCCGCCAACCACGTCGCCACTCGCATCCTTTGGGCCGAGCGATTTGTACGCGTAGCCCCGCACACTGTTGTCTCCGCCGGCGAAGAAACGGAGGGAGCTCGGTACGTCAGTGAAGGGATCATGCATGACCGTTGCCGCTCCTTTCATCCTGCCTTGAATCGAGAGGCGCCAAGGGAGCGGTATAATCGCCGCACTTTCAGCAATGAACTGAATAAACGTAGCATCAGATACAAGCGGACGGTAGGCACCGCGTGTTTCCAAGGTATAGTGCCACCCCTTTGTAGGGAGAATCAGATCGTCGTAGCCATGCTGAAAAAAACGGAGGCCGGGCAGCAGCAGTAAGGAAGTACTGTTGTCTTCAAGGCCGACACTGTACTCTTCGAACATTAGTCGAATATAGGCGGTACCAAGGCGGTTTTCACCGAACCCGGTTGTCCTGCTTGGTTCCAGGAAAGCCAGCTTGCTCACGGTATCATTAACCATTTCGCGCTGAAGGTTGAGCTGAATGGTGGTGAACGTTTCAATGTTCTGGTTGCTTGGTATTGTGTAGGCGGAGCCAATCCCCTGTAAACGCTCGGCAACGGCTATCTCGCTGTTGAGCGTATTGCCCGGTTCAAACAGGCTTAAATATTTAAATCCCACCGATGCGCGAGCCCCGGTGTCAGTGCCGTATCCGATACCGGGACGTATGGTGCGGCGCGGTGACGGCACCACGGTAACGGCCACCGGTACCTGCAGCGACGTGGCAGCTTCTTTGTCGGGAACGACGCTGACGCCTTTAAAATAAGGGCTACCGGCGAAATTGAGTTGTGTTTTTCCCAGAGCTTTGTAGGAGAAGGGCTCCCCAGCCGAGAACGAAATATAACGACGCAGGAGTTCATCCGGGTAATAGGTTGACCCTGCGATAGTTGTCGCACCGAACAGATACCGGGGGCCGCTCGCCATAACCAGATGGATCCGGGCCGATGCGGTTTTCGGATCAACCTGGATTTCGTGAGTAGAAAAATGTGCGTCCAGATATCCCAGTTCCCGGGACGCAGCGAGAAGATTACTCTTGGCTTTCTCGTAAAGGTCGTGCTGGAGCTGGTCGCCCGTGCGGAGCGGAAAGGTTGCTCTCTTTTCAAGGAGAAGCGGCTCTGAGGCACCGGCTCCCTCAATGGTCACGACCACCCCGGCCAGGCGGGTCACCTCTCCGGCTGTTACGGTAACCAGCAGGGAATATCCTCCCTGTTTATTTTCCTCAAGCAGGGTGGTTACGTCTGATCCGTAGTAGCCAAAAGGTTCCAGTGCCAACCGAACCCTGGACTCTGCCTGACGGCTGAAATACTCTAGCCAGAGCTTGTCCACGGCCCCCTCTTTGACAAGCCCGGGGGGGAGGGCAAGTGCTGCATTCACATTTTTAAGTACATCTCCCTCGAGTCCGACAACGCGAACCTCCACCGGTTCAGCAGCAAAAAGCCGGGAAGTCGCAACGGCAAGCATGAGCAGACTAAGGAGGATAGCGCGAAACAGGAGCGACATCGGGAGATACTTATACTTCACGCATTTGCCCCTCAAAACGGTTACGTTATGGCCCGATTTCCCCAACCTTGGCCATAAGCGCATCCCGTAACTCAATCGGTTTGTACGGTTTCTGCACAAAACCGGCATGTGGATCATTTGTAATGACATCCTGGACCGACTCCACGCTGTAACCGCTGCAGATGATAATCGGAAGTGTCGGGCTGATTTTTCGCAGTTCATGATAGGCTTCGATACCGCCCATTTCAGGCATTGTCAAATCCAACAGGATCACGTTTATCTCGCCGCTGTGCGCGCGGTAGAGCTCGAGTGCTTCTTTGCCATTCTGTGATGTCAACGTGGTGAAACCCATCGCCTCCAGCAGCTCGGTTCCCATGTCCCGAAGGACCTGTTCATCTTCCACCAGTAGAATTGTAGCGCCCGGTTTTCCTGGTGAAGCGGCTGCAGTTGAAATCGTTTCTGTGTAATCAGGACTCTCAGGCAGAGGGAAAAGTACCTTGAAAGTCGTACCGACACCCGGCCTGCTGGTCATTTGCAATATGGCATCATGCGAAGTGATAATACCATGTATAGCCGACATGCCGAGGCCGCGACCGGTGAATTTGGTAGTAAAAAACGGTTCAAAGATCCGCTTTTGCGTATCTTCATCCATACCGCTGCCGCTGTCGGTAACCTCCAGACAGATATATCCGCCTGCCTGGACAACCGTGCCGAACGTATCCGTTTCAATTTGATCATCCTTAACCTGCACTCTTGTCAGGGCAACCCGGATAGTGCCGTTAGCCTCGCCGATCGCCTCGGCGGCATTAATAATCAGGTTCATGATAATCTGCTGAATCTGACCGGCGTCACCTGTTATTTCAGGGACTACACGCTTTAAATCAAGCTCTATGGTCACGTTCTTCTTGATAGCCGCTTGCAGCATTTTGACGACTTCATCCACCAGCATCCACAGATTGACCCTCGTCTGGACAAGCGGGCTCTTGCCGGCGTACGTCAGCATTTGCCGACACAGGTCGGCGGCGCGGTTTCCGGCAGCTTCAATCTGCTTGAACGTGGCTTTAAAATCCTTCTCAGGGATATAATCCTCTCTGGCCATGTAGCAGTGACCTAGGATTACCGTCAAAATATTGTTAAAGTCATGGGCGATGCCGCCGGCCAGTACACCGAGGCTCTCCAGTTTCTGGGCCTGGTGGAACTGATGTTCCAATTGCTGGCGTTCTTCCTCAGCCCGCTTACGAGCGGTGATATCCATCATGCTCCAGATGGAACCTTCCTCCATATTTTCGGGGTTGATCGCCTGACCGACAAGATTGCACCAGATCAACGCCCCGTCCTTCTTTTTCATCATCAGATCTTCCGAAAAGATGCCGCCGGATGCAATAATTGGATACCCTTTTTCTCCGACACATACATACGATTCCTTGTCGGCATAGAACTCTGCGGTATCCATGTTTTCAATTTCTCCAGCCTCATACCCAAACATCGTACAATGTGCAGGGTTGGCCCAGAGCACTTTTCTGTTTTTGACAAAGATGATCCCCACTGTCGAATTGTTCAAAATAGCCTGCTGCATGTTTGCCAGTTTCCGGTAATTTTCCTCACTCTCTTTAAGGTCAATAGTGGCCCTTTTGCGTCCCAGAACCTCCGTCGCAAAGGTTACGAACTGCTTGACGATATAGATATCATGCTGCGTGTAGGGAGAGGCCTTGTTGCCGACGCCAATGATAGAAACCACCTTGCCGTTTATTACTACCGGAACAGTCAGCTCGCGGATTAACGGAGCATGGCCGACCGGCAGCTCTTTACGATTCGGGAGTTTGGCGTAGTCGTTGTGGATCACCGGTTTGCGGGTGTGGAAACATTCGGCCCACACGCCAGCCTGGCTGATCGGATAGTGACTGACGTGTTCCTGCGAAGTACACATAGTGGCAAGCGTATTTGACGACCATACCTGCAGCGTGAGATTAAGTTGATCTTCATCGACAATGTGAAAGAAACCGATCGAGCTTTCGGTAAGGCGCTCGCAGGTATCCAGTGTGGCCTGCATAAGTTCGGCAATACTGCTTGTGGGTGCAAGATCGCGAAGCTTGAGACGCTGGTGCACCAACTCTTCGGTTTTTCTGTGCTCTGCGGTGTCCCGCATAACATGCACAAAAGCCGTTACGCGACCTTGTTCATCAAAAAGGGGTGATACCGTAACATCATAAAAACCGTTTAGTACCTTTTCTGCGATTTCAGCGTTATGCACCCGGCCATCCTGTATCATGGCGATCGAGGGGCAGAAACAGGGGGAATCTGACAATCCGTGCACGACCTCGTAACATTTACGCCCCACGACCTCATCCGCCGTTAAACCGCAACGATCGGCCATAGCCCTGTTGACGCGGGTAATTGTGTGGTTTATATCAATAATGGAAATCAGGTCGGGAACCGCATCGAATGTTCGTTCCCAATCCCTTTTTGCCCGGATGACCGCTTTATCGGCCAGCCTGCGCGCCAGAATCAGGGACCAGGTCTTTAAGGCGAGCGCCACGGTGTGGGGCAATGCCTCGAACGCTTCCGGCGACTTTACGATGTAATCCTGGACACCGATTTTCATGGCTTCCACCGCTACCTGTTCGTTGCCGTACGATGTCATTATTACGACCGGACACGCTCCGTTCGCCAAAGATATAAACTCAATGCCTTCACCGTCCGGAAGACGGTAGTCAGTCAGTATAAGGCTGGGAGAGTGTTTCTCTGTGGCCGCCATGGCAGCGGCGATAGTGTCAACCCGCACCAATCGATACTCCTCAGATGTCTCCTCCAGAGAGCGTTGGATCAGCAGGGCGTGATTGTTGTCGTCTTCAACAACCAGTATCATCGGTGCAGTGAGGCTGTCTGTCAGCATTGGAAAGTCCTTTTAAAAGCCCCATCCTGTTGGTAAGGAGGGGGTTGGGGGTGGTCGCCTTTCACCACGGGTGCCTGTTCCACGCCAGCCAGTAGAATCCCAGATCCTTCAGCAATTTGCTGAAATCATCAAAATTCACCGGTTTGGTCACATAACTGTTGGCATGATATTCGTACGCCATAGCCATATCCCGCTCAGCATCCGATGTCGTCAGAATAACCACCGGCAGTGATCGCAGGGTTTCATCGCCCTTAATGTCGCGGAGAACATCCAACCCATCGACCTTGGGCAGGCGCAGGTCAAGCAGTATCAGGTGCGGCACCGGAAAGATCGTCCGGTCGGCATATATGTCCCGCCCATACAGATAATTGAGCGCGACTTCACCATCCTCAACATGAATGATGCTGTTTGCCACCTGAAAATCCTCCATGGTGCGCATTACCAGTTCGGCATGGTCGCGGTTGTCTTCCACCAGTAAAATCGTCAACGGTTCACCGTTCATTGTTGTGTCTCCTTTATCCACCTAACTCCCCACCGTAAAACAGACCCGACTCCCCATACCTTCTCCCTCCGACTCCACCCACACCTTACGGCCATGGGCCTCTATGATCCGGTGATATTATTCATCAATACCGATGCCGTTATCCTGCACGAAGAAGGTATTTACACTATCTTCTTCCCACATACCACACAGTATTTTGGATTCAGCCTGGACCCCATGGAATTGATGGCATTCTCAAGCAGATTCTGCACTACCTCGGCCATCCGCCGCCGGTCGAAAAACAACATCCTGCTCCGACGGGACTGCTTCAGTTTCCGGAATATATTTTCGTGACATCTTCGTGTTCCCCCTACCTGACGCAATAAATATATATCAATCGATTCCGGACTGTTATGACACCGGAACCGTAAAACAGAACCTGCTCCCCTTCCCCATCCCTTCCGATTCCACCCAGACACGGCCACCATGCACTTCGATAATTCTTTTCACCAGCGCCAGTCCAATGCCGGTTCCTTCACTGTTGGTATCCAATTTATTAAACAAGCCAAAGACCCGCTCATGGTGAAGCGAGTCAATACCGGCGCCATTGTCGCTGACAAAGAAAACAGGACCTTTTTCCTCCTGCCTGGCACCAATATCTATCCTCGGTGCTGTCTGGCCACCCTTGTATTTAATGGCATTTTCGATCAGGTTCTGTACGACCTCCGCTACTCGTTTCGGGTCGCCGAGAACAGCGGGGAGATCCTGCTCCACCACGACCTCAACCTGATTGCGCTTGAGAGCCCCGGCCAACTGAGCAAGACACTCTTTTACCAACAGGTTCATGTTAATCGGGGCTGCTTCGTTCATCTGCCTGCCGACGCGGGAGAGCTCCAGCAGATCGTTGAGCAGGTCTGTCATTTTGCCTGCAGCACCCTCAATCCTTTTTATATCATCCCGTGCACGCTGATATTTTCCCACATCCAGATCCTTCATTATCATGCCGGCATAGGACTGGATGGTAATAAGCGGACTCTTCAGATCGTGGGAAACCGTGTAGGTAAAATTTTCCAGTTCGGTGTTTTTTCGCAGCAGCTCCTGCTCAAACTCTTTGAGACCGGTGATATCGGAGAAAGTAACGACGACTTGCTGGATATGGCCACCCGCGTCAAAAAACGGGTAGGCATTCCATTGCACCCAGAGAGGCTCTGCGAAATCAGAGCGGCGAATCCCAAGGACCTCACTTGCAACTGGTTCACCTGACGATAATACCCGGTTGAACGGATATTCCTCAAGGGGGGTCGGAGTGCCGTTTTCTCGAAGAAAGCACCATGCCGGATCCAAGGATACTTTCCCATGCATCTGCTCTTCTGTCAGACCGAGAAGGGTTGAAGCCATCGGATTGGAGAACAGTATCGCCGAGTCAGATCCGTGGACCACGACACCGACAGTTATATGCTTAACCAGGCTGCGAAACCTTTCCTCGCTCTCGGCAATTACCCGTGATGTTTCAAACGCCTTGTTACGGGCGGCATTGAGCATAAAAACGACCAGGGTCAATAGTAGACTCAGCAGGATACCACCGGACAATACGGCGTAAGAAAAACTGCGATTCAGCTCTTTGGTGAGGGGGGGGAGATTTTTAAAGGAGATCAACCACGTTACGCCGTAGGCAGTGAAACTTTTCGTCTGTCCGAAAACAGGCTTGAAATTATCCGGCAGTGAAAGTTTTTCCGCAGTTACACTGTTAAACATAAGGGTTTCAGGCTGTTCGCTGTCGCTGGCGTAAAGTGCAAAGGAGATATCCTTCGGCATTCTGCCCAGGGTGGCATAGACGAAGTCGTTGAACCTGATGGGACTGTACACGAATCCCTGAATGGCCTGTCTCCGTTTTTCAACCGTATCGGTCGGCATTCCCTGTCGGTAAACCGGTTCATACATCAACATGCCGCTCTGCATGTCCGTGTCGGTTTCCTGTAACAGGATCACCCTGGCGGCGATCGTGGCCTTGCCGCTGTCTCTGGCTCTTTCCATGGCGCTTCGACGGACCGCCTCGGAGAACATATCATAGCCGAATGCCCGCTGATTGCGCCGGTCAAACGGTTCCAGATAGACGATAGAGGTGTAGACCGGGCGCGGCCCCTCAGGCCTTATACGATATTCTGGAAAGCCTTCTGTGCGTATTCTGCGGATATGTTCTTCTTTTTTATCGGACAGGATCCATTCGGCATAACCGACCCCCTGAATACCGGGGTACCTCTTAGCCAGATTCAGGGTCGCCACATACCTGTGCCATTCGTCCCGACTGACCTCCCTGCTGGCATTGAACATTCCGGCACCGCCCCGCAGTATCTGCTCGTTGCTCAGCATCCTGTTAACGATGTGGGCGGCAATCGCTTCGGTTTTGTCTGAAAAAATATAACGCGCAGTCGCTTTCAGGCCGGCATCATACAGATACCAGATGGAAATGGTTGTGACGAGGGAGAGCACAAGAACAATATAGGGTGCAGCAGTCAGGAATCCTTTCATGGAAAGCCACAGACCACCTTCGGCTGTTCCGGGTTCTTTCGTGCCGTTATCACGCATCAGCTTCTCCCTGTTTTCACTCTGTCGGCACGGGACTAGATAAGCAGATCGCGCAGCAGTTCATTCATCATATCCGCCGCATCCTCAATCCTCTTTATATCTCCCATGGCACACTCATGCCTGCCGGTCGCCAGATCCTTCATTATCATGCCGATATATGTCTGAATGTTGGTCAATGGGCCTTTCAGGTCGTGTGAGATGGCGTGTGTGATACGCTCTATCTCCTTTTTTTTGGCCTGTAGCTCTTGTTCAGATTCGCGAAACGCGGCTTCCATCCGCTTGCGCATAATCGACTCTCCGAGGAGTTTTGCAATTCCTTCAAGGAGTTCAATAATTTCAAGCGTGAAGCACCCTTTGCGCCGGTCATTGAACTGAACCAGGCCCAGAATTTTATCATTGATCCGAATGGGGACCAGTGCAACGGAGGCGTAGTTTTGATGTATGCATTGATTGCGTGGATGGAGGCGGGGGTCCCTGTCGAGTGGTATGGCAAGCAGCGGGAACGAATTGTTCGTCCAGAAACTCCCCCCCTTGGTAAAGAGCTGATTATCCGGGTCAGTCTTGCCGCAAAGAACCAATCCGCAGGTACATTCAAGACTTACAGTGCCGTCAGTGTCTCTGCATATCCCACCATCTGCAGCTCTCTCAATCAGCGTGTTTTCTGTCAGCATAAAATCGGTGGAAAAACCATTCTGGACAAAATAGGGAAAGTCCTCCCCGTCTTGCAGGCGGATACCCACGGCATCGAAACCGGTACGCGTCTTCATTACATCGAGGACGCACTGAATTGAATCATGCCGGTTTTGTGGCTCCAAGAGTATCTGTGAAACCTCCCGTCCCATTTCTGCGTACGCTTCGGCCTGTTTCATCCCCGTAATGTCATTCAATGTGATCCAGTATTCACCACTTCGCGCCGGAGTCGTCTGTAAATGTGCCCACACTATTGAGCCATCGGCTCGAACCAGGCGCATCTCCCAGGCCTGTGGTGTGTTTGATTCGAAGCACTGCTTACGCCGCAGGGAATAGATTTCCTGATCTTCAGCAAAGAAGAACTGGACTATCTGTTTATTGAGCAGCCTGTTTCGACTCACGCCAAGCATGGTGACGACAGCAAGATTGGCATTCCGGATCAGGCCCAGAGCGTCGATGACCAGATAGCCGACAGGCGCCAGATCGAACAGGTCGAAGAAGCGTTTCAGTTCTGATTCAAGTTCGTCCTGCCCACGGTGCAATTCACTCTTCTTCATCTCACCCCCGGAAACTTACCCCTTCGTCCTTCAGCGCCCTCTTCACCTCATCGCCAAGGCGATTCAGCTTGAACGGCTTCTGAATGAAGCCATTCAGTCCCAAACCCTTGAAGCGTACCGCGACCTCCTCTTGGCTGAAGCCGCTGGCGAGTAGTACCGGTATATGTGGCCACGTTTTCCTCAACTCCATGAACAGGGCAACACCATCCATGCCGGGCATGCTGTAATCCAGCAGAACCAGGGCAATTCTGTCGCCCTGACTCTGAAAGAGGTGCAGCGCTTCCTCGCCGCCATTTACTGACAGCACCTCAAAGCCTAGCTCTGCCAGCATTTCGGCACAAACTTCGCGGACAATCTCTTCATCGTCAACGACCAGGATAATGTCGGCATGTCGGGGAGCAACCGAAGCACCGTCTTCAGCTGCCGTGCTGTTTGTTTTCCACGGTTGCAAAGCAGCTGCAATCGGGAACAGCACCTGGATAGTTGTGCCGGCACCGGGACTGCTCTCCACCAGAACCGCACCCTTGTGGGCACGGATTATCCCCTGTGCGGCCGACATTCCCAAACCACGCCCGGTAAACTTGGTGGTAAAGAAAGGTTCAAAGAGTTTATCCCGTGTCTCTGCATCCATCCCGCAACCGCTGTCGCTGACTTTCATCCAGACGTACCTGCCGGCAGCCAATTTTTCCTCAAGTCGACTGGAATCAAGCGTTTTCTGATCAAACTGCTGTACACCGGTTGAAAGAGTGATCAAGCCGTTACTGCTGCCAATAGCTTCGGATGCGTTAATAACAAGATTCATAACTATCTGCTGAATCTGATCAGCGTCGATCATGACCTGGGGCAGGGTGTGGTCGAGCTTTATGTCAAACGTTATGCTTTTTGAGACTGCGGCAGCCAGCATCGTAGCAATGTTTTCAATCATTTCGCTTAGATTCTGCTCCTTGAGCGCATAAACACCCTTGCCGGAGTAAACCAGCATCATGCCGCTCAGCTTGGCGGCACGCTCGGCCGCGATGAACGCCTTAATCAGTAGATTGCGCACCGGCGTATCTGGTGGAAGCTTCATGAGGGACAGCTCCAGATTGCCAAGGACCGCCTGCAGCAGATTATTGAAGTCGTGGGCGATACCGCCGGACATTGTCCCCAAACTCTCAAGTTTTTGGATATGGAGCAAGTGACGCTCCGTCCTGTGACGTTCTTCTTCGCTTCGTTTCCGTTCCTGAATAAGCGCCCATTCACGGAGACCGCGCTGCACGACTCGAGACATTGCGGAGAAAACCGCCGATGACTTGACGACATAATCCTGCGCTCCGGCTTTCATGGCTTCGACAGCAATCTGTTCGTTCCCCTGGGATGTCATCAATATCAACGGGCTGAGCCCATTTAATGCCGACGCCAGTTCGCAGCCGTCTCCGTCCGGCAGCCGGTAATCGGCCAGAACGAGGTCCGGGGCCTGGCGATCTATGGCGCTGCGCGCCTCCCGCAGGGTACCTGCATGTTCCAGGCGATACTCTTCCTCTGCATCCTGAAGTGCCATTTTCATCAGCTCAACATGACTATCGTCATCTTCTACAAGCAGTATCAAGGAGGCGTTCAGGTTATCAGTCAGCATGGCAGGCTCCGGAATTGTGGAATACAGACCAAGAAAACAAAAAAGACGCACGAAGAACGTTACGCCGAATTGAGTGGAATTATATCATAGTTACTGTTTTTGTCAGCTGGATGAACTGCCACTTAAGGAACCACCCGCAGCAAGCTGAGGAGTAGTTCCTTAAGCGCAGTTGCTTACAGTGCTGCTACCTGTTGGATCATGCAATTTCCTCGCGTTACTTCTTCCGGTTGGCATTCATCAGTGAACGAATTTTCAGTCGCAGAGCGTTAATCTTGATAAAACCTTCGGCGTCAGCCTGGTTAAAGACCTGATCCTTCTCGAAGGTGGCAAAGTCGAGGTTAAAGAGCGAATCTGACTCGGACTTACGTCCCACCGTACGGCAGAGCCCTTTGTATAGCTTGACTCGGGCAACACCGTTGACGCATTTCTGTGAATCGTCGATCAGGGTCTGCAGCATCAGACGCTCGGGGGAGAACCAGTAACCGGCGTAGATCTGCTTGGCATATTCAGGAATCAGGCTGTCGCGGATACGCATGACTTCACGGTCCATCGTGATCTGTTCAACAGCTGAGTGGGCTTCTCGCAATATGGTGCCGCCGGGTGTCTCATAGACGCCACGTGACTTCATACCGACTGAGCGGTTCTCCAGCAGATCAACGCGGCCAACGCCATGCTGGCCACCAAGGTAGTTCAAGTGGGCAAGCAGCTGCGCCGGTGTCATTTTTTCACCGTCTACGGCCACCGCATTGCCGTTCCTGAACTCGACTTCAACGTACTGCGGCTTATTGGGAGCTTTCTCAGGCGGTTTTGTTAACACATACATCTCTTCCGGCGCCTCGGCCCAGGTATCTTCGAGAATGCCGCCTTCAAAGGAGATATGCAGCAGATTGCGGTCTGATGACCAGGGACGTTTTTTGATTGTCGGAATTGGAATGTCATTCTTCTTGGCGTAGTCGATCAGAGCCAGGCGACTATTCAAATCCCACATTCTCCATGGTGCGATAACTTTTATTGACGGATCAAAATGGTAATACGCCAGCTCGAAACGAACCTGATCGTTCCCCTTGCCGGTGGCGCCGTGAGAGACTGCATCGCATTTCTCTTTGGCGGCGATTTCCATCTGGCGTTTGGCGATCAGCGGACGGGCAATCGAAGTGCCGAGCAGGTAGTGCCCTTCATAGATAGCGTTGGCACGGAACATCGGAAAGACAAAGTCGCGGACAAATTCCTCTTTCAGGTCATCGATGTAAACCTTGTCAGCGCCGGTTGCCAGAGCTTTTTCACGGACCGGGTCAAGCTCTTCACCCTGTCCAAGATCAGCCGAAAAGGCAACTACTTTGCAGTCGTACTCATTTTTCAGCCATTTAAGGATGATCGAAGTATCCAGACCGCCGGAATATGCCAAAACAATTTTCTTGATTTCCTGCTTTTTGGTTGGTGCCATCTGCTTAGTCTCCTTTTAGTTATGGTTTTTTTAAAACATCATCATGATTTCCAACAACTCGTAAAAAAATTGTTTCGTCAGCAATTTCAAAGGAGATCCGGTAGCTATAGTCTACCCGCGCTTCCCAAATCCCATCTGTTCCCTGAATCCTCTTTGTATGCAGTGACGGGTGTCTGAAATTCCCAGCTAACAATTCAAGCTGCTTGGCAAGCTTTAATTTTATCTGCTCCGGCAGCTTTTGATAGGCTTTTTTGAACGAGGGACACGCTTTTATATTCATGCATCAAGCTCATTCAGCAACCCTGAAAGGGTGCCGTCTCCGATCACTTTTCCTGACTTTTTATCCTTATCTGCTTTTCGCTCCAACTCCTGCCATTTTTGAGTCCAGAAATACGATTGTGACGGATCTATGGCTTCACGTGCCTTAAGAAAACAGACAAAGTCGATAATCTCCTTCAATTTACGGGATGGCAGCCCCTCTATTTCCTGTAGCAGTTCATTTTTATACTGGGCTATTGCTGTTCCCATAGGAAGTCACCTCCTGTCGTGAATTATCCGCCTGCAGCCAATCACACTCCGCCGATTAACGTTGCCATAATAGCCTTCTGAATATGAAGGCGGTTCTCCGCCTCATCCCACACAACGGAATGTTTTCCTTCAATAACCGTATCAGATATTTCTTCACCACGATGGGCAGGCAGGCAGTGCAGCACTATGCAGTCAGGGTGTGCCAGAGCAAGCAACGCGTCATCCAGGCAGTAGCCGACAAAAGCCTTTTCACGTTCTTTCTGCTCCGCTTCCTGCCCCATACTGGCCCAGACATCCGTGTTAATAACGTCTGCACCTGACACCGCCACCTTCGGATCCGCCGTAAGCGTAATCAGGCCGGGAGCTTTGGCCTGAGCCCATTCCATGACGGTTGCATCCGGAGCATATCCGCCCGGGCAAGCCAGGGCGAGTTCAAAGCCGAAGATAGCAGCCGCTTCGATCCAGGTGTTGGCCATGTTGTTGCCATCACCAACCCACGCACATTTGAGCCCCTGATAGCCGCCTTTATGTTCAATCACCGTCTGCAGATCGGCCATAATCTGGCATGGATGGAACAGGTCGGTCAGGCCGTTGATAACCGGCACATCAGAGTGTTTCGCAAACTCGTCCACGATCTCCTGGCCAAAAGTCCTGATCATTACCCCATCGCAATATCGGGCCATGACGCGGGCGCTATCCTTTATCGGCTCACCTCGCCCCATTTGAGACGAACCGGATGGCATAAACAGGCCATGAGCGCCTAACTGAAAAGCCCCCACTTCGAAGGAAACTCTGGTGCGCGTTGATGATTTCTCAAAGATAAGCGCAACGGTTTTCCCTTCGAGCAGTCGGTGCGGAATTCCGTTTTTCTGCTTGGCCTTCAGATCGGCAGCCAGCAGCAACAGCTCGTCCAGTTCATTCTTTGTGTAGTCGTGCAGCGCCAGAAAATGTCGCGTCATCAAATTATATCCTTTGCTTTTAAGATACCAACGAGTGTGCTATCCAATTTATTATGAAGTAACTTGCTTGCGAGAGACCCTGCTTGAGCAATGCGTGAGGCGGTAAGTGTCGGCGGTTACCCGTAAAAGTGCTCTTAATGCTTCGTTAACCGCCTCTGACGTTGGAAACGCCTTCGCAACATCTTCCTGGAGCACAACCAGGTTTGAACCTTTTTGAAAAGCAGCGCTGTGCCTGCCACGAACACCTTTACCAAGTACTTCACGATTGTATTCGGAGCGAAGCGTATCTTCCTCAGAGTTCTTCATATATTTTCCTTTCTGTGCGCACGACACGCCTTGCGCTGATGATACGAATTGTTTTATTCCGCTCCGTGTAGGAAACGATTAGCAGACGACCGCGATCTGAAACTCCGATGGTAAGATATCTCATTTCATCCGCCGAGTGGTCAGGATCGTGAAATGTATACTCAAGTGGGTCTAAAAATACGCTTGTTGCCTCTTCAAAAGTTATTCCACGGTGTTTTATGATGTTTGATGCGGCTTTTTCCGGATTCCAATCTACTTGCATTATTTTAATTCTCAACAACCTCGACAAAAATCCCGTCGAGGATTGCAATCATTGTATTTATTTCCTGCTTGGTCACGACCAGCGGCGGCACAAAGCGGAGTACCGTGTCGTGCACCACATTCAGGAGCACTCCGCGTTCATGGCCCTTCTTCACGATATCGCCTGCCGGAACAGTCAGCGACATGCCGATCATCAGTCCGACTCCGCGCACCTCTTTGACAAAGGGATACTTCCGGCCAAGCTCTTCCAGTTCACCGGTCAGATATTCGCCGATTTCCTCGCAGCGATTAAGCAGGCCATCCTCGAGGATAGTCCTGATCGTAGCGATGGCAGCGGCGCAGACGAGCGGGTTGCCGCCAAAGGTCGAGCCGTGGGTGCCGGGGACAAAAGCGGCGGCAAAGGTATCCTTTGCCAGCATCGTTCCGATAGGAGCCCCACCGGCCAGCGCCTTGGCCAGCGTCATGATATCCGGGGTCACGTCAAAATGCTCGTACGCGAACATTTTGCCGGTACGCCCCATTCCGACCTGAACTTCGTCGAAGATCAACAGCAAGCCATGCCGGTCACACAATTCCCGAACCGCCTGAAAATAGCCGGGTGATGGCATGTTGACTCCACCCTCGCCCTGGATCGGCTCCAGCATGATGGCGCAGGTAGTCGGAGTTATCGCTGCTTCCAGCGCAGCAACATCGTCAAACGGCACATGCTTGAAGCCGTGCAGGAGCGGATCAAAAAAGCGCTGCACCTTTTCCTGGCCGGTCGCAGAGACCGTAGCCATGGTGCGGCCATGAAAGGAGTCGGCGGCAGTGATAATTTCGTACCGTTCCGGGCCATAGGTATCGCGGCTGTATTTACGCGCCAGCTTGATGGCCGCCTCGTTGGCCTCGGCGCCGCTGTTACAGAAGAATGCTTTATCGGCAAAGGAGTGCCTGCAGAGCAGCTCCGCCAACTCAATCTGCTGCGGAATTTGGTAGTAATTGGAGCAGTGGATCAGCTCGGCTGCCTGCTTTTGCAGTGCCGCGACAACATTCGGGTGACAATGCCCCAGATTGTTAACCGCAACGCCGCCAAGGAAATCAAGATACTCCTTGCCATCAGCATCCCACAACCGGCACCCCGCCCCTTTGACAGGAACAATCGGGTAGCGGCCGTATGTTTTCATGATGTACTTATCTGATTTTTCAACCCATTGCTGACTGTTCATTTCGTAATCTCCGTGCCGATTCCCACGTCAGTGAAAATTTCCAGCAGCACCGCATGCTCCATGCGGCCATCAATAATATGTGCTTTTTTTACCCCCTCTTTGAGAGCATCGGCACAACAGATCACCTTTGGTATCATGCCGCCGGTAATAGCCTCTTCCTCAATCAGGCGATGCAGTTCTGCCACCGTCAGGCTGGCCAGAAGGGTGCCCCCGGTATCCTTGACTCCGTTGATATCGGTCAGCAGGATCAGCTTCTCGGCATTAAGTGCCGCCGCAACTCTGCCGGCCACGAGGTCAGCGTTAATGTTGTAACTCTCACCATCCGGCCCGACACCGATAGGCGCAATAACCGGAATATATTTCCCCTGCTCCAGCGTGCTGATCAGGTCGGTGTTGACCTTCACCACGTCACCGACATAGCCGATATCAACCATGCTAAATGAGCCATCATCATTTTTCACTTCCTGCAGCAGTTTCTTTGCCAGCAGCAGGGTGCCATCTTTACCGGACAGCCCAACCGCACGGCCGCCATGCTGGTTCAGATAGCCGACGACCTCTTTGTTAACCTGGCCCGCCAGCACCATTTCGACCACCTGCATCGTTTCTGCGTCGGTGACGCGCATGCCGCGCACAAACTCGGATACTATGCCGTAACGTTTCAACGTATCGTTGATCTGCGGCCCGCCGCCATGAACGATAACGGTATTAATCCCCAAGGACTTGAGCAGAACTATGTCCAGTGCAAATGACTCCTTCAGCTTTTCGTCTGCCATGGCATGGCCGCCATACTTAATGACAAAGGTTTTTCCGGCAAAGCGCCGAATATAGGGTAAAGCCTCCATCAACGTATTCGCTTTTTCAATTAACTGTTTCATTGCATATCCTTACACCTGAAATCTCATCACTCATCACTCATCACTCTTCATCAATGAAGCGGCAGGTTTATCGTTACCGTCGTACCTGAATCGGTCTCACTGGCGATACTGATACTCCCGCCATGCTGCCTGATGAATTCGCGCGCATAGAACAGCCCCAGCCCGAAACCTCGGATCTGACCGGTGCGATCCGGATCGACCTGATAAAATTTTTCAAACACTTTGGGTATTTCGCTCTCGGGGATCCCGATTCCGGAATCTGAAACAACAATGAAGACAGAACCAGCGTGACTTCCAAGCTTGAGAGAGATGTGGCCCCTCCCGCCGGAGAACTTGAAAGCATTATCTATCACTTGATGCAGCGCGAAGCAGATTTTAGGCGCGTCGAGCATCACGGGGGGAAGAGCTTCCGGGGCGGTTTCAAGCTCAACATCGAAATTGCCATGTTCCTCGCGACACTCAATCAGCACATCAGCAACAATTTCATTCAGATCAGTAGGACACTTGCTGACACCGGTACTGTCAACCATGACCTGGCTGAATGCAAGCAGATCGGCAACCAACTGACCGAGATAGCCCGCCTCTTCGATTGCCATGTCAATACTCTGCTGGAAAATCGGGTCTGCCGGATCAAACAACCCGGTCTTCAAATTCTGCAGCAGGAGAGAAATACCGGTGATAGGAGTGCGCAGTTTATGCGAGACAAGCGATAGAAATACGTTTTTCAACTCGTCAGAGCGCTTGATATCAACCAGTTCTTCTTTAAGTTTTTTTCTTTCCAAGGCTTTTTCAATAGATGTTTTCAGTTGCAGAAGATTAAGCGGTTTGTTGATAAAATCATCAGCATCTTCTTTCAGGGCATTCAGTATGGTTTCTTTATCCGAAAATCCGGTCATGATAATCACGACCGCAGTCGGGTCTATCTTTTTCACCTGCTTAAGAAGCTCAATTCCTGAATCCCCCGGCATCATTATATCGGAGAGGATCAGGTCGACCTCCTCCGCTTCGTACAACCGGAGTGCCTCCTCACAGGTGCCGGCCTGTAACACTCTATAATTGTTGAGGACATGTCCACACATTTCACGGATAATCGGTTCGTCATCAACGACTAGAATAGTAGCCCGTGGCGCTTGCGTACAATGATTCCTGGTGTGTAACAGTTGTTCTTGCATGATAATTCCCTGGGAAGTCTCTTTTTCTTTAGCGCCCTGCAAGGAGAGTAGAAACGGCTGCCAAAGCATCCGCAAGTTTATCTGGCTGACTTCCGCCGGCCTGAGCAAGTTCCGGCTTACCGCCGCCACTGCCGCCAACGAGAGGCGCTATCTGTTTGATGATGTCACCAGCCTTGATTGTATTACTCAGCTCTTTAGTCACGGCAACGAGGAGATTAGCCTTACCGGCAATATCAGCACCAAGGGCGATCACCCCGGAGCCGATACGATCCTTCAGCGTATCAGACAGATCGCGCAGCGCCTTAATATCCTCGACCTGAACCTGCACGGCCAGCAGTTTGAATCCGTGCAGCTCAACAGCCTGTGACAACAGATCTCCGGAAGCGGCAACATTCAGCTTTGCGTGCAATGTCTCTATTTCCCTCTGCAGTTCCCTCTGACGAGCCAGCAGCTTTTCAACTCTATCCCGTGAATTACCCGCTTCAGATTTGAGCAGTGCAGCAATCTCCCTCTGTTCGTCCTCCATCTGCCGGACAAAGTCAAGAGCCCCGAAACCGGTCAGCGCCTCAATACGTCGCACTCCGGCAGCAATACCCGCTTCAGAGGCTATTTTGAACAGCCCTATATCACCGGCGGCCCGCACGTGAGTCCCACCGCACAGTTCCATGCTGACCTCTCCGACCTTCACGACACGGACTGAATCGCCATATTTTTCATCGAAGAGCGCGGTAGCGCCGGCATCTATCGCTTCAGCGACGTTCATCTCACGGGTAACGACCTGGTCATTCGCCATTACAAACCGGTTGACAATTGTCTCAACCTCGCGAAGTTCAGCATCAGTCACCGCAGAAAAATGGGTAAAGTCAAAAC
Organism: uncultured Geobacteraceae bacterium; assembly: GCA_903939115.1. Taxonomy (GTDB): domain Bacteria; phylum Desulfobacterota; class Desulfuromonadia; order Geobacterales; family Pseudopelobacteraceae; genus JACRCG01. Next base: position 48,439 of record CAJAFV010000068.1, read on the forward strand.
GGAGTCTCCCCTGTGAAACCAGCGATCCAGCCTGTTTAACATGCTCGCCCAACACCATACGCAGTGCACTCTGCAGCAGATGCGTTGCGGTATGGTTACGGCATGTGGCATCACGTTCCGCCCGTGCCACCTTCAGGTCTGCTGCTTCTCCGACCGTCAGGATCCCTTCTGTGACAACAGCATGATGAACAACCATGTCGATAAAGGGGCGACTGGCAGCAACAATGTCAAGATGGGCATTACCGGTTGAAATCGTGCCGCAATCACCTTTCTGGCCACCAGAGTCACCGTAAAAGGGGGTTTTTTCCGTAATGACCGCCACTGAATCTCCGGCATTCGCAGTGTCGACGGGAACTCCGTCCCGGATAATGGCGAGCACCGGTGCGTAGGTCGACATTTCGTCATAGCCGACAAACCGTCCGCGCACTCCACTGTTGTGCAGCTCCTTGTATACCTGGGCGATTCCCTCCTCACCGGAACCTTTCCAGTGTTCACGGGCCTGTGCTCTCTGGCGCTCCATGCAGTTTTCAAAGCCGGCTTCGTCGATGGTAAACCCTTCACTCTCGACGATATCAGCGGTCAGGTCAGTCGGGAAACCGTAGGTATCGTACAGTTTGAACAGCACATCTCCGGGGATAATTGTTGTACCGGCACCACGAAGAACGGCGACCTCGTCGTTGAGAATTGCCAGTCCCCGATCCAGTGTCTCAATGAATCGCTGTTCTTCAGCCAAGACGACCTTCTTGATATACTCTTCGCGCTCCTGCAGTTCCGGATATGCATCCCCCATGACTTCGCGCACCGCATCAACCATATTAAACAGCATCGGCTCCGCACAGCCGAGCATCTTGGCATGACGGGCCGCCCGGCGCATGATGCGCCGTAATACATACCCGCGCCCTTCGTTGGAAGGAAGTGCACCGTCACAGATCAGGAACGTTACTGCCCGGGCGTGATCGGCAATAACCCGCATCGAGACATTGTCCTTATCATCGGCGCCATACTGCTTGCCGGTCAGCCGCTCGATATGGCGGATAATCCCCTGAAGGATATCAATATCGTAGTTTGATTTCACCCCCTGCATGACGGCCGAAACCCGCTCCAATCCCATACCGGTATCGACCGAAGGCTTCGGCAGCGGTGTCATGACGCCGTCACTTGACCGGTTGAACTGCATAAAGACGTTGTTCCAGATTTCCATGTACCGGTCACATTCACAGCCGACATTGCACTCCGGACGATCACATCCGATTTCGGCACCCTGATCGTAGAATATTTCACTGCAGGGACCACACGGACCGGTATCACCCATCGACCAGAAGTTATCCTTTTCGCCAAAACGGAAAATCCGCTCACGCGGGATCCCTTCCTGAAAATGCCAGATATCGGCCGCTTCGTCATCATCGGTGTACACGGTTACATACAGACGGCTTTTGTCCAGTTTTAACTCGACAGTCAGAAACTCCCAGGCATAGGCGATCGCTTCTTTTTTGAAATAATCGCCGAAGGAAAAATTCCCCAGCATTTCAAAAAAAGTATGATGTCGTGCCGTTCGACCGACGTTTTCAAGGTCATTATGCTTTCCGCCCGCTCGGACACACTTCTGTGAACTTGCCGCCCGGTAATAGCCCCGATCCTCGAGGCCGAGAAAACAGTCCTTGAACTGGTTCATTCCGGCGTTGGCAAACATAAGGGTCGGATCGTTTTTGGGGAGAATTCCCGAACTTGAAACGACCGTGTGGCCCCGATCGGCAAAATACTGAAGAAAACGTGCCCGAATTTCTGTACCTGTCATAAATTCCTCTTAATTTTATTCATTTTAGTATTTAAGAAATCGAAGCTGCAATAGAACACAGATGACGCGGATTGAACGGATTTACGCAGATTACAAATTGGTCCCTCGGTTCATCTGTTAAAATCCGCTTAAATCAGATTTTATCCGCGTTTAATTGCCTTTGATTTTTTATTTTGAGGCTCAGGCTAGTCATCATGTTTACTCATCAGCCCGTAATGCCCGCAGTATCGCGGAGAGTCCGAAGCCACGCCGTTGCAAAAAACCGACCATCCGTCGCTTATCGCGATCACTCGCCGCTGAATAGGAAAATCCGGGGGAGCGTCGCTCCGCCGCCGACCTGACCTCGGAAAGCTCGTCACTCTCCGACAGAAGAGGTGCAAGGGTTTCATTCACGACGTCAGCGGTGAACCCTCTGCGGCGCATCTCCAAGCGGAGACGCACTCCGTAATAACGGCCGGAGGAAAGTGCCGATTCTGCAAAGCGGGCGGCAAACCGGTGGTCATCCAACCACCCTTCACGCTGCAGGCGGAGAATCGTATCCTCAATATCCTGCCCGGCAACCTGACGCATCGCGAGCTTTTGCCGGATTCTGGCAACCGTGTAATCCTGACCGGTCAGCAACCGTACGGCGTACGGGTAGATCTTGTCAGACGGCAGCGGTTCAGTACTTTTCAATATCAAGTTTTGGCAACTCGGCAGCAGGGTCTTCGATCTTATCTTCAAAGTCATCCCAGGATGCGTCAGAGGTTGATGAAATGCCGGATATTTTGAGGGCAAAATCATCCGGATTGGAGCATTGCCGCAACGCCTCTTCGTAGGTAATCAGTTTGTTTGAATAGAGCTTCATCAGCGACTGATCAAAACTCTGCATACCATATGTTACGTACCCCTGTGAAATGGCATCGTTAAGCTGCTTGGTTTTGTCCTTATCATCGATGCATTCCCTGACGCGCGCTGAAGCCAGCATAACCTCCACTGCCGGCACTCGTCCCTTGCCGTCTGATTTCGGCACCAGTCGTTGTGAAATGACCGCCTTGATAATGCTGGCAAGCTGTATCCTCACCTGGCGCTGATGATAGGGAGGAAAGACCCCTATAATGCGGTTAATGGTTTCGGCCGCGTCAGTTGTGTGGAGCGTAGACATAACAAGATGCCCGGTCTCGGCAGCCGTCATAGCCGTTTCTATGGTTTCATAATCGCGCATTTCTCCAACCAGGATGACATCCGGGTCCTGACGGAGAGCACCCTTAAGAGCCGCCGAGAAGGTAGGGGTATCAGTACCGACCTCACGCTGGCTGATGATGCTCTTGTTATCACGATGCAGAAACTCAACCGGGTCTTCGATAGTGATGATGTTACAGGTACGGGATTGATTGATCGAGTCAATCATGGCGGCCAGAGTACTGGACTTGCCCGACCCGGTTGTTCCGGTCACCAGAATCAGGCCGCGCTCTTCCTTGCAGACTTTCTGAATAACCGGAGGGAGATTAAGTCCCTCCAGTGTCGGGATAATAAAAGCGATTGAACGAAAAACCATCGCCACAGTGCCACGCTGACGGTAGACACTGGCTCTGAAACGCCCCAGACCCGGAACGGCATACGCCAGATCGACCTCGAAATTTTCCTCAAACATACGCCGCTGACGATCATTCATCATCTTGTGGGCAGTATCTGAGACAAAATCAGGCGACAACCGCGGGGCGTTGGGAATCGGGTGCAGTCGGCCATCGATCCTTACGATGGGAGGCAGACCGGTTTTGATATGAATATCAGACCCCTTGGCCTTAAACGCGATGGTAAGTATTTCGTTCAAATCCATAGCGTATCTCCGCTGCTAGGCAGCCTTGACCGTTTTTTCAGCGACAGGCGCCGGCTTAAGGAGGTCCATCAGCTTGGCTTCGATCTCAGCCAGCGTATCCGGATGCTCAGTCAGCCAGGTACGGGAATTTTCTCTACCTTGTCCGATTCGCTCTTTACCGTAGGAGTACCAGGCACCGCTCTTTTCAACGATGTTTTTATCAACCGCCAGGTCAAGAACATCACCGGTGCGCGAAATCCCTTCACCGTAAAGGATATCAAACTCAACCTCTTTGAACGGGGGAGCAACTTTGTTTTTGACCACCTTTACGCGGGTGCGGGAGCCAATAATCTGATCACCCTGCTTCAGGGTGGCGATCTTACGGATGTCCATACGTACCGAAGCGTAGAATTTAAGCGCGTTACCTCCGGTGGTCGTCTCCGGATTGCCGAACATGACGCCGATCTTCATGCGGATCTGATTGATGAAAATGACACAGCAGTTCGATTTGCTGATAATGCCGGTCAATTTGCGCAGCGCCTGAGACATCAAACGGGCCTGCAGACCCATATGGGAATCCCCCATATCGCCCTCTATCTCTGCCTTGGGCACCAAGGCAGCAACCGAGTCGACCACCAGGATGTCAATCGCACCGCTTCTGACCAGGGTTTCGGTGATTTCCAGCGCCTGTTCACCGGTGTCCGGCTGAGAGACCAGCAAGTCATCGGTTTTAACTCCCAACTTACGGGCATAGCCGATATCGAGCGCATGCTCGGCATCAATAAACGCAGCGATCCCTCCTGTTTTCTGCGCTTCTGCAACAATATGCAGCGCCAGCGTTGTTTTACCGGACGACTCGGGACCATATATTTCAATTACCCGGCCACGCGGCACACCACCGACACCCAGAGCCATGTCGAGAGAGATGGATCCGGTGGAAATAGCTTCAACCCCCGGAAGTGCCTCATCGTTACCGAGCCGCATGATAGACCCTTTGCCAAACTGTTTTTCGATCTGACTAAGAGCCAGCTCAATCGCCTTGTTTTTCTCCAGAGTGTTGTTTTTTTCAGCCATTAGGGGTATCTCCTGAAGGATAGGATAGGTATATTAAAGGATAGAAAAATAGCATATCAGGCCGCTGTATCGCAAGGTTTTATCTGACGCTGATTTGTGCGAGAAAGGTCTGCCGTTTTTCCAATACTGCTCACTTTTGACAGCTGCGGCAAAAAACGGTACTCCGGTTTCCGAGACGAATCTCGTCAAGCTGTTTCCCGCAACCGGAACACGCCTCTCCGCCCCGCCCGTACACCTTAAGATCCAGCGGGTGATAGGTAACTGTCTCCTCGGCGATCCGGCAGGTACTTCCGTCACCGATTGACTCCTCCAGGACGTCGCGAATCACCGTTGCCAGCACTGAACATTCCGACACTGTCAGCGTCCCGGAGGCACGGTCGGGACGAATGCCGGCACGGAACAACGCCTCGTTAGCGTAGATATTCCCCACACCTGCAACCACGGCACTATTCATGATCAACTGCTTGATCGCAACTTTTCGCCCTCTGGCTGCGTCAAACAGGTATCCGCTATTAAACGCTTCCGTAAGCGGTTCCGGGCCGATCCCCGCCAATAGTGGCTGCTGCTGCGGATCACCGGCAAACCAGGAAACGATGCCGAATTTGCGCGGATCGTGAAAACGGAGCAGATGGCCGTCATCAAAGATAAAATCGATGTGATCATGTTTTTCCGGCGGCGTAGGACGGCTGAACAGCCGTAAATAACCGGTCATCCCGAGATGTATCAGCAACCAGCCGCTGCCGCAATCAAACAGCAGATACTTGCCGCGACGGATAATGGCCCGCAGAGTCAACCCCGGCAGTATCTCCGCAAGCGCCACAGGCACCGGAAGCCGGAGCTTTGCTACACGCAGCACTATCTGGGTAAAGCGCTTCCCCGCCAATTCCCGCTCAAGTCGACGACGGGTTACTTCAACCTCCGGAAGTTCCGGCATGTTTTCTCCTTAATTCAAATAGTGGCACTGAACTATAATCAGGATAAATCAAGCGGCGTCAACAGAAAATGGCATAATTGACAACTTTCCACTTGTCTTGCTATACCTACCCTTGACCGGGAGGCTGAGGTCCGAACACTGCATAGTGTATTTGATGGCCTTGTGACAGGCTAATCCCAACATGAGGTATGTAATGAAACAGACAAAAGGGACTGTAGTAACACTTCTCCTATTGATATGCATAACAGCCTGCAGCAAGGGTGACGCTAAAAAAAGCACCGGGCAGGCCGCCAAGCCACCGGTTGCCGTAGAAGCCGTCGCTGCAGCCGCTTCCGAACTAATCGACGGGATTCAGGTTACCGGCAGCCTGGAACCAAAGTTTTCAGTGGATATCAAGACCCAGATCCCCGGCCTGATACAGCAGGTGTATGTTACCGAGTGGATACGGGTCAGGAAAGGGCAGGCGCTGGCGCGGATCGATGTCGCCGAAACGGCGGCTCTGGTCAAGCGGGCCGAGGCGGCAGTGGAATCGGCCAAAGCCGGTCTGGCCCAGGCCGGTGTCGCAGTTACCCGTGCCGAGCGGGAGCGAGAACGTATGCTCAAGCTCAAAGAATCCGGGCTGGCCACGCAGCAGGCCGTAGATGATTCCCGCTCCGAGGCCGAAGCGGCCAGGACGAAGGTTGACGCGGCCCGCGCCCAGTTAGGTGTGGCCGAAGGAGAACTGCACCAGACAAAGGCCAGGCAGGACAAGTCGCTTGTGGCATCCCCTCTGGACGGTGTCGTTGCCCTGCGCGACGTCAACGTGGGAGACCTGGCAAGTGACGCCGCCGCCGGCAAGCCGATCTTTCGTATCGTGGACAACCGCCTGCTCAACCTTACCGTAACAGTTTCATCGGCAGACTCCGCACGGATCAAGACCGGACAACCGGTGGAGTTCTCCGTGGATGCGCTGCCGGGACGGACCTTTACCGGCACGGTTATGTTCATCAATCCGGAATTGAGCAGTGCCGACCGTTCACTGAAGGTTATTGCCGAAGTTAAGAACGTGCCCGAACTCCTGAAGGGTGGGCTGTTCGCCAAAGGACGCATCATCACCGGCAGGCGTAGCGGTGTGTTGCAGATACCGCGGAGCAGTGTCGACCGCTTCGATCCGGCAGCACGTACGGGTGTCGTATATGTTTTGCAAAACGGCATCGCCCATACGCGCACTGTCTCCACCGGCAGCGTAACCGGTGAGCAGGTGGAAGTGGTAACAGGCTTGAAAATCGGAGAGCAATACGTCGTACGCGGCGGGTTCAACCTCAAGGATGGGGACACCATACTGATTCAAAAACATTAACGCAAAGACGCCAAGGCGCAAGGGCGCAAAGTTAAAATTGAATTACATTAAATATTAAACCTTAATTTGCTAGATTTTCCTTGTGCCTTTGCAACTTTGCATCTATTGCATCTTTGCGTTAAATGCCTTTTAATCCTTTGACCATAGAAGTTACAAAATAAGATTGATAAAGGAAACATCCTGGATGATCCTCTCCGACCTCTCTATAAAACGCCCCGTCTTCGCCACGGTTATGATCCTGGCCCTGGTGGTCGTGGGCATATTCTCCTACCGTCGTCTGGCGGTGGAAATGTTCCCCAATGTCGAATTCCCGGTCGTCTCCGTGGTGACAACCTTTGCCGGTGCATCGCCGGAAACCGTCGAGCGCGAGCTCTCCAAACGGATCGAGGAAGCGGTCAACCAGGTGGCCGGGGTAAAGCATGTCTTTTCGACCTCCCGCGAGGGTGTTTCCACTGTCGTGGTCGAATTTCGCCTGGAAGAGAAGGTCAATGACGCGGCTCAGGAGGTGCGCGCCAAACTTTCCTCTATCCGCGGCACCCTGCCGACAGGAATTGAAGAGCCGATCATCCAGAAACTGGATTTCAACGCCGCTCCGGTGGCAGCTCTGGCGGTACAGTCAACCACCCTTTCCCCACGGGAACTGACTGTCCTGGTGGAGAAAAAGATCAAGAAGCGCTTCGAGAGCGTAGCCGGCGTGGGTAAAGTGGACATGGTCGGTGGGCAGAAGCGGGAAATCAACGTGGATATTGATCCGACCCGACTGGAGGCCCTCGGCATGGGGGTCAATGATGTCGTCAACGGGATTAAATCCGAAAACACCAACACCCCGCTCGGGCGCATAACCCGCGGCACAGCCGAATATCCGCTGCGCATCGAGGGGAAACCGGACCGCGCTGATCAGTACCGCCAGATGACCGTGGCCCAGCGGAGCGGACGCCCGATAACATTGGGCGAGGTCGCCCAGGTGTCCGACGGCGTAGAGGAAAAGCGTAAACTGGCCCTGGTAAACGGCCAGCCGGCAATAGGACTGGATATTTACAAACAGTCCGGCGGGAACCAGGTGGAACTGGTCGACACGGTCAAAAAGGTTATCGCCAAGGTGCAGAAAGAGATGCCGCCCGGCGTCAGTATCACGCTTGTCCGGGACGGTTCAATCATGACCCGCGAGTCTCTGGCCGATGTCAAGGAGACGCTGATTATCGGCGGCATACTGACGGTGCTGATTGTGTTCTGCTTCATCAACTCCTGGCGATCCACGGTCATTACCGGCGTGACCCTGCCGATCTCGGTTATTTCGGCGTTTATCGTCATGAACTCGCTCGGCATGACTCTCAATGTCATGACCCTGATGGCACTTTCCCTCGCTATCGGCCTGCTGATCGATGATGCCATCGTCGTGCGGGAGAATATCGTCCGGCACCTGGAGATGGGCAAGGATCATATGGAGGCCTCGCGCTTCGGCACTGCCGAAATCGGCCTGGCAGTCTTCGCCACCTCGATGTCGATCATCGCTGTATTTGTGCCGGTTGCCTTCATGAAAGGGATCGTCGGACGCTTCTTCTACCAGTTCGGCATAAGTGTGGCCTTTGCCGTGCTGGTTTCGCTGTTCGTCTCCTTTACCCTGGATCCGATGCTCTCTTCGCGCTGGCATGACCCCTCCATCCATCTGCAGGGGAAACGCAAAGGGCTGGCCCGCTGGCTGGAGAGCTTCAATCTCTGGTTTGACCGCAATGCCGACCGCTACCGTTCGGCTGTCGGCTGGGCCCTCGATCACCGCAAAACAGTGCTGGCAGCGGCCTTTACCTCATTTGTCGCCGGGCTGGCAATCTTCAGCACGTTGGAATCCTCCTTTATGGCCCAGTACGACAAGGGTGAGCTCCAGGTATCCTTCAAGACCGCACCGGATGCCTCCATGGCCGAGACCGAAGGGAGGATGACCGCCGTTCTGGCTGCCGTACGCGATTTTCCCGAAATCGACCATACCTATACAACCATCGGCGCCGGTGATAGCGGCACGGTACGGGACGGACTCCTCTATATAAAACTTAAGGAGCGCACGGAACGGTCAAAAAATCAGTTTGTGCTCCAGCGGGAGATCCGCGAACGGCTGCACAAGGTGGCCGGCATTACCTTCTCCATCGAAGAGGTCGGACAGATCGGCGGTGCACTGAAACCACTCAACGTCAACCTGAAGGGTGAGGACCTGAACGTACTCAAGCAGCTCGGCGCACGGCTGAAAAAAGAGCTCTACACGGTGCCGGGTATCGTTGACCTCTCCATGACCCTGGAAAATGACATCCCGGAGTATCGTATGCGGGTCGACCGTGACAAGGCGCTCTCGGCGGGGGTCACCACCAATGATATCGTCGCGACCCTCAGCCGGCTGATTGGGGGTGAAGCCATTTCCACCTACGAGGACGAAGACGGCGATGCGGTGGATGTGCGGGTCAGACTGCCGGAACGTCTGCGCCAGAACCCCTCGCAGGTAAATGATCTGCGGGTATCGGTTCCCGATGCTACTGGCGGCATAAAACGTGTGCCACTGGCCAGCCTTACCTCAACGGTGGTGGCGGCCTCGCCGACGGAAATCAATCGCCGCGACCTGGCACGACAGGTAACGGTCAGCGCCAATCTGGACGACCTCCCTATCGGAACAGCGGTAAAACATGTCGAGGCGGCGGCCAAACGGATCAACATGCCGCCCGGCTATGCCATCAATCTTTCCGGCGAGGCCGAGGACATGGCTGAATCCTTCGGCTACATGGGGGAGTCGCTGATCCTGGCGGTACTGTTTGTCTACCTGATTCTGGCGGCCCAGTTCGAGTCGTTTTTCGAACCGTTTGCCATCATGCTGTCGCTGCCGCTCTCGATTGTCGGCATGGCCGGCATGCTCAAGCTTACCGGCGACACCGTCAACATCATGTCCCTGATCGGCCTGATCATGCTGATGGGACTGGTCACCAAGAACGCTATCCTGCTGGTGGACTACGCCAAAATACTGCAGCGAAGAGACGGGCTGTCGCGTCGAGATGCGGTAATCCTGGCCGGTCGGACGCGTCTGCGGCCGATCATCATGACCACTCTGGCCATGATCTTCGGCATGCTGCCGCTGTTCCTCGGCATCGGCAGTGGCGCCGAGATGCGCGCTCCTATGGCCCGCGCCGTGGTCGGCGGACTGATTACCTCGACCTTCCTGACGCTCCTGGTGGTTCCGGTTATGTACACGGTCATGGATGACTTCGGCGGCTGGCTGAAACGGAAGTGGAAAGGGAATATTTCGCATAACACGGAGCAACGAAGCAACGGAGGAGCAACAAAAGCATGAAAAATTTCAAAAAGAATCAAACCGTTTTAGATCTATCTACACCACGGTCTTCAAGGAAAACATTTTTCAGAAGGTTTCTTGCCTTCTCTGTTGCTCCGTTGCTCTCTGTTATTTCAGGATTTACCTGTTTCGCCCATGCCTCTGAAATCCGCACAGTAATCCTGGATGAGGCGATCTCTATCGCCATGGAAAAGAACCGCGATATCGAAAAAGCCCGCGAGTACGCCCACTATGTTGAAGGAAAATATGTCGAGGAGCGTGCTGCTGCCCTGCCACAGTTGTCGCTGAACGGCTACGCCGGCATGACAAGGGACAACGGTCAGGGGGCACTGTACGGCGCAGGTACGGCCCCCCTGCAGTACAGTCGCACCGCTGACATTGCTCTGAGCCAGCCCCTCTATACCTGGGGCAAGATCGGTGCGGCCATACGGGCGGCAGAGGCGGGACAGAAAACAGCTGAGGACCAGCTGCGGCTGTTCCGGCAGGCTGCTGTCAGGGACGTTACGACCGTCTTTTGTGATGTCCTGCTGGCGAAGGAGCTGCATACCGCAGCCCGTGAGAACCTGGAACAGAAAAAGCGCCTTCTTGAAGAGGCGCAACGCAAGTTTGCCGCCGGAACGGCGACAGATTATGATGTATTGGCGGCAGAGGTAGCTGTTCAAAACGCGTTTCCAGCCACTATCAGGAGTGAAAATGCGATCGCTGCCGCCCGGCATCAGCTCCGCTTTCTGCTGGCACTGGATGGCCAGGACGTCGATGCCAGTGGAACCCTTGATATGCCGCCCACGAATCCACCCGACTACCAGCAGGCCCTGAGGACTGCGCAGTCGAAGCGGCCCGAACTGGCCGACCTGCGGCACCGTATCGACATCTATAGCGAACTGGTAAAGATCGCCGACGCCGAGAACAAGCCGCGACTCGATTTTAAAGGGAGTGCCGGCTGGCACTGGCTGGATATCAAGGAGTCTCCAACCTTGAACGGAGCATCAAACGGATCGGCATGGAGTGCGGGGCTGCACCTTTCATTCCCGTTTTTCGATGGGCTGAAGGGAAGCGGCAAGACGGCACAGGCAAAAAGTGACTTGCGCAGCCGGCAGATCGATGAAGCCAGACTGCTCGAATCGATCGCTCTTGAGATCCGGACCAGCAGAGACGCTGTCAAAGAGGCCACAGATATTGTCCAGGCACTCAGCGGAACGGTCAAACAGGCGGAACGGCTGGTGCGGATGGCAGAGAAGGGGTACGAATTCGGCGTCAAGATCCGTCTGGAGCTCGATGACGCCCAGCTGAACCTGGTGCAGGCCAGAAGCAATCTGGCCCGGGCAGAGCGCGACTACCTGGTGGCCCAGGTCAATCTCCTCTGGGCTATGGGTGTTGCGGGGGAATAGAGTTGTATAATTATTTAGCAACAAGCGAAGAGTCAAACTACTTGTAATTCCAATTCCCAGAAGCGGAGCAACCCGTTCCGGTTCGTTATCCTCACGGAAAAAATTCCCCTTGCCGCTGCTCCATGGCCTCCTTCTTGCTCTCTGCCGAGTAGTTGATCGGCACGACTGCAGAGGTTCTCTACCAAAATTTCTTTCTGAACACAGGTTTTATTAATTATGACGGTCAGTTGTGACGATATTTCATGGATGCCCCTTTTCAGGGGCCTGTCTCCGGACGAGCTTTACTCTATCGCAATCCGTCTGGAAAAATGTGTATTTTTGTCCGGAGTGGTCATTTTGTCCAAGAATGCGCCGGCGGATGAACTCTTTGTGATTCTTACCGGGACGGTGAAAGTTGAGCTTCAGGACGGCATCGGACAAATACTCAACCTCACTGAGCTGGGGCCCGGCGAGATCATCGGAGAACGCGCCGCCCTCACGAATGAACCGCGCTCTGCAGATGTAAGGGCAGTTTCCGACGTTCAGGCGGCACGTCTTTCACGCCGCGATTTTGAGGAACTGCTGCATGAAACCCCGAAAATCTATGCGAACCTCTGCACCATTCTATTGCGGCAGCTTGGCCGCTCGGCGCACCGTCATCAGCGGGAGGAACGCGAGCACCGTGAGGTGATCACCAATGTCATCGGCTGGCAGCTCCTGCCCGAATTTGGCGAATTTCCCGGGAATTCTTCATGGGTGCGCGCGCTGAACGGGCGCCTGGAGCGGCTCGGCAGAACCCGCAGGCATGTGCTGATCGTTGGTGAACCGGGGACCTGGAAAGACCTTGCCGCCCGGCTGATACATTTTCATGGTGACGCCCCGTGTCCCGTCCTGTTTCTGGACTGTTCATCTCCTCCTCCGGTAATTGGCACCGGAAGTATGCAAACAAATTCTGCCGGGGACACACTGCTGGTGGAAATAGCCCAGGAGGCTGCTCTTTTCGGCCATACTCCGGATGGCGCCGTCTATGCCCGCAGAGCCCGGCGCGGCATGCTGGAACTGGCGGCCGGTGGCGATATTATCCTGCGCAACATCAATTGCCTGACACCGTCAGTTCAGGGACAATTGACCGCTTTCATGACAACCGGTCTATTCACACGAAGGGGGGAAACCAGTCAGAGAAACGCTCAGGTACGGATTATTGCGACCAGCAGTGAAGATCTGGCTACTTTGGTTGAAGGCGGGAAGTTTAACGCAGCATTGCATGAAAAATTCAGCGGTGAAACGATAGCAATGGCGTCACTCCGCGAGCGCAAGCAGGACATACCGGTAATTGCCCGCAGCCTGCTGAAGAGCCTCAACGCCAAGCACCACAAGCAGGTGCGCCGTATTTCACAGGATGCCCTTAACCGCCTGGTTGATCACGACTGGCCGTTGAACGGCAGCGAATTATATCAGGTAATCAGCCGTGCCGTAGTCGTCTGCACGAATGAAGAAATTCATTCCGAACAGATATTTCTTCAGGGACAGCCGTTTGGGGATGGCCGTTTCAACCTGCTGTCGCTTCCGTCCATTGAAAAGCTGGCCCGACGGCACGATTTTCCCCGAATCCTGCGCTTGAGTACGGTTCCTCTGTTTTTGCTGACCATGTTCTACACGCTGCTCGGGCCATCCTTTGACAATGCTGCAAACCTGGCGGTCTGGACGCTCTGGTGGCCGGCATTGCTGCTGACGGCATTCCTGTTTGCACGGGGGTGGTGCAGTTTTTGCCCCCTGGAAGCTATCGGAGAGTTTGTCGGCGTCAAGAACCGGGTAACGCACGAACCTATGAAATGGCTCCGGCGCTGGGGGGCGCCTGTGAGTCTTGCCGCACTGGTCTTTATCCTGCTCGTTGAACAGGCGTCCGGGATGTTTTCATGGGCCTTCGCCACCGGCCTCCTATTGACCGGCCTGCTCGTGGCAACTGTCTCCGCCGACCTGGTCATCGGCCGCCGCGGCTGGTGCAAATTTCTTTGCCCTCTCGGCAGGATAGTCAGTATGGTGTCGCGGATTTCATTGTTGGAAATGCACAGCAACCACAATGTGTGCGCCAGCCGCTGCCGGGTTGATGATTGCGTCAAGGAGAAAGGGTGTCCAATGGGTCTTCATCCCACCGGAATCGACAACTCTGACCACTGCGTTCTCTGTTTCGACTGTGTCCGCAGCTGCCCGCATCACTCCATGCAGCTCGACCTGCGCAACCCTGTCCTGGGGCTTTTTAATCAGGCGCGCCACGGGTTCTATGAGGCGCTCTTCAGCGTGTCCTTGGTGGGCGTTATCATTGCCGCAAAAGGAACTCCGCTGCTTGCAGGGCGCTCACAGGGGGTTTTCCCCCATACCCTATGGAGCCTGACCGAGTCGGTGCTGGCGCTGGTTATCGTGACTGCATTCACCGGACTTGCGCTGCTCTTATCGACCGGTACCCGTGACTCCCCCTGGAAGCCGGTATTCACAATTTGCGGCATAGCCTATCTGCCGTTGGCCATCGCCGGTCTTTTCATGATTTATTTCCGCGCATTGGTTGAGGGGGGAGCGCAGATAGTCCCACGCACTATTATTGCAGCGGGTCTGGGCAATTGGCTGAATGCGGCACGACTTACACCGGAACTTGGAACGCTCCGCCTGCTGGTCTATCCCATTCTTGTTACGGGCGCCCTCTTCTCCTGGTTCGTACTCAGCAGACTGCAGCATCAGTACAACATAAGTGCTACCGGGCGCATCGGCCACCGCGTCCTGATTCTCCTTGCTGCCGCGGCATTTATCCGCATCTTGTAATTTGTGCTTTCTGTTTCAGTTAGATTCCGTTTGTGTCTGTTGTTTTGATTCGAACGGAAGCCTGATCGTAAAGACGCTCCCTTTCCCAAAGGTACTTTCTAAGGTTATCTCCCCACTTTGTCTGTTTATGATCTCTCGGGAGATGGAAAGTCCGAGTCCGGTTCCCTTTCCGACCTCCTTGGTGGTGAAAAAGGGTTCGAATACCTGGCTGAAGTTTTCAGGCGGGATACCTTTACCCGTATCAGCCACCGACAGCAGAACATTACAATCGTCTTGCCAGGTTCGAATGGATATGGTTCCCTGGCCTTCAATGGCTTGGGCGGCGTTTACCACGAGGTTAGCGATAACCTGACTCAGGTGATGGCTGTTACCTCGGATCGGTGGCAAATCTTCCTGAAGGTCCAGCAATAATTCAGCGACATATTTATATTCGTTACGAACAATGTTCAGCGTGGAGTGCAGGCACTGGTTCAGATCCACTAAGTCCGTCTGTTGATCGTCGCTCCGGGAAAAGCTCTTTAAATCTTTTACAATGCTCTTAACACGGTTCACACCATCCAGCGATTCATTCACGAGTCCGCTCAGGTCAGATAGTATGCGGTCGATCTTCAGTGAAGTGCGGACGTCTTTAACAGAGTCCGGCCATTCTCCCCCGGTGCGCTCCAGAAAAGCTTTCTCCAGACTTTGGACGTAATTCCCGATTTTTTGACCATATTTGTCAAGGGTATACAGGTTGCTGGCAATGAATCCAAGCGGGTTGTTAATTTCGTGGGCGACCCCGGCTGCCAGTTGGCCGATGGATGCCATTTTTTCCTGCTGTATCATGTGCATCTGCATCTGTTTTAAAGAGTGTTCAGATTTCTTTTGTTCATCGATGGTCTGCTGCAACTGTTTCATTTTTGTTTCAAGCTTGTCGAACAGTATCTTGTTATAATTCTGTAACTGCAGCATCTGCTCATCGAGCGTACTCTCGTCATCCGCTCCGGAAATGCGCGCACTCTCGGCGAGCGCCTGTTCGACAGCTGCGATTATTTTTTCCGGCGCTGACGGTTTCAGCAGATAGCAAAAGGCACCAAGACTCAGACCGAACTGCTGATCCTGTTCCTGCTGATAATCACCGGAATAGATAATGATCGGCACATGCTTGAGACCGGCATCACGCTTGCACAGGCGGCAGAGCTCAAAGCCGTCGACCTTTGGCATCATCGCATCCGTAATAATAACGTCCGGTTTTTCAGAGAGTGCCATCTGCATCGCTTCGGCGCCGTCTGCCGCACACTGAACAGAAAACCCGGCATCCTGCAGGATCAGTTCCAGCATGCTGCGGCTCAACTCATCATCATCTACCGCCAGAATTTTAACCATGATTGTTTCCCCACAAAGACATTTTTTCCATTGCTACCCGGGTAATTCCAGGGACAACAAACGTATCTCACCTTTAGAAACGTTACTCACCAAGCGGTTCCCCGCATATTCATACTGCGCCGCATGTCGTTTTAGACAATAAAAAAAGCGGCTACCCATTTAAGGCTAACCGCTTGTTTTTATTGTGGCTGAGAAGGTACGACCC
Source organism: uncultured Geobacteraceae bacterium (assembly GCA_903939115.1). Lineage (GTDB taxonomy): Bacteria > Desulfobacterota > Desulfuromonadia > Geobacterales > Pseudopelobacteraceae > JACRCG01. The sequence continues at coordinate 64,455 of CAJAFV010000068.1, forward strand.
AAACACCACAGACGCATAACAAGCTGATCTATATAGTTTTAAATGGCGATGTTGTGTTTCTGTTTTCACTAACATGTGTTCAGGCTGTGCCACTGTTCGTACCACAGATAGTACAGATTAGTTACTGAGGGAAACGACAGACTCAACTTCTGCAAACATTTCATTTAATCCTAATCGCAACTGACGGGCAATTTGAGTGACTGAAAAGATGCCGCACACGATTTGCTTGCCATCATTGCCTTCAGCAATTACCAATCCATGCTGTCTGCCGGCTGCTTTTAGAGAAGCAACTATTTGGCCCACATTTGCACTCTTAACATCATCAATAGTATATACTTCCAGTTCACGCTGCGGTTTCATAAGGTCACGCACCAAAATATCAGCATGAGTACCACCCATATTTTGCAGGAAACGTATTGGTTTTTCACCTAATATGTCAGAGGCGGTCAACACTCCTGCAATATTATCATTACTATCCAAAACCAGCAGCATTCGCACTCCATAACGAATCATCTTCGCATTAGCAGTATCCATGGTTATGTTAGGACGGGTAACGACCATTGAAACTTTGCTCAGGTCGGTCAGGACGTTAATTGCAGGATCATTAATATTTACGTTGTTAGGAAATACCTGAGTTGGTCGAGCAAAAGATGAACCAGCCTTTAAGTTACTTGGTTTAATCATTTCAAACTCTCTAGCCATAAACAATCTCCATTATGTGAATTTATATTAGCACAACAATTTAGGCCCGAAACCTATCACTTTATAGGATCTATAGTCAATTAAATTGGGCATCAGGAGTTGCATGCACTCTTACCAACATGACAGAAAGGGAGCGGTTTTAAGGCCACTCCCCCATTTTAATTTGTACAACTAACCCGCCGGGTGCTCCGCATGGGATCAACACCAATAGTAACCCATCCGCTGGCACGTCTAAATTTAGAGACCTTCTCCTCATCAATCAGATCGTCTAACAGATACGGTTTCACGAAGTCAAACTGCTGGTTACTGTATTGCACCTGAATTAACATGGCATCCACCTCCCTCAGTCACCTTCAGAGTTATGGATTACCACACTTTACTTGAATTGCAATAAGAAAACATCCGCTTGAAAAGAAAAAGGGAGCCGGCAAGAATTGTTACGGATGGTAATATTTTACCAGGAAGTCTACCAGCACTCCCTTCTCGTCATTGTTTAAGACAGCACCTTTACCCATCATTTTTGTTACGGTCTGCTCCCACTCTTCTTTGGTAGTGTGATTTTTCTTTACATCAAAGGGATGGCAACGGCCACAACGTGATTTCAGCAGGTCAGCACCTGGCTCGCCTTTGCCTGGCCTTTCTTTACAGCCTCCTATTGCTACAACAGTGACCGCTACTACGACAAGAATCTTCCACATATAAAACCCCTTTGCATATATTGCTTTGCTCTTATAGGTTGATAAATTGTTTACCAAAAAAAAGGCTGCATCCGAAGACGCAGCCTTTTAAGTACCATAAGACAGGAATTACTTTGCAGCAGGAGCAGCCTCAGCAGCAGGAGCAGCAGCATCTTTCTTAACTGCAGCTTTTTTTGCTTTCTTTTTCTTAGCAGGTTTCTTAACTTCTTTTTTCTCAGCAGCAGGAGCAGCAGCTTCTGCAGGTGCAGCAGCAGGAGCAGCAGGCTTAGCAGCATCAGCAGCGAATACTACAGCAGAGAAGGAAACAGCTACGAGGGCGGCTACGATTGTTGACAGAACTTTTTTCATGGATAATACCTCCGAGTAATTTTAGCGAATCTAATTTATTAGTATAGCAGTTGTCATGCCAACTATTTACAACAGCATAACCATTTGAAAATATTACTTAAATAAAATAACAGCACTAATAACTCTTATTTTTCTGCTCTATATCCTCGCTGCTATACCCTGTATGGGGTATTTGTCCTTTTAAACGGGAAGTAAGCTTGCTGCAGCATATGGGGTAATATCTATGCTGAAGTGAAGGTATAAATCCTCATGACCGGCAAGCGGAACCCAGTATGAATCAAGCACCGCTTCGGCCATTGCAATATATCCAACTACCCTTTCAGCTTTTTGCTCATTCAATGCCTTATTCGCTCTGCATCCTTTATGGGCTTCCTTTGGCCCAAGGTCACTGCACTTACTGTTAACACCGTACCCTGCTGCTTCAGCAGCCTTGTTACGATCAAGAATCGTACGATCCTTGTGGGTAAGCATTACAGGAAAAGGAAAGTTGTCCCAGAAGATGTGGAAGTGATTACTGAGTTCATCGCTAATAGTATGTGCTGTCATTGAGCCCCCCTTTAATTTATCTGTTTATATCAGACTAAAGAAATTTATTCACGCATGAATACACTCTGAACTCTGGCAGGAGGCCTGCGCTCCAAAGACAACCTGAGTAGCTGCGTTTGATTGCTCCTTGGCACTACATCTCCCACCAGCCTTCTAATTGCAGTCCTATTGTCGAACCGCAATACGAGATCAGTTGGAATAGATGGCCGAGTTCAATTGTAATGAGTGGCCAACTTGGTGCGTAATCTCCACTGCAAGCAGAGTGTCGCGCTCCTTGATCGTGATCACGCCAATAACGGCGAGCGCCTTGATATCGACCGGACGGGCAGACTGAACCGTAAACGCGAAATCCTCAGCAGCATAGTCAGTTGACCGACTGTAAACACGGCGAACCATAACCTGCAGAGGACTCGGATTCCTCACCAGGTGTTCTTCCCATTGATCACGCTGGACCGGCGTCATCGAAGAGAACCAGATATGGTGAGCGAATTCGTGAGCGAGCAGATCGCGCAAACCAGTGGTCGTATACTCGTTGTAAAGATTGCGGTAGATAAGCTTCGTGTCTTTACGGTAGGCGCCGAGATGATGCTTGACTTCGACCGGCATGAGCACCTCCTGAAATGAAGTGCCGTTTCCACGCAGGGTTAGTCGGTCCGGGTCGTAGCGGTCATACAGTATCACCAGCAGCATATCTGAACGAGTCAGTTTCTGTACTTCGTTGCTATATTCCCAGCTAACCGGTACATAAACTGCTGCACAACCGCTCAGCATGGGTGACAACGACAGAATTGTACCGATTATGTAGAAAATTGATCTGAACATAGTGGCTATATACCATAATCAGAGATAAAGTGGCTCGTTAAAGCGGTTCGTTAATTAAAAAACAAGCGGCTCCCCATGTAAGGCGAGCCGCTTTATTTTTTTAATGGCGGAGAAGGTGAGATTCGAACTCACGGAAGGATTAACTTCGGCGGTTTTCAAGACCGCTGCCTTAAACCACTCGGCCACCTCTCCAATGTCATGCCGGACTTTATAACACACCTGTTTCTGTTTTTCAAATGTTAACCGCCTACAGGCGCGTAATTCGTTCCAAACCACCCATATACGGCTGCAAAACTGCCGGGATACGCACTGTGCCGTCTTCCTGCTGATAGTTTTCCAGAACAGCCACCACGGTACGCCCGACAGCAAGGCCGGAACCATTCAGCGTATGGACGAACTCAGGCTTGGCTTTTTCGTCTTCTCGGAAGCGGATCGATGCACGGCGTGCCTGAAAATCTCCGAAGGTGCTGCATGAGGAGATCTCACGATAACAACTCTGCCCCGGCAGCCATACTTCTATGTCGTAGGTTTTTGCCGAAGAGAAACCGATATCGCCACTGCAGAGGGCCATAACGCGGTAGGGGAGCTCTAACAGCTGCAGGATTTTTTCAGCATGCCCGGTCAATGTTTCCAATGCGGCGTCCGATTCAGACGGGTGGACGAATTTCACCAACTCCACTTTATTAAACTGGTGCTGACGAATCAAACCACGGGTATCTTTTCCGTAAGAGCCGGCCTCGCGGCGGAAGCAGGGGGTATATGCACAATAACTGATCGGCAGATCGCTCTTTTTAAGAATCTCGCCGCGATGGATATTGGTTACCGGCACCTCGGCAGTCGGAATGAGGAAAAAATCGGGATCGACCAACTTGAACAGATCCTCTTCAAACTTGGGGAGCTGCCCGGTCCCCTGCATTGACTCCCGATTTACCATGAAAGGTGGTAACACCTCCTGATAGCCGTGTCTGTCGGTATGCAGATCGAGCATGAAATTAAGCAGGGCCCGCTCCAGCCGCGCACCGGCACCACGGTAGAGCGTGAAACGCGCGCCCGTTATCTTGGCGCCACGCTCAAAATCGAGGATGCCGAGATCTTCGCCGAGATCCCAGTGTGCCACAGCCTTAAATGGCAATGTAACGGGATCGCCCCATGATCTGACCAGAACGTTGTCGTTTTCAGAGGCGCCGACCGGGGTTGAAGCGTGGGGAATATTCGGCACCGTCAAAAGGAATAAATTCAGCTGTTCATCAACCTGGTTCAGCTCTTCGTCCAGCCCCTTAATCTTTTGGGAAACTTCGCGCATCTCAAGAATCTTGTCCTGAACCTGGCTTTTATCTTTTGTGCGGCCGATTTCATCCGAAACGGAATTACGCAGGGCTTTAAGCGCCTCGCCCTCTTTCAGCAGCGCACGCCGCCGTTCATCGAGATCACGAAAGCCGCCCAGATAGGAGCCACCGCCGCGGGTTTGAAGACTCCGCTCGGTCTCATCAAGATTTTCACGAATGTATTTCATATCAAGCATTGGGAAACACCTTTATTTTTAGATAGTAAGCGTGTATTTTGTAGCACCTGCGTCGCTACACGTCAATGCAAAAGAGCCCAATGAAACCAATCCTGGCCTACATCCTTATGTTCACCACACTACTCTGCCAGCCGCTGCAGCTGCATGCCGGGGAGATTGTCATTAACGCAGTGGGCGACCTCATGCTTGCCGGAAAATGGGCGCCACTGCTGCGGCAGAAAGGGTACGACTACCCATTTAACGGCGTCAGAAAAGAGCTGGCAGCGGGCGATATCAATCTTGCGAACCTTGAATCACCTATTGCAACAGGCGGAGAGGAATATTCTGAGAAAAAGTTTCGCTTCCGGGCTGAGCCGCCGGTTGCAAAGGCCATCAGAGGCGCCGGCTTCAATCTGGTAACACTCGCCAACAACCATAGCATGGATTTTGGCGGTGAAGCACTTGCAGAGACGCTGCACCACCTGCGCGACAATGGCGTTGCCTGGATCGGTGCCGGTGAAAATCTGTCTGAGGCCCGTAAAATGGCGATCTTTACCATTAAAGGCAAAAAAATCGCCTTTCTCGGCTACTCGCTGACTCAGCCGATAGAGTTTTTTGCCGGACAGAATCGCCCAGGAACAGCCCCCGGCTATGAAAAGCTGGTGACTGCTGATATAACAAGCGCTCGCAGCCAGGCAGATTACGTCATCGTATCCTTTCACTGGGGGAAAGAGGCGATCGACACGGCACAAGCCTACCAGCGTACTGCCGCACACAAGGCCATTGACGCCGGGGCGGATGTCATTATCGGCCATCACCCGCATGTGCTGCAGGGGATCGAGCGCTATAAAAACGGTATCATTTTTTACAGCCTTGGCAACTTCACCTTTGCCAGCAAGAGCACGACCGCCGATGTCAGCGCCATGATCCGCCTGAAGCTGAATTGCGAACGCCGGGAAGCCGAGATTCTACCGCTTGATGTCCTGCACAGACGGGTCGGTTTTCAGCCGCAATTGTTGACGGGAGCAAAGGGTGCTGCCGTTATCGAAAAGCTGAACAGACTATCAGATACATTCAACACCAGAATTCAGAGTAACGAAGGCAGATATACGATACCATTCTAACGTCAGGAGCTTAGCAAACCCGGATAAAACTAAAACCTGTAGTTTAAACACAGAGACACAGAGAACACAGAGAACACATTCAAGAAAATGAGGACACCTCACCTTTTGTGAACTCATTATATCGCCAAGAACCTTCTGACAAGCCTTTTATTGACTCGATATTTCCTCTGTGCCCTCTGTGTCTCTGTGTTAAACAGCATTTAGAATATTTTTTCTGGTTTTAACAAAATACATGAAAATACTTCTCACAACCCTGCACGCCAAATACTCACACGCTTCGCTGGCGCTCCCCTGTCTTGCCGCGTACTGCCGCGACATCCCTGCCGCCGACATCACCATCCGCGAATGGACCGTTAACGAACCTCGCGAGCATCTGCTCAGACTCGTCATGGCCGAGCAGGCTGACCTGATTGCCTTCTCCTGTTATATCTGGAATATCGAACAGACGCTAAAAATCATCTCTGATATCAAGAAGATCACGCCGGAGACAACAATCGTTCTCGGCGGACCGGAAGCTTCCTTCGGCATATTTGATCTGATGCATGACAATCCGGCGGTGGATTTCGTAATCAAGGGAGAGGGAGAGGAGACCTTCAGAAGCCTGATTGTAGCACTGCTGCAGGGGCAGACAACCCTGCGACAGGAAGGTCTGGCGGATATCGACAACCTGTTTTTCCGGGACGGCAATGACACGGCATCAGGGCCGTTAAGCCGAAAGCAGCTGACACTTGACTCTCTCCCCTCTCCGTTTGAAGCCGGACTGGTGGATTTTGCCAAACCGCTGATCTATTACGAAACGTCTCGCGGCTGTCCATTCTCCTGCGCGTTCTGCCTCTCATCCGTTGAAGGGGCGGTACGGTCATTCAGCCTGGAAAGGATAAAGAAAGATCTGCTGTTTTTGATGCACAGCCATGTTGCCCAGATAAAACTGGTAGACCGCACCTTTAATTATGATGCCGAACGTGCGGATACCATCTGGGCGTTCATACTGGAACATAACCGGAGCAGCCACTTTCATTTTGAAATTGCCGCCGACCTTCTGACGGAGAAGAATCTGCTGACTCTGGCGCATGTTCCTGAAAATACCTTTCATTTTGAAATCGGCGTCCAGTCCTCGTCAGCAGCGACGCTTGAACAGGTGGGGCGAACGGCGGATCTGGAGCGCATCTTTTCAAACGTGCGGCGACTCAAGGCTGAAACGCGGATCGAACTGCACCTCGATCTGGTTGCCGGCCTGCCGGGGGAGGATTACGATCGATTCCTGGATTCCCTGCAGGCGCTTGCAGCAGTGAAACCGGATATGATCCAGATCGAACCGCTTAAAGTGCTCAAAGGCGCCCCGATGCGCGCGATTGCTGCCCGTGAAGGGTATGCCTTTTCCGATGCGCCCCCCTACACAATCCTGCGTAATCCGTGGCTTTCCTATGAAGATATCTGCCGGATAGAAACGATCGGACGCCTACTTGATCTGTTCAGCAAACATGGCGGTTTCAGGACCGCGTTTGCCGTTTTGGAGCGAGGGGGCACGTTCGCCAGAGTTCTTGACCGGATGGCCCGTCAGGCGGGGAACGAAAATCTCTCCAGCCTCTCCTGCCGCAGGGTTTTTGAACTTTTTGAGCGACTCGCGGGACCTCTGTCGGATGAAGAAAAGCGTCCGAGAGTACACGATGCTCTTTTTTTCGACTACTGCCACGTCGAGATGCCGCTGATGGGGAAGCTCCCCTCATTTGCCGCCGGAAACCAACAGCACTGTTCCTGGCCCGGACTGCGAGAGCTTCCGAACGATCTGGAATTGCCGCCTGACAGCCGGATCAAGTCATTCCGCTATGAATTTAAGAGTGATTATCGAACAGGGCAGGAAAGTGCAAAACCAACAGTTATCACGTTTATCTACATATCAGGAGCAGGACGCGGCCTCAAAATAACAACGCTATAATCCTTCATCCCTCAACAAATTGGTGCTATATCCTCAAAAACATCCACTCTTTGATGTGTAGACGTTTGAATTCGAACATTTGGTAGAAATTTTCGAGCTTCTCATGAGCAGGTTGCAAGGCGATATAATGTACCGGAAGTCTAGCATCAACCTCACGTGCAATAATAACTGCAACGTCAAGGAGATGCTCTGAAACTTTACGATTATCAAGTTCAGCGTAATGCAGCTTACGGTATGGAAGTGATGTGAAAAGGTAGTCTACAACAACACAGGGCATTGAAATAGTGCTTGCAATGGAAAGCGCTACGAATCCATATACGGTGTCAACTTCATTAGTCAACAGATAGATACGGCATTTATTACTGAGAGCCAGTTTTGCAATCTTGCGCACATACTGGCGTTCGTGGTCGTCTGCAAACTGGAATTTATTGAGGAAATGCTGGGGATGGAGAAAACTTTCGGCAGGCGAGGTAACGCTAAAAACCACAGGTAGCCCCATCAACAATTTTCAATGGTGGCATAAGTGCGATTCTGTCCAGAGTTTTTACGCTCGGCTTCAAGTTCAAGAGGAGTTCTTTGTCTTCCTTAGAAAGACGCTGTGGAGGTCGTGCACCCAGAATGAACTTTATTTTAGAATTTTCTTTTTTATCAGCTTTTGTGGCTGCCATTTGTTGCCTCCGTTCAAGTGTGACTTATATTAGCTTAATCGGCAGAAACTGACAAGGGCATTCAAGCCCTCATCCCTCATCCCTCATCCCTCATCCCTCATCTTTCACCCTTCACCTGATCCCCCTCAACATACCGCCCGCCCCAAAAGGCAAAGCCGGCAGCAGCCAGTACCGCCAGCGGCGTAATCAGCAGCGCCCGCGACAACCCCCACTGATCGGAGAGGGAACCGATGATAGCCGGTGATATGGCATCACCCAATGCGTGAATGGCAAAGATATTGATGGCAAAAGCCATGGCACGACGCCCCGGTGTCACAACATCTACCAGCACGGTGTTAAGCGGGCCGGTATTGAGAAACAGGAACAGCTCCGCACCGAATATGGCGGTCAGACAGATGGTGAGATTCGAGGTCGTCAGCGCCAGAACCATCAGCGGTGCCCCGAGCAGGAAACCAGCCGCCGAAACGTACAGGTAGCCGGTGGCACTGCGCCGCTGGAAATAATCGCCAAGCCAACCGCCGGACAGGGTGCCGACAATACCGGCACCGACCGTGATCATACCGAACAGGGTGTTGCCGCGGGCAACCTCCAGTCCGAAGGAGCGGTTCAGAAAAGAGGGCGCCCACTGAGCCAGGCCGCCCAGTGCGAAGGTCATGGCCGCCATTGATACGGTTGCATGGACGTAGGTGCGATTCTGCCAGAACCGGCACAGTTCGGAAAAGAGAGATTCAAAACGGTGTGACTCCGCCTGAAGATCGATCTGACGTGGATCGTGCAGAAAATAGAGCGGCAGCGCCAGAAAAAGCCCCGGCAGACCGACCAGCAGAAATGCCGTATGCCAGCCGAATGCCTGCCCCAACTGTCCCCCCAGAATGTACCCGAGGGCACTCCCGACCGGGATGGCCAGAAAGAAAAGCGACAACATCCGCCCACGGCGTTCACGGGGAAAATAGTCCGACAGCAGGCCGGGCGAAACCGTACCGAAACTGGCCTCCCCCACCCCCACCAACGAACGTGCCGCCAGCAGCATGCGATAGGATCCAGCCAGACCAGAAAGCATCGTCGCCAGACTCCAGACAGCCAGACCACCTGCGGCGAGGCGGGCGCGATTACTACGATCGCCCACCCGGCCGAAAATCGGGGCGGCCAGCATATAGCAGAGCATAAAGGCGCTGCCGAGGAAACCGAGGCTGGTGTCGGAGAGCTTCAGGTCAGTCTTGATCAGGGGGAACACCGCATAGAGCGCCTGACGATCAACATAGTTCAGCAGGTTGACCGCCAGCAGCAGGGCAAGCGCAGAGCGGGCACCGTAGCGTCCGGTTTCAGAACGCACAGGGTTCCTCATGCCACTCGACCGGTTCCATCGGCACCTGCCGCCCCAGATCGGCCAGCAGTTCATCGATATCGTCAACAAAACCGGGCATAATGGCGATTCGGATGATTCCGGCCTTGTTATCCACGGTACTCATGACATTCATCCCTTCATATGCCTCAAGGATAAATTTAAGAAAAACCATATCGCGGTGAGCGACTTTAAAATAGCGGCAGATCATCGAGTCTCTATCCTCCTAATGTGCGAGAAGGGAGTCTACCAGTTTTGACCGCCGTGTAAACAGCAAAACCGCTTCAATGGAAGCTTCGTCTGACAAAACACTTGCGGGTTTCATCTGCGGCCAGCAGCAGCAGGGCAAACGGAATCAGCAGCAACCAGATGGAGATGCCGATCGGTGCACAGCCGAAAATCGCATTGCCGGGGGGCGTATAGATAATGAAACCGGTCAGCGCCAGTTCGGCGGCGATGCCAACCAGCACCAGACGGTTGGAAAAAAATCCGAGCGTGGTGATAGAGAGGGTCGTGGAGCGGCAGGTAAAGACGTTGGCGATCTGCGTGGCGATAATGCCGGCGAGACAGGCGGTGGTTGCCTGCAGATAGAGCGATGAATCGGAGGGAAGCGTGTGCGGCCAACTCCAGCCCCCTTTGTGCATAACATAGAAGTAAGCGCTCATGCCGGCCAGCGCCTCAAACAGCCCCAGAAAAAGGTACGCCCTGACCAGCACCCCTCTGGTGAGCAGATGTTCACTCTTCGGCCGGGGTGGACGCTTCATGATCTCGGGCGTAGGGCGCTCCGAGCCGAGAGCAAGGGCCGGAACCAGATCGGTGCCGAGATCGACGGCCAAAATCTGCATTATGGTTAACGGCAGCGGAATACCGGTCATGATAAAGGCTATGTAGGGAATCAGTTCTGAAATACTCGTGGCGAAGATATAGGTAATGAATTTGCGGATGTTGTCGAATACCGCACGTCCCTCTTCTATGGCGTGGACAATAGAGGCAAAGTTATCGTCAAGCAGCACAATATCGGCCGCCTCGCGGGCCACGCTCGTGCCGGAGAGTCCCATGGCGATACCGACGTGAGCCTTTCTCAGGGCAGGCGCATCATTTACGCCGTCGCCGGTAACAGCCACCCGGTGCCCCTGTTCGATCAGCAGGCTGACAATGTGCATCTTGTTCTGGGGCGACATGCGGGCAAAGATCAGATTCTCGCTGCCGAGCGCCGCCCGCAGCTGTTCGTCCGGCATCGTCACGCACTCCTTTCCCTCGATGATGAACGGCTCTCCGGTGATCAGGCCGATCTCCCGGGCTATGGCGGCGGCCGTCGGCCCGGCATCACCGGTAATCATGATGACTCTGATTCCTGCAGTTCGACACTGCTCCAGCGCCAGCGGCACCTCCGGACGGGGCGGATCCTCAAGTCCCATGAAGCCGGCAAAAGTCAAGCCTTCTTCCGGTATCGCTCCTTCGGGAAGTTCGTCCAGTTCCCGGAAGGCGAGTGCAATCACCCGCAGCCCTCCCGCCGACATATCGCGCTGCCGTCCGACCAGTTCCTCCAGAGTGGAGGTGTCAAGCGGGATACTGCCTCCGTCCCGCGACAGAGAACTGCAGAGTGGCAGAACGCTTTCTCCGGCCCCTTTCACCAGCACACAGAGTCGCCCGTCAATTCGGTGCAGAGTGGCCATCCGCTTTCTGTCTGCGTCAAACGGCGCTTCGTCAAGCCGCTCCCCATCCGCTCTACCCCGCTCTAGCGCATAGCGGTAGAGCGCCGTCTCGGTCGGGTCACCGCGGACCCCTTCCGCCGACGGCGTGGCATTGTTGCAGAGCAGGGCGACCCTGCAGGCCATCGTGCCGTCATCAGGACTCCATATTTCCCTGACGGTCATCAGATTCTGCGTCAGCGTACCGGTCTTGTCGGTGCAGATCATGTCAACCGAGCCCAAAGCCTCCACCGCGTTCAGGTTCTTGACCAGCGCCTTGCGCTGCGCCATGCGGCGGCTCCCCATGGCCAGCGACAGAGTCACGGTAGGGAGCAGTCCTTCAGGGACTATGGCTATAATAATACCGATAGCGAAGAGGAAATTGTCCCAGAAGCCCCGACCCACAAGTCCACCCAGCGCGAAAAAACAGATCCCGCAGGCAATGGCAAAGACAGCGACGATCCGGGTGACCCGAGTGATCTCCAGATGGAGCGAACTTATCTCTTCCACCACCCTGCCGGTAATGTGAGCAATCTTGCCGAACTCTGTCGCCATACCGGTCGCGTAGGCGACAATCCTGCCGCTGCCGCTGACCACCAGCGTTCCGGCAAAGGCCAGACTGTGACTTTCGAGCATCTCCCCCATAAAGGGAGCATCGGAAAGCACGCGGGAATCAGATTCCCCCGTAAGCGGCGCATTGTTGACGGTCAGGCGGTTCGATTGAATGACCCGCCCGTCGGCGGGAACCTTATCCCCTTCACGCAAGGCGATAAGATCGCCCGGGACGATCTCCCGCGCGTCTATTTCGCTCTCCAGACCGTCCCTGATGACCGTTACCCGGAAAGGGAGCAGCTTGCGCAGCTCCTCGATTGCCTTTTCGGTGCGATACTCCTGGATGAAGGTAAAAATCGCATTAATGAAGATGACCGCCAGAATGGCAATGCCAAGGCGCAGGAGCCCTTCACCGGGGTGGAGGTATTCGGAGAGGAAACAGAGAGCAGCGGCGAACCAGAGCAGCAGCGCCAAAAAATGGGTAAACTGGGCAACCAGACGGGAAGCGAGAGAACGGGCATGTACTTCGTGAATCTCGTTCGGGCCGTACTCTCCCAGGCGGCGCAGTGCCTCTTCGTGCGAGATACCGTGCGGCCCGCTGAAAAGCGTGGCAAAGACCTCGGTATGCGAGAGCGCCTGAATCTTCATGGCAGTCGCAGTGCCGGACGGAACAGGATGGCATTGCAGGGGGGCTGAAGCATCACATCTCCGGCCGGATTTCCGAAGAACAGTCGCCGGACGGTGCCGCGCTCGCTCGCCCCCAGCACGATCAGGTCATTGTGATGGCTGACAGCCTCCAGTGCGATGGCGCGGGCGATCTGCCCCGAACCGCCACGCTCAAGGAGAGGGAGATGAAGGCAGCGGAGATCGTCCCGTAGCGCAACGATATCGGCAGGAAAGTCCTGTTTCCCTGTATCAGGACGATGAAACAGCGTCACCTGCGAATGAAACGCCTTTGCCAGAGCGGCGAGAAACCTCACCCGCTGCTCCCTGTCGCGGATCAATCCACCAACCGGCACCAGCATGCGACGCGGATGGGGCTTGCCCATGTGCATGATCCGCATGACGGCCAGATCGGCCTTGATCGTTCGCAGCAGGTGATGGGCGGTCTGCTGCTGCAGAGTTGCGCCGTACTGTTCTCCGGGAGTAAGCGGATAGAAGACCAGATCTGCACCTCCCGCGTGGCTCCGGTGCGGCAGGAGGCGCGTTATTGCGCCGCTCTCGGCGATGCGGCTGACTGCAATCCCGAGTGATAGGGCTTCGCTGAAGAGGTGATCCAGATGGCGCTCCGTGCGGGAGGATGTCGCACTGTCGTGCAGCTCGTCATGGGCGCAGTACAGCACGAGTTGCGAACCGCATGAAACAGCCAGCGCCATGGCATAGTGGGCGGACACGGTAGAGGCGGTGTGTTCGTTAATAACGGCAATAATCATTCGGTAGCTCATGATTTTTCCGATCATCAAACCTGGAGTGATCCTGCTACTTGCAAGTGTAGCAGATAATCGGCAAAAGCCTACCTCCCCCGACTCATCCAAACACTCTTCATCCATGGCAGAGACAACTAATCTTGACGCTTTCTTGACGTTCTATTCACCCATTTTGACATCCAATTTACCTCTTCACTGCTATCCTGAAATCATGAGAGCAGCACAAGAAAAGGGGGTGGAAAATCATGAAAACGTATCTGTTTAATACCGAAAACGGCCTCTACGAAGGTGAAAGTTTTGAAAATGCTGATACACTTCAGTACGTGGATGGCATTACACCGGTTCGGCCTCCAGCCTATGAACATGGCCAGGTGCCGATATTTGACTCACGTGAGAACAGATGGACCGTACTGCCTGTGAACATAGTTCGGCAGCGGCTCAGTACCGGCAACGCCTCGGAGGGGAGATCATGAATTCTTTTGAATGGCTGCAAACGGTTCTGTTTTTTATCGTTCTGCTGGCCCTGACAAAACCGATGGGGCTTTTCATGGTTCACGTCTATCAGGGGGAGCGCACTTTTTTGTCGCCGTTTTTGGCCCCCTGTGAACGCATGATCTACCGCCTCTGCGGAAGTTACACCTGATGATGAAATGGACTGGCTGTGCACAACTTCGTTTCCGCAGCCACCGGCATGGCGATCGCAATTGCCCTTATTCGCGGCTTTGTCCGGCGCAAAACCTCCCTGCTGGGCAATTTCTGGGTAGATTTGACTCGCGGCTCTCTCTACATCCTGATCCCGCTCTCACTCATTGCCGCACTTTTTCTGGTATCTCAGGGAGTAATTCAAAACTTCAGCGCCTACAAAAACGTGCCACTACTGCAGGCAACCGCTTCAGTCACCAGCGTCATCATCCCGATGGGACCGGTCGCTTCCCAGGAAGCCATCAAGGAACTAGGCACTAACGGCGGCGGCTTCTTCAACGCCAACTCAGCCCACCCCTTCGAGAACCCCCCGCCGCTCTCCAACATTGTTGAGATTCTGCTGATCCTGATGATACCTGCCGGGCTCACCGCCACCTTCGGAAAGATGGCCGGCAACCCCCGTCAGGGGTGGGGAGTGCTGGCCGCCATGCTGTTCCTACTGGTGTTGGCATTTGGTTCCCTGCAATGGGCCGAGAGTAGCGGCAATCCTTTGGTGGCAAGACAGGGGGTAAGCGGCGCCAATATGGAAGGCAAGGAACTCCGCTTTGGGTTGGCCGGCAGCAGTCTGTTTACCGTAGCCGCCACCGGCACCTCCTGCGGTGCGGTCAACAGCATGCTCGACTCGTTGACACCAATCGAGGGATTGATCCCGCTTTCTCTTATCCTGACTGGTGAGGTGGTCTTCGGCGGCGTTGGTTCCGGCCTCTACACCATGCTGGCTTTCGCGGTCATTGCCGTCTTCGTCTCCGGGCTGATGATCGGGCGAACACCGGAATATCTGGGTAAAAAATCGAGGTGACCGAGATGTGGATGGCGATACTCGTCATCCTGACCGCCGGTGTCACCGTGCTGACGCTGTCGGGCATCGCCATGATCTCACAGTCTGCCGTCGCTTCAATGTCCAACCCCGGCGCCCACGGCCTGTCCGAGGTGCTCTACGCCCTTGCCTCGATGGCCAACAATAACGGCAGCGCCTTTGCCGGCCTGAACGCCGACATAACTTTCCACAATCTGTGCGGCTCATTGGCCATGCTTCTCGGGCGCTATGTTCCGGCAGTTGCGGTGCTGGCCATGGCCGGATCCCTGGCAAAAAAGAAGTATATCCCGCCAAGCCTGGGCACGCTGCCTACTGACCGGGCCCCTTTCGTCATCTGGCTGACGCTGGTCATTCTGATCATTGGAGCACTGACCTTCTTTCCGGCTCTGGCCCTGGGGCCGATCGTCGAGCATCTGACCAGGCAGGGGGGAGTCTGAGCCATGTCCAATCGCCGCATGCAACCGCAATCAGTATTCGATGCAGCGCTGTTAAAAGGTGCACTGCTCGACTCCCTTAAAAAACTTGATCTCCGCACCCTCTGGCGCAATCCGGTTATGTTCTGCGTCGAAATCGCAAGCGGCATCACTCGGGTTACTTTCGTCATGTCGCTGACCGGCGCCAACAAGGAACCGATCTGGTTCACCGGCGCCGTCACCGCCTGGCTCTGGCTGACGGTGCTCTTTTCCACCTTTGCCGAGGCGTTGGCAGAGGGACGTGGCAAAGCCCGTGCTGCAAGCCTGCGCAAAAGCCGGACCCACGTGACGGCCAAACGCATGGAGAAAGCGGAGCTCGACGGCACCTTCACTACTGTCGGCGCCAGCACGCTCCGCAAGGGTGACCTGATCCTTGTCGATGCTGGAGAGATGATCGCCGGCGACGGCGACGTGGTAACCGGTGCAGCACTGATCAACGAGTCGGCGGTGACCGGCGAATCGGCCCCGGTAATCCGGGAGTCCGGAGGCGACCGGAGCGCTGTTACCTGCTGCACGACGGTTATTTCCAGCCGCATCGTCGTCAGAATCACCGCCAATCCGGGCGAGACATTCCTTGATCGTATGATCGGCCTGATCGAAGGTGCCAAGTGGCGCAAGACTCCCAACGAGGTCGTCCTGTATGATGTTGACCTTCACCGTCATCTGCGGCGGCATCTATCCCGCGCTGATCACCGGCATCGCCCAGGCAGTTTTTCCGAAGCAGGCCAACGGCAGCTTCATAACTGACAAGAGCGGCACGGAGGTAGGTTCGGCTCTCATCGGCCAGCCTTTCTCCGACGCGAAATATTTCTGGCCGCGCCCCTCTGCCACCTCCGGCTTCGGCTACAATCCCCTGACTTCAGGCGGTTCTAACGCCGGACCGACCAATCCCGGCAACCTGCAGGCCGTCGGCGGCCGGATTAAGGCGCTCCGCGACAGCGGCATAACAGAGACGCTACCGGCTGATCTTGTTCAGGCCTCGGCCAGCGGACTCGATCCGCATATTTCTCCGGAAGCCGCTCTGTTAAAGGTGCCACGTGTCGCCAGGACGAACGGACTTAGAGAGGGCGCTGTACTGGAGCTTGTTGAGCACGCTATCGAAAAGCGCCAGATCGGTTTTTTAGGTCTGCCGAGGGTGAATGTGCTTGTATTGAATCTGGAATTGGCTAGGGTGCACTAATGACAGATAACGACGCCATACGCCCTACCCCCGAGGCGATGCTGAAACTGGCCCAGGCCGAAGAGGTAACGGCGGAACAGGGCAAGCTGAAGATCTTCCTCGGCTACGCCACCGGAGTCGGCAAGACCTACGCCATGCTCGAGGCGGCCCGCAAACGCAAGTGCGATGGCCGCGAGGTCGTAGCGGGGTACGTCGAATCGCACGGGCGCCCCGAAACCGACGCCCTGCTTGAAGGACTGGAGGTTCTGCCGCGCAAGGAGGTTCACTATCTGGGGGTCGCACTTCCGGAGATGGATATCGATGCCGTCCTGCTCCGCAAACCACGGGTCATCCTGGTGGATGAACTGGCCCACAGCAATGCTCCCGGCTCACGCCATCAGAAACGGTGGCAGGATGTCGAGGAGATCCTGGAAGCCGGAATCGATGTCTATACTACGGTCAACATCCAGCACTTCGAGAGTCTGAACGACGTAGTTGCACAGATCACCGGTATCATTGTGCGCGAGACGGTGCCGGACCATCTGCTGGACCTCGCCTTCGAAATCAAGCTGATCGATATCCCCCCGGAAGATCTGCTGCAACGCCTGCACGAAGGAAAAGTCTACATCCCCGATCAGACCGCCAAAGCGATCGAGACGTTCTTCCGCCCCGGCAACCTGATGGCACTGAGGGAACTCTCCCTCCGCCGCACCGCCTCACGGGTGGATGACCAGATGCGGGCCTATATGGAGACCCAGTCGATAGTCGGGCCGTGGCCGACGGCGGAACGTCTACTGGTCTGCGTCAGCGGATCCCCCTACAGTGAAAAACTGATTCGCGCCACCTGTCGCCTTGCAGAGGAGTTGAAGGCGCAGTGGACCACGGTCTACATCGAGACGCCCGGGAGCGGCCGGCATGTCAGGGAAAACCGGGAGCGCATCTGGCGCGACCTGCGCCTGCCCGTTCAAAGGAGAGGGCCGAAGTGATGCGGGCTCGTGAGGTACTGACCGCCAGCCTCTACTATTTGAGCCGCGACCTGGCTGCTTCCGTTGACATTTCGGCCGTATTGACGGCTGTTGTCAGGAACGTGGAAGATGCCTTGAACGCCCAAGTGGTGATTCTTCTGCCGGAAGGGGAGCAACTCGACATTTTGGCTGCCAGTGAGGGAGTGCTGCTCAACATCAAGGAGCAGGCCGTGGCCGACTGGGCCTTCCGCAACAACCACCCGGCAGGGCGTGCCACGGATACGCTCGTATCCGCCGATCTGATCTACCTTCCTCTGCAGACCCCGGCCACTGTCCTGGGCGTAATGGGGATACGGCTGGAAAGCCTGCATGAATATCATTCCCTGGAAAACCGCCGTCTGCTTGACGCCTTTGCCACCCAGGCCGCCATGGCGATAGAACGGATCCAGTTCTCCCGCCAGGCGGAGCAGGCCCAGATACTGCAGGCGCGGGAAAATCTGGAACGGGCGTTGCTCAACTCCATCTCCCATGACTTACGCTCCCCTCTCTCCACAGTCACAGGAGTCCTCACCAGCCTGAAGGAGGAGGGGGAGCATCTCGGTGACCATGCGCGCCGGGAACTTCTGGAAACCGCCTGTAGCGAGGCGGACCGCCTGAACCGTTTCGTCGGCAACCTGCTGGACATGACCCGCATCGAGGCTGGCGCCGTCAAACTCAACCTTGAACCTTACGATGTGCAGGAACTGGTGGGATGCGCTCTGGCTGTCCTGGAGAGGCGGGGCGACACCCGGAAGATTTCGTTTAAGATGCCGCCGGAAATGCCGCTGATACCCATTGATTTGGTGCTGATGATCCAGGTGCTGGTCAACCTGCTGGAAAACAGTCTGAAATATTCGCCGCCGGGCTCTCCTATCGAAATTATCGCAACCACTGATACATCGTGGCTGGTGCTTGAAGTATCCGATCTCGGCCCCTGCGTACCGGAGCATGACCTGAAAAGGGTCTTCGACAAGTTCTACCACATTCCGATTCCCGAAGGGGCAGGAGGGACCGGCCTGGGACTTTCCATCTGCAAGGGGATCGTTGAAGCCCACGGTGGAAGGATCGCGGCAGAAAACCGCACTGGCGGCGGCTTGAGTATCGTGATACGGCTGCCTTTAAGAGGGCAAAACCTATGACAGCAGATCAGACAACCGACAATTTACCCCGCATCCTGGTCATCGATGACGAACTGGCGATCCGGCGTTTCCTGCACACGGTATTGTCCAGCGAGGAGTTTTCTCTCCATGAAGCGGAAAACGGCCATGCCGGACTGGCATCGGCAGCGGCATTCCGTCCGGATGTCATTCTGCTTGATCTTGGCCTGCCCGATCTGGACGGTATTGAAGTGATCACACGGATTCGCGAATGGTCACCGGTACCGATCATCGTTCTCTCTGTCCGTGACCGTGAGAACGATAAAGTGGCCGCGCTTGATGCGGGCGCCGACGACTATCTGACCAAGCCTTTCGGCGTCGGCGAACTGTTGGCTCGTATCCGGGCTGCACTCCGTCGCTCCGTACAACAGGTACCGGAACCGGTTTTTACCAGCAATGGCCTGGCCGTGGACTTGAACCACCGCCAGGTAACTGTTGACGGCTGTGACGTTCAACTCACGCCGACCGAATATGACCTGCTGCGCTTGCTGGTCACTCATGCCGGCAAGGTCATGACCCACACCCAGATCCTTAAACAGATTTGGGGGGTCGCCTATCTGGAGCAGCCGCATCTGCTGAGGGTCAACATCAGCAATCTGCGGCGCAAGCTGGAAAGCGATCCTTCCCGTCCTCAGCACATCATTACCGAACCGGGAGTCGGCTACCGGCTCAGACTAAAATATTAGAAAGTGATTGAGAACGCCCGCCTGCCGGTGTATAAGTTGATCTTTTTATCCGGAGGCATTTTATGAAGCATGGCGAAGCCGACTCTTTCTGGGGCGGAATCATTAAATCAATGGGACTGGTGTTCGGCGACATCGGTACCAGTCCGATCTACACCCTGACAGTAATCATCGCCCTGACCAAACCGACCGAGGAGAACGTTTTCGGGATCATCTCGCTGATCGTCTGGACCTTGATGATCCTCGTCAATATTGAATACGCACTGCTCGCCATGAGCCTCTCCCGCAAAGGCGAAGGTGGCACCATCGTACTGCGTGAAATTCTGGTGCGTATGATCAAGCCGGGACGGCAGATGGTTTTTGTGACCTTTCTCTCCTACCTCGGCGTCGCCCTGCTTTTGGGGGACGGTGTCATAACGCCTGCCATCTCCATCCTCTCGGCGGTTGAAGGCGCCCTGCTGATCCCCTCTTTGAGCGGTCTCAGCCAGTCCATGCTGATCTTTATCGCCTCCATTATTGCCGTGATCCTGTTCGTTTTCCAGTTCAAGGGAACCGATAAAGTAGCAAAAGCATTTGGACCGATCATGGTGGTCTGGTTTGCCGCCCTGACGATTTCCGGCATTATCGCCCTCTTTTCCTTTCCCGGCATTCTTGCGGCCGTCAGCCCTCATTATGCGATCGGATTCCTGGCAAAAAACGGTATGGCCGGATTCTTCGTCCTCTCGGAGGTTATCCTCTGTGCAACCGGCGGCGAGGCGCTCTACGCAGATATGGGACACCTTGGGCGCAAGCCGGTCAAACGGGCCTGGTATATAGTGTTTGTCGCGCTGGTAATCAACTACCTGGGGCAAGGCGCCTTCATACTCAACCATCCGGATGCAAAAAACATCCTCTTCGGCATGATTCAATCACAATCTTCTACGCTGTACATACCGTTCCTGATTTTGACGGTCATGGCCACCGTCATCGCTTCTCAGGCACTGATCAGCGGTGTCTTCTCCATCGTCTATCAAGGGATTACCACCCGCATCCTGCCGCTCTTAAAGGTTGATTACACCTCTCATCAACTCAAATCCCAGATCTATATCGGCGCCGTCAACTGGATACTCCTCGCCCTCGTGATCATGATCATGCTGATCTTCCAGAAGTCAGAAAACCTCGCGGCCGCTTACGGTCTGGCCGTCACCGGCACCATGACCATAACCGGCATCATGATGGTCATGATCTTTTCCCGCACGCAAAAAAAATGGAAGGTGCCTCTTGCCCTGTTCGTCACGCTGGCCGATTTCGCCTTCCTGATTTCCAACATGTACAAACTGCCGCACGGCGGTTACTGGTCGCTGATTCTGGCGTCCATACCACTTACCGCAATATTGATCTGGACCAAAGGGCAACGGGCGCTCTATAAAGCGCTTCGGCCACTTGACATGGAAACCTACCTGATGAGCTACGAGCAGATCTACAAAAAAGGGCACATCTCCGGCACCGGTCTGTTTTTCGTTAAAGAGTGGAACACGATCCCCCCCTATCTGGTGCACTGCACGATACGTTCAAATATCATTTACGAGCGTAATGTGCTGATTTCCATCATCCGTACAGACGAGCCGTATGGCCTGGAAAGCAGCCTGACGGCCGCGCTCGGAACCGGATTGGACGCCTTTGAGATTAAGGCAGGCTATATGGTAATGTTTGATATTGAGCAACTACTTAAGGACAACGGCATTGTGGAGAAGGTCATTTTTTACGGAATAGAGGACATCGCCACCGGCAATCCGGCGTGGAAAGTCTTTTCAGCCCTGAAGAAACTCACCCCCAACTTCGTGCAGTTCAACAAGCTCCCTGCGGCTAAACTGCAGGGGGTCGTAACTCGAGTGGAGATGTAAGCATGATGAACTGGATAGTGTTACTGGTTGCTCTGGGGATTATTCTTCTCGGGGCGACTGTTTTTACCAATGGCCTCGAGTGGTTCGGGAAAAAGATGAAACTTTCTGACGGGGCGGTCGGCAGTATCTTCGCGGCGATTGGCACCGCCCTGCCTGAAACCCTGGTACCGATCGTGGCCATCATGTTCGGCACGCCGGAAGCCGGCCATAAAATAGGCGTGGGAGCGATCATCGGGGCCCCGTTCATGCTCGGGACACTGGCCTTTTTCATCAGCGGCCTGGCGGTAATATGGAACCGGAAAAAACGCGACGACTATCCGGTCATGCGCGTCGATACGACCGTCATGCGCCGTGATATGGAATATTTCCTGATTCTGTACGCCGTAGCTATCGGCGCTTCATTTCTGGGGGGACATCCGGTGGTCAAGACGTTCATCGCCATGGCGCTTTTACTGACCTACGCCGGCTATGTACTGCAGACCCTCAAAGGGGGGGGCGAACCGGAAGCTCACGAAATCGAGGAGTCCGAAATTGATCCCTGCTACTTCGCTCCCAAATCCCACGACCCGCAGATGTTTATCATCGGCTCACAGGTATTAAGCTCACTGCTGCTGATCGTCTGGGGATCGTACATCTTCGTGGAGAAGGTCCAGATAATATCCGTGCAGATGGGGATATCACCGTTCATTCTGGCCATGATCATCGCCCCGATTGCAACCGAGTTGCCGGAGAAATTCAACAGCGTGATCTGGATCGGCAAAGGGAAGGACACCCTGGCTATCGGCAATGTCACCGGCGCCATGGTTTTTCAGGGATCAATCATCACCGCCATCGGCATCATGATGACCGACTGGCAGCTTAACACGGCTGCCCTGCTGACCGTGGCCCTGACCTTCGCATCGGTCGGCCTGGCCTACCTGCAGATCCGGATTAAAAAACGTCTGACACCTGGGACATTGCTTGTGGGAGGGGTATTTTACTTTACTTTTCTGGTTTTGATCTTTACGGGGAAAATCTGAACGACTGCTGCCCATTTACGGTGCCCTTCAGCACATCCCGCACCTGATCAAACCGGAACGGCTTGCTGACAAATCCTGCCATATCATCCGGGTCTATGCGTGAACTGACGGCAAAGTGACCAAACCCGCTGAAGAGAATGATCGGCAGTTCAGGCTTGAGCGCCTTCAGCTCGCTGAATAACGCGTAACCATCCATTACCGGCATCCCGATGTCAGTCATCACCAGCGTAATGTCGGCAGCATTTTCCTTGTACCGCTCCAGCCCCTCCTTGCCGTTGCATGCTGCAATTACGGAGAAGCCAAGATCTTCGAGCATGGCTTGCGCTATTAAAAGGACCTCTACCTCATCTTCGACCAGCAGGACCGTACCACTCCCCCGCCACGACTCTGATGAGACAGTTTGCTCCGGAGCATAATCTATGGTGACGTCATCGGCCTGAAAAGGCAGATACACCTTGAATGAGGTACCAAGACCCGGGTCACTGTGCAGCTTGAGAGCCCCTTTTCGTGCTTTGATGATGCCTAATACTGCCGACATTCCCAAACCACGCCCGGTAAACTTTGTCGTGTAGAACGGCTCGAAAATCCGCTGTTGAATATCCTTTTCCATTCCGCACCCGTCATCAATAACTTCCAGACAGACGTAATGACCTGCGGGGATGATTGCACCTAAATGGTCTTTTTCCGGCTCGTCAGCATGAACAACTGCTCTGGCAAGTGAAACCAGAATTTCCCCCTGCGCTTCACCAATTGCCTCGGACGCGTTGATGATCAGGTTCATAACTATCTGCCTGATCTGGCTGGCATCGGCCTTTATCGCAGGTATATGTGCTGAATAGCCTGATTTGATTACCACATTCTGGGCGATGGTCGACTTTAACATCGCCACCATTTCATCAACAAGATCGACGATATTGACATTATCCTGAACAAACTGGCTTTTCCCGGCATAGGCCAGCATCTGGCGGCAGAGATCGGCGCCGCGTTCAGCGGCTTTTTCAATCAGCGGGATATGCTTCTCAATAGTTTCCGGCCGCAGGCTTAGCAGAGAACAGTGCCCCATAATAACAGCCAGAAGATTGTTGAAGTCGTGAGCGATGCCGCCGGCCAAGACACCAAGGCTTTCCAGCTTCTGGGCCTGATGAAATTGCTGTTCCAGCAGCAACCGTTCCTCTTCGGCCTGCCTCCGCTCGGCATGAGCTTTACTTGATCTGACCAGGTACTGGACCCGGTACGGAAGCAACAGTAATTGCAACGGTTTCGTGATAAAATCGGTCGCACCGGACTGATAGGCAGCGTCAATCGACTCCAGATCATCAAGTCCGGTCATTATCAAGATCGGGACATCGACGCCGCGAGGTGTACTTCTGATCTCTCGGCAGACCTGAAAACCGTTCATGCCGGGCATTAAGACATCGAGAAGGATGAGGTCAGGGGTGAAGGTATCGAACGCGAACATGGCATCAACGCCATTAGCAGCGGCCTTTACCCCAAAACCGGCATAGTCCAGCGTTTCGCAAGCCAAATTCCGGATTGACGGGTCATCATCAACCACCAGTACCTTACCTGAAAATTCATGGTGCAACTGTTTCACGAACTGACTCCTCGCTTGAAAAACGTGACGGCATCTGTTGCACATAAAAGTTGTTTCCACTTCAAACGTTCTCTCCTTCAATAACACTCTTCAGAACTCTCCGCAACAGATCAAACTTATACGGCTTGCTGACCAGGCCGGCAATGGCATCCCGTGAAAGAGCGACAGTCACTTCATCGTCACCAAAACCACTGGAAATGATGATCGGCAGCTTCGGATCGAGCTTCTTCAATTCACGGAACATCTCATAGCCATTCATGATCGGCATGCCGATATCAGCGACGACCAGAGTGATATCGGCAGCGTTTTCATGATACAACTCCAACGCTTCCTTGCCGTTTGACGCCACGATAACGTTGAACCCCAACTCCTCCAGCATGGCTCTTACGGTCAAGGCGAGCTGAACTTCATCCTCTGCCAGCAGAATCGTGCCGCTCCCCTTCCACTGTTCATCTACAGACGGCTGCACCGTTTGCTCTTCAGTGGTGGCACTGATCTGAGCAGGAATATAGACCTTGAAGGTTGTACCCGTGCCCGGTTGACTGACAAGCTGCAACGACCCCTTATGCGCCTTTATGATGCCGAGTACCGCCGACATCCCCAGGCCTCGCCCGGTAAATTTGGTCGTGTAGAACGGCTCGAAAATTCTGCGCATCGACTCATCATCCATACCGCACCCGCTATCAGTGACTTCCAGCAGCAGATACCCGCCTGGCGGGATGGTTTTCCCGAAATAATCCGCGACCGGTTGTTCCGGTTTTATCACCGCCTTTGCCAATGACACAAGAACCACCCCCTGTGCCTCGCCTATCGCTTCGGCGGCGTTGAGGATCAGATTCATCACGACCTGCTTGAGTTGACTGGCATCGCCTCTGATTGATGGGATCTTTGGTGAAAAATGTGTTTTTATCTCCACATTCTGGCGGATGGTCGCTCTCAGCATATGAACCACCTGCTCCACCAGCGCCCACATAACGACATGAGTCTCGGAAAGAGTCGCTTTTCCCGCGTACGCCAGCATCAGACGGCACAATTCAGCGGCACGTTCAACAGCTTTTTCTATCTGGGGAATGTGCTTCTCGGCGGTTTCGTAATCCAGTTTTGTCAGACCGCAATACCCCATGATGATCATCAGGATATTGTTGAAATCGTGGGCAATGCCGCCGGCCAACACTCCAAGGCTATCCAGCTTCTGGGCCTGCTGAAATTGCTGCTGGAGCAGCAGATTATCCGCCTCCGTCTGTTTGCGGCTGAGGATCTCCTCTTGCAGCCTGGCTACCGCTTCGGAGAGCTCTTTGGTTCGATCGGCAACCTGTTCCTCAAGAGTGCTGTTGACGACCTGCAATTCACGGCTTGTGCGCTGCAGCTCTTCGTTCTGCATTTCCAGCTCTGTCTGGTGGACCTGCAGCTCATGCAGCAGCCGCTTGGCGTCTGTTTCTTCTGCGGATACTTCTAAGGCGGATTGTTGGGAGGCGATCTTCAATTCCGCCTTCCTGCGAAGCTCTGCGATACCGTTTGACTTTTTCGTATCATCGGCCATGGTTTTACCCTCCCGCTGATTAGCCTGCAAGCTGCTCTTTCAGTCTCTCTATCTCAGCCAGCAGCTCGTTCTCGACCTTCTTTGCCGCGGTAATGTCGCTGCACGTAATCACAACCCCGTTGATCCTCTTGTCGATGGTACGGTACGGCATGATCCGCACCAGCACCCAGCGCCCGTCGGCGGTAGAAACCTGGTTTTCCACCGAGATCATTCTCCTGAGCACATCCTGCACATGTTCGTAAAATTCCGGATAATTCAGGTTTGAAACAATATCGGTCAGCGGCCTCCCAACGTCGCCCGGGATCAGGTTGAACAGCCGGTTGGCCCCGGTGGTGAAGCGTCGCACCTGCAGATGCTCATCCAGGAAGATCGTGACGACTTCAGTACTGTTCAGCAGGTTCTCCATGTCACTATTAACCTGCATGAACTCCTCCAGCCGGGTCGACTGCTCGGAGTTCACACTCTGGAGCTCTTCGTTCATCGACTGCATCTCCTCCTTCGAGGTAGTCAGCTCTTCGTTGGTTGACTGTAACTCCTCGTTGGTTGATTGCAGCTCCTCATTGGTTGATTTCAACTCTTCGTGAGCCGTCTGCATCTCCTCACGGGTTGTGCGCAGGTCTTCACGGTTTTTCAGCAGCTCCATCTCAATAGTTTCAACCTGGTTACTGTCGGAAAGCGCCCCTGTCCGTCTGCGCCGCACCTTGGGGGGGAGCGTCACGTCCTTGAAAGAGATCAGCACCATCCCCCGCAATGTTTCCGGCTTTTCGACTTTCATCAGCGTCATGTCAACAGCCTGCATGCCGTTGTCTCCACTGGTAAGAGCGGCTCTGACGGTGACCGGCTCACTCTGTCGCACCACCTTGCTGAAAGCACCGTCCAGCTTGTATTGCAGTCCATCACGAACCATGGCGAAGATGTTCATGTTGGCTTTTCCGGCTGCCGGTTCGAGGTACTTGCCGGTGCGCCCGCTGATATAGAGAATGTCCCCCTGATCATTAACCAGAACGGTCGGGGCCGCGAAATGCTGCAGGATGAGACCGTCAGCCAGGGCTTGAAGGTTGTCGGCTGTTTTTAACATGAGAGACTCCTGGTGCTTTGATGCTGTAGAGGTGGCGGTTAAAGAGGTCGGGAACGATACCAGGGCGTTGTGCATCATGGTATTGTTGCACCAGAAGAGTTTTGATTTGATCGATGCGGCGGTAAACAGGTCAATCTGCGAGCCGACCGTTTCCGCACTCCCCAGAAAGAGCAGGCCGCCCGGTTTCAGACTATAATGGAACAGCGGCAGCAGCTGTTTCTGCAGGTCGGTCGTCAGGTAGATCAGCAGGTTGCGGCAGAGCAGGATATCCAGCTTGGTAAAGGGTGGATCCATGATGGCGTTCTGCTGGGCGAAGGTGACCATCTCACGAATCTCCCGGCTTACCCGGTACATGGCGTCTTCCTTGATAAAAAACCGCTGCAGCCGTTCCGGTGAAACGTCGTCTTCTATTTTGGCGGCATAGAGTCCTCTGCGGGCTTTATCAATGGCATCGGCGTCAAGATCGGTGGCAAAGATCTGCAGGGTGAAGTTTTCAGGCTGCCTGACCTGATCCAGGGCTTCCCGGAAGAGCATCGCCAGAGAATAAGCTTCCTCTCCGGTAGAACAGCCGCACGACCAGGCCCGCAGGGCACCCCCTTCAGGATAGGCGGCCAGAATCTTCGGCACCGCTTCGGCCTTCAACTCCTCCCACATGGCGGCATCACGGAAGAAGCTGGTAACGCCGATCAGCAGCTCCTTGAAAAGCAGCTCAACCTCCTGGGCGTTCTTCTCCAGGAACCGGGCGTAGTCGGCGATGGCGGCTATCTTGTAGACCGCCATGCGCCTCTCTATCCGGCGATAGACCGAGGTGGGCTTATACAGTGAGAAGTCGTGCCGGGTCTTGGCTTTGAGAATGGCCGTGATCTTTTCAAAGTTGCTCTGTTCTTTGTCCCGCAGACCCTGCTCGGTCGTCCAGCGCGGGGCGGCATACCCAAGATAATTAACGATCTTTGCCGGCAGCTCTTCTGCCGGTGCTATTATGTCGGCAAAACCGGCGTTGTCGACACTTTTAGGCATACTGTCGAACTTGGCCGAAGCCGGATCCTGTACGAGTGTCAGACCACCCTGCTCCTTGATGGCACACATTCCCAAAGTGCCGTCTGAGCCCATACCGGAGAGAATCACGCCGATGCTCTGCTCGCCGCAGTCGGCGGCCAGCGAGCGCAGAAAGGTATCTATCGGCAGCCGCAGGCCATGCTTTACATCCGACTCCTGGAGATGCAGGATCCGGTCGCTGATCGTCATGTCCTTGTTCGGTGGAATAACATAAACGCAGTCCGGTTTCACCCTGACAGCCTCATCGACCTGCTGGACTTTCATCGGTGTGGCGCGCTGCAGAAGTTCAGGTAGATTGCCGACATGGTTGGGTGAGAGGTGCTGGATAACGACAAAGGCCATGCCGCTCCATTTCGGCACATGTCTGAGAAACAGTTCCAAGGCCTCCAGTCCACCGGCAGAAGTGCCTATGCCGACGATGGGGAACGGTGCGGCATCGTGCGGCATGTTCTCCGTAGAATCGGGCGGTTCAGGGTTCGGAACCGGTTTTTTTTTACTGCGTAATAGCGCTGCCACGTAAGCCACCTGCCAAAAAGAGAATTTTAATATTGCAACTATACAGCAGTTTTTGCGGAGTGCAATTCAAAATAGACAAATATCAACAAAACTCTCAAAATGAGGTATGCTCTCTCTGCTGAACCTGCCGAATTTGTGCTTGCCCAACACCCCCACCTTATGGTACTTAGATCATCCGATTATGCGGCACCAGGTTTTTAGCGAACTGACTGTTTGCAGATGGATATGATAGCCGGGCCTCGCGCAACGGCACGCCGTGAACTCCGCCAGGTCCGGAAGGAAGCAACGGCAGCGGCTCCTGCTGTGTGCCGCGGGTAAACCCGGCTATCATATGCATCTGCAAACGGTAACACCCCACCCCCCTTTTCCTGACCCACTCACGCAACCGGCGGGTGACAGATTACCTTCGAGGTCCGACCCTTTGTCTAATGGCACGCAATACCAGGTTCTGGCACTTAAATACCGCCCTCAAAGTTTTTCCGAGCTGGTAGGCCAGGAGCATGTCAGCCGTACCCTGCAAAATGCGATAGATTCTGGCCGGGTTGCCCACGCGTTCCTCTTTACCGGCGCCCGGGGCGTCGGCAAGACCAGCACCGCCCGTATCATGGCCAAGACGCTCAACTGCGCCGTCGGTGTTACCCATGAACCGTGCAATGAGTGCCCGCAATGCATCGAAATCAGGAAAGGCACCTCCACCGATGTCTTCGAGATTGACGGCGCTTCCAATAACGGCGTCGACGACGTTCGCGACCTGCGCGACAACATCAAGTATCTCCCTTCTCACAGCCGTTACCGCATTATTATCATCGACGAAGTCCACATGCTCTCCACGAACGCCTTCAATGCCCTCCTGAAGACCCTTGAAGAGCCGCCGGAACATGTCAAATTCATCTTTGCCACGACCGAGCCGCACAAACTTCCGGTTACGATCCTCTCCCGCTGCCAGCGCTTTGACTTCAAACGTGTGACCCTGACGAAAATCATCGGCCGGCTGCGGGATATTGCCGGACAGGAGAAGGTTACCATCAGCGACTCCGCCCTGGGGTTGATTGCCCGCAAGGGCGACGGCAGTATGCGTGATTCTCTGACCGCTTTCGACCAGGTGCTGGCCTTCTGCGGCGACATCGTCAGCGATGAAGACGTTGCCACCCTGCTCGGAACGATCGACAGGCGTCTGCTGGCAGAAATATCGGCAGCAGTTTTCGAAGGCAACACACAAGGTGTACTTGCTGGAGTAAAACAGGTTGATCTGGTCGGCTATAATATGCGGCAATTCTGTCAGGAGCTGATCGATCACTTCCGCAATCTGCTGGTGATCCGTTCTGTCAAAAAGCCGGAAGAAATCCTCGACATAACCGCAGCGGAGCTCGATGAACTCCACAAGCAGTCTCTTCACGTCACCGCGCTGGATGTCCAGCGCCGCCTGACCCTGTTTATAAAAGCCGAGTCCGAACTGGCGTATGCCAGCTTCCCGCGCCTGATTGTCGAAATGGCACTCCTCAAGGCTTCGCTGCTGGCTCCACTGGTGCCGATACAAGAGCTTATCGAGAAGATAAAATTGCTGGAAACGGCGACGGTTCATACGCCGTCATTGCCATGGGAAACCGGCAGAGCCGCCTCAGCGCCACTCCAGCAGAAGGCGGGGCATACCGCAGCCAATGTGCATCCTACTCATCCTGCACAGCCTGATGCGGACGTAACGCCGGCCGCAAATCCTGCCGGAAGCCAGGGGGACTGGGGACGTTTTGTCCTTTTTGTCAACAGCAATGACCTCCAGCATGGAGCGGTCCTTGAGCATGGCAGCCCTCTCAAGCAGGAACCTGGCCTTATTGAAATCGGCTTTCCTGCAGGCAGCTACTATCTGACCGCCGCCCAGGATGCAGAATTCATTGATGACGTACAAAAACTGGCCTGCTCATTTACCGGAGGGAAGACTGTCGTCCGGGTTAAGTCCATTGAAGCAGGTCTCACTGATGCGCCGTTGTCATTGGCTGAAAAAAAAAAGAGTGATGACGAACAGCTGATGGAAGAGTTGAGGCTGGAGGTTGAAAACCATCCCGTGACCAAAGAGGCTGAACGGGTGTTTGGCTGCAGCGTTACTAACGTGCAGAGTTTCTAGACCAATTAGGAAGTGTATAAATAGTACAAAAACCGAGGGGGAAACATGTCAAAGGGATTAGCAAATATCATGAAGCAGGCTCAGATGATTCAGCAGAAGATGGCTAAATTGCAGGAAGACGCCAGTCTGAAAACAGCTACGGCAACATCCGGCGGCGGAGCCGTCTCAATCACCGTCAACGGGAAAAATGAAATAATTTCACTGGAAATAAAAAAAGAAGCGGTTGACCCGAATGACGTTGAAATGCTGCAGGACCTCGTAATCACTGCTGCCAATGAGGCTTTAAAGAAAGTCCATGCCGAAATGGGTGACGAAATGTCTAAAATAACCGGCGGCATGAGTATTCCAGGACTTTTTTAAATATACCGGCAGGTTGTAGTTTGTTTTTCGTTGTCAGCGCCGATTAGCGTTTTAGTTTGACTAAATGTTTTAGTTCGGCTAATAGTTGACTCGCCGGCAACGAGGTATCAGAACGCACACCTCACGACACAAGAGCATGTTTTTCAAGCTCCTCAACAGCTTTAGGTGATCGCTTGTCCGCCCAATGCGGGGGAGCTCTTTTTTAACCACACTATAACACTAAAAAAATGTTTTATTTGTCCCGGAATTTATGTTAACAAAATCATCCTCGTTGATGCGATTGGTAGGGGAATTAAAGAAGTTACCCGGTATTGGAGAGCGGACTGCACTCCGGTTGGCGTTTCATCTTCTAAAATCTCCCCGCAATCTAACGGCATTATCGGAATCACTCTGTGAGGTGAGAGACCGGGTTCGACCCTGCTCGACCTGTTTCGCCATCACGGAGAACGATCCGTGCTCTATCTGCTCCGGCAGTCGCGATGCAAGCATTATCTGCGTAGTGGAAAATTCGCAGGACCTTATGGCCTTGGAGCGGAGTAACGCCTATCAGGGTGTGTATCACGTTCTGGAGGGGGCCATTTCGCCGCTGTCTGGAATCGGGCCTGCTAATCTCAGGATAACAGAACTTGCCGACCGGATAACGGGAGGCGCCATTCACGAGGTGGTGATTGCCACAAACTTCACCGTTGAGGGCGAAGCGACGGCGCTCTACCTGACCAGAATCCTGAAACCGACCGGGGTGAAAATAAGTCGTCTGGCTCACGGCATCCCGCTTGGAAGCGATATTGAATTTGTAGACGCGGCTACTGTACAGTGGGCGCTTCAGGGAAGAAACGAATTATAACTGCATCACATTTGAGCGCTAACGTCGTTGGCTCGTCATCGGCAACCTCAACGTACCTTGTGGGTACGCCTCGGTCGCCTCTTCCTCGCCGCCTAGTTATCATCTCAAATCTGACGCAGTGTAACGTTCTGCACAGCATCATTATTTGACGTAATCCCAAAAAAGAGGAGGCAGTACATGAGCAGAAAAATGGTAACAATCGACGGTAACACCGCAGCTGCACACGTGGCGCACGCCACCAACGAAGTCATCGCAATTTACCCGATTACTCCTTCATCGGTCATGGGAGAGATTTCGGATGCCAAGAGCGCTGCAGGCGAGAAGAACATCTGGGGCACAATCCCGCTAGTTTCTGAACTGCAGTCCGAAGGCGGGGCAGCCGGAACCGTACATGGCGCGCTGCAGGCCGGTGCATTGACGACAACCTTCACCGCCAGCCAGGGTCTGCTGCTCATGATTCCCAACATGTACAAGATCGCCGGCGAGTTGACCTCCACGGTTTTCCATGTATCCGCCCGTGCCATCTCTGCTGCTGCACTGAATATCTTCGGCGACCACTCTGACGTCATGTCTTGCCGTTCCACCGGCTGGGCGATGCTCTGTTCCAACAACGTCCAGGAAGTCATGGACTTTGCCCTGATCTCCCAGGCCGCCACGCTCCGTTCACGCATTCCGTTCCTGCACTTTTTCGACGGCTTTCGCACCTCACACGAAGTCCAGAAAGTTGAAGAGCTGACTTTTGACGATATGCGCCACATGATGAATGACGACCTTGTCAATGCCCACCGCCTGCGGGGGCTCTCCCCTGACCGGCCTGAGATGCGCGGCACGGCCCAAAACCCGGACGTCTACTTCCAGGGGCGCGAGACAGTCAACCAGTTTTACCCACCCTGTATTAAAATCGTCCAGGAAGAGATGGATAAGTTCGGCACACTCACCGGACGCAAATATAAACTGGTAGAGTACCACGGCGCTAAAGACGCCGACCGTGTCGTCGTTATCATGGGTTCCGGAGCTGACACCGTCCAGGAAACCGTAGACGCGTTGAACAAAAAAGGCGAAAAAGTCGGCGTCGTCAAGGTCCACCTCTACCGCCCGTTCCCGCTTGAAGCGTTCATCAAAGCTCTGCCAAAAACCGTTAAAAGTATCGCCGTACTCGACCGCACCAAGGAACCCGGTTCACTGGGCGAGCCGCTCTATCTTGATGTTCGCACCGCTATCGGCGAGGCCATGTCCGAAGGCAAGTTCAGCTTCAAAGGCTACCCGGCCATCGTCGGCGGCCGTTACGGACTCGGCTCCAAGGAATTCACCCCGGCAATGGCCAAAGCCGTACTCGACAACCTCAAAAAAGCCAAACCGAAAAATCACTACGTGGTCGGCATCAAAGAGGATGTTACCAACTGCAGCCTCGATTACAACCCGGACTTCCGCACCGCCATGGACGGCACGTATGAAGCGATGTTCTTCGGACTCGGCTCGGACGGAACCGTCGGCGCCAACAAAAACACCATCAAAATCATCGGCGAGACCACCAAGAACTTTGCCCAGGCCTATTTTGTCTATGACTCCAAAAAAGCCGGCACCGTCACCGTCTCGCACCTCCGTTTTGGTAAAAAGGCGATTAACGCCCCGTACCTGATCGACAATGCCGATTTCATCGCCTGCCATAACTTCTCATTCCTTGAAAAATACGACATGGTCAGCAAAGCCAAGCCGGGCGGCACCTTTCTGCTCTGCGCCCCCTTTGAGCAGGACCAGGTATGGGACAAGATGCCGAAAGAGGTCCAGCAGCAGATCATCGACAGAAAACTCAAATTCTATGTGATTAACGCCATCAAACTGGGCGAGGATCTTGGCCTCGGTGCCCGCATCAACGTTATCATGCAGACCGCCTTCTTCAAAATTTCCAACATTATCCCGCTCACGCAGGCTATTTCTGAAATCAAGGACGCTATTAAAAAGAGTTACGGCAAGTCAGGCGACAAGGTCGTCGCAATGAATAACGGCGCCGTAGACGAAGCCCTCAAGAACATCTATGAAGTCAAGGTACCGGCCAAAGCCACCAGCAAGCTCAAAATGCCGCCGGCTGTCGCCAAGAGCGCTCCCAAATTCGTTCAGGATGTTACCGGTCTGATCATCGCCGGCTTCGGCGACGACCTGCCGGTATCCCTCATGCCGGCCGACGGAACCTTCCCGACCGCGACGTCGCAATACGAGAAACGCAACATTGCTGTCGACATCCCGGTCTGGGACAGTGCCGTCTGCCTCCAGTGCGCCATCTGTTCGTTTGTCTGTCCACACGCAACCATCCGCATGAAAGTCTATGACGAAAGCCTGCTCAAGAAAGCACCGGCAACCTTTAAATCGGTCGACTGCAAGCTTCCTGAGTTCAAAGGGAAGAAATTCACCATCCAGGTTGCTCCTGAAGATTGCACCGGCTGTGGCGCCTGTGTTCATAACTGTCCAGGTAAAAACAAGGAAATACCGGGCAAAAAAGCGATCAACATGCAATTCCAGGCACCGCTGCGGGCCACTGAAGCGGCCAACTACGACTTCTTCCTCGCCCTCCCCGATGTCGATCCGACCACGGTCAAGCTGGAGACGTTGCGCGGCAGCCAACTGGTTCGTCCAACCTTCGAATACTCCGGCGCCTGTGCCGGCTGTGGCGAGACACCGTACCTGAAACTGCTGTCGCAGCTGTTTGGCGACCGCGCCATGATAGCCAATGCCACTGGTTGCACCTCCATCTACGGCGGCAACCTCCCGACAACTCCATGGGCCAAACGCGCCGACGGCCGTGGACCGGCCTGGTCCAACTCACTGTTCGAGGATAATGCCGAATTCGGTTTCGGTATGCGCCTGGCGGTGGATAAATTCAATGAATCGGCTCTGGAACTGCTTGGCCAGCTGACTACCTGCAGCTGCAAATCCTGCAAACCGATCATTCCGTTGATGAAAGAAATCCTGACCGCCGACCAGTCTGATCAGACCGGTATCGAAAAGCAGCGTGAACGGATCGTAGCATTGAAGAAAGGGCTGAAGGGATGCAAGGAGCGGGCTGCCGTGCAACTGCTGCCGCTGGCTGATTATCTGGTCAAAAAATCGGTCTGGTGCGTCGGTGGCGACGGCTGGGCGTATGACATCGGTTACGGCGGTCTCGACCACGTCATCGCCTCCGGCAAAAACGTCAACATCCTGGTACTCGACACCGAGGTCTACTCCAACACCGGCGGTCAGGCTTCAAAAGCCACTCCGATCGGCGCTGTGGCTCAGTTCGCTGCAGGCGGTAAAGTCATGGGCAAGAAGGATCTCGGCATGATGGCGATGGCCTACGGCTCCGTCTATGTCGCCAATGTCTCTCTGGCCAACCCGGCTCAGGTAGTCAAGGCTTTCGTGGAAGCCGAGGCGTATGACGGCCCGTCGATTATCATTGCCTACGCTCACTGTATTGCTCACGGCATTAATATGACCACCGCCGTGGACGAGCAGAAAAAAGTGGTTTCCTCCGGCTACTGGCCGCTCTACCGCTACAACCCTGCTCTGGTCGCCGAAGGGAAGAACCCGCTGCAGCTCGACAGCAAGTCCCCGACCACCTCGTTTGAGGATTACGCGTACGGCGAAAACCGTTACAAGGTTCTGCAGAAGGCTAATCCTGAGGCAGCAGCCATATTGATGAAGAAAGCATCCGCATGGACCGCAAGCCGCTTCGAGTATTATCAGAAGCTAGCAGCGCTGACGTACGAGAAAAAGTAGTCTCCTGCTGTAAGTAGTGGTACTGTTAAGCCCCGCAGAGCAATCTGCGGGGTTTATTAATTTCATCACCCGGAGAATTGACATGATAAACCAAACCAATGACCTTGGAGCAGCACTATTCAAAACCTGGACTGAAAAACAGCGCAGCGACGAGATTGAAAAACTGGTGCAGGGCTTTCGCAACGGCGTACCGATCGGGATTCTGTGCAAGATGGCCGAGACGATTGCCGGTAACAAAAAAAACGCCAGAAAACACCTCAAGAAGTTCATGAGCGCTGCCGAGCGCACGGCTGCGGTAGAAACGGCAACCGAGGCGATGCTTCCGATAGTGAAATCTTTTTTGATATAGGATGTCGGAGATGAGTATGCAAAAGGTATGTATCGCCGGATGCGGCTACATCGGTGAGCGAATTGCGCAGTCGTACCTTGCATCAGGGACAGATGTCACCTGCATGGTCAGGTCACCGGAACATGCATCAAGGCTCGGCGCAGCAGGCTTTACGGCCGTTGTCTCCACCTTTGATGATCAGACAGGCATCCCGCCGCTTGCCGTATCGGGCAGAGTTATTTTTTATCTCGTTCCGCCGCCGGGGGGAGGGATTGCAGACAGCCGCGCCAGGAACTTTATCGCGCGAATGGCAGAAACGGAGAAGCCGGCAAAGATCGTGTACATAAGCGCGACTTCGGTATACAGCGACAGCGCCGGTGCGGTGGTCACCGAAGACTCCGCGACGTGCCCCGATTCGGCAATGGGCAAACGCCGACTTGATGCGGAAACCGCTTTTCGGGATTATGGTGCAGCCAATGACGTACCGGTCATAATCCTGCGCGTCAGCGGTATTTATGGTCCCGGTCGCCTGCCATTGATGCAGATCAGCCAGAGACAGCCGCTGTTGCATGAAGAGGAGTCCGGCCCGAGCAACCGCATCCACGCCGATGATCTGGCGGCAGTCTGCCTTGCCGCAGCTGAGCGGGGGAGCGACGGCGAGATATTTAACATCTGTGACGGCAATCCATCAAGCATGACAGCCTACTTCAATGCCTGTGCGGATGCTCTGGGACTACCGCGTCAACCGCAGGTGACTCTGGCGGAGGCGCGACAGGTCATGTCGCCACTGATGTTCTCCTACGTCAGCCAGTCGCGGATTGTGGATAACCACCGGATGCTGAACCGCCTTGACATACAACTCCGCTACAGGAACCTTGCGGATGGCCTTGCAGCGTCAGTTCCAACTTGTCATCACCGCTAAAGGAGTATATATTTAAATCAGAGAAAAGATTGCGAGGATTCTAACGAGTCCTCATTTGCCCTGGCAACTTCCCCTCCTAGTTGCCGGGGCTTTTTTTCTGTAAACGGGGGTTACGGTTGACGCACCGGAGCGGTTATGTTTTAATCACGTCGTGGAAACGGTCGCCTACATAGCCCTCGGCTCCAATATCGGGGATCGGGAACTCAACCTGCTGCGAGCTGTTGCTGAAGTCGGGAGAGTACCGGAGTGCAAGGTAACGGCCCTTTCTTCGTTCTATGAAACATCACCGGTCGGATCGGTAGCACAGAATACCTTTTACAACGCGGTGCTGAAGCTCTCGACAACTCTTGGCGCCCGCAC
>CAJAFV010000069.1 GCA_903939115.1 uncultured Geobacteraceae bacterium
GCGGGGAACACCTCCCAGATGACCGATGGCGCCGCGGCGGTGTTGGTCGTTTCCGAGGATTACCTTACAAAGATCGGCAAAAAGGCGTTGGCCCGTTTTGTTGCCTTTGCGGTCAAAGGGGTGCCGCCCGAACTGATGGGAATCGGTCCGGTGGCTGCCATTCCGGCTGCACTGAAACTGGCTGGCTTAACGCTGGACGACATCGGCCTGATTGAACTGAACGAGGCTTTTGCGGCTCAGTCGCTGGCCTGCGTCAAAGAACTCGGCATTGATCCGGCGCGGGTCAATGTCAACGGCGGGGCCATTGCACTCGGCCATCCGCTCGGATGTACCGGCGCCAAACTGACCGCCAGCATCCTCCAGGAGATGCAGCGCACTGATACCCGCTACGGCATGGTGTCAATGTGCATTGGTGGCGGTATGGGTGCTGCCGGAATTTTTGAGAAGGTTTAGGAGTGAACCCAAAAAGCACATCCACCACAGAGTCACAGAGTACACAGAGTGAATTACAGGCCGCTTTTGAATTATTCATCTCGAAGTTAAATAACGAGAAAACAAACTGTATAATTAGTTGTAAGAATGTTTTCTCTGTGATCTCGCTTAAAAGCGTCTACTTGGATGTGATTCTGTGGTGAGGTTTATAACGTTTGAATTTAAAATAATAACTACATAAACGAGGTGACACCATGTCCGCAAAACTGTTCAAAGGCGCTGAATATCTGATTACAGAAGCATCAAAAGACGACATTTTTACTCCTGAGGACTTTACTGACGAACAGCGACAGATCTGTGATACCACCGAGCAGTTCGTCCTGAATGAAGTTATCCCGCACCGTGAAGCGATTGAACATCACGATCTTCCGCTGACAGTCGAGTTGATGAAGAAGTGCGGGGAACTCGGGCTGTTGATGATCGATGCTCCAGAGGAGTACGGCGGGTTGGAACTGGATAAAGCAACCAGCATGCTGGCAGCTGAAAAGTTGGCTCAGGGCGGTTCCTTCTCGGTAACATACTCGGCCCACACCGGCATCGGCACACTGCCGCTGGTCTATTACGGCACCGCAGAACAGAAAGAAAAATATCTCCACAAGATCATTTCCGGCGAATGGATTGCTGCCTACTGCCTGACCGAACCAGGCTCCGGGAGCGATGCACTCGGCGCATCTGCAACCGCCATTCTCTCCCCGGACGGCAGGCACTATATCCTGAACGGCACCAAACAGTTCATCACCAATGGCGGCATCGCCGATTTTTATACTGTGTTTGCAAAAATCGACAAGCAGCACTTTACCGGCTTCCTTGTGGAACGAACGACCGAAGGATTGAGCGTCGGACCGGAAGAGAACAAAATGGGTGTCAGGGGATCATCCACCACCCAGATCATTCTGGAGGATGCCAAAGTGCCGGCTGAAAACCTGCTGGGAGAGATCGGCAAGGGGCACAAAATCGCCTTCAATGTTCTGAATGTCGGGCGATTCAAACTGGGAGCCGGAGTCACCGGAGCTGCCAAGATTTCAATTACGACCGGGATCAAATATGCCAATGAGCGTAAAGCGTTCGGCGTGACGATCGGCACATTCGGTGCTATTCAGGAAAAGATCGCCGACATGAGTGCCGCCACTTTTGCCTCGGAGTCGGTTGTCTATCGCCTGGCCGGCTTAATTGACGATCGTCTTGCCACCGTCCCGAAAGAAACCGCCAACTATTACGAGGCCTATCAGCAGGGGATCGAGGAATATTCTGTTGAGTGTGCCATAGCCAAGGTTTTCTGCAGTGAGGTACTTGCAGAGGTTGTCGATGCTGTTGTCCAGATTCATGGCGGCTACGGCTTTATTCAGGAATACGCCGCAGAGGGGTATTACCGTGATGAGCGCATTAACCGGATCTGGGAAGGTACTAACGAGATTAACCGCCTACTGATTCCCGGCATTATTCTCCGACGCGCCATGAAAGGTGAAATAGCGCTCCAGAAAGAGGCGATGAAGGCTTTCGAGTCCTTGATGTCGCCATCGTTTGAGGAGTTTGATGATTCTGTCCCTTTTGCGGCAGAGAAAGCTCTGGTCGCCAGCTTGAAACAGGCGTTTCTGGTGCTTGCCGGCAGCGGTGTGCAGAAATTTATGGATAAAATAAAGGATGAGCAAGAGATATTGCTGGCTGTTGCCGATCTGGCAATCAACATCTTTGCCATCGAAAGCGTGGTACTGCGCGCCGAGAAGATTGTGCCGAAACTGAGCGAAAGTAAAAAGGCTTCCGTCAGCGCCGCGGTGAAGATATTTACCTTCAATGGCACAGAAAAAGCGGCATCTGCCGCGCGCAGGGCCGCCTACTACATCGAAGAGGGTGATACGCTGACCATGCTGCTGGCCGGCATCCGCAGGTTTACCAAATACGATGCGACCGGACTGCTTAAGGCGAAACGCCAACTGGCTGCAACATCGCTCGAAGCAGACAAATATTTTTATTAAACGTACCGGAGCACTATGCACCAGCACACTGTACAAACACCCTATATTGTCGGAGAGGTTCATTTCTACAGCGCCGAACTTGACGATGGTCTGGTGTTGTTCGATACCGGGCCACCGACACCTGAAGGAGAGGCCTGCCTGATTGACGAGGTCGATCTCAAACGCTTGAAATACGTATGTATTACCCATTGCCATGTGGATCATTACGGTCTTACCAATTTTATCCTTCAGCATAGTGATGCCGAGGTATTCATCCCGCACCGGGACGCCATCAAATTTCAACGGCACTCGGAGCGTATGGACCAGATGGGTGAAATACTGAAAGGATACGGGTTTGGCGAAGATTTTAGCGTGCAGTTGCGCGAATCATTTGAGCGGAACAAGATATTCCCTGCACACCCGGAGCGTTTTCGCATCGTTGAGGAAGCTGATGAACTGAGCGCTCTGGGGGTAACGTATCTCCCCTGCCCGGGGCACTCCCAGAGTGACATGGTCTATCTGCTTGGCGATTTTGCGGTAACCGGCGATATTCTGCTCAGAAATATCTTCCAGGCGCCCCTTCTTGACATTAATCTTGATACTTTTAGCGGGCGTTTCAGAAACTATGATGCCTACTGCAGCTCGCTCTTTAACCTGGTTAAGCTGCGCGGACGCCGGATCATGCCGGGCCACCGTACGCATGTGGAAAATGTTGACAAAGCTCTGACATTATACGTTAGAACTTTGTTGGAGCGTGTTGTGCAGGTACTTCCCTTCAGAGGAGAGCCCATAGACAGAATCATCAAAAAGCTCTTCAAAGGGAGACTGGTCGAGCCTTTTTCCGTCTATCTGAAAGTGTCGGAAATTGTGTTCATGCTCGACTTTCTGGAGAAGCCGACGCTGCTCAAAGCCTCACTGGAACAGATCGGACTGTTTGACGGAGTCAGCGAATTGTATGCAGCAGTGACGTAACCACCCTGCCCTGCAGCCCGCTATGGTGTTTGATGCAATTCATCAGAGTTTTACAGTCGGTCGCGAGAGCGACTGAACTTTACCAATTCCAGATCAAAGTCCCATCTTCGTTGGCTCGTCTTCGGTTCCTCAGCATACTGTTTGTATGCCTTCGTCGCCCCAGTCCTCGCCGCCTTGATGGCATCTTTGATTTGAAATTGGAACTACACATTGGAGGAGTTATTATGAAAAATATTTTTATGGCACTTTTTCTAACGGCCCTGTTTGCCATGCCATCATCCGCAGCAGAAGTCGCCGGAGTGAAGCTGGATCAAACCGTGACGGTAAATAGCCAGCAGCTGAAATTGAATGGTTCAGGAATCAGGAAGAAATTTTTTGTCAAGGTGTACATCGGTTCGCTCTACTCTGTCAGGCAGCTTTCCAGCTCAGCGGCAGCGCTGAGCGACGGCGGAGATAAACTGATCAGAATGAATTTCCTGCACTCAAAAGTTGAAAAAGAAAAGATCATAGAAGCCTTCAGCGAGGGCTTTGCCAACAATTCTCCCGAAATGGTCGGCGCACCTGAGTTGAAAAAGTTTCTTGCTCTGTTTACCGCTGATTTTATTAAAGGTGACGTCGTTGATTTGGCTCTTTCTGCTGATGGCAGTGTAACGGCCACACAAAACGGCAAATCATTGGGAACGGTCTCCTCCACTAAACTGGCAAAAGCTGTTCTCGCCATCTATCTTGGCGATAAGCCGGCCGACGATTCACTCAAAAAAGGAATGCTCGGTAATTAAGACCTACGCAACCGCTCACGCCACGATAGTCTGCTTTAACAGCATAAAGAACAAAACCGTAGCGGTTCCGGAAATAATCAAGAAGATGGCATAACGGGAAATTGGCATAAGGAGCAGACTCTATGAGTAGTACTGATCATATCCAGAGCAAACTGAGCGACGGCATTTTAACACTGCGCATCAACCGCCCCGACAAGAAAAACGCCCTAAGTCTGGCCATGTATCAGACACTGGCTGATGGTCTCAGAGAAGCGGACTGTGATGACTCGGTTCGGGTTATTTTGATCAGTGGAGGAGCGGACTGTTTCACCAGCGGCAATGACCTGGGCGATTTTCTCAGCGTTCCGCCAACCGGTCCGGATAGCCCGGTAATGCAGTTTCTGATTGCCATCAGCGAAACCCGAAAACCGATTGTCGCCGCAGTGAACGGCCTGGCGGTGGGAGTGGGGGTCACCATGCTGCTGCATTGCGACCTCGTGTACGCCGGGAACAGCGCCACCTTCCAGATGCCTTTTGTTAATCTCGGGCTTTGCCCGGAAGCCGGTTCGACCCTGCTTCTGCCTCGTATCATGGGGCATCAGCGGGCTGCCGAACTGCTACTGCTCGGTGAAGCTTTTGGCGCCGACAAGGCGCAAAACCTCGGTATAGTTACCGCGGTCTGCCCGGATGACGCTGTCCTCGCAACTGCAGAGAAGCGAGCTGGGCAGATGGCGCTCCAGCCGGCAGCTGCTGTGCGTCTTACCAAAGCTCTGCTCAAGCGTGACTATGCGATCCCGCTGCGG
Source organism: uncultured Geobacteraceae bacterium (assembly GCA_903939115.1). GTDB lineage: Bacteria > Desulfobacterota > Desulfuromonadia > Geobacterales > Pseudopelobacteraceae > JACRCG01. The sequence continues at coordinate 4,978 of CAJAFV010000069.1, forward strand.
GAAACAATCGTCGAAGAGGGGGCACAATTCATGGCTCGACTTAAATCACCGGAGGCGACCGAAGCGTTGCAGGCGTTTATGCAGCGGAGAAAACCGGATTTTTCGCGGTTTACCTGAAGGAGAAACCAGTGGGACACCATCTTGGCTCTAAAAGCAGCATCGTGCCGCTCATTGATCGACTCAACAAATACCCGATCGGCCTTGTCGACAGTAACAAACTGCGTGAGATACTATCGCTCCTCTTTGATGAGCGTGAAGCCTTCGTCGCCTCCCGCTTTCCGCTGGAAGAGGCGACGCTTCCGGAACTGGTGCGGTTGACAAAAATTCCGGCGGCAGACCTGCTGCCGTTGCTGGACAAGATGGCTGACAAAGGGCTTGTTATGGATATGCCCTACGGGGATGAGGTGTATTACCTGCTTCTGCCCGGCCTGATCGGTTTTTTCGAGTTCACCTTCATGAAGAACCGGACGGATCTACCATTGGAGCGGTTGGCCCAGCTGATGCGCGAATATCTGGAAGAGAGTCAGGCCGGAGAATTTTTCGGCAGCAGCACACCGTTGACTCGCACCCTCACCTATGAAGAGCATATCCCGGTTACTTCCGAGATCACAACGTATGACAAAGCACGGGAGATAATCCGCGACGCCGGCTTTGGTGCGGTTGGTCTCTGCTACTGTCGCCATAAGAAGGAGCATCTCAATGAAACGTGCGACAAAGGGGCGCCGGTGGAAGGAATCTGTATCTCACTCGGGAGCGCCGCCCGTTTTATGGCGCGGCGAGGTTTTGCCGTAGAGAAGAGTGTCGACGAACTGCTGGCCGTTCTTGATGTCGCAAGAGGGTTTAATCTGACCCACATTACCGACAATATACGTCACAAGCCATCATTTATCTGTAACTGTTGTCGCTGCTGCTGCGAGCTGTTGGCGGGTGTGCAGATGGGGTACCACAACGGTATTGCCAAAACCGGTTTCACCGCTGTGATCGACGCGGAGCGCTGCAACGGCTGCGGCGTCTGCTTCCGCGCCTGTAACGTCAAGGCCATCGCACTGCCGGAAGGGGTGACGTTCGCAAAGAGCAGTGACCGCCACGCTCTGGTTGCAGACGCGCTCTGCCTCGGTTGCGGTGCCTGCATAAGTGCCTGTAAACAGGGCGCTCTCACGATGGTTCCCGCTGCCGAGAGAGTAGTGCCACCGCTGAAACGGAAGGAACTGTACGTCCGAATCCTTAAGGAAAAAAAACGCCTGACTCCGTTTGTTATCAGCGGCATCAAGAAAAGTCTGCATGGTCTTTTCACTCGGAAGACATCTCAAAAAAATATACCGATTATCAAGGAGTAAGCCGATGTTCCTGCTCAACCCAAAACAGCTGTCCACAGCTTGAGCGGTGTGTATAAGATGGTGGAATAACAGCAGGCCTTATACAGAATATTCTTGACTGAATCAGAGCCCGCCACTATTCTGCCTTCTTCAAAATCAGAGGATTCAACATGCGAAAATTCAACGGTAATCTCAGCCTTATGCCACTTGCCGACCTGATCCAGTTACTTGATCACAGCAAACGCTCCGGCACCCTCATACTTAATTATCATAACCAGCAGAAAAAATTCTATTTCCAGGACGGGAAAATTATTTTTATCTGGTCAAACTGCGAGAGAGAACATTTCGGCTATTTCCTCAAAGACCAGGCCAACATCAGCCAGGATGTACTTGACAAGGCTTTTACCGACTCGGAGTCACTCGGACTGCCGTTTATCGGCTACCTCCTGTCGGAAAAGGTTTTTTTAAGGGAGCAGTTGGAGGATATACTCCGAAAAGCCGCTGAAGTAGTTCTGGCTAATGCGTTCAAGTGGGATACCGGCATATTTGAGTTTATCGACGACCTCCCGCGTTTCGTAATGAATAGCCCTATCAGACTCGACTCGATCCATGTCCTGCTGGAATCGGAGCGGCACTTCGACGAAGACAGTCCGGATAATCAGGTTAATTCCGGGAAGGTGTTAGACGAGATTCGTGATCAGATAAAAGAGGGGCATTTCGAGCTGCCGCCAATTCCCGACGTTATGATGCAACTTGCAGAAAAAATTAATGACCCCGCCATCTCAATTGATGAAATTGTCGAATGTATAACAGACCAGATTCTTGTCTCAAAAATTCTCAGAATCTGCAACTCACCCTACTATGGGCATCGCGGCGCTTTTTTCAGCCTGAAGGCAGCGGTTGTATTCATCGGACTTAAATCGCTCATGAGTATTGTCACCGTTCATGCGATGAGTAATTTCAGTCCGCGCAACGCCAAAGAGATCAAGAATGTTCTTCAGCATTGTCTTGTCTGCGGCATGATAGCTCGCCAGATTACCAAAGCCATGGGTGGCAACTATGAATTAGCTTTTATCTGTGGCCTTCTGCATGACATCGGCAAAACAATACTGATAGACATGCTGAGTGATTACATGCTGCTGCCGGAGGAGAGGGAACGCCTGATCGAAGAGAACCACTCCGAGGTCGGGTACCTGCTGGCAGAAAAGTGGAACTTCGGCAGCGACATAATGGATGTCATCCGCTATCATCACTCACCGGATAAAGCCAAAGAAAACGTCAACCTTGCTGAGGTAATCAATCTCTCAAATGCCATGGCCGACCTTAACAGCCAACCGGAAGAGATCACAGATATGACGTTTACCAGCTTGGAACTAAGCCAGATCAGCATTAATGACCTGCTGGAACAGGTGGACAGGCTTGACGAAGAAGCTGGTGCTATTGTGGGTATAGCCTGAGGGGGGAGGCGAGGTGTTTTCGTTGGTGAAATTATTTGATCAGGTTATATTGATCAATAATCCGTTGCCGATAGGCGGTAATATCTTTTTCAAGTGATTGAAGAGTTGAAATTTTCTGTTTGATGCTTTTGAGGTGAGTGTCAAGCAGTTCGGTCAAACGCGGCATGATTTTTTCCGGTACCTTTTGCTCCTTGTCAAAGAGGATTGCAAGCTCCTTCATTTCCTCCAAAGAAAGTCCCAATTCCTTAACCTTCAGGACAAATTTAAACCGCTTTACATCTGTTTTTTCATAATATCTGACACGCCCGTCAGTTCGTTTTGGCGGATCTACCAAGCCGAGTTTTTCATACAGCCGGATCGTTCTCGTCGTGATGCCCAGCATCTCAGCCAGGTCGCTTATCTGCATATGATCTTCGTTACTTAACCTCATACTTCACCTCTGCGTCAATTACAGGTATATAGAACCAAGCATGATTTATTGTCAAGGTATTTCAAATTGTTGTTCCCGTCATCCATAAAAAATGATAGCGATGCCATAAGCAAATTGCACTCAGCCGTGACATCGTCTAAACTCCCGAACACGAGGAAATGAACACAAATTACAGGGGTACGTATGGCTGACATCACTCTGGCCGCTTTTACCATTTTTGACACACCGATCCTGAATACGCTTTTACGTATCGCTGCGAAGTTTTATTTGAACGTTACCGGGTGGAAACTCGTGATGGAGGGGCCTGTAGCTCGGCGGACCGTTGTGATTGCCGCCCCGCATACCAGCAACTGGGATATGCCGATGACATTGGCACTCGTTTTTGCCTGCCGTCTCAAGATATATTTTCTTGCGAAACAGATACTGTTCATCCCACCGTTCGGAATATTTGTACGCTGGCTCGGAGGCATCCCGGTTGACAGAAGCAAGGCAAATAATTTTGTTGAGCAGGCGGTTGCCCTGTTTTCGGTACATGAAGATCTTGTTTTGGTTGTCCCCCCTGAGGGAACCAGGAAGAAGGTCCGTTACTGGAAAAGTGGTTTCTACCATATTGCCTGCGGTGCTCAGGTTCCTATTACGCTCGGATTCATCGATTTTAAGCGGAAAGTGGCCGGTTTTGGCGGGACATACATTCCAAGCGGCAACTATGAGGCTGATCTTGTCGAAATACAGGCTTTTTATGCCGGCATCACCGGGAAAAACCGGGCCATGACAAGCGAAATCATTACGACTGGCAGCACGCCAACCTGACCTCCGGGACTATGCTATGCTAAAACTCAAACTTCAAAAAACCCCGCTTATCATCGGACATCGTGGTGCCTCGCGGGAAGCCCCGGAAAACACGCTGGAGTCATTCCGGCTTGCATGGGCAGACGGGGCAGACGGCATCGAGGCCGACTTTCGCCTCACGGCCGATGGCGCAATAGTCTGCATGCACGATGCAGCGACCGGTCGGACCGCCGGAAAAGATCTGGAAATTGCGGCCTCAACGGTGAAGGAACTGCGCTGCCTGGATGCAGGTGCCTGGAAAAGTTCCGCCTGGTCCGGAGCCGTTATTCCGACGCTTGATGAAGTGCTGGCAGCTATTCCGCACGGAACGTGGTTCTTTATTGAGTTAAAATGCGGAGTAGAAGTTATTGCCCCTCTGAAAAGGGCACTCCAGAGATCCGGGATTTCTCCCGAGCGGATCAGATTGTTATCCTTCAGCGCCCCGCTTGTCGCAGAACTGACACAACATCTCCCTGATTGGCACGCGTGCCTGCTCTGTGACTATCGCCACTCACTGCAGAGCAATAGTTGGCGGCCATCCCGGGCTGACGTACTGGATACGCTGACTCGCTCCGGCGCCTGCGGGCTTGCATCTGCTGATCGGGCCTTTCTTGATCGGAATCTGGTTGATACGCTAAAAGCACTCGGCAAAGAGATTCACGTCTGGACCGTTGACCGTCCCTCCAACGCGCGGCGCCTCTACAATCTGGGTGTTGACTCGATCATGACCAACCGCCCCGGCTGGCTCAGGCAAAAAATAGCCGCAGACGAGAACGTGTCATGAAATATTCCGCCTATCTTGCCACCGGCAAAATGATCGCTCTGATGCAGAGTCTCTCCAAAATAAAAGTTATTGTCCATGGCCAGGAGTCTCTCCCGGAAGGCTCGATAATTTTCGTCGTCAACCACTTCACTCGCATAGAAACCCTCCTGCTTCCCTATCACGTTTATACCTATACTCATGTGCCGGTATGGTCTTTAGCGGATCAATCCTTTTTCGAAGGGGCACTAAGCAGTTTCCTGGGGAAGGTCGGCGCGGTTTCAACCAGAAATCCCAACCGGGACAGGCTGATTGTTAAAACTCTTTTGACCGGAGAAGCCAACTGGATCATTTTTCCGGAAGGGCGCATGGTCAAAGACAAAGCCGTAAGCCCCCCCTCTTTCTTCAATCTGCTCTCCGGCAAAGGGCGATCCGCCCATACCGGTGCGGCAACATTAGCTCTTCGGACCGAATTCTATCGAAAGCGATTCCGTCACCTCCTCGCAGAAGAGCCTGCTGAGGCAGAGCGTTTACGGTCGATGTTCCAGATAGATGACCTGGCCCCTGTCCTGACCGGAAAGACCTGGATCGTGCCAATCAACCTGACATATTACCCGCTCCGGGCACAAGAGAACGTGCTCAGCGAGCTGGCCAGCCGTTTTGCCGGAAATATTTCCGAACGGCTGCGGGAGGAGCTGCTGACAGAGGGGACCATGCTTTTCGACGGTGTCGATATCGACATTCGTTTCGGGCAGGCGATCCCGGTCGCGGAATTGCTGACCTCATCACGGATAAAGCGGGACATATTTTCACTGCAACAGATTAATTTTGACGATCAGCTGCCGTCTCTCCGGGCAATGAGGCGACAGGCGGGGATTTTGATGCATCAATTCATGTCGGATATTTACCGTATGACGACAGTAAACCACGACCATCTTTTTGCTTCGATGCTCAAAGCTCTCCCCTTTAGCAAAATATCCGAAGAAGATTTCAGACGGCGCGTATTTCTTCTGACGAACCTGATACCGGAAAAAGCAGACTTTTTTTACCATCATAGTCTTGAAATAGCTCAGGTTGCTCTTCTGACCGATGATCGGCACCACAAATACCGCGATTTTTTGGATCTCGCCCGGGAAACCGGCATTGTCGGCACTGAAAAAGGTTTTCTACTGAGAAACAGCGAGAACTTCTCTGCGGAGAGTGAATTTCATCGGATACGAATTGACAATCCGCTTGGCGTTGCGGCTAATGAGGTACAACCGCTGGTGGGCCTCAATCTTCAGGTGCGCTTGCTCGCGTGGCTGCCGGAGATGATGATCCGGCACCGTGTTGTTACTGCTTTGAAGCAGCAGGCCGCTGATCAATTTGAGGCTGATTATATCCGCTTTCATCGCCCTGAGGAGTCAAAAGAGCGCGCGGTCGGTGCACCGCTCCTGCTGGAAGGAACTTCACATGAACTCGGTATCGTTCTTGTCCACGGTTTTCTTGCGGCCCCTCCTGAGATGCTTGAGCTTGCGACACATCTGCACGACAAAGGTTATTGGGTCTATTGCGTACGGCTCCGGGGGCACGGAACTGCACCTGAAGATCTTGCCACACGGGTCGCTATCGACTGGATAGAATCTGTGGATATCGGCTATGCCGTGATGAGCGCCATCTGTACACGAGTCGTAATGGGTGGGTTTTCTTTTGGCGGCGGTCTGGTGTTGGAGTGTGCTGCCCGTATTCCCGGGTTAGCCGGGGTTTTTGCAGTTTCACCCCCCTTTCAACTGCAGAACATAGCCACTCGCCTCGCAGCGGCAGTTACCTCATGGAACAAACTCATGGATGCAGTGCAATGCAATGCTGCTGCAAAAGAGTACATTGAGTCAACTCCGGAACGGCCACTAATCAACTATGCACGGGTGCCGGTAGCGTCGTTACTTGAATTAATACGTTTCATGAAAAGTCTTGAACTGCGCCTGAAGGACGTTACGATCCCGACCCTGCTTGTTCAGGGGCTCAGGGATCCGGTGGTCAATAGCGAAGAAACGGCGCGCCTGTTTAATAGCATCGGAGCAGAACAGAAGAGGTATGTGACCTATGACTTTGCCCGTCACGGTATTCTTGCCGGAGAGGGGGCTGAAGAGGTCCATGAGGCGATTGCAGATTTTATTGATGAGCTGTGATGTGCGGAAAGCCCTCAGTGCCCGCATAACGGGGCCACGCCTGACCTGAGCGCTAGTTGACTAATCCGCTGTGGCTATTCGTAATGCGTCCACATTCGGATGATCTTTATTGTCTTTATGTTATCCAAAACCTCGTAAACCAGTCGATGCTGAATATTGATTCTGCGGGAATATGCACCTGACAGGTCGCCTACAAGTTTTTCGAATGGAGGGGGATTTTTGAAGGGATTTTCTTTGATTATTTCCAGTAGCCGTTCGGCTTGCGGCTTTAACCCGGAGTGCGCTATTTTTTTTGCATCTTTTTGTGCTTGCTTGGTAAAAACAATTTGCCAGCTTACCATGCAAGCTCCTCACTGCACTCGGATACTGGAGTTTTGAGACCTTTCTTGATGGATTCTCGCATGCCAGGAATTGCTGTGAGATACAAAGTTTCCTGAATAGCACGCCAATCGTCTTCTGAAATGAGAACGGCTGAATGCCGTTTGCCAACAATCTGAATCGGGGCATGCGATAAAGCGACATCGTCGACAAGGTTATAAAGGGATTTTCTTGCTTCTGTTGCTGATAGCGTTGTCATTTTAAACCACCTCCATTTCGTACGTTAAATCGTACGCTGATGGCTGTTTTAAGTCAAATAATTTAGCACCGCCACTGCAGGTTCTCCGGCAGGGGCGGTACTGTTCTCAGACTTGGTATTCAGCGTGAATTACCCCGAACCGGCCAGAGATAATACGGCTTGCTCTCCTGTTTCGGCGCAAGTTTGCCGCTGGTCATATCGGCAGTCCACATTTCAGTCGGGGACTGACGGGAGGATGTCCAGTATTCATAATCGCGCACATCGATAAAGCCCATCTGACGCAGCTTCTGGTAGGGCCAGGTATCCATCTTTGCCTGGTCATATCCCATTGACTTGGCGTATTCGATCAGCTTGCCCATCTCTTCTTTGGAGGGGACGCGCCAATCGGCGTAACCGGCATAATTCGTTTCGTTCAGACGTTTCATGTACTCATAGACATTATCATCACCGCGCCAGATTAGCTGCCGGCCCGGCATATTAGCGTTTCGCGACCAGGTGAGACCGGTGTTCTGGTCCACGGCCGCTTTTTCCAGAAAAACAAAATTCGGCTTGGCAGCGGAACAGGCCACAAGTAACAGTACTACAGGAATGAGCAATAGCAGTTTCTTCATCGGTTTACCCTCCAAAAGTTCCGCGTTTGAACACCTTGCGGATTTCTTTTTCATCAGACCATTCAAGAATTCCGGTCTTCAGGTTTTTGAGCGACATGGTAAATTTGTAGTACACATCGGTTGTGCTGCCGGCCTTCTGCCTGATCTCGGAGAAGTTGGAGGTCAGTAAAAATTCGGCACCGATCTGCTGGCCGAAATCGACGGCGGTCTTTTTGTCAACCAGGCCGCTGTCGTGCTGGGTTTTAAGTTCTTCAACCGTCTGGGCATCCGTGGTCCGGTCAATGAAGCGGAATTTGCCGGAACGAATCAGCTTGGTCCTGATCGAGTCAGTAACCGACTCCGTGTCGATATGCTGCATCGTCTTATTCTTGACCTTATCAACGCTCACAACCGGTCGACGTGAAGTGGTCATTTCGACCATCGGTGGAAACGTAATCATTGAATCCACCATCGTTTCCGCAATCTGCTGCAGATCAGAAGAGCCGAATTCAGTCGAAAGCGGCTTGGCCGAACCGGCATCACCGTACTGCATCGTTGAAGCACAGCCGGAAAGGGAAAAAGCGCCAATAACTGCTGCCGTGAATAGTACTTTCATTTCAATTTTCATACGTTCTGCCCTCGCTAACGTGTTTGATTTGTTCCTGACTCAACTACCCTCTAATCCGGTTCTCTGATTTTAAGCTTAAACTCTTTCGCTCGCGGGTCCGGCGCAACGCTCTGAATGGTTTTTGATTCACGCCCGTACAGAATTAAAGGTTTCCAGGAGCCGGCACCCGAATTTATCTCTAACCCTCCGCCGTCATACCAGTCGAACCGGTACTGAAACGGCAGAGTTTCCCTGTCTTTGGAACGCAACGTCGCCTGAGCTCTCATGATGTCGCCAGCCTGGACGCTTTTGACATCGACAATCTGAATATCACCCTTAAGCCCGCTGTTGTTGAACACCACATTCTTTTCGAGCGACCGGGCGCCCTGCTCATCCCATGTCGTCTTACCGGTCGCTTCGACTCCAGCCGTTGTACTGCACCCCGCCAGACCAAGAGATGCAATAACGGCAACCGCAGCTATTCCTCCAACTATAACGTTACGACTCTGTTTCATGATGTTCCCTCCTTATTTCCACTTGAGTGGTTTTTCGCTTGAGCCCGGGGTGACTCCCGTATCGCCCTTTGTCCCAAAATCAGGGAGCGACGTATCGGGTGGCGGCTCTGCTTCGGCAGCACGGCGCGCCGCTGTTTTTATAAACCGAACAATGCACCCTTTGGTAATGCCCGCATCATCTCCACTTATGGTTGCATAACTCTGGCTTTTTTCAATTCGGCTGATGCTCGCCTGTCCAACCGGCACCTCGTTACGGAACAGTTCACCCGTCTCTTCATCCTTGATACTTTGCACGGAATATATTTCCACCAGATCGCCTTTTGTAAATCCCGCCTCGCTGCCACGGTTGATCAACACCTGCTTGCCGGTAACGGTCAGAACCTTCGCCGGCCTGATAAGCATAACGGCCTCTTGTGACAATTTTTTAGCCATCTCTTTCGCGAGAGCCACGATGACTTCATCGCTCACAGAAAGTGCGCCGGGCCTGACATGGTCTTTTTCTTCAGTTCTGGTGAGTTGTACGCTGGGAGAATCAGGCAGCATAGCACCACTCGCGGTCTCGACAATCCGTACGACCGCCGACAGGAACAGTTTGCGACTTACTGACGCCCGGCCGGTCGCTTGATATTCAACCACTTCTGACGCGTCCTCAAAACCATCAATCTGAGGGAGGAAGGCAAACCTGGCTCCGGCTTTTTTCCCGGCCTGAGCTATTTTTTTGTCATCGACGTCTGCGGCCTGCAGATCCGGTTCCGGCGCAGGATCACTGCCGGTCACGCGTTCCTGTTCTACCAGCTGAAAAATACGGGTCGCATTCAGTGCAGAAACCAGCTGGCTTTGCAGAGAGTCTGATACCAGCTGTAACTCTGTGCTCTGTTTCCTTTTTATCGCCCTTTCGCTTACTGCCGGCTGGATTTTGAGTTCACCAATCAAAATGGTGTCTTTCTCTCCCGTACTCAGCTCCACCGCTGAGGCAAGCAACGGTGTCAATAGAAGCGATACCATAACTGCTGCAAATGCTCGTAGAATAGTATTCATTGTTTACTCCTTTACCAAATAATCGCGGAAACAATGTCTCTACTAAAATGTGGTGACTGAATTGTACATCTGTCGACCGGCTCGAACCACATGTAGCACTGTTTTCCCGTTGGCGTTTATTTCAACATCCGCATACCTCGGTTCACCAGCCTGAGGGTGCTGGAGAGATAGCGAGTAGCGTCCCGCCGGCAATGTCGTTCTCAAAATCTGGGCATTGGCAGGCAGGGTGAGCCAACTCCGTAAATCCGCATTCTCGCTGACCAGATTCCAGACGATGGTGGCGAACTGGCCAAGATCTCCCATCTGTTTTTTTGCTTCCGCCGCAGTGGCCCCTTTGGCTATGGCACGGATAATCTGACGCGTTGCAATTACAGGCGCTTTTTCTTTAAGCGCCTTAACGGCCAATGCCCGGACATCGCAGATCGGTTCAGTGCTCCCGATGAGTTCACTCTTGTTGAGAATCCGCAATGGCACCTGAGACGACCACCTTTCCTGATAGATCGGAAACGCTATGGCAATAACGCCGGCTTTGCCTACCGGCAGGGGGATTTTTATCTCGTGTTTTTGAGGGACAAAGCCGTCTTCAAAAAGCACAAGAAGCTCACCGGAACCGGTAACATCCCCACCAATCAAGCGTTTATTTTCCAGTGGGAATCGCTGTTTAAGTGTATCAAGCTCTTCACGCATGTCAAGTTCAGCAGCCAGGCGCAGCACATCTTGCTGCAGATACCTGTTTTCAGGATAAATCTCCAATGCCTTTTTATAGTCGATATAGGCGTCGTTCTGCTGCCGAAGTAATTCATAGATAAAACCCGAAACGTAGAAGGTGTACGCATTCTGGAACGAGTTTTTTACTTTGCCGGCGACCTCATCCATCTGGGCGTACTGGGTATCAATTCTCGCAGAGCTGCCGGAGATCCTTTTCTTCTCAGCCTCTTCCTGGGCTCCGTCCAGCTCTTTTTCAAAATGCTTCAGAGCCTCGTTCTGTTCGGCATTGGCCCGGCGGACCTCAACTCCTGCTCCGTCCAGATCCTTTTTTTTCAGATAATTGAGCGCCTGATAGTGATGCAGCAGCACCCGTTCATACCCCTCGCCTTCGTAAGGGATCGCATTGTCATTAACCACTGTTGATGCAACATTAGCGCCAAAGGCGGAGGCACTGAACAGAGCTTTTTCGTCGTTTCGCCTGATTTTATCCATTGAAGCCGAGAAGTCGGCCATGCTGACATCAAGATTGCCGATTACCTGAGCGTATCGACCACGCTCCATGTTATAGAGAATAAGGTCACTGTTTTTACACTCACTCAGCAGGCATTGTGATAAATCAATCGTGGTGCGATTGGACATGGAGTTGACGAGAGGCTGCATTTGGCGGGGGTACGCAGAAAAAGTCGAGGAGGCGGCACAGCCTGAAACAGTCAGCAGGAGCGCCAGAGCTGCAATGCAGTTACAGAATTTAAGTATTATATTCACTCTATATCACCAGCAGTAAATCCGGAAGCCGGGAACGTGTTGTTCCGGCCCTGCATTATTTGTAATTTATTTGTGCGGCTAAACAATCGCGCAAATGCGTCTCATTGTCAATAGCGTACGCGGCCTCAAACATTCAGCAGGGGCTGAATCAAACTTCCAGTGGCGTTTCAGCTCTGTTGTTGCTATTGAGTGACGCAGGTTTTTGTCTTTTCTGAAAGGACGTACAGAATGCCCCTTATTCCGCAAGGAGAGGTCAAGGTCGGCACCTCCGAGTTCCGGCGTATTAATGTTGCGCTTTTCTGCGCCGGTTTCGTGACCTTCGTGACCCTCTACGACGTGCAGCCGCTGCTCCCTCTGTTTGCGCAGGAGTTCAAGGTTTCGCCGGCAATGGCGAGCCTGCCGCTTTCATGTGCCACTATCGCACTGGCACTCGGCATGCTGGTTGCCGGTAGCGTTTCCGAAACTCTGGGACGGCGCAAGGTTATGGCTGGTGCGCTCTTCCTGACTTCACTGCTTGCGGTGGCAACGATATTCTGCCATTCGTTTGAATCTATGCTCCTCTTGCGACTGCTGCAGGGGCTTGTATTGGCCGGCGTACCCTCGGTAGCGATGGCCTATCTGGGAGAAGAGATGGATGCACAGGCGATCGGCCACGCCATGGGTCTCTATATCAGCGGCAACGCGGTGGGAGGGATGTGCGGACGGATCGGATCGGCACTGCTCTGCACATATGTCCCGTGGCATAGTGCGATTGCCCTGGTCGGTCTTCTCAGCCTGCTGCTCAGTGTGGTCTTCCTGAAGTGCCTTCCCCCATCCACCAACTTCCACCAGCGACCGTTTAAACTCCGTTACCTGTTTACCTCGCTGTACCAACACCTGCACGACCCCGGGCTCCTCTGCCTGTACGGACTGGCCTTCCTTTCGATGGGGGGCTTCATCTCACTCTACAACTACATCGGCTTCCGGCTGTTGGCAGCGCCCTACAATCTCAGCCATTATCAGGTCAGCCTGATATTTCTGGTCTATCTGCTCGGTTCGTTCAGCTCGGGGGTTGCCGGCAGACTGATTCACCGTTTCGGCCGCCCCTTCATGATCAGGCTGACTCTTGGCGTCATGATGGGGGGGACGCTGATTACGCTGTCCGGATCGCTGCCATTGATAGTTGCCGGCGTCGGAATTTTCACCTGCGGGTTCTTCAGCGCTCATGCTATCGCGTCGAGTTGGGTCGGCAGGCGCGCCCTGACCGCCAAGGCGCAGGCTGCGTCGCTTTATCTGTTTGCCTATTATCTCGGCTCAAGTGTTTCCGGCACGGTGGGGGGGCTGTTCTGGCAGAATTATGGCTGGAATGGAGTGGCGACGATGATTGCCCTGCTGCTAATGGCTGCCTTCGGAGTGGCGGCACTGCTGCTGCGAATGCCGGTGGTGGAATAGAGCCTCACTGCAGGCGTAAAGAACAACTACTCCGTGTGTGTGGGAGGGCTTAGGACCCCAATAACGGGGCATGAAGTTGACCCGCCGGTTTTTTGGCGGGTCTAACTTTCTGGAAATTCGGTTTTCTCGGTGTTGCTTTTTTCATGGTGTCTGATGCTGGAGGCAGGTTTAGGCGGTGCGAAGCTTTTTAGTTCGTCCGACTGTGTGCGGTGTTTGACCTTCTGCTTTCCTTGACATCATTTCATTGACTAATCGTAATTCCAAGCGGCAGCCGAGTGCGTGTGCGTATTTTTCTAATGTAGCGATTGATGGAGAATGTTTCCCTCGTCCTGATTCAAGACGGGCTACAGCAGACTGTGTTGTGCCGATTCGCTCTGCTACCTCAGCTTGTGTGACACCTGCGGCAGCACGAGCTTTGAGAAACTCGTCAAGGAATCGAAACTCTTCATCCAGTCGATCATATTCTGTTTTTACATCTACCCTTTCAAGGGCACGGGCTTTAAGTTCTTTGTGAGTGAGCATTTTTGTACTCCTTCATTCTTCGTTGTGCCGTTTCAAGCTCTCTCGGCGGTGTTTTATCCGATTTCTTAGTGAATTGATGTAACATAACTATTTTTCGGCCAACTATTGTGCAATAGAAAACCCGTGCTATTCCCTCTGCGGCTTTCAGCCGCAATTCAAAAAGTCCATCTCCCATTGCGCGAGTATGAGGCATGCCGAGATCCGGACCGTAGACCTCCATTCTGTCAGAATAGCGGAGATAACGACCGAGAAAACCAGACGGCATTGCGAGAATCTCTTCTTGTACAGAATCGTTGAAGTAATTGATTGTCCAAATCATGGTTGCACTATAGCATATTTGCTATTTTAGGTCTATTAGATTTTTGTAAATATAGGGAGGGTCCCTTTTCCTCTTTCCTTCATCGACAATATTTTCTGGATGAATTCCTCTGGTATAAACGGTGATTGAATATCTTTATGCATCATGCTGATTACAGTTTTTCGAGTTTGTGTTAGATAAAATAGCTGTCAGATTTGTCGATGCCCTGATTGACCATGCGGAAGTCAATTTACCCGCTAACCCGTGCAGCGGCAGGGTTGTACCGGAAATAGGCAATTCTGAAATCCGGGAATTGATTTACCGTGGATACCGCATTATCTACCGCATCAAAGGGGAAATACTTGAAATTATGACCGTTTTTGGAGGGCATCGTTTGTTGCGGCTGGATGAATCCGCGGGCGGAAATCTTTAGCCTGCTTTCCCTTCATAATGCAGCTCTTCTCCCGGAATATTTTCCCATTCGCCCTGATCTGTCCAGCGCATGATGCTGTGCAGCTTGAGCGGCACCCGCGAGGTGCGGGGATCAAGTTCATGATGGGGCGGAAGATTGAACACAAAGAGGCGGGTATCGTCACCGAATCGCAGCCGACAGACCGGTGCGCCGCCGAAATCGTCGGTTTTGAATTCCTTCAGAGTGTGTTTCTGTATCCGGTGGTGCCGGTTGAGGACCACGCTGGAGTGGCCGTAAGAGGCCGTCGGCGTGACCCCTTCGATGGTTGTTTCGTTGGAACTGTTGCCGAAAACAGTTACCGTTTCCCGTACGCCCGGAGTGTCTTCAAGGTACTCGCCATAGAAACCGCTGATCACATCCCGATAGGAGTGATGCTCCGGCTTTGGATTGCACTGGATGACAAACATCGCGTCGAGTCCCTGACGAGTCGTGAAAAAGAGCTGGTTGGCATGGTCGATGATTCGCTTGATGTTCGATGAGTAGAGGTCCCGATACAGATAATCAAGGCAGATGAGGGCCATGAAATTGAAACAGCCGGGCCGACTGTGAAAGAAGTAGAAGTGACGTCCCCGGTAAAGGTCATGGTACTTTTCCAGGAGCTCCTCGGCGTGAAACGGGTGGCTCTTGGCCTCCAGAAACACCCGTAGTCTGCCGGTTGCCTCCTTGATGGCGATACAGCACCAGTTGACCGGCATTTCCCGAACGTTTCCCCCGGCGATATCCCGGTCAACCGCCGGGATGGCATCAGCGTTGTCCTCGTGGAAGCGCTCGAGTAGATCCCGGTAGACATGAAGCCGGACCGGCTCTACTCCGAAGATGGTAACCGTATTGGGGTGGAATTTCTGCTGCAGGATTTCCAGCATTTCATCGAAACGACTGAAAGGGAGCGCGGCTTCCGGCAGCATCAGGAAGTGAAGCCTCCGCAGGTACCCCTCCGCTTCGATAATTTTGTCGAGGAGCCCCCGAATTTGAGACCACTTCTCCTCGGGATTCGCCAGGACAAAGCTGTGCTCCACCTTCTGCAGGCGGTTGGGAATCTGGGCCACCATACAGTGCAGATGCTCGCCGATGGGAAATTCAAGGTTAATTTCTTTATCGATGATCGCAACCATATAGCCTTAATCTATCTCGCAGTAGTGGGGGTCAGGAAATAGTTTGTCCAGAATAAATTTTGTCCCCTTGGGCATGTTGTATTGCCACAGCTCACTCTTCGGAACCCAGCGGGCCTCGGCAACCTCGGCATCATTGTGGTTTAATTCGTTACTGAGCGGATGGCAGCGATAGTAGAGAATGACGAAATGATAATGATCCTCACCCGGTGTTACATGTTCAAAAACATCCAGCAGATTCTGAACTTCCACTTCAAGACCAACCTCCTCGAATACTTCGCGCTTAACAGCCTGGATAATCGGCTCTCCGAGGTCAATCTTTCCACCGGGCATAACCCACTGCCCCAGAAAAGGAGGAATATTCCGTTTAGTCAGGAGGACTTCACCGGCAAAGTTGATGATCACCGCCACGACAGAGGTGACCACGTAATCTTTTTTGAATTTTGGTTTGGGCATAAAGCCTCTCGGCAGTTGTCACCGCCTGGGAATGCGACTGGCCGTGCAAAGGATAGCGGGTAGAGGAGCGTCGTGCAACTTATTTAGTTTCGGCCGCTGGTTCTAACTCTTCTGGCTCTCCAGCTCATCCCAGCGGAGGAACGCCGCTTCCAGCTCCTGCTCCAGCGCGGCCAGACGGGCATTAACCGTGACCACTTCCCCTCCGGCGCTTTTGTAGAAATCAGGATCGGCCAGACGGGCGTGCAGCTCTTGCTGTTCCTTCTCAATAGCTGCCATCAGCTCCGGCAGGGCATCCAGCTCGCGTTGATCATTGAAAGAGAGTTTGCGGGCCTTCTCCTTTTGAGGTTTTCCCTTTTCCTGTACCGCTTTCTGAGCCGTCTGGAGTCCGCTCGCGACTGCACTCTCCGCTGCGACCTGACTCAGCCAGTCGTCGTACCCTCCGATAAACTCCCGCACCGAACCATCACCGGACAGCACCAGCGTACTGGAGACGACGTTGTTGAGAAATTCACGGTCGTGGCTTACCAGCAGCAGCGTGCCGGGATATTCCATCAGCAGATCTTCGAGCAGGTCAAGCGTTTCGGCATCAAGATCGTTGGTCGGTTCATCCATGACGAGGATATTGGATGGCTTGGTAAAAAGTTTCGCCAGCAGGAGCCGGTTACGCTCACCGCCGGAGAGGATGCTGACCGGAGAACGCGCCCGCTCGGGCGAGAAGAGAAAGTCCTGCAGATAGCCGATTATATGGCGCGGTTGACCATTGATAATAAGGGTATCGTTCCCTTCCCCGACATTTTCCTGCACGCTTTTGTCCATATCCAGCTGTTCACGCAGCTGATCGAAATAAATCACCTCGCGGCGGGTACCGAGCTTTATCTCCCCCTGTTGCGGTTCCAGTTCACCGAGCAGCAGACGGAGCAGCGTTGTTTTGCCGGAACCGTTCGGGCCGATGATGCCGATCCGGTCACCACGCATGATCGTGGTGGAGAGACCTGAGACGATCGGCCTGTCGTTATAGGCAAATGTCACTCCGATCGCCTCTGCGACCAGCGCACCGGAACGATCCGCCACCTGCAGCTGGATTTTGGCCGTCCCCTGCCGTTCACGCCGCTGACGGGACTCTTCGCGCAGCTTTTTGAGCGCCCGTACTCTCCCCTCATTACGAGTGCGGCGGGCTTTGATCCCCTGCCTGACCCAGACCTCTTCCTGGGCCAGCTTCTTATCGAACAGAGCCCGGCGGGTTATCTCGGCCTCGAGCAGTGCTTCGCGCCGCTCGACAAATTCGTCGTAGCCGCAGGAAAACGCGTAAATCCGGCCGCGATCAAGTTCTGCGATCCTGTTGGACAGTCGGCGGGCAAAAGCGCGGTCATGGGTCACAAACAGCACGGTTCTGACATTTTTGGCAAGAAACTCCTCCAGCCAGAGGATCGTGTCGATATCAAGGTGGTTGGTCGGCTCGTCCAGTATAAGGATGTCCGGGTTAGAGACCAGAGCACGGGCCAGCAGCACCCGACGTTTGGTCCCCCCGGAGAGTTCGGCGAACTCCGCTTCAGCGTCCAGATCGAGACGGTTCAACACCCGCTCCACCTCTTGATGCAGGTTCCAGCCGTCATTCTCCTCCAGCTCTTTTTGCAGCGTTTCGAGTCGGGCCAGCAGCTTATCGCTGCAGTCATGTGCCAGTTCGTGGCTGACATGGTGGTATTCCGCAAGCACCGCGGCAGCGGTGCCCATACCGGACGCAACTACGTCAAAAACATTCCCAGTCAGTCCCTGCGGAACATCCTGAGTCAGCTGAGCCACTTTGAGCCCCTGCAGACGTTGAACCTCCCCCCCTTCAGGGATCTGTTCTCCACCGATCAGTTTCAGCAGTGTCGATTTGCCGCTGCCGTTACGCCCCATAAGGCAGAGTCGGTCACCCGCCTCTATCTGCAGATTGATGCCGTTAAAAAGCGGGGGACCGCCGAAAGCCAGGGTTATGTCGCGTAGGGATATTAGTGCCACGGTTGCCTCATGAATTGGTTTTGTTTTTGTTTTCCAGAGAGGAATGGTCTGAGACCAAACCTGTTTCGTAAGTAAATGCGTTGAGGCGTGGAAGAAACGGGGGAGGATTTCACATTCACGTTGCCTGGCCGAAGTTCAGATGTTTTTCGGCGTTTGCGCTTCATCACGTAATGTGATGACAAACTTTGGCACCATTGTCAAATTGAATTCTTTTCCTGACAGGATAAAACAGGATAAAAAACATATTTTGAGAGGCCACTCGGAATTCAAAGGCACTGACAAAGGCACTGACAAAGGCCCTTTTCTGTTATCATGCCGAGAAATATCATTTTCACGACGAGGTACCATTGAAGGTAATTTCATGGCTTGCGGCCATCATCATCGGAGGCATCGTCTTCTATGCCCTCTACATCGGTATCGCGCTCTACCGACTGCCATCTATTGCTCTGCTCGCCGACCGAAATATGAATCTGACTATCCAGGTCATAGACTGGCAGGGGAAGTTTCACCCTGCGGTAGTAGGGCCGGGGAATCCCAGATGGACTCCGATGGAGAGTATTCCGCCAGAGATGAAGTGGGCGGTCATCGTGGCTGAAGACGCCAACTTCTACCGGCACGACGGGATTGATATAAAAGCGATCAAAGACGCCATAAAGTATGATCTGGAGAAGAAGCGCCTTGCACGCGGCGCCTCGACCATCACCCAGCAGACGGCGAAGAACCTCTTTCTCTCCCGGGAAAAGAGCGTGACCCGCAAGATCGAAGAAATCTACCTCGCCAAGCGGATGGAGCAGGAACTGACCAAGGGACGGATCCTCGAGCTTTACCTCAACATTGTTGAGCTGGGACCTATGGTGTATGGGATCGGCCATGGGTCCCGCTACTATTTCGACAAGCCGGCCAGCTCCCTCTCGGCTCGCGAATGCGCTTTCCTGGCGGCCATGCTTCCCGGCCCCCAGAAGGTCTACAACCCGTACCGCCACCTTGATCGGGTGCTGAAGCGTTCCGAAATGGTGCTGCGACTCTTGCGGCAGAAGGGCGTGTTGACCGAAGCGGAGTACCGCCAAGCCTTGGCGGAGACGCCGAATATCGCCGGGATGCAGAAAAAAGTGGACCAGAGCTTCGCGGCGAAGACCCGGAGATTCTTCAGGGACCTGTTTGGGGTTTTCCGGTGAGCAACTGATTGGGCTCAGTGATTGGGTTCCGTACTTCTGAAGAAAATATTCCGGCGGGACATCAAAAAGACGTTCCCATGTTCTATTTATCGGATATAATCTCCGACCGAAATATGACTGTGTGAAACGGGGGGACACAATAAGATGAGTAAGAAAATTATTCTAGCGGTAGATGATGAGCCGAATATTCTGATGTCTATCGAGTTCATCCTTGATATGGAGGGCTATGAAGTCCATACGGCACGGGATGGGGATGATGCACTGGAAGCGGCGGAACGCGTACGACCGGATCTGATCCTGCTGGACATTAATATGCCGCGCAAAGACGGCTACGAAGTATGCCGGATTCTGCGCGAGCGGGAAAACATGGCCGGGACAAAGGTGATCATGCTGACGGCCAAGGGGCAGGCCCTGGAAAAAAAGAAGGGATTGGAGGTGGGAGCGGACGACTATGTAACCAAACCGTTCAGCGCCGATGAGCTGTTGAGTGCGATTCGGACCTGTATCGGATCATGACAGCGGTGCGGAAAGAAACGCCTGCCCGTAAAAAAAGGAGTCTGCGCCTCCGCTTGATTGTATCACTGCTCTCGCTGGGACTGCTGCCGCTGATCATCGTAATGGGCGCCCTGTACTTTGAGGTCAACGCTTATGTGACTGAGATAGAGCGGCTGCAACCGCTGTCACAGATACGTGACCAGTTTCTCTCGGCAGGTGTACAGGCCGCATTTTTTCTTGTGTTGCTCGGTGTCACGATTATCTTCCTGGCGTGGCGCATGGCCGACCAGTTTCTGCTCCCGATTTTGAAAATCAGGCGCGGCGCCGAAATCGTCGCCCGCATTAATCTCAGCCACCGGATTGAACTTAACAGCGGTGATGAGCTTGAAGATCTGGCTCTGGAGTTCAACCATATGGCCGAGAATCTCGGCAAAGCGTACGAGGAACTCGAAGAGAGGGTACGTGAAGCCACCATTACGGTACAGGAGGAACGCAATCGCCTCGCAACCGTTCTGCGCACCATGGTGGACGGTGTGGTTGTCGCCAACGAGGCGGCGGAGACGATCCTGATGAATCCACGGGCACGGATTATTCTCGATCTGGGGTATACCTCCGGCATCGGGAGCCCTCTCTCCCGCCTTTTCCCGAGTGATCGTCTTAATTTCCACCTCAAAAGAGTACGTAAAAGATGGGAGCAGGGGCGGGAAACGGTGGAGGAGGTACTCTTTCCTCTTCAAGATGAAAAACTTATCAAAGGCTCACTTTCGATTGTACCGGGGCCGAAAGGGGAGCGGGCCGGATACCTGTTGGTGTTTCAAAACCTGAACAGCGGCAAGCCTGAGGAGACCCTGCAGGAGATGCAACAACTCCTGCGCGGACCGATGGCCACATCCCGCTCACTGGTCGAAGCACTCCAGCGACATCCGGATATGCCGGCGGAAAAACAGACGGCGTTCCTGGCAGCGGTAGCAGAGGAGATGAACCGTTTGAGCACGCGGGTTACGGCAATTGATGACGCCGCCAATGCTGTCCAGAGTTCGCGCTGGCCCGCCATCGCATCGGACCCTCATGAGCTTCTTACTGAAGCGCTGCTTTTAGTCCCGGGGATTCCGGTGGATATTGAGGGCAACGGCAGCACTATTCCGCCGGTACTGGTTGAGCCGTTTTCATGGGTGGCGTCCCTCTGCTGCGTCCTTCAGTGGATCTCGCAGATGAAGCCGGGGCAGGCGTCAATCAGCGCGAGTCTGCACGTGGAGGATGGCACCGTTGTTACGACCTTTCGAGTCCGCCTCCCCTTCAATGGGAATCCAATCGAACTGGAATCTCTGGAGATATCTCCTGCCGGCGAGCAAGCACTTTCCCTGGGAGAAACGGTACGAAGAAACCGCGGAGAGCTGTGGACCAGGACCTCCGGTGAATCCCTTGAAGTACGGCTTGCACTGTTGCAGGCCGGTGACGATTCCGACGGGGATCGGGCCGATGGGCTTTTGGATGGTGAACCGGAATTTTACGATTTCGACCTGTTCCTGCCGCGACCGGTTATTGAACGGGTGGATCAACTCCAGGCGGATTTGAGCGATCTCGAATACGTTGTATTCGATACCGAGACCACCGGGCTGCGGATTTCCGAGGGGGACAAGGTCGTAAGCCTCAGCGGGGTTCGCATTCGTCGCGGACGCATTCAAAACGCCGAAATATTCCACACCCTGGTCAACCCCGGCCGTTCGATTCCACCCGAATCGACCCTGTTTCATCATATTGAGGACTATATGGTGGCGGACGCTCCTTCCATCGTTCAGGTCTACCGGCAATTTACAGAATTCGTCGGCGACTCGATCCTGGTCGCCCACAACGCCGCCTTCGACAAAAAGTGCCTGGAAATGGCAGCGGCCGAAGCGGGGCTTCCGATGATCGACAACCCGTTCCTTGACACGCTTTTCCTCTCATACGGTCTCCATGAGAGGACCGAAGGGCACGGCCTCGATGCCATGGCGGAACGGATGGGGATCACCATCGAGGGGCGCCATACTTCTCTGGGAGATGCCCGCGCTACCGCCCAGGCTTTTCTGGGTCTCATCACGCTGCTGCCGGGACGCGGGGTGCGAACTCTCGCAGAGGCAAAAGCATTCTGCGACCGCCATCTACTGCTGCGCTGGCAGTCATCGCGGTTCTGATTTATGGAGGGCATCCAGGTATGAATAAAATATCACGCCGACTCGCCGCCCTGTTTGTCATAGGAATAGCGGCCCTCTACCCTCCACTTCTGGGGGCGTTCAACCGTCCGGGCAGCTTTCTCGGAATTCCGATTCTGCCCCTTTATCTGTTCACGGCGTGGGGATCTCTGGTAGTGGTCGCCTGGATATTGAACAGGAGGGATGAACAGTGAGTGAAACTTTCTGGGTTGCCCTCCTCGGGGTTGCATACCTCCTCGTTTTGTTCGCGATCGCCTATGCCACCGACAGGTCGAGGGAGAGCGGTCGCAGCCTGGTTGACAATCCATGGGTGTACAGTGTGTCTCTGGCCGTCTACTGCACATCCTGGACGTTTTACGGCAGCGTAGGGCAGGCGGCATCCACCGGGCTCGGATTTCTGCCGATCTACCTTGGTCCCACACTGATATTCCTCCTCGGACCGTCACTGCTCAAGCGGCTCGTCTCCTTCTGCCGGACGGAAGGGGTAACAAGCCTGCCGGACCTGCTTGAGGTTCTGTACGGAAAGGGGTGGGCCCTTGGTGCTCTGGCCACCACAGTGATGGTGGTCGGAATTACCCCGTATATCGGGCTCCAGCTTAAAGCGATCGGCTACACCTTCGACCTGATCACCGAAAGAAGCGCAGGCTCCGGGATGCTTGGCGATGCCTCGTTCTGGGCCGCCCTGGCTCTCTCTATCTTTGCCGGACTTTTCGGGGCACGAAGCCTCGTCGCCTCCGAACGGCACGAAGGGATGGTCGCAGCGATCGTCTTCGAGAGCGCCGTCAAGCTGGGAGTGTTTCTGGTCATTGGCCTCTACATTACCTTCGGAATCGGTGGCGGCCTCCCGCACATTTTTGAAAAGGCGGCAGCAGATCCCAATCTGGCGCGGTTGTTTCTGCTTGGGGAAGGTTCGGGGGTAGCGATGCCGACCTGGGTTTCGCTCAGCACCCTCTCTGCATCAGCGGTAATCCTGCTCCCCCGTCAGTTCCATATGCTGGTGGTCGAGAATGTCGAACCGCGTCACCTGCGCACGGCTTCCTGGGCATTTCCGGCCTTCCTGCTTCTAATCAATGTCCTCGTGCTTCCCGTAGCTCTGGTCGGGCGTCTCTATGGGGGCGACCTGCTCCCTGACTTCTACATGATTTCTCTCCCGCTGACGCGAGGGCATCACAGTCTGGCGTTTTTCGCCTTTCTGGGCGGTTTTTCCGCCGCAACAAGCATGGTTATCGTCGAGGCGGTCGCCCTGGCAACCATGATCCTCCACCATCCGGGGGTAGCAGTCCTGGGAGGTTTTTTCCCCGGATTCCGCAACCTGGGTAACCGCGATGTCTCTGTTCACCTTCTCAGCATCAAGAGGGCCGTTATATTCGGCATCGTGCTTCTCGGATACGCCTTCAACCGGTTGATCGGCGATTCGCACACTCTTGTTGCAACCGGGTTGTTGTCATTCTCCGCCATGTTCCAGTTTGTCCCCGCAGTTCTTTTCGGTTTCTGCTGGAAGGGGAGGACCAGAACCGGAGCCATCGCCGGCCTTGTCGCAGGGTTTGGCATCTGGATTTACACACTGCTGCTCCCCAGCTTTGTCGATTCAGGATGGATGAGCGAAGCCTTTCTGACTCAAGGCCCCTGGGGGATTGAACTGCTAAAGCCGAGAGCCCTTTTTGGCATGCGGGGATTTGATACCTGGACGCACGCCCTGATCTGGAGCCTGGTGTTCAACACGGGAGCCTACTTCTTTTTCAGCCTCCTGACAGCGCAACATCCTGCAGGAGGGAGCCAGCGCTCCGAACTGCCGGCGGCATGGGCTACCAGAGCGGAGCTGGAAGGACTCCTGGCACGATTTGTCGGCATCAAAATGGCCCATGACGTACTGGGGACACTCCCGGAACGCTCCTCCCCCCAGCTGCTTCTGGAGGCGACCGAACGCTGCCTGGCCAGCGCCCTCGGGACACCGTCAGCACATATGATCATAAATAGCACCTTTGCCTGGCCACGCGAACACGCGGTGGAGATTCTCGATGTCTTTGGCGGGGTGTCACAAACACTGGTGGAGAGCCGGGATGCCCTGGAACGACGGCTTCGCGAGTTGATGGTGCTGCATGAAGCCTCACACGCCCTTTCTCAAAGCCTGGATATCGATACCCTTCTGCAGCAGGTTCTTCTGCTGATCAAGCAGGAATTCGGATTCGAGCACCTCGGGGTGCGGCTCCTTGACGAGGATGGGTTTTTGCGAATCCGCAGCCATGTGGGACTCAGTGACGAATACATTCTGGCATCCGCGATGCCCCCGTCACGGGAGACCTACTTCGGCAGTTGTTTCCTCGACGCCCGGCCTGTTGTGGTGGGGGATACCCGTGAAACAGACAAGCCGCTGCTCCTCTCCAGGCTGGTCAAGGACGTGCCGATAACAGCGCTTATTCATGCACCGATGATCTACGAAGGGCGTGTTATCGGGGTACTCACCGCCTATACCTCCCGTGGTCCGATGCATTTCACCGATGAGTTTATCGAGCTGTTTGCAGCCCTGGCTAACCAGCTCGCAATGGCGGCAACCAATGCACGGCTTTACGGGGAAGTTCAGGCCTACAGCCATGCTATGGAGGAAAAGGTGGCACGCCGCACCGTTGAGCTGGAAAAGGTCAATGCCCGCCTGTTGGAACTGGACCGTCTCAAAAGCGATTTCCTCTCCACGGTCAGTCATGAGCTGCGAACACCGCTCACCTCGATCCGCTCCTTCTCCGAAATTCTGCTGCGCTACGATGTGGACGATGCGGAAAAACGGAGAAAGTTTGTCAGCATCATCCATGATGAAGCGGGGCGACTCACCCGCATGATCAACGACCTGCTCGATCTTTCACGGATCGAAGCCGGACGGCTGGAGTTATCCCCCCTGGAACTGGCGCTGGAACCGGTTTTTGCCCGGGCCGTCGACACAGCGCAACCGCTCTGCGCCGAAAAGGGGATCAGCGTATTCAGCAACGTCGAAGCCTCTCTTCCCCCGGTTTTTGCTGATGCGGATCGTCTTCACCAAGTATTGACTAATCTCCTTGCCAACTCGGTTAAATTCTCACCGGAGGGGGGAGTTATCAAGCTCAGCGGGATAAAAAAAGAAGGG
Organism: uncultured Geobacteraceae bacterium; assembly: GCA_903939115.1. Classification (GTDB taxonomy): domain Bacteria; phylum Desulfobacterota; class Desulfuromonadia; order Geobacterales; family Pseudopelobacteraceae; genus JACRCG01. The sequence continues at coordinate 30,003 of CAJAFV010000069.1, forward strand.
TTCGCTCTGATCAGTGTCGAGGACGCCGGGCCGGGCATCCCTCCGGACAGACTGGAACAGATCTTCGAGCGCTTTCACCAGGTGCGGGATCCGCAGAAATCACATCCGCTCGGCACCGGCCTTGGTCTGGCAATTTCGCGGGAGATCGTCGATAAAATGGGGGGAGATATCTGGGTCGAAAGCAAATTTGGAGAGGGTGCGATATTCTACTTCACGGTGCCGCTCTTCAACGGCATTCAAACAATAACGGATGTCCATACATAGTGGAACACGGATATGCCAGACAGGGAAATCAACAGCAATAATCAGTTCTATCTCTACCAGGAGATTGTTGCCGCCCGCTCCATAGAGGCGCTGAGAACAATCGGCGAGCGGATGCTCGATGCAGCGGATGGTGCCATCCGTTCAAACATCGGCACAAAAAAAATTGTTCAGCTTATCTCCCGATTCAACGACGCCATAACGCTGCGCCTGATAACGATATTGGCGGACACCGAAGGCGTATGCCTTCCCGAAGGGGGCACCTTCCTCGTTCTCGGCAGCGAAGGGCGCGGAGAACAGACCCTCCGCACAGATCAGGACAACGCCATCGTCTACAGTGACGATCTTTCGCCCGGAGAACTTCGTGCCGTCGAGCGTTTCGCCACCCGGCTCGTTGATGCGCTGGAAGAGATCGGCGTCCCCCGATGCCCCGGCAACATAATGGCCAGCAATCCCTCGTGGTGCCACAGCAGCAGCGAATGGATGACCCTTCTCACCCGGTGGATCACTGTTCCCACCCCGGAACACATCCTTAACTTCGGCATGTTTCAGGACCTGCGGCCGCTGTACGGTGACGCAGCCCCGGTTCTGAGGCTGCGCGACCATATTACCTCCGAAGTGAAACAGTACGGTCTCTTCTTCCCCAACATGGCATGCCATGTCGTCCGCTTCCAGCCGCCGCTTACGATCTTCGGACGTCTGCGGGTTGAGCAGGATGGAACGCATAAGGGGCTGGTCAGCCTGAAGAAAGCAGGTATTTTTGCCATCACCACCGGGGCCAGCCTTCTGGCCCTTGAGTTTGGCATAATCGGAGGTGACACCTGGAAAAAACTTGACCTTCTCGGGGAAGTCGGTTTCATTTCCAGCGGCGACCTCGAAACCATCGTAACAGCATTCACCTTCCTTGTTCAGCTCCGACTGCAGCTGCAGTTGCGGGAGTTGTCGAGCGGCAGCAAACCGACACATTATATCGACCCGCGGCTCTTAACCGAAAAAGAACAGGAACAATTCCGCCAGGCACTCAAGGGTGTCAACGTCTTCCTCTGGATATTCCGCAATCACTACCAGCTTGATTACATCTCCATGTGAGCACGCCGATCAAAGGCGTTAACTCACCCATTCAAAACGCGGCACTTCACATCCGTCAACGACTACGTTCTCCAGAAACATGCCAAGCGGGCGCACCCAGAGCGAATGATCGCCGTAGAGCTTACGGTAGACCACCATCTCCTCTTCGGTCTCACTGTGCCGGGCGACCTCGATTACTTCGTAAAAATTCCCCTTGTAATGCCGATAGCGGCCGGGGATAATTGTTGTCATAGCATGCTCCATAAAAATCAAACGCCCCTGTCAGCTCGGCTGAAGGGACGTTTGAGGTACATATCACCAGCAAGGATCAAACTCCGACGACTTCCGTGACACCCGGAATTTGTGCCTTCATGGCACGTTCGATACCCATTTTAAGAGTCATGGTGGACATAGGGCAGCTGCCGCAGGCGCCTTTCAGGCGTACCTTTACGACACCGTCTTCAGTAACTTCAACCAGTTCTACATCGCCGCCATCAGCCTGCAGACCGGGTCGTACCTGTTCAAGAACTTTCAGGACTTCTTCTCTCATCTGTTAATCTCCTTTGTGTGTGGTGGTGCTCAGTGAAATTAATTTTTAATCGGAACATGTTACTGCTTCGGCAGCCCCGGCTCAGTCAGATGTTCCGGCTGCATGATGGTATCTAGTTCCTCAATAGCCATCAACTTCTGCTCCAGTACAATTTCCCGGATACTTTTGCCGCTGACAAGCGATTCTTTGGCAATGGCAGCTGAAGCATTGTAACCGATGTATGGAGCCAGCACCGTCACCAACCCGAGTGATTCCTCCAGATAACGGCGACAGCGCTCTTCATTAACAGTGATCCCTGTTATACAGGATTCGGTGAATTTCTGCACGCAATTCTTGAGTATTTCCATTGAAAACGTCAGATTCCAGGATATAAGCGGCATCATGACATTCAGCTCCAGCTGGCCCGCCTGTGCCGCCAGCAGCACAGCCTGATCGCACCCCATCACCTGGAAACAGACCATGTTAGTCATCTCGGCCATAGAGGGGTTGATTTTCCCCGGCATGATCGATGAGCCGGGCTGTATTGCGGGGAGGGTGATTTCGTCCAGCCCGGTTCGGGGGCCGGAAGCCAGAAGGCGCAGATCGTTGGCAATACGCCCCAGATTGACCGCCGTGCGGCGCAGAGTGGACGAAAGCGCCAGAAAGGGGTCCATGTTCTGCATCGCTTCAAACAGATCCTCACTCGCGACCAGCGGGAAACCGGTAGCGACCGTCAATTCGGCGATCATCGCCGTGATATAGGCCGGTTCGGCATTCAGACCGGTTCCGACAGCGGTGCCGCCGATTCCGAGCTCCAGCAGGTCCGGGATACACGACTCAAGCCCCTCCCGGTTTTTACGGATAGCGGCGGCATACGCGCCGAACTCCTGCCCCATCCGGATCGGCACAGCATCCTGCAGATGGGTTCGCCCCGACTTGAGGATATGGTCAAACTCCCGGGCTTTGGCGGTTAGAGCCCGCTCCAGCCCTTCGAGCTGCTCCAGCAGCGGGTCGAGCATTTCCAGTGACGCCAGACGGATTGCGGTCGGAATAACATCGTTGGTTGATTGGGCCATGTTGACGTGGTCATTGGGGTGTAGAACAGAGAAGTCGCCCCGCTTCCGCCCCAGCAACTCAAGAGCGCGGTTGGCGAGCACTTCGTTGGCGTTCATGTTGTGCGACGTTCCGGCACCCGCCTGGAACGGATCGACCACGAACTGGTCCGCCAGTTCTCCCGCCAGCAGTTCGTCGGCAGCGGCCACAATGGCGGCACCGATATCTGAGGGGAGTCTGCCGGTGCTCATATTGGCTTTTGCCGCACACTTTTTGATGGTCACAGTCGCCCAGACGAAGGCCGGGTGCGGCTTCAGCCCGGAAATTGGAAAATTGTGCAGAGCCCGCGCGGTCTGAGCGCCGTAATAGGCGTTCGCCGGAACCGCCATTTCCCCCATGGAATCTTTTTCAATGCGTGTGGCCATGATGGTTTCTCCCCTTTATCAGCTTTCCAGCATGTTTACGACGACGCGACCGGTGACGCCGCCCTTTAGGATGGCCTGAATCATCGGTTCAACCCCCTGCAGGGCGCACTCGGTCACAACCTCGGCCAGACGGGCCGGCTTCCATGTGGAAGCCAGCCGTTTCCAGACCTCAGCACGAAGCTCGCGGGGGCACTGAACCGAATCGATCCCGATGAGACTTACCCCGCGCAGGATGAACGGATAGACGTTAAGTGAAAGTTCCGGCGAACCGACCAGACCGCAGCAGGTGACCGCGCCACCGTACTTCGTGCTTTTGAGAGCCGCTACCAGCGTCGTACCGCCGACGACATCGACAACGCCGCCCCATCGTTCGGCAAGAACGGCCTTCTCAGCTCCGGCGGCCACCATATCGCGACTGATAACCTGAGCAGCGCCGAGACCTTTGAGATACTCCGTATCAGCCTCTTTACCGGTTGATGCCACGACCCGGTATCTAGCGCCGGCAAGTATCGAAACCGCGATACTCCCGACACCTCCGGTTGCTCCGGTCACCAGGATATCCCCCTGATCCGGCCGCACCCCCGCCAGTTCCAGCTTCAGCACCGACAGCCCCGCAGTGAAACCGGCCGTTCCGAGCGCCATACTTTCTCGCAGGGACAACCCCTCCGGGAGCCGGTGTGCCCATTCCGAGGGAATACGGATCAATTGGCCCCAGCCGCCGTCAGTTTCCATTCCGAGGTCGTAGCCGGTCACGATGACCTTCTCACCCGGCGAAAAGGCGCCGCTCTGGCAGGAGAGCACTTCGCCCGCCGCGTCAATACCGGGGGTGTGAGGAAACTGCCGCGTAACGCCGGGGTGACCGGTGGACGACAGAGCATCTTTATAATTAAGAGAGGAGTAGTGAACCCGCACCACCAGATCGCCCGGCGGCAGGTCATTGATATCCCGCTCCCGGATTTCCCTCACGAACTGTTTTTCAGGCGTCTTTTCCACGACGAGAGCTTTAAAAATCGTTATGTTTTTCATGTACCCCCCCTTATGACTTTAGTAACAGCCTGTGTCAGGAAGAAATTTCTTCCCACTCCCCGTACAACTCTTCCAGGCGCCCGTTCAGCGAGGCGTGGCGTTCGCCCCCCTGCACTCCCCGCTCCGGGTCATCAAAGAAGCCGGGACCATTCATCTCGACTTCCAGTGTCGCCAGCTCTTTTTCTACGCCGGCAATCAACGCTTCAATCTCACCCAACCGCTTCTGGCGCGATTGATCCTCACGCTTGCGCCGTTTATCATCTTCACGGTCTTTGAGTCGAAGATCTTTGTTCAGAGGCGGCAATGGCGCTGGAGACGTGCCCTGAGAAACGAGCGCGTCGCCAGAAGGTGCGGCGGAGGTCCCCCCGGGCGGAGTGGGTGCTCCCGCTTTCTTCCCCAGGTAATATTCGTAGTCGCCGAAATAATTTTCGACGCCACCGCCGTCAACCTCAACGACCCGCGTTGCCAGGGCATTGACAAAGTAGCGATCGTGCGAAACGAACACGACCGTACCGTCGAAACTTTTGAGGGCGTCCAGCAAGACCTCTTTGCTGTTCAGGTCCAGATGGTTGGTCGGCTCGTCCATCAGCAGCAGGTTGGAGGGGCGCAGCAGCATCTTGGCAAGCGCCAGACGATTCCGTTCGCCACCGGAGAGGACGCTGACCGGTTTGTGAATATCATCGCCGGTAAAGAGAAACGCGCCGAGAATATCGCGCAAACGGGGCACCATGTCATACGGTGCATCGGCGTAGAGTTCGTCATAGGCAGAACGGCTCTGGTCGAGAACATTGGCCTGATCCTGGGCAAAATAATCCATGCTGACATTATGCCCGATGATACGTTCTCCACCCTGAATTTCCCCACCAGCCAGCACCGCCATCAACGTTGATTTCCCCGCGCCGTTGTGCCCTACCAGAGCGACCCGTTCACCTTTTTCGATGGTCAGGTCAATCCGGTCCAGAACCACGTGATCACCAAAGGATCGGGTCAACCCTCTCAGTTCGACGACGCTTTTACCGCTTTTGGGCGCTTCCGGAAACTGGAAGCGGATCTTTTTTCGTTCGGGGGGAATGACGATGCGCTCAACCTTCTCCAGCTGCTTAACCCGGGACTGCACCTGCGACGCTTTGTTGGCCTGATAGCGGAAGCGCTTGATGAAATCCTCGGTCTTTTCGATTTCTTCATCCTGAATACGCTTGGCATTCCGCAAGGCGGTTACCCGCTCCTCGCGTTGACTCAGATAGGTGGAGTAACGGCAGTGATAGTCCGTCATCGTGTGGTTCCAGACTTCGGCAATTCGGCTGCAGACGCTGTCCATGAAGAAACGGTCGTGGGAAACGAGGATCACTGATCCGGGATAGGCACAGAGATACTCCTCCAGCCAGTTGCGCGCTTCAATGTCAAGATGGTTGGTCGGCTCATCAAGCAGCAGCACATCCGGCTTCTGCAACAGCAGGCAGGCGAGAGCAATGCGCATCTGCCAGCCGCCTGAGAACTCTCCGCAGTCGCGATGCCAGTCAGACTGGGCAAAACCGAGGCCTTTCAGCACGGTGCCGATCTCGGCTTCCATCGTGTAGCCGCCGCCATGCCGGAACTGCTCCTGCAGTTCCCCGTACCTCATCAGTATCTGATCATGGTCGGGAGAGTCATGGGAGAGGTTTTCCAGATCCAGGCCGATCCGGTGCAGCTCTTCCTCCATCGCCAGCAGCTCTTTAAGCGCGGCGCGGGCTTCATGAAACAGTGACTGGCCGGTCGTGACGATACCGTCCTGTGGCAGATACGCCGCCTTGGCGCCACGGGCACACTGAATTTCACCCGAGGATGGTTCGGTCAGGCCGGCGATGATCTTCATCAGCGTTGATTTGCCGGCGCCGTTCTCTCCGACCAGCGCTACCCGTTCGCCCTTTTTAAGGTGCCAGGAGATGTTGGTGAAGAGTGGTTTGCCGGCGAAATTTTTTGACAGGTTTATGAGCTGGAGCATGCGGGTGTTGTAACACATAAAACGGGGTGACGGCAAGCGGAGGGGAACGGTCTGTTCAAGTTTGTCCCCGTAGGCTGGAGGAATCAGGAAACTTGCTCTATTGCGCAATGCTGTTAGAATACGTCAGATAGTGGAGCTAATTATTTTGGACAAGCTCACTGAAAAAGGAAAAGTCATATAATGAACGGGATAACTGCTATCCATCACAGATTTTTCGTGTTCTCAGCTGTCGTTATGGCGTTGCTCTGCCTCATGGCCGGGTGCAGCAGCGCCCCTTCTGACTCCGGCGCCCTGCAGGGATACGTCGAGGGGGAGTTTGTCTATATCGCCGCCCCCCTGTCGGGAAAGCTGGGAACACTCTTCGTACAGCGGGGTGCTCAAGTCAAAGTAGGTGAGCCGCTTTTTGAGCTGGATAATATCCAGGAAAAAGCTGCCCGCGACGAAACAAAACTGCGGCTTGTCCAGCTTCGGGCACAGGTGGCTGATGCCAAAAAAGGAAAGCGGCCGACAGAAATTGATGCGACGTCAGCACAGTTAAATCTTGCCCGAACAGCTCTGCAGTTTTCGGAAAGAGAGCTGCTGCGCCAGGAGAGATTGCTCGCCGCCAGCGTAGTGTCGGCTCAGGACGTTGACCGGCTCCGCTCCCAGCGCGATCAGGAGCGACAGCGCGTAGCACAGCTTGAAGCCGAACTCGGCACGGCACGGCTCGGTTTGCGGGGTGATCAGATCGCTGCGGCCGAGGCAAGCATGAAGGCAATGGCAGCGACACTCGGCAGAAGCGAGTGGGATCTTGACCAGAAACGGCAGAGTGCACCGACTGCGGGACTGGTGTTTGACACGCTGTATCGCCAGGGAGAGTGGGTCGCCGCCGGCCGACCGGCCGTTGTCCTGCTGCCGCCGCAGAATATCAAGGTCCGGGTTTTTGTGCCGCAGCTGCTGCTGGCAAAGATTCATCCGGGTGACCGGGTCCAGGTCACCGTGGACGGCGGATCTGCACCGTTTTCCGGGGTCGTGAATTTCATATCACCCCAGGCGGAATATACCCCGCCGGTCATATACAGTCGGGAGAGCAGGCAGAAACTGGTCTATATGATTGAGCTGACGTTCGCTCCGGCGACAGCAGCTCAGCTCCATCCGGGCCAGCCGGTGACCGTGCGGTTCGGTTCCGGATCATGATAAACAACTTTGCTATTGACGTGCGCGGGATGACCAAACGCTTTGGGGAGCATACCGTCGTCAACGGCATCAATCTTCAGGTGCGCAGAGGAGAGGTGTACGGCTTTCTCGGGCCGAACGGCAGCGGCAAAACCACATTTATCAGGATGCTCTGCGGGCTGCTCGCTGCCGACGCGGGCGAGGGTACCTGCCTCGATTTCGATGTCATTCGGGAGAGCGAGGCCATCAAGCGTCAGGTCGGCTACATGACTCAGCGCTTCAGCTTCTATGAGGATTTGAGCATTGCCGAAAATCTTGATTTCGTGGCGCGTATGTATGCCGTCGGCGACCGCCGTGAAGCGGTGCGGGACAGCATCGAACGACTGGGGCTGGCCGGTCGGCAAAAGCAGCTGGCCGGCGAACTGTCGGGGGGATGGAAGCAGCGGCTCGCACTGGCCGCCTGCCTTATTCATAAACCGCAACTGCTGCTGCTCGACGAACCGACGGCCGGGGTCGATCCGAAAGCGCGCCGTGATTTCTGGGAGCAGATACACGAACTCGCTGCCCAAGGGCTGACTTTTCTGATCACTACGCACTACATGGATGAGGCTGAACGGTGCGACCGACTCGCCTATCTTTCATATGGGAATCTGCTGACGAGCGGCACGGCGGCCGAGGTGATTGCAGGGGCACAGTTGGCCACCTGGTCGGTGAGTGGACCGGATCTGCAGGGGGCGGCCCGCCTGCTGCGCGAAACCCCGGGGGTACGCCAGGCGGTAGCCTTCGGCACCTCACTCCACGTGAGCGGCACTGATGCCGCAGGCCTCGAACGGGCAATTACCCCGTACCGCAGGGAACCTTACACAGTACAGCAGATACATCCGGGACTCGAAGATGTTTTCATCCATCTGATGGAAAGCTCGAAGGACAATTTCGCGCCATGAAGAAGCGGATCCCGTTATCATTTACCCGTTTCTGGGCCATCGTTATTAAGGAATTTATCCAGATGCGCCGGGACCGCCTTACCTTCGGCATGATAGTCGGCATCCCGGTCGTTCAGCTCATGCTCTTCGGTTTCGCCATAAACGGCGATCCGAAGCATCTCCCCACCGCACTCCTGCTGGCAGACAGCAGTCAGCAGGGGCGCTCAATTCTGTCCGCTCTCAAAAACAGCGATTACTTCAGTTTTGTCCGGGAGGTGCATTCTGAAGCTGAGGGAGAGGCGATCCTCGCACAAGGCGAAGTCCAGTTTGTCGTAACAATCCCGGAAAATTTCAGCAGAACCCTGCTGCGCGGCGAAAAACCGGTAATCCTCGTTGAAGCGGATGCAACCGATCCGTCAGCGACCGGCAACGCCATCGCCTCCCTCCGCACCGTGATAACCACTGCGCTGCAGCATGACCTCACGGGGCCGCTTGCGTTTCTGGCGGGAAGCGACGGGCCGGTAAACCTCCGCGTCCACGCCCGTTACAACCCGGAGGGGATCTCGCAGTACAATATCGTTCCCGGCCTTATGGGAGTGGTCCTGACGATGACCATGGTGATGATCACCGGTCTCGCTATTACCCGTGAACGGGAGCGGGGCACGATGGAAAACCTCCTCTCCATGCCGACACGCCCGCTTGAGGTACTGCTCGGGAAAATAATTCCCTATATTTTTGTCGGCTACATTCAGGTCAGCCTGATTCTGGTCGCAGCGCGCTTTATTTTCCATGTGCCGATGGTCGGCAGCATCCCTCTGCTGCTCCTCTCTGCATCGGTTTTTATCGCTGCAAATCTGGCGATGGGGATTACCTTCTCCACGCTGGCAAAGAACCAGTTGCAGGCGGTACAGATGACTTTTTTCTTTTTCCTCCCGTCACTGCTGCTCTCCGGATTCATGTTCCCGTTCCGCGGCATGCCGGATTGGGCACAGGTCATCGGCGAAGTATTGCCGCTGACCCATTTCCTGCGCATTATCAGGGGAATTCTACTGAAAGGGAATGGCATTGAAGAGGTGATCCTGCAACTCTGGCAGATCATGCTGTTCGCCACCGTTGTTCTGGCCATCGGGGTAAAACGGTACCGGAGGACGCTGGATTAACGGACCGACACGGCATGATTCTCCGGATCAGGTTACGAAGGGGCTATCCCCAGTCGCGCAGCGGCGTCCATGTAAACCTGCTGCGCTCCCTCGCTGAACTGAACAAAGATGATCCGCTCCAGCTCAGGATACTTCTCGCGAGCGTCCAGTGCCGCTGAGAGAGCGATAACAACAGACTCTCGCATCGGATAGCCATAGACCCCGGAACTAATGGCGGGAAAGGCAATACTTTTCAGGCCTTGCTGATGCGCCACTTCAAAACAGCGCTGGTATGTGGATTCCAGCAGTTTCGGCTCTCCAAGGCTACCATCTTTCCAGACCGGTCCGACGGTATGGATGACATGTTTCGCGGGAAGATTTCCTCCGCCGGTAATTTTTGCATCCCCAGTTACACACCCCTGAAGAGCGGCACAATCCTGCAGTAACGCTGGCCCGGCAGCGCGATGGATGGCACCGTCAACGCCACCGCCGCCAAGCAGGGTATTGTTTGCGGCATTAACAATCGCATCTACTGCCAGTGTCGTGATATCGGCCTGAATAATTTCAATGATTGCTCTCATAGGCTCCCCCTATTTTTCCTTTGTTTCCAGATGACGGATAATGATACAAACAACAAAAGGAGTACATTATTTATGCAGATAACGACACCATTTATAAAGCTGGACAGCTTTTTAAAAGCGGAAAACGCCGTATCTTCAGGTGGTGAGGCAAAGATGATGATAGCCGAAGGGTATATTTCGGTAAATGGTGAAGTTGAACTTCGCCGCGGCCGCAAATTGTATCCCGGAGATCGGGTTGTGTACGGGAAAAGAAAGTTTTCTATCGAGTCTGCATAAAATCCTGCCGCCGCTGCACTCAATTAATTTGACATATCACGCAGTTTAAAATTAGAATGACGCGCTTATCTGTGCAAATACCTGCGCCTTTGTGCGCTATTGAGGAGAGTTACAATGAATACGAGATTTCTTGATGCCTGTTGGGGTAAACCGGTAGATCGCACTCCTGTGTGGCTTATGCGCCAAGCCGGTCGCTATCTGCCTGAATATATGGCGGTCCGCTCAAAATGCACGTTTCTTGAATTGTGTAAAACCCCTGAATTAGCAGCAGAAGTCTCAATTCAGCCGGTTGATTATCTCGGCGTTGATGCCGCAATCATGTTCTCCGATATCCTGACTCCTGTTGAACCAATGGGTATGAAGCTCGACTTTGTCCCAGGACCGGTATTCGAGAGTCCGATTCGCAGTATGGCGGATGTTGAAAAATTGCGTATTCCGCAGATGGAGCAGGATGTCCCCTACGTACTTGAAACGATTAAAATACTGCGCCGGGAACTGGCCGGAAAAGTACCGCTGATCGGCTTTGGCGGCGCACCCTTTACGTTGGCCTGCTATATGGTTGAAGGGAAGGGTTCCAAGGATTTTGCCCAGATCAAGCGCATGATGTATGCGGCGCCTGATGTTTATGCAGCACTGATGGAAAAAATAACCACCATGAGTATGGAATATCTGAATGCCCAGATTACCGCCGGCGCACAATGTATCCAGATATTTGATACCTGGGGCGGTATTCTTTCTCCTGCCGATTATGAGCGCTATGTGCTGCCGTACACCGTCAGACTGATAAACGGGTTAAACCGGATGGAAACTCCGGTCATCCATTTTGTCAAAGGCTCCGGAGCAATGCTGGATACGGTAAAGAAAGCCGGCGGGGACGTAATGGGTCTTGACTGGCATGTGAGCCTTGGTGCAGCGCGTGATATTATTGGCCCGCAGATGGCCGTACAGGGCAACCTTGATCCGACTGTGCTGTATGCGACACCGGAAATTATCGAGCGTGAAGTCAAGCGGGTTCTGGATGAGAACGCCGGTCGCCCAGGGCACATTTTTAACCTCGGCCACGGTATCCTGCCGACGGTTCCACCTGCCCATGCCAAATTCATGGTTGAGTGCGTACATCGCCTGTCGCAGAAATAGTTTGAGGTCGGCATGTCAATTACACTAAAAAATATCGTCATTTTTGTTTCCGATCTTGCCAAAGCTAAGTCGTTCTATGTGGACCTTCTTGGACTGCCGGTAGCGGGCCAGAGCGAGATGTTGATAGAGTTTTTCCCCGGAGCAACAACGACACTGGGGGTTTCGCGTGCGCTGCACGAAGATGCTCAAAGACTTATCGGCAGACATACCGGCATCACGCTTAAAGTAGAAGATATTGCCACGGTGTGCGATTCACTGAAAAACGGCGGTGCGCATTTTGTCGAGCCGCTTGAATCGAGCCCGTGGGGCAAAATGGCTGTTGTTCAGGATTTTGATGGTAATATGATTGCACTGGTGGATCGTTAAATGAGGATCATCACGAAGGACCTATTGGCTCAGGTGTCAGCCGAAGCCAGACAGAATCCGAGGCTGCGTAAAAACTATAACTTTCACCCGTCTGATGAATCAAGAAGTCATAGGCTGTTGAATGCTATTGAGCCTGAATCGTATATCAGGCCTCATCGACATCTTGATCCCGAAAAAGATGAAACCTTTATTCTGATGAGCGGCAGATTGGGAATAATCGTTTTTGCAGATGATGGGGAGGTGCTTGAGGCAGTGCTGCTGTCGCAAGCCAGCGGCAATCTCGCTGTCGATGTCCCGCACGGGGTATATCATACTGCTGTCAGCCTTGAGACTGGCACCCTGTTCTTTGAAGCCAAAGCGGGCCCCTATCGCCCGCTGAATGAAGCGGAAATTAGTACGTGGGCACCTGAAGAAAACAGTCCGCAGGCTCAGACATTTCTTGCGCGTCTGCGGAGTCTGTTTGATTGATGAATGGTCGTACTGTTGCGATAGTTCTTATATGCGCTGTTCTGGGCATCACCGGTTCATCCGGCTTTGCAGCTTCGCCTCCGCGTATGCGTCCGTATGTCGGAATTGGAGTGGTTGTCTTTTCAGAGTCAGGCGATTCGCAAATGCAGGATTTACAACTGCAGTTGTATGAGGAACCGGGGCTTGTGCGGCTGAGACTGCTGACCAGTTCCGCATTGCCAGGAAATGAGTGGGTCTTTGGTTCTTCCGGAGAGAATGCGCCGCTGATTGTTTCTACCCGCAAAGGCGACTGGCTGCGGGTTTTTTTTGACGACGCCGGCCGGGAAGCGTGGATTAATCCTCAGAGCAAAGGTCACTTTCAGTCGTGGGAGCAGTATCTGAAACGGCATACCGGCCGTATGCTTCCCGCTTTACAGCCGCAGTTCTACCAGATGCTGCAGCAGCCTGGAGGGAAAGTGCTAACGACGCTGACGCCTAAGCAACTGTTCAGAGTGTTGAAACTTGAAAATTTTTCCGCACTGGTTCTGAACGACAATGGCAAGATCGGCTGGGTGCGATGGCGCGATGACGATGGTCGCCTGACGGTTGGCACCGGGGAAATTAAAAATACAAAAGAATAATACCAATCTGTTTTAATGAGGTACTGATATGAGAATTGAACTGGTGCCACCGGGAACGGGCGAGCTGACGTATGAAATTAGAAATATTGTCAACGTTGCAGAGAAACTCCAGAAACATGGTGTCAAAATCAACTGGGAAAACATAGGCGATCCGATTGTCAAGGGTGAGACCATTCCGCTCTGGATGAAAGAAATCGTTGCCAAAGCGGTTATGGACAATCGTACCTGGGGCTATTGTCATACCCGTGGCGTGCTTGAAACCCGCGAATTCATCTGTGACAGTACCAACAGTCGTGGTGGTGCCCAGATCACTCCGGATGACATCATTTTCTTTAACGGCCTTGGTGATGCGATTGCAAAAATTTACGGTTCTCTGCGCCCGGAGGCCCGGGTACTCATGCCGTCGCCTTCCTACACGACCCACACACTTGGCGAAATAGGCCATGCGCACTCGGCTCCCTCGTTATTCCGTCTGAAACCGGACAATAACTGGCATCCGGACATGGAAGACCTCCGCAATAATGTGCGCTACAATCCGAATATCTGTGCAATCATGCTGATCAATCCGGATAACCCGACCGGAATGGTCTATACGAAGGAGCTGCTGGAGGAGATTGTTGCTGTAGCCCGGGAGAATGACCTGTTTATAATCGCTGACGAGGTGTATATCAACGTCGTGTACAACGGCAAAACCACCGTACCGATCAGTGACGTAATAGGCGATGTGCCTGCGATCTCTTTGAAAGGCATCTCAAAGGAATTCCCGTGGCCAGGTTCGCGCTGCGGCTGGATCGAAGTATATAACGGCTTGAAAGACGAACGCTTCCGGAAATATATAAATCTGATTCTTACCGGAAAAATGAATGAGGTCTGCTCAACTACTCTGCCGCAGACAGTAATACCAGAGGTTGTCCGTCACCCTGAATATGCTGCCTATCTGGCGCAGCGGATTGCAAGCTATGAGCGGATGAGCAACATTACCTATGATTGCCTCAGTCAGGTTCCCGCACTGCAGGTGAACCGTACAAATGGTGCTTTTTACATGGCCGTGGCTTTTAAAGACGGCCTGTTGAATAATCGACAGACGATTCCGATTGCCAATCCGGAAGTCAAAGAACTTGTTGAGGGGTTGATCAACCAACCGGGAGTTTCTCCCGATAAACGCTTCGTCTATCAGATTTTGGCAACCACCGGGATATGCGTAGTCCCGCTTTCTTCGTTTTCTACCCCACTGCAGGGTTTCCGCGTGACGCTGTTGGAGAAGAACGAAGATGAGTGTCGCCGTATATACAAAACTCTGGCCGAGAAAATTGGGGAGTATCTGAATTCCTGAGAAGAGACTACTGAAAAATGTATAAAAAAGGGGGGGAAAGGCATATGCCTCTCCCCCCTTTTTTTCAAGTACGTTAGAAAAATATGCTCAGACTTTTTTATCGTTCTCCTCACTTCTTGGCTTTATTTCTATCTCATCTTTACCATCAGCGGCTTTTTTAAAGTTACGTATACTTTTGCCCAGGGCTCCGCCGATTTCCGGAAGCTTTCCCGCTCCGAAAACAACCAGAACAATAACCAATATAATGATCATTTCCGGCATACCAAATCCAAACATGTTGCCCCCTCTGTTGCGAGTGTGTACTGTTTGCGACACTATCTCATTGAACCACAAAAAAATCAAGCGCTGCAACACTGGATTCAGAGCATAGACTCATACCACGGTGAAATCAAAATAAGTCCCAGGCACGTTTTAGTTGTGCTTTGAGTGTCTTTTAGTTTGACAAAACAGTGCTGTGAAAATTATTATCAAAAGATTGAATTCTGATGCAAACTATTGGGGGAAATTATGGGCACAACGTATAAATTAGCAGTTCTGGCAGGCGATGGCATCGGTCCTGAGGTTATGGCCGAAGCGCTTAACGTGCTTGATGCGATTGAGAAAAAGTTTGACGTCACATTTGCTCGAACGACAGCCAATGTTGGGGGCGCCGGTATTGACAATGAGGGCAAAGCGCTGCCGCAGAGGACCATAGATATCTGTAAAGCGTCTGATGCGATACTGTTCGGCTCCGTCGGTGGTCCAAAATGGGAGAGTCTGCCCCCGGATGAGCAACCGGAGCGTGGCGCCCTGCTGCCGCTGCGCAAGATATTCGGCCTGTATGCGAACCTGCGACCAGCGATTATTTTCCCATCGTTGACCGGCGCTTCTTCGCTGAAGGAGGAGGTCATCGGCGGCGGTTTTAACATTCTGGTTATCCGTGAGTTAACCGGCGGCATCTATTTTTCCCAACCGAAAGGTATTGAAGGGGTCGGGCGCGAGCGGGTCGGCGTCGATACTATGCGCTACAGTGTCCCTGAGATCGAACGGATTACCCATGTTGCGTTTCAGGCAGCCAGAAAACGGGGTAAAAAAGTCTGCTCGATTGACAAGGCAAATGTGCTGTCAACCTCCGTACTCTGGCGTGAAATCGTAATCGGGATTGCCAAAGAATATCCCGATGTTGAGCTGTCCCATATGTACGTCGATAACGCCGCCATGCAGCTGGTAAAATGGCCGAAACAGTTCGATGTTATTTTGTGTGAAAACATGTTTGGCGATATACTCTCCGATGAAGCGGCCATGCTGACCGGATCGCTCGGAATGCTGCCATCGGCATCTCTGGCTGAAGGGACTTTCGGCATGTACGAGCCATCCGGCGGTTCAGCTCCAGACATTGCCGGCCAGGGCATCGCCAATCCGATCGCCCAGATTCTTTCGGCAGCGATGATGCTGAAATTTTCTTTCGGCATGCTGGATGCCGCTGATGCTATTGACAAAGCTGTTGAGAAGGTACTTGATCAGGGCTACCGCACCGCCGATATCTACCAGAAACTGACCGGCGAGAAGTTGGTGAACACGCGGGAGATGGGTGCGGCGATAATTGCGAATCTGTAAAATTAAAATATTCACTTAACCAGAAAGGAACATAACTATGAAAGTCGGAATTGTTGGATGGCGCGGTATGGTTGGTTCTGTTCTCATGCAGCGGATGCAGGAAGAGAACGATTTTGCTTTGGGCTTCGAACCGGTATTTTTCACCACTTCTCAGGCGGGCCAGCCTGCTCCTATGAACGCGGGCACCCTGAAGGATGCCTCGGACATTGCCGAGCTCAAAAAACTTGATGCAATCCTCACCTGTCAGGGGGGCGATTACACCAAGGCGGTTCATACGGAACTGCGCAAGCAGGGATGGAACGGCTACTGGATCGACGCTGCGTCTACGCTCCGCATGGAGAACAACGCCGTCATTATTCTTGATCCGGTCAACCGTGGCGTTATTGATGCCGCGCTGGCCAAAGGGGAGAAGGATTTCATCGGCGGCAACTGCACCGTCAGCCTGATGCTGATGGCGCTTGGCGGCCTGTTCCGTGCCAATGTAGTTGAGTGGATCAGCTCCATGACCTATCAGGCGGCAAGCGGTGCCGGTGCTCCCAATATGCGTGAACTGCTGTCACAGATGGGTGTGCTGCAGGGAGTTGTTGCTGAGGAGCTGAAGAACCCGGGATCCGCTATCCTCGAAATCGACAAAAAGGTGACTGCCACCCTGCGTGACGGTTCCATGCCGACCAAAGAGTTCGGTTTCCCGCTCGCCGGCAATGTCCTTCCCTGGATTGATCGCGAGGTTGAGGATGGCCAGAGTCGTGAAGAGTGGAAAGGCTTTGCCGAGACCAACAAAATATTGGGAACGACGACTCCGATTCCGGTCGATGGCATCTGTGTGCGGGTTGGCGCCATGCGCTGTCACAGCCAGGCGCTGACGATCAAACTGAACAAGGATCTGCCGATTGCCGAAATTGAAAACCTGATCAAAAATGATAACCAGTGGGTCAAGCTGATCCCTAATACCAAAGCCGATTCTTTGGCAGGGCTCACACCTGCAGCGGTTTCCGGAACTCTGACGGTGCCGATCGGTCGCGTTCGGAAGATGAAAATGGGGCCGCAGTACATCTCCGCTTTTACCTGTGGCGATCAGCTCCTGTGGGGTGCGGCTGAGCCGCTCCGCCGGATGCTGCGTATTCTGCTGGAAAAATAGCAGTGATTTTCTAAATGTGCATGTTTTGAGTGAGCGCCCCATTTGGGGCGCTTTCTGTTTGAGGAAAACTATGAATATTCCGCACGTTAAACCTGAACTACTCGCCCCTGCCGGTTCACTTGAATCCTTCTTTGCGGCTCTTGAAAAAGGCGCCGATGCCGTCTATGCCGGCCTGCAAGATTTTTCTGCCCGCGCCCGGGCCAAAAACTTCACGCTGGCCCAGATGGAGCGGATGCTGGCGCACGCCCATGGCCAAAACCGAAAAATCTACATCACCCTTAACACGCTGGTGAAGGAGAAAGAACTGCCGCAACTGGTTGACACCCTGGCCGCTCTGGCGGGGATGCGAGTGGATGGCGTCATTTTACAGGATCTGGCGGTGGCACGTATTATCCGCAATCACTTCCCCTCAATCCCGCTGCACGCGTCAACCCAGATGACGATCCACAACACGCCAGGGGTCAAGATGCTTGAACGGCTCGGATTCCAGCGGGCCGTGCTGGCGCGCGAATTGGCGGTTGATGAAATTGCGGCAATCGCCGCTTCGTCACCGGTCGAGATTGAATGTTTCGTTCATGGTGCACTCTGCTTTTCCATCTCGGGACAATGCTTCTTTTCGTCGCTGCTCGGCGGCCACAGCGGCAATCGCGGTCGCTGCGCCCAACCCTGCCGCCGCCTGTATAATCATCGCGGCAAGGAGGGACATTATTTTTCCACCAGCGACCTGTCGGCAATCGATATGATTCCCGATCTTGTCAAGGCCGGGGTGAAGTCGCTAAAAATTGAGGGGCGGATGAAATCCGCGGAATACGTCGCATCGGTGGTTGAAGCGTACCGAACCGTGCTTGATGCACCGGAAAAAGCGCATAAAGAAGCGCTGACTGCTGCCAAGAGTATTCTGAAATATTCGTTTGGACGCACCCCGACCAAAGGTTTCCTGGCATCGCAGCAGCCTGACGACATCGCTAATCCTTGGCAGAAGGGGGGGACCGGGCGTTTTATCGGCCAGATAAAGAGCATCAAGGGGAAGAGCCTTATTTTCGAAACGAGGGATGCTCTGCATGTCGGAGACCGTCTGCGGGCGCAGCCGAAAAGCGACATGGCCGGCCAGGCCTGGACCGTGCGCGAACTGGTTGTTAATCGTAAAAAAAGCATGGAGGCACCGGCAGGAAGTCTTGTAGAGGTCGAGACCCCGTTCAGCTTCTCAGTCGGAGACTCGATTTACAAGGTGTCATCCAAAGAGGCGTTTACCTTGAGCGACAACGCCTGCCTGCGCAGGCTTGAGGGGGGACAGGGCGATAAGCTGCCGTGTCGGTTGATTGTTTCTATGGAGGGTGAACGACTTTGCATCTCCGCTTCCGTTTCCGGGTATCAACACGAGTTCAGTTTCCCGCTTGGTCCACTGGAACCGGCGCGCAGTGGTGATATGCAGGCGGTGTTGACCGGCCAGTTTTCGAAATGCGGCGAGACACCTTTCAGGCTTGAATCTCTGGCCGCTCCCGATTTCCCCGCCGTGCTGATTCCTTCCGCACTGTTCAAGGATCTGCGCCGCCGTTTTTACCAGCAGCTGTTCGAAGCATCTTCTGCTGTTTTCCGGGAACAACTTGCAACGGCCCGAAAAGGAGCATTGAAGGAATTGGAGATTGTCCGCACGGCAGCACGGCGACCTGCACCACGCGAAATGTTGACAGTTGTTGTTGATGAGCCAAAAGAGTGGCGCTTTCCGCTCCAGAACGGCGCCGATGCGACGCTGCTGCCACTCTCAAAAGCGACTATCCACCAGCTTACCTCCGCAGTACCGCGCATGCGTGGCTCAGAAGGAAACATTATCTGGCAGCTTCCGTTCATTCTCTTTGATCGTGACATTCCGCTCTATCGCGACACCCTCCGCAGCTTGTATGGCGCCGGATTCCGTCGTTTTGAAGCGGCTAACCTGTCTCATTTTGAGCTGTTTCGTGGCCTTGAAGGTCTGCAAATCTCGACCTGGCACCGCTGTTTTTCCCTCAACAGCCAGGCGCTGGCTGCCTGGAATGAACTTGGCGCCACATCAGCAACTCTCTATCTGGAGGATGACAGCGTCAACCTTGCTGATGTACTGGGAGCAGGAGTAGAGATGGAACGACGGGTAATGGCCTATTCACCACTGCCGGTAATGACTACTAAAATTCGCATCAAAGACGTGCATGCCAACACCCCGCTCCGCTCGGACCGTGGCGAGACATACCAGGTCACAAGTCATGACGGCCTGCAGACCATCAGTTCTTCTCTGCCATTCTCACTGACTGCGCGGCACAGTGAATTACGGCAGAAGGGGTGCAGTTCGTTTGTGATCGACCTCACTGCTGAACCTCGAGAGAGGTGGGGCGAAATTATCGCAGCTTTCAAATCGGGCCGGGAACTTGCGGGCACAACCGAATTCAATTATGCAACTGAGTTGGTCTGAATGAAAATCTATCTTCTCACCATTTTACAGCTACTGCTGCTGACATGCTCCGCGTACGCCGGACGAATGGTCGAAGGCATGGTAAAGGCGGTCTACGACGGCGACACAATATTGCTGACGACCCGCGAGGAGAGCCGCCTCAAAGTGCGCCTGTACGGCATTGATGCACCGGAAACAAAGAAACCTGACCAGCCGGGACAGCCATACGGAGAGATATCGAAACGGACATTGATGTACAAAATTATGGGACGGCGGGTCACAGCGGAGATTATTGATATTGATCCGTACAAGCGGGCTGTAGCGGTAATCCGTTATTCCGGCAAAGACATCAATCGCGAAATGGTCGCGGAGGGCTTGGCATGGGCCTACCGTCAGTATCTTCAGGGGCCGTATGAGTCGGAATACATCAACGAAGAAACCCGTGCCCGTTCACGCCGCGCAGGACTCTGGAGAGAGTCAAACCCACAGCCACCCTGGGAGTTCAGGCGTGCCAACAAAGGGCACACGAAAAATTCGAGTCGATGGTAAGCGCCAAAGGGTGATCACGCATAAAAAAAGCCCGGGGGGAAAACTCCCGGGCTTTTTCATGATCAATGTTGATACAACTATTAGTTCGGATAAACCGAAACTTTTTTCCGATCTTTACCAAGTCGCTCAAATGCAACAACGCCTTCAATAAGGGCAAACAGCGTATAATCCTTGCCACAACCGACGTTGTTGCCGGGATGGATCTGGGTACCGCGTTGACGATAAATTATGTTACCCGCCTTGACGCTTTCGCCGCCGAACTTTTTACAACCGAGGCGTTGTCCGCCGGAATCTCTGCCGTTTCTTGAACTACCACCAGCTTTTTTATGTGCCATTTCCGTATCTCCTGGGAAAAATAGTTAGTTGGGTAATTTACGCCGTAATCTTCTCGATCTTGAGAACGGTCAGATGTTGACGATGACCACGCAGCTTGCGTGAATCTTTACGACGCTTTGATTTGAAGACGAGAACTTTTTTGCCTTTGCCCTGTACGGCAATTTTAGCAGTTACGGAAGCTCCGGCAACGAGCGGTGCGCCCACAACAGTTTTTTCTCCACCCACCATAAGGATTTCAGCGAATTCTATGCTATCGCCGATTTCACCCTCAAGCTTTTCAACCTTGAGAAATTCGCCTTCAGTAACTTTGTACTGCTTTCCACCTGTTTTGATTACTGCGTACATATGCCATCTCCATCCGCTTCTGATTTTTAAAGAGTTATGGAATATAGATACATGACTGCGACAAGTCAAGCAGAAAATAACATGCTCAATCAAAAATCAATTTATGCATGCTGTCAGTCGTTGTTTTTCGTACCCGAACGTTGCTATTTCCCAGGCGCTTCGCCAAAAAGTTCATCAAAAATGGCGCGTACGGTAGTGATCCGGTCAGCTTTCCAGGCATTAGTGCCACAAAAAACCAGGCCGGTATCAACATCACCGCGCTGGGCTCGATCAAGTGCCGTCACGATACAGAATCGCTCGCCCGACTCCTTGTAGGAACATTTTTTCAAGCAGCCCATTCTGCAAGGGGTGTGGTTATCAAGGTCGTATTTGCGAATATTTTCTTTGTTGTTTAAAATGGCACGTCCCGGCAGCCCGGCAGGACTCATAATTAGACCGATGTCCTCTTTTTTGCACTCAATATATCGCTGCTTGAATTCTTCCGCGGCATCACACTCCTCGGTACAAACAAAACGACTGGCCATCTGAACACCGTCTGCACCTTCAGCCAGTGCATGCTCCAGGTCGGCACGATCCCAGACGCCGCCTGCGGCTATTACCGGCACATCGGCACCGCATTCATCGCGGAAATAGGCTTTAATCTCACGGACGGTCGCGTACTGGTCATACACGCCGATACCGATGTTTTCCATTTTTTCACCGAGATGACCACCGGCCGTATCCGGGTCTTCAACAACGACTGCATCAGGCAACCGGTGATAGGCTTTTTGCCACTTGCGCACGATAAGTTGGGCCGCCCGGAGCGAGGAGACAATCGGCACCAACGCAACATCAGGGTGGTCAGCCGTCAGTTCCGGCAGCCCCATCGGGAGACCGGCTCCACAGACGATGACCTTGGCTCCCCCTTCGATGGAGGCTTTGACAAGTAGCTCGAAATCAGAGAGGGCGACCATAACATTTACGCCGATGACACCATCAGGAGCGATTTCATATGCCTTGCGCAATTCAGCCTTAAAGGCCTCTGCTTCGGCCTGAAAATAATTTTTACCATCGTAGAGACCGCTATTGAGGGCGATACCTGCCGCCGCGATCAGCCCGACTCCACCGTTTTTAGCAATATGACCGGCCAGCCGCCCAGCTGAGATCCGGACACCCATTCCGCCCTGGATAAGGGGATAGCGAACCGTGTGCTTTCCTATTTTTAATGGCTGTGTCATATTCCCCCCGATGAGTTATTGGTGCGCATAATAGCAATGCCACGCCATAGCAAGTGTAATAGTTTTGTAAAATCAGCCGACGCCCTACAATGCTATTCTCCATTTTTTTCTGGACTTGTTGCAATACTTTCACTAAAATTTGGTAGTTTATTTGAAATCAGGAGTCGGCCATGGAACAGGAAAAACTGGATTTTTTTAAAACCGTACTGAATGAAGAAATGAAGACATTGCAGGGAGAGGCAGGCAGGACGGTAACAGAGATGACTACTGATGCCCTCAGTTTCCCCGACCCGACAGACCGAGCCACTCAGGAATCTGACCGCAACTTTGAATTACGCATTAGAGATAGAGAACGGAAACTGATCAATAAGATAAAAGATGCCCTTGACCGTATAGAGTCAAAAGAATTCGGCATTTGCGATGATTGCGGTGAGGAGATCGGAGAAGCGCGCCTGAAGGCGCGACCGGTGACAACGCAATGCATTGACTGCAAGATGGCCGCTGAGGAAAAAGAACGGCGAGTCTAGTATTAGCACAACTCTCCAGGCAAAATGACACCCGGGATCTGACATGAATATTCATGATTCTTCACCACATCCTGAACCCAACAATCGTGTTGCTGAGTTGACACTCCTCTATCAATTCAGCAACACGATGCTTTCCACCATACGTCTCAACAAGCTGACTCACCTTATCCTTACCGCAATTACTACGCCATCATCCAACCTTTTTGAACGCGCCGTGCTGTTTCTACGCAATGAAAAATCTGATGTCCTCCAGGGGATGCTGGGTATAACCCGGTGGCTGTCTGAAGATTTACTGATTGTCGGCGACCAGGATACTCTTGGCAGTCGGTGGGACCTCAGTGATGAAACAATATCCCGGCAGAGATCCACCGATTTTAGTATGCAGATACGCCAGACCCGCATTGACATCGACGATTCCTGCCCCCTGATCCATCAGATTTTTGCCGAACGGAATGTCTGCCGTTCCGATGATATCAGCTGTCATAACTGTCAAACCTGCCACTTTATCAAACCTCTCTGTAATGGATCCTTTGTCGCGATGCCTCTTGTGTGCCATGGGAAATCCATAGGAATGATCGTGGTTGACAACCCCGATTCCGGACGCGAAATTTCAAGCGACAATATAAATTTCCTCCGGCTTTTTGCCAACCAGGCAGGCATGGCGATTGAAAATTCGATGCTCTATAACCGCATCGAAGAGGCCCACCTGAACCTGAAAGATGCTCAGGAGAGATTGCAGCACGGCGAGCGGATGGCGGCAATCGGTGAAATGGCGGCAAACCTGGTCCACGAGTTAAAAAATCCCCTTGTCACTATTGGAGGTTTTGCTGGAAGACTTCTTAAATTACTGCCGGTCGAGACGCGACAACGTCAATATGCCGATACTATTGTTTCTGAGGTCTGTCGACTGGAGAAGATGCTGGTAGAAATCCTCGCCTTCTCGCGCAAACCGACAATCTGCTTCAGTTCGTGCGACCTTAAAGAAATTATCCAGGATTGCCTTACAGACTGCACCACCTCTTTTGAGGATCACAATATAAAAGTATCACTGTCAGGTGACGGCAGCAGATGGGGTGTCTCAGGTGACTCTCACCAGCTGAAACAGGTTTTTCTTAATCTTATTTTAAACTCCTGCGATGTCATGCCTGAGGGCGGAGAACTGTCTATACGACTGACTCCCGGAAAAGCCGCCGGAGACAAAAAAACCGTTATCGTTTGCATTGAAGACAGCGGCGGAGGAATCCAGAAAGAGATGCTGCCGCAGGTTTTCAACCCGTTTTTCACAACCAAGGTTCACGGCACCGGGCTTGGTCTCGCGATTGCGAATCGCATCATCCTCAATCATTTCGGATCAATAGATGCGCACAACACCGGCAAGGGCGCGGCATTTATCATAACGTTGCCGTTAGCAGAACAAACCGACATTAATAAGGGTTGCCAGGATGACAGATCATAAAAAAGAGGGTACATTAACAATAGATTCTTTAGAATCTCTTCGTGACACTCTGCGGGGATTCGCACTTGAGCGGGATTGGGATCAGTATCATACCCCCAAGAACCTCTCCATGGCTCTTATTGCTGAGGCGGCTGAACTTGTTGAGCACTTCCAGTGGGTTGACGGGAATCAAAGTCATCTCCTGGAAGATAAAACCCGGCACTCTGTGGAAGAAGAGCTGGCTGATATCCTGATCTACCTTGTCAGAATCTCCGACAAACTGGATGTTGATCTCTATAAGGCCGTGGCACGAAAGATTGCTATCAATGGCAGAAAGTATCCCGCCGAACTGGTTCGGGGCAGTGCCAAGAAGTATACAGAGTATGAACTATGACGTAGCCTTGCTGAAGAGGTTATAAAGTACGATGGAACCGATCGGATCGACATACCGTCAACCTTATGCTGCCGAATACAAACCCAATGCCCGACCTGGCGCTCAAGACGCAAAGCTGGCTGGTGACGGTGAGAAGGCTCAAAACGGCAAGGCTCCCTCAGGAGTCACCCAGAAAAAGACGGATCCTCAGGTCCAGGCTCAAATCGCACAGCTGAAAGCCATTGAGGAAAAGGTCAAGGCTCACGAGGCGGCTCATAAAGCCGCCGGGGGCGCAATGACCGGTCCCGTTTCCTATTCGTACACTCGCGGACCGGATGGCAAAAACTACATTACCGGCGGCGAAGTGCCGATTTCAGTCTCTTCCGGAAAGACCCCCCAGGAAACAATCAGCCGGATGCAGCAGGTTATACAAGCCGCACTGGCTCCGGCTGACCCTTCCCCGCAGGATCGCGCCGTAGCAGCACAGGCGTCTGCCCTGCAACAGGAAGCGAGGCAGGAGGTGGCGGCGGCCCCGACCACATCTGAAACGCCACCGACCGCCTCTGTGGAGCCGGGAATACAGGCTGACAGCCTTGTTGCACGAGATTTGCAACGCGCCTACGGCAATCCGGCCGTAACCGGCAAACAGCCTGAAAGCGCTGCTGTAACCGGTCCGGCAAAATCTGATTTTCTAAACCTGGTATCGTCATCAGCTGCGACTGACAGGGCTCCACGTGCAGCTAATAGCGCGGCTGACATCACCGGTTTTGGGCAGTCACAGCAGATGTCATACTATGCGTAAGCTCTGACGAATAACGAAAACCACCTGTTCTGCCCATTATCCCATGAGGCCTGCTGATGCCCCCCTGCCGTACCGCTCTGATATATTCCCCGCTTTTTGGCAATTTCAACTATGGCGACGACCACCCGTTCAAGCTTCATCGTAACCGCATGGCGTATGATCTGATGGAGGCCTACGGCTTGCTTGAACTCCCGCACATGCAGATTCGCGACTGCCGGGCGGCGTCCGATGAACAGCTGCTGTCGTTTCATGACCCTGCCTACATCGCCCGCCTCAAGGAATTCAGTACATCCGATGTCCCGCGTGCGGATTTCAGGTTCGGCCTTGGAGACGCCGAGTGCCCGGTTTTCAAGGGACTGTTCGACTGCGCGGCACTCGGTTCAGGGGCAACATTTGAAGCCGTACGACTTGTGGAAGAGGAACAGTTTGACGTCGCTTTCAATTTGGCCGGAGGGTGGCACCATGCCCACCGCGCCAAGGCCTCCGGCTTTTCATATCTTAATGACGCCGTTATCGCGATTAACTGGCTTGTGTCCCGTGGGAGGCGGGTGCTCTATCTCGATATTGACGCCCACCACGGCGATGGCGTTCAGGAAGCGTATTATGATACCGATCAGGTGATGACGATCTCACTTCACGAAAGCGGCATCTATTTTTACCCCGGCACCGGCTTCGAGAATGAGATCGGCGAAGGGCGCGGCAGAGGGTATTCTGTTAATGTGCCCCTGTTGGCGCACACGGATGATGCCATTTACCTGAAAGCCTTTAATGAGGTGGCCTACCCGTTGATCGCCGCCTTTAATCCGGACATCATAGTCACCCAGATCGGCGCAGATACCTTTCGCACTGATCCGCTCACCAATCTGGAGATTACCACACACAGCTACTGCGAAATTCTTGCAAAGATAAAGCGGCTTAAAATTCCATGGGTGGCGCTCGGCGGCGGCGGATATGACCTCATGAACACAGCGCGGGCATGGACACTGGCCTGGGCAATCATGAACAATGTCGAGCTGAATCCGCGGCTGCCCCCCTCCTTTGTTGACAAGATCGCGCCGTTAGGATATCAGAATCGGGTCCTGCTGGACGCCATGCATTGGGCGGAAGAGGGAGAACGGACATTGGCGTTGGCGGCGGTTGAAAAAAGCATTGCCCGCATAAGAAAAACCATTTTCCCTGGTATACTTGGAAACCATGGCAATTCTACCACATAACAGTCCGCTTTTTGACGCAGCCGGACGCCCTCTCTCTTCGATCCGGGCCATTAACCGGCTGGAAGAAGCTGAAAAGGAGTCACTCTACTCCCGACTGCTGCCGCAGCGCCTGCGCGATGTTCTGGGATTGGAGGATAACTCTCTCTGCAACTCCGCCGGAGAACGGCTGGTAACGATTATCGCTCCACACGGATTATCGCTGGTACGGATTGAAGCCCGCTCCAGACCGGATAACGGCGTAGTAGTTTTTTTTCTGGAGTTGTCAGATACGCCGTATCAGCAGATGGAACTCAGCTTTTGTATCATTCGTGATCCGATATCTCCACACTATGCTGTTGATGTCGACGAAAGAGGCGTTAACAACTGGTTTGCGTCACATGGGCGCAATATACCGGAAGAGCTTCGCGCCATGCGGGCGGGATTATTCCCAAATCAGACCCACCACGGGCTACAGCTGTTTGTCACGTTTTTCCCGCTGCTTGAGCGCTTTACCGATTCACTCGGGAGGCAGATGATCGTGGCTGAACCACTCTCCTACGACAATGCTATCCGCTACGAAAAGTACGGCTTTGATTATCTGCGCGGCAGACGGTTGATGTGTGAGATAGACCGTGAGTTTCATCCCGGAGGACGTTATTTTTCCCGGCTGGATGGCTCAACTCCCTTTCGGATGCCGGGAATGGAGCGGACGGTAAGCGGAAGGAGCTGGGCGATTCATGACGGGATTATGGATGAACCGTGGGACGAAGTGCAAATTTATCGAATGATCGGCGTTCATGCCGGCATCAACACGTTCCCGGACAGAGAGGAAGAAAAACGATGAGCCAGATACTGAAGAAACAGATACAATCCACCCCATTGACGGGGATACTCTACTATACTCCACCTGACGATTATCTGCTCAGCGGCCGGGACGGCATGGTCGCGATCCAGTGGGCAGGCAAACCTCCCATCCCGTTATTGGAGGAGGATTTAACCACGTTGACAGGCGGCCTCCCTGATTATGACATGGTGGGGCGCGGCATCTATCAGGCCCTGCGACTTAACCCGGACTGTACCGGAGCGGCCATGTATGCGGAGGTGCTGAGAGAAGCCTATCCGCATATTATCTCCGAACTGGGGGGGCAGATTATCATGCTGGAGGCCAAGGAAATTGACACGCCCTACCTGGATCGTAAAATTACTTTGCTCAAGATAATGGCTCTGCTCGACCCTGACAATGCCGGCCTGCCATTGGAAATCGCCAGGGCCTACGTTGACAAAGGCTCACGCCTGGCCAGCATGCAGTACTGCGTGACCTGCTGGTATGCTGCCGAAAAACATCTGAAGGCGGCGCTGGCTCTTAATCCGGGGGATCGCCACGCCATATATGAATACGGTGAAGCGCTGTACGTGCTTGGTCGGTACGATCAGGCCGCTGAAATTTGGAGCGATGTTATTTCTCTTCTGGAACCGGCGGAGCGGGCTCAGGTTGAAACGAGGATCGCCGGAATACTTGCCGGCAAGATCCCGTTGGTGCCGCCGCTCGACTATCTGACGGCACTCTCGGTTGCTGTCGAACAGCATGGCAACGGCTTCAACGATGATGCGGCCTCAATAATAAATGACGTACTCGCCGACCCTGTTTTTGCCGAACAGTTCCCACTAAATGAGGTATACTATCTGCTCGGAACCTGCTATCAGGAAGTGGGTCTGATGACCGAAGCGGCAGAGGCGTTCAGGAGGAGTTAACCATGTTCGATTTCAGTACGGCAGACTGGATTTTCTGCGGAGTTATTCTGCTGGTTATATTTGTATGCGTTGCCATCAGTGATATGCGCAAGTCAAGTAACTCATAAACAGGTATTTCATGGAAGTTTGTTTTTATTTTCCGTTTAAATTAGCGATGCATCATTGGGATCATTTTTATTTCCCCGTTTTGCCGAATACGCTATAGTCCGAGGCTATGGGAAGAATACTGCTAATTGATGATGATACTGCCTTTACCCGTTTTTTGTCGGCCTATATTGCTGACAATTTTCCGCTTCTTCAGGTAGAGATCTGCAACAATCCGATGTCGGGGCTCCATTCAATAAAAAATGGCGGCTATGATCTGATGCTGATTGATCTTGAAATGCCGACCATGGATGGGCTCAAACTCCTCAAATTTGCCGTTGACAGCGGCATGGACAAAAACCGGATCGTTATACTCTCGGGAAGAGATGCTGATTTTCTGCATGACATCTGCCCTATGGGTACCTGTCTGGCGGTCCTGAACAAATTCGAAGTGCGCCAGAAGAGTGTCCTTGACATGGTATTCAACTCCCTCCACCGAAAAGCTGGTGCGGCCTGATTTACTATGACCGACCTGCTGAAAACTACCGCTGTCCTGATTCTGATTATTGTTCTCCTCCGACGCAAAGTGTCGATGTCGGCAGTTATGCCGATCGGTGCCGTTGCACTGGGAGTTATGTACCTGACTCCCCCTCTTGTATTCCTTAAAGCAGCAAACCTTGGCGTTTTTGCTCCGAAATCTCTTGAAATGACGATAACCCTGATGCTGACGATGGTGATGGAGAATATTCTGCGTACCACCGGGATGCTTAAGCGCATGGTCACGTCGCTCTCGACAGCTATTCCAGACCGGCGCTTTGTCATGGCCGCCATGCCGGCGATGATCGGCATGCTCCCCTCACCGGGCGGGGCGGTGTTCTCCGCTCCCATGGTTAATGAAGCTGCGGGTGAAGCAGATATCAACCCTGAACAGAAAGCACTGATAAACTACTGGTACCGCCACATCTGGGAGTACGTCTCTCCGCTCTACCCCGGAATAATCCTCGCGGCCGGCATCACCGGGCTTTCAACGCAGACCCTGTTCGTTGCCAACCTCCCCTTTGCCCTCTCAGTTATCGGCTGGGGAGTACTGTTCTGTTTTCGCGGCATAGGCCGGCAGGAGTCCGTCCCCCCTCCAGCCAACCGCAAACGGGAGCTGTTAACCTTTTTTTCCCTGATCTCCCCGATCATCCTGGCGCTGTTGCTGGTGGTAATTTTCCGTGTCAACGCTGCGCTGGCTCTAGGCGGAGCAGTAATTTCCCTGTATGGGTATCACCGCTACACACCCGCCATGATACTGAAAAACCTGCGGGAGAGTGTTTCGGGAAAGGCTCTTTTCCTAGTAATCGGCATCATGATCTTTCAGGAAGTGCTCCGGGCTACCGGCGCCCTCGGCGGGATTTCCGCTTTTTTCGCTGCATCCCGAATGCCGGTACATCTGCTGCTGTTTTTGATTCCGTTTATCGCCGGCGTCATGACCGGCCTGACAGTCGGCTTTGTAGGCATTACCTTTCCACTGCTGCTTCCCCTTATGGGCGCCGCAGCGCCCTCCCCGGCACTCGTTGCCCTGGCGTTTGGCGCCGGTTTTGCCGGAGTGATGCTCTCGCCGATTCATCTCTGTTACGTATTGACCATCGAATATTTCCAGGCTGATATAACCAAAGTGTATCACCGCCTGTTTCTCCCGTCCGCCTGTGTCATGGCCGCCGTCTTAATCCCGCTGTACGTCTGGTGACTCCGATTTTGAGTTAAAATGGAATGCGGAGATCTTGTTCAGAACCTGAATTCCCGCTTGCCTTCTGCCGGGGTTGTGGCACAATTGCACCTGATCAAGCTCCTTTAAATCCAACAACAGGGAGGAATAGTTATGAAAAAAATCGGAGTGGTCTTATCAGGGTGTGGCGTATTTGACGGCAGTGAAATTCAGGAAGCGGTGTTCACTCTGCTGGCAATCGATCGTCAGGGATGCGAAGCGGTCTGCATGGCGCCAAATATCGATTTATCAGTCGTAAATCACCTGACCTCGCAGGAAACCGGAGAAAAGCGTAGTGTGCTGGCAGAGTCGGCCCGAATCGCGCGTGGCAAGATACGTGATATCAAAGGGGTCACAGCAACCGAACTGGACGCGATTGTTTTCCCGGGAGGTTTTGGAGCGGCTAAAAATCTTTGCGATTTTGCTTTGAAAGGAGCTTCAGCTTCCGTCAATCCGGATGTCTCACGGTTATTGAAGGAGATGGCAGCGGCCAGAAAGCCGATCGGAGCGATCTGCATTGCGCCTGCCCTTGTTGCCGCAGTGCTGGGCAGGCAATTCTCACCGACCGTAACGGTCGGCACCGATGCCGGTACCGCCGCCGAAATAGATAAGACCGGAGCGACTCATCAGGTCTGCCCGGTAACTGAATTTGTAATAGACCGGAAGAACAAGCTGGTAACAACGCCGGCCTATATGCTGGCAACACGTATATCCGAGGTCGCTGACGGGATCGATACATGTGTGAAAGAAGTTATTAACCTCATCTGATATTATCTGCGATATACAGCTATTCAAGGGCGAAGCGTGCTTCGCCCTTGTTATTTTCTAAAGGATAGACCGCTCATGAAGCTTACCCTCTTTACTCTCTTCGCTGCCATCACCGCCTTCACCTACTGGCTCCGCTATATCAATCTGCAGCACCTTAAACTACATGGCAGCGTGGTGCCGGAGGGATTTGATGGCGCTATCGATGCAGAGAAGCTGCGTAAAAGTTCAGCCTATACATTTGCCTCGAGCCGTCTTGGTTTGTGGGATTCGCTCTTCGACAATGCTCTATTGCTCATCTTCCTTTTCGGCGGCCTGATTGCGGCGTATGACAGTTTCATCCGTTTGTTAAGCTCAGCACCGATTCTTTCAGCCATTCTCTTTTTTCTGTTGATGACCTGGGCATCAACGCTACTCGGCATTCCATTTGATCTGTACAGTACCTTCCGTATTGAGGCGCAGTTCGGCTTCAACACGACGACTGCGCGCATCTGGATTACGGATTTCATCAAATCGCAGGCCATCGGTGCTGTTCTACTCTCATTCCTGATAACGGTTGTATTCTGGCTAATCAACTGGAGTCCGCAGCAGTGGTGGCTCTGGATGTGGGGCTTCATGGCTCTTTTCAGCCTGTTCATGATGTTCATTTCACCCTATGTGATCGAGCCGCTTTTCAACAAATATGAGCCGGTCACTGAACCGGGGTTGGAGGACGACATCCGCGTTATGATGGAGAAGGCGGGATTAAAAGTAGGGAAGGTTCTGCAGATGGATGCGTCAAAGAGGAGCAGGCACTCCAATGCCTATTTTACCGGCATTGGTAAAGTCAAACGTATTGTTCTCTATGACACCCTGATCAAACAGATGAGTCACGCAGAAATTGTCGCCGTACTGGCGCACGAAATCGGCCACTGGAAAAAAGGGCATATCTGGAAACGTTTATTGTGGGCGGAGCTCATGGCGCTCGCAGGATCGTGGCTCGGTTTCAAACTACTCGCCTGGCCTGGACTGCCGGGAATGCTGGGCCTGTCGGCTGATATTTCCTTGCCGGCGAAAATGGTTGTACTCGGCTTTGTTGCTTCGCTGGCACTGTTCCCGCTTGGCCCTTTTTCGGCCTGGCGCTCCCGCTGCCACGAATGGGAAGCCGACCGTTATGCGACCGATCTGACCGGAAAGCCGGAGGATCTGGCATCCGCACTGGTCAAAATGTCGGCGGAAAATCTTTCCAACCTCTTTCCGCACCCGCTCTACGCGGGGTTCTACTACTCGCACCCCCCTGTGGTGGAACGGGCGAGGACTCTGAAAGAGTGGAGTAGGCCCAAAAACGGGGCGGGAAATAATTCCGCCCCGTCATAGAACGGCAATTCATTTACAGATCATTCCTTCGTGTACATAACCGCCACAGCCCGGGCATTCCCTTCACCGACCGCAACCCAGCCGTGCGGCTGACTCGAATCGTAATAGATGCTGTCGCCGCCCCGCATCCGCAGAACTTCACTGTTGTAGTGAAAATCAAGTTCACCTGAAATGATATAAATAAACTCTTCATCACCCTCATGCCTGAAGAAGAGCGAATCATCCCACTCCCTGTTTTCAAATTCCACCAGAAACGGCTCCATATGTTTGTGACGCAGTCCCTGAGCCAGGGAATGATATGTGTACGGTCGGGAGGTCTGGTTTGCTACCTGTCGCAGCACCTTTTCATCCTCCCGAACATCCTCGCGTCTTGTAAGCACATATTTCTGACTATTGGCGGCGTCCGCAAAGAAAAAGTGAATATCGACCTTAAGCCCCCTGGCAATCTTGAGCAGAGTAGCCAGCGGGGGGATAACCTGCTGGTTTTCGATCTGTGATAACAGTGGCTTTGAAAGGGTCGTCAGCTCAGACAACTCCTGAAGGGTCAGCCGCTTCTGCTGCCGCAGCCCTCTGATTTTCTCCCCGATGCGGAATTCTTTGATCTGAGCTTTGATGTCTGTCGTCATATACACTCCCGGCAACTGTTTGTTTGATGGGATACTTTTACACAAACAGAGCGGCGATTCAATAACATAATTATGCTGTATAGAACGGGAATTGTTTCACTCCGTTTCACGTTTTTATTCCGTGTTAATTCCGTTGACACACCGGGAGACTTTAACTATTGTTTCGGTATGTTAACTCGAAACCGTTTGAGGCTGGTGACGTCCGAAATGAAAACACTTCTCCGCATCTCTTTCCTGCTGACCGCCTCCTGGCTGATCGTTTCGCCTCTTGGTGGATGTAGTCAAAAAAACGAAGCGCCTCTTTTTCACGAATCAAATCGCAAAGGCGGCGAAGCCGATCCCCCGGTAAAAGATGTGCCGATCGATATTCTCGCCACTCAGCGGGCATTTAGTAATGTCTCAAAAAAAGTGACGCCATCGGTTGTCAACATCTCAACAGTCAGCCGGAAACAAGTCATCCAGCCTTTTTTTGAAGCCAACCCTTTCTTCGAAGATTTTTTCGGAGGCCCGCAGACCCGCCAGAGCAAAAGCCTCGGCTCCGGCTTTTTGATCAGCAAGGATGGCTACATCGTGACCAACGACCATGTGGTGCGTGATGCCGAAAGCATTCAGGTCAAACTGTCAAACGACAAGGTATATGATGCCAAAGTGGTTGGAGGGGATCAGAAAACCGACATCGCTGTTATCAAAATCAATGCCTCTGATCTTCCAACTGCAGTTCTGGGAGATTCCGACAAACTTGAAGTTGGACAATGGGCCATTGCTATCGGCAATCCATTCGGGCTTGACCGCACCATGACGGTCGGCGTTATCTCCGCAACCGGGCGCTCCAATATGGGCATTGAAACGTATGAAAACTTTATTCAGACAGATGCCTCCATCAACCCGGGCAACTCGGGCGGACCGCTTCTTAATGTCTACGGAGAGGTGGTTGGCATTAACACCGCTATCGTTGCGGCGGGACAGGGAATCGGATTTGCGATCCCGGTTAACATGGCCAAGCCGATTTTCTCCCAGCTGATTGCCAAAGGGAGCGTCAGTCGAGGCTACATGGGCGTAACCATCCAGCCGGTAACCGAAGAACTGGCAAAATCATTCGGCCTGAAAGAGGCTAAAGGCGCGCTGATTAATGATGTTATCAAGGGTAGCCCTGCCGATAAGGCCGGAGTTCGACAAGGTGACGTTATTATCGGACTGAACGGCAGTGAAGTGAAGGACCCCTCCCATCTTCAGCGACTCGTTGCCGAAGCAGGGATCGGCAAAGTTGCCAAAATGTCCATCATCCGTGACGGCAAAGCACTTGAACTGGGCATTACCCTGGCAAGCGCCGACACTGCGCCCAAACAACGTAAAAAATTAGAGCGTGGGGGAGACCAGCAGGAGGGTGAAGCCGATCTGCTCGGCCTGATCGTTGAAAACAGTGAACAGGGTGGCGGCGTTGTTGTCATTGATGCGGTACGGGGCGGAGCGGCCGCGGAAGCCGGCATTAAACGGGGTGACGTAATTGTTTCGATTAATCGCACCAGGACGGCAAATACAACGGAATATGCCAGGATGATTCAACAGGCAAGCCGGACCGGCAGCCTGACAATGCTGGTTCAGCGCGGTGATGCAAGCATCTACTTTGCATTACGCATAAAATAGTGATATGGTGCCGATAATTTACTCCATGAGGGACATCATCCATGAACTTGATTGATAATCCGGATCAGGCAAAGCGACTGGCCAGGGCCATTCTCTCCGACGTGGCCATGTATAACAAGGAAAAGGTCGAGGACGGTATTAAAAACGACACTATTTTTGATCTCCTCAAAGAGGAACTTGAAGAGGGACGCCAGCATTTCCTCTCCCGGGTTTCCGCCGATGTCAATCCGGAAGTCATCTATGGAACGGCCGTGGTGGATGTTCTGATCAAACGGGCCGGGAAGATAGAATCCTCCATCTGGTAACTCATCGCCACACACACTATTACTGCAAGGCGTACCTAGCTTCGGTGCGCCTTTGCTGTTTTTGAGCAAGTAACGCATTTATCCTGTTTGTCAGGGAAGAGGTTTACATTGAATCATCATTCACTCATATTTTCCCCGGATCACGAACCAACCAGAATTGACCTTTTTCTAGGTCGCGCAATTGGCGAATCCAGGGCGACGGTCCAGAGACTCATAGAAACCGGTCATGTACTGGTTGATGGCAAGCAGGTACGCACTTCCCTGAAACTAAAGGGGGGGGAACAGATCGATGTCGATATTCCACCGCCGTTGCCTGCCGAACCACTGGCCGAGGCTATCCCGCTGGATGTGCTGTATGAGGACAGCGACCTGATCGTTATCAACAAAGCGGCCGGAATGGTGGTGCACCCTGGAGCAGGCAACACCAGTGGCACACTGGTCAACGCCCTGCTGGCACACTGCAGTGATCTGGCCGGAATTGGCGGCGAACTGCGCCCCGGCATCGTCCATCGCCTCGACAAGGGAACCTCCGGCGTACTGGTGGCAGCAAAACATGACCGTGCCCATCAGATACTTTCAGAGCAGTTCAGCGCTCACACTGTCAAACGTATCTACCAGGCGTTGATCTACGGTTCTCCACCGGAGGATACCGGAAGAATAGAGGGGATCATCGGGCGCCATCCAACCGAGAGACTACGCATGTCCAGCAAGGCCAAAAACGGGAAAAATGCGGTGACACGCTGGAAGGTAAAAGAGCGCTACGGCAGGGTTTCTCTGGTGGAGCTGCGGCTTGAGACCGGACGGACGCACCAGATCCGGGTCCATCTGACCGAAGCCGGCTACCCGCTGCTGGGAGATCCGCTCTACCCGGACGGTGGACGCTGCAACAACATTCCCGACACCAAGCTGCGCGGCATTATCAACCGCCTTGGCCGTCAGGCGCTGCACGCCCGCTGTCTCGGCTTCATCCATCCGTCGACGGGAGAGTATATGGAGTTTACGACTGAACCGCCGGAGGATCTGCTGGAACTTTTGAAATATCTGCGGAAGGAGTAATTCCATTTGGAGTGATGAGATATTCCAGCCGCAGCAACTGCTCCAGATTCTGACTCAAATACACGGGACAGCCAAGCTGTTCCGGCAGACGGAGATCGACATCATAGCGATCTCCGACAAACAGCGCCTCGCGTGGAGAGAGGTCGAGCAACGCCAATACCCTGCGTACCACGTCCTCATCCGGTTTGCCCCGCCACGTATCATCAATGGTAAAAATATCGTCAACCAAGCCGTCCAACCCAAGAAAGTTCATAATACGGGTCGTTAGGACACGATTGTTGTTCGTGTAAATGGAGAGCGAAAACTTTTCTGCAAGGCGCTCCAGCAGGCGAATCACACGTTCATCGCGGACAAGGTAGGCTTCCGGTTGCAGGTTTTGCTCAAAGAAATAATGGAGATCCGGCACATTCCCGCCCAACTCGGTACAAACCGCAGATATCGTCTGAACGGTACCGCTCTCTTCCGTGAGCCTCAACCTGGCCGCAGCCATTATAAGGCCTGCCTCTGTAGAGCTTATCTGTTTGAGAGCGGCAATATAGGCGGAAGCCGCTGCCTGAATTTCGGCGGCAAAGCGATCGCACACATACAGGGTACCGTCGAGATCGAAGATTATCCCCTTTAGTTCTGCACCATCTAGCTCTGCCATTTACCCTCCGATGCCGCGCCGGCAGAGCAGTTGGGGAGCATTGATTCCCCTGGACTGGATCAGCACCTTGAAGGTCTCACCCATACCACCGTCAGGCAGGATCAGTTTTTTGAGGGTCAAACGGAGCCGCAGCTTTTCCTCCTCGGATACTTTAGAGCGCTCAATCTTTTCAATCTCCTCGACGATACCGGCTGAGAGGAGAAAGCGGTACTGCTCTCCGAACCATTCGTTCTGCAGCCCGGATTGTTCACCACACTTCATCAGAGTTGTAAAATCGACATGTGTGGTAATATCCTGCAGCCCCAGGCGGAGATAGGGATTTTCCTCGGTCTGGTGGCGATAGTAACAGAGAAGAGTGCCAAGCTTGCGGCGTGGTGTGTAGAGCTCAGGAGCGGTATAGCCGTAATCGACGGTCAGGATGAAACCCTGCTGGAGCGCTTTCGCTGCTGCGGCCAGCCATTTGGGAGCGTTCAGATTGACTTCGGCCTGTTGGCCGGGATGGAGTTCCACAGCGACACGTTCCAGGTAGGCGGCAATCTCGGGAGTAGACAGCTCTCCTGCCTCTTCGACAAACTCACCATCCTTGCAGGTAACGTAGATCTCGCGCAATCCTTCAGCGGTCATAACCACCCGATGAACCGGCAAGGCATCGATAAGTTCATTAGAATAGAGACAGCCGCTGAAAGTAAAACTTCCTGAGGCAAACTCATCAGGGGAAAGCCAGTCGAGCCGGTCAGCATAGGTATTCAGCATCTCGCGTTGC
This sequence comes from uncultured Geobacteraceae bacterium, assembly GCA_903939115.1. Lineage (GTDB taxonomy): Bacteria > Desulfobacterota > Desulfuromonadia > Geobacterales > Pseudopelobacteraceae > JACRCG01. The sequence goes on from CAJAFV010000069.1 coordinate 67,024, forward strand.
GCCGATTCAAGCGAAGGCTCCTGCTCCACCAGCAGCAGGCGGAGTCCCCCGTACATGTCAGGCTCGTGCTCCGCCAGAAAATCCATGACATCACAGGCCAGACGACCGTTGCCGGCACCGCACTCCACCAGCGTAAACCCGGACGGACTACCCATGCTGCGCCACATCTGGGCTATTTCGCGGGCGATCACCCGACCGAAGGCGGCGTGGACGGTGATGCTGGTATAAAAATCACCCTCGGCGCCGACTTTCCGCCCCGGCGAGGTATAGTAGCCGAGCCCCGGTTCGTAGAGACAGGCGGCCATGAAGTCGGCAAAGGTGATGCGCCCCCGCTCGTTGATGCGAGCGGTGATGATGTCATTGAGTGGGGTGGTATCAGTCATAATAGAGGGATCCTGTCATAAATAAATTGCATTTATTATAATCAATCTACTTTACAGCAAATGGCGTCGATCTTTTCAACTAAACACGTTTACCCTTTTTCTCGACCTTTTCCATATCCTTCTCCTTACCCCGGTACATCTCGCGCATCTCTTTCACCTGGCGCCTGACCTCCTTTCGCAGCTCAGCCGGTTCAAGCACCTCGGCATATATGCCGTAGGACAAAATCCATGAGACCAACTCCATCAGGCCCGACGCCTCAAATTCGACGACCACCCTCCCTGAGCCATCGGTGCTGACCTTCTGCCCCGGCATCCAGATGCGATCCTTGACCGCGTGTGCAATCTCCGTAGAAAAACGCACCCGTACCTTCATCGGGGAATCGCTCACCAGCCCGAAAGCGCTGCTGAAATGGGCTTCCGGCTGATAGCTGTCCGGAATCTCAAAACGCTGGCGGGTGATCTCTACCCCCCGGATGCGCTCCAGGGCAAACAGGCGCATGCCGGCACGGTTGTGGGCGTTCCCCAACAGGTAAATTCCCCCCTTGTAAAAAACCAGGGTATAGGGGTCAACCTCGTAATCATCGACCTCATTCTTTCCTTTCTTGGCATACTTCAGCCGGATTCGGTACTGCTGCAGCAGAGCTTTCTGCAGATCACCCACAAAGCCGGCTGACGGTGAGTAGTCACGCGCCCCGTGCGACAGCGGCAGCGAAACTCGCGCGATCCGTTCCAGATGCGCCGCATGACGGTCGGGAAGCACCGAATGAATGCTTTTAAACAGCTCGTCAATCTCGGCCTGAAACGGCGTACCGGCCAGATGAGCGCCGAGTGAGCGCAGCAGGTAGAGCGACATCAACTGCGGCAGAGTGAAGGTAATCGGGGGAAGATTGCGGGATTTGGTCAGAAAGCGATAGACCTTTTTCCCGTTGTTCCACTCCGTTGTCAACGCATACCCGGCCTGTTCCACCGCGTTCAGATCGCGGTGAATGGTACGCCGGTCGACGTCGCACTCTTCCGCCAGCTCGTCCAGAGTCAGGCCACGCCTGGTCTCCAGCAACCGGATGATCGAATGTAACCGCCCCGCTTGTGAATATTTTTTAGCCGGTTTTCCTTTCAGCATTATTCCCCCTTGCCGAAACTGATTTTATCGCTACAATGTCCGCATTATGAGATAGAATTATGGGGACATTGTAACGATTTGAGCCATTTTGACAATCAATTTCTGACATATACTGTCATGCTGCATGACTGGCTCAACCAACCAGGCTACGTCACACTTTTTTTCATGAGCTTTCTCGCGTCAACGCTGCTGCCGCTTGGCTCAGAGTGGCTGCTGGTAATGATGCTGACGGGTGGCTACGATCCGCTGTCAACGGTTGCCACTGCCACTGTCGGCAACTATCTGGGGGCAGTTGTTACATATCTGATCGGAATCGCAGGTGGGAACTGGCTGATTGAACGGGTACTGCGCGTTTCACCGGAGCAGCAGGAGCGGGCACACGGCTATTACCGACGCTACGGCGCCTTCTCGCTGTTATTTTCCTGGCTGCCGATTGTCGGTGATCCACTCTGCCTCGTCGGAGGCATGTTGCGGGTAAATTTCGGGCTGTTTTCGCTGCTGGTTGCAGCAGGAAAACTGATTCGATATATAGTCACTGCCTGGATAACCCTCGCTGCAACCGGATAGCAAAGGATACTGGTATGAATGACATCACCACCCGACTTTTCGGATCGCCTTCAATGGCGCTCTTGTATCAGGTGTCACTGCTGCTGATGGTACTCTTTGCGTACAGCGGCGCGCATACGGCTGACGCTGAGGAGCTGCCGGTCGGTCTCACGGAGCATCTTGGCTCCAGAGTTCCGCTGGACATCACCTTTCGGGACGAGGCTGGCAGACCGGTGCGACTGTCCGAGCTGGTGACCGGCCCGACTATTATTCTGCCGGTCTACTTCAACTGCACGAATGTCTGCTATAACCTCCAATGGGGCCTGGCGCAGGCTCTTCCGAAGATTAAGAGCCGTCCGGGCGAGGAGTACCGGGTTATTTCCATCAGCTTTGACGAAAACGACCCTCCAGAGCTGGCGGCCAAATTCAAGCGGGTCTATCTGACCTCGATGCACGCCCCCTTTCCACAGGACGGCTGGCGCTTTTTGACAGGAGACGCTGCTAACATCAGGGAATTTACGACAGCTGCCGGGTACGGTTTTCAACGCAAGGGGAGGGATTTTCTCCATCCATCTGCCAGCCTTATCATCACCAATGACGGAACAATCGTGCGGTACCTGTACGGCACAACCTTTCTCCCCAAAGATCTTGCCCTCGCTTTGATCGAGGCTCGGGACGGCACCTCTGGCACCACTATCCGGAAGATTGTGGATTATTGTTTTACTTTTGATCCGGAACAGAAAACATATGCTTTTAATCTCCTCAGAGTTAGTGCTACTGTTGTCATCGTCTGCACCGGCGGATTTTTGGCTTTTTTAATAGTGACCGGCAAAAAACGTAAAAAACTTGATCCGAGGACCTAATGGCTTCGAACGCACCTGTACACCATGCCACCGGCAGCAGTTTCTGGAACGATACCGGCAAAACCGGCATCACCTCCTGGATCTTCTCCACCGACCACAAACGGATCGGTTTCCTCTACTTTTATTCGACCTTCGGTTTCTTTCTGGTCGGAGTGCTGCTGGGCCTGCTGCTCCGCATCGAGTTGATGGCACCGGGGCGGACTATCATGGGGCCGCAGACGTATAACGCGCTCTTTACCGTGCATGGCGTGGTCATGATCTTCCTCTTTATCATTCCCGGCATACCGGGTGCGTTCGGCAATCTGGTCATGCCGATACAAATCGGCGCCCGCGATGTCGCCTTCCCGCGCCTGAACCTCCTTTCGTGGTGGCTCTATATCATCGGCGCCGTAATTGTACTCACGTCACTTTTCAGCGGTGGCGGCGCGCCCGATACCGGCTGGACTTTTTACGTTCCCTTCAGTTCCCGCACCGGCACTAACGTCTCACTGGCGGTTTTCGGAGTGTTCATCGTCGGTTTCTCATCAATCCTGACCGGGGTTAACTTCGTTACCACTATTCACCGCCTGCGGACGGAAGGAATGTCATGGGGACGCATACCGCTCTTCACCTGGTCGCTCTATGCCACTGCCTGGGTGCAGATTCTGGCAACGCCGATTCTTGCAATCACCCTGGTATTAGTCATGGCTGAAAGGATCATTGGTGCCGGTCTGTTCGATCCGACCAGAGGAGGTGATCCGGTCATGTACCAGCATCTGTTCTGGATCTATTCCCACCCGGCGGTCTACATCATGATCCTGCCGGCGATGGGAATCATTTCGGATATCATCCCGGTCTTTTCCCGCAAACCTATTTTCGGCTATAAAATGATCGCCTTCTCCAGTGTTGCCATTGCTGCCGCCGGCTCTCTGGTCTGGGGGCATCATATGTTCACCAGCGGCATGAGCGATACCGCCGTCATGGTCTTCTCGTTTCTGACCTTCGTTGTCGCCATTCCCTCAGCCATCAAGGTCTTTAACTGGGTTTCCACTCTCTACAAAGGGTCGATTTCTCTGGAAGCCCCGATGCTGTTCGCCCTCTCCTTCATTCTGCTCTTCTCCATCGGGGGCCTGAGCGGCCTGATCCTTGGCGCTGCCGCCACTGATATCCACGTCCATGATACCCATTTCGTGGTCGGTCACTTTCACTACGTTATGTTCGGCGGCACTGCATTTGCTTTTTTTGCGGCCATGCACTACTGGCTGCCTAAATTTTACGGCCGCCGCTATGCCGAAAAACCGGCAGTCGTCGCCTGGGCCCTCATGTTCAGCGGTTTCAACATCCTCTACTTCACCATGCAGGTCCTCGGCATGCAGGGAATGCCGCGCCGCTACTACGACTATCTGCCGGAATTTGCCAACCTCAACCTGGTTGCGACAATCGGGAGCTGGATTCTGGCTGCAGGGTTGGTCATCATGCTGGTCAACCTCTTTCGGGGACTCTGGTGGGGCGTACCGTTTGAAGGCAACCCCTGGGGAGGAGCATCCCTTGAGTGGAGTGTTCCGACGCCGCCGCCGACCGAGAACTTTATCGAGGAACCGGTCGTGACACACGGACCGTACGACTTCAATGGTGTGGAGAGATGACCGGCCACCTCCATAAAGATGACTTCGGCGCCAAGCTTGGCATGTGGCTGTTCCTGTTTACCGAACTGCTGCTGTTCGGCGGGCTGTTCCTGCTCTACGCGGTGTATCTCAAGCGCTATCCGCACGAGTTTGCCGCAGGGGGTACCCAACTCAACTGGATCATGGGCACGGCAAACACGGCCATCCTGCTCACCAGCAGCCTCTCTGCCGCCATGGCGGTTACCGCCGTGCAGCGGGGCGAACTCAAGCGCACCGTGGCGCTTCTCGGAGGAACGGTACTCTGCGCCGCATGCTTCATGGTCATAAAATATTTTGAATGGAGCGCCAAGATCGGGCATGGCATCTATCCCGGTTCCGAGCATTTGAAAGCCGGTGCCCCAGGCGAATCGGTGTTCTTCAGCCTGTACTACATTTCTACCGGCATTCACGGACTTCATGTCATGATCGGCGCAGCCCTGCTAACCTGGATCGGAGTAAAAGTCCGCTCCGGTGAAGTCAATGCCGACAACTATATCCTGCTGGAGAACGGCGCGCTCTACTGGCATCTGGTTGACCTGATCTGGATTTTCATCTTCCCGTTGTATTATCTGGTTCTGTGAAGGGAGGATCATGAACGAACACCATCACATTGTAAGCTACAGTAAGCTGATTGCCATCTGGCTGATTCTTCTGGCGCTGACCGCTCTGACCGTGGCAATCACCCGCGTGAACCTCGGTGGTTACAAGGTCCTCGGCGCGCTGGTCATTGCCTGTGTCAAGTCAGGTCTGGTCATTGCAGTATTCATGCATATGAAATATGAAGGACGCCTGTTGCGCTGGCTGCTGTTCCTGGCGCTGGTGACTCTGGCTGTTTTTATCGGCCTTACTTTTTTTGACGTACTCTACCGGTGACGGAAAAGATATGAACCAACTACCGCTCATAACCACGACTGAGGCCATCGATCCGGTCTTCATGTTCATCTTCGGCGCCTGCCTGGTACTGCTGCTCGGCATCACACTGGTCATGCTCTTTTTCGTGCTGCGCTACCATCGCTCCCGTTCGCCGCAACCAACTTCTCAGGCAGACGGCAACCTCTGGCTGGAAATCGTCTGGATCGTGTTGCCGACGCTGCTGGTGCTGGCAATGTTCTGGTACGGTTGGAAAGAGTACCTGGTTTTGCGGACGGTGCCGAAAGGGGCACTTCCGGTGACCGCCACGGCACGCATGTGGTCCTGGGAGTTCACCTACGAGGGGGGCAAAACCGCTCCCAAGCTCTATGTGCCGGTCGGTAAACCGGTACGGGTTGAACTGGTTTCAAAAGATGTCATCCACGGGTTTTTCCTCCCCGCCTTTCGCGTCAAGCGCGACGTTGTGCCGGGGATGAGCAACTACGCCTGGTTCGTGGCAACAAAGCCGGGCAGTTATGATCTCTTCTGCTCCCAGTTCTGCGGTACGCAACATGCGGCGATGGTCACCACGGTGGAAGCGCTGCCGGAGAAGGATTTCGCGGAATGGCTTGAACATGGACCCGGCGGCGAGGACAAGGGCGCTCATCTTGACGGCAAACAACTGGCGACGGCGAAAGGGTGCCTTGCCTGCCATTCACTGGATGGCAGCAAAGGGGTCGGGCCGACTTTCAGAGGGCTCTTTACCAGCCAGGTTACCGTTATGAAGGATGGCAAGTCACTGGTTGTGACCGCCGACGATGCGTTTCTGAAGGAGTCAATCCGACTGCCGGCAGCGACGATTGTGGATGGTTTCCCGCCGATCATGCCGGGTAATCCGGATATGCCGGATGAGCAGGTTACGGCACTGGTCGAGTTTATAAAGAGCGTAAAATGATCCGCGCATGTGCCACATTATTCCGGCTGAAGCTGTCACTCTTAAATGGCGTATCCGCCCTGGCCGGCTATCTTCTGTTCCCTTCCTCGGGCGAAATCCTGACCGCCCTGACTGCATTTGCCGGAGTCTCACTTCTTGCCGCCGGCGGATCCGCCCTGAATCAGGCTCTGGAGCGCGATCTGGACATCAGAATGCTGCGGACACGAATGAGGCCGGTTCCACAGCAGGTAATGACGCCAACAGGCGCCTCTGCAGCAGGTGCCATCGCGATACTGCTCGGTTTTATGCTGCTCGGTGCCGTCGGCTCTGCCGTGGCCGCACTCCTTGGAGCGGCGGCTCTGGTCTGGTATCTGGCCGTCTACACCCCCCTGAAAACAAGAACGACATTGGCGTTGCCGCTCGGAGCACTCTGCGGCGCGTTTCCACCGCTGATCGGTTGGAGCCTGGCCGGCGGTCATCCGGGAGATTACCGGATCATCACCCTCGCGGGCCTGCTATTCCTGTGGCAGGTCCCGCATTTCTGGCTGTTCCAGCGTCGCCACGCTGAAGATTATCGACAGGCCGGAATCCCGCTGTTCAGCACACAAGGAACCATCGCCGGCAGCAGCCCCTTCTTTTGGCTCTGGATAGTGGCGCTCTCTGCTGCGGCTATGCTGCTGCCGGCTTTTGGGCTCATTGTCCGGCCCGGTGCACTCTGGTATGCCCTCTTTCCCCTGCCGATCATTTTTTTCTCCCTGTTTCGCTCCGGCCAGCTGCTCTTCCCCTATATCAACTGTTTCCCACTGCTGGTAACACTGCTGCTGGTGATTCAGAAACAGGCGTAACCGGATACGCTCAGAAAAGGAGTCGCCATGAAGATTTTTATCGCCGGGGGTACCGGCTTTGTCGGGGAGCATCTGGTTGCGGAGCTGCAGAAGAGCGGCCATAGCGTACGGCTGCTTGTACATAGCCGCAGAACGCTGCCAGGGAACGCCGAACAGGTTGCCGGGGACGTTACCCGACTGGAGAGCTTCGCCGAAAGTGTGGCCGGGTGCGACGCCGTTATTAATCTGGTTGGCATCATTCGCGAATTTCCTTTCCGGGGGATTACCTTTAAAAAGATGCATGTCTCCGCAACGGCAAACATGCTCGCCGCTGCAGCGGGAAGCGGGATCAGCCGTTACCTGCAGATGTCGGCGCTCGGAGTCCGCCCACAGGCAGTTTCAGCGTATCATCAGACCAAGTGGCGGGCGGAGGAACTGGTACGGGCAAGCGCTCTTGAATGGACTATTTTCCAGCCGTCACTAATCTACGGGCCACATGACGCCTTTATCAATATGCTGGCATCTCAGCTGCGCCTTGCTCCGGTCATGCCGGTTATCGGCAGCGGCAGCTACCGTCTGCAGCCGATCCATGCCGATGACGTGGCCCGCTGCTTTACCCGCGCGCTGGAGATGCCGGGAACGATCGGCCAAACGTATGAACTGTGTGGTAATGACCGGCTGAGTTACGAAGAGCTGCTCGATATGGTTGCCGACGTTCTGGGACGTGTCCGACCACTCAAGCCGCACCTCCCTCTCGGATTAATGAAGCTGATAATACCGGTTTTTCAGAAGATCCCCCCGTTTCCGATTACAACGGATCAGCTGCAGATGCTGCTGGAGGAGAGCATAGGAGGGAACGAATGGCAGCAGGTGTTCGGCTTTGTGCCACGCGGTTTGCGTGAGGGAATCGCGGAATATCTGGGTAAAACTTGACTATCTGGTCGAGACAGGGTATAAGCGTTGCCATGAATCGTTTATTTTCCAATATGATAACTGTTGCAACCGTTGTCGTGACCCTGTTTCTGGCGGTCTCTGGCACCCGGGCTGACCCCGGCATGAGCGCTGTCGAAGCACCACAACAGGAGGCTTCACGCCCAACGACAGTTCTGCTGGAAGAGTTGCTGTTACAGAGCAGTCCGTACGAATCGGTCGAAGGTTTTGCCTCCTATTACGCCCGCCGTTTTGACGGACGCCGCACGACTTCCGGCCATCGTTATAATCCGGACAAAATGACCGCTGCCCACGAAAGCCTGCCGCTCGGCACGGTCGTACGGGTTGTCAATCCAGCAAACAACCAGGAAGTTCACGTCACCATCACCGACCGGTGCGCTTCAAAATCCTTCCATTTTATTGACCTTTCCCGCGCCGCCGCAAAAAAAATCGGCCTCTGGGGCAAAGGTAGAATCAAGGTCGTCATCATCCCGCTCCTCGTGCAAAAAGCGGAAAGACCGGTTTAAAATCTGGTATTCAACTCTTGTAGCGCCCTGCTAATTCCATTACTAAAATTCTTTTCCCAGGTATTCCAGTTCAATTACTTGCCCGCTTCCATGCCTTGTATGACAAGACGTATCGGGCCGACATCCTTAGTCAGGGCTACACGATGCTTGCCGTCCAGTAATACCAGTGTCGCATCTCCCATCGCTCGCCGACGCTCTTCCCCATAGCTTGCATGGCTTAATACGTTTCTTGTTATTGACATTTTGGCCTTATTGCATATAATGAGGAACACTATGCCATCTAAACTACCTGTCATCGCCGGTAACACGGCAGAGCAACTGGCTGCCCTGGGGCAGCAGATCCGTGCTCATCGCAAGGCACTGCGGATCAGCGCCATCGCGACAGCAGAAGCTGCGGGCATGTCGCGGGTTACGTTGCACCGCATCGAAAAAGGTGAACCGGCCGTGACCATGGGTGCCTACGTTAATGCCATGGCTGTGCTCGGCTTGAACTTCGGGGTGGTCACGCCTGCAGATTCGAGTGAATCGCACGGTGCAACAGACCGGGATGGCTGGATACCAGCGCGTATTCACATGATGGAGTATCCGCAGCTTAGGCAACTCGCATGGCAGGTGCAAGGCGCAGATACATTATCGCCAAAAGAGGCGTTGGACATATACGAGCGAAATTGGCGACATCTGGATGAACAGGCTCTGACGCTGCACGAGCGGCAACTGATCGATGCGTTGCGATTGGCGTTTGAGGGGGGGCGATAGCCATGTTTGAGCGTCCCCTTCACCAACGGATTGCTCAGGTCCTCGGCGCATTGAACGGAACAGTGCTGAAAGAGCATAGTTGCCTGTTCGGTGGCGGAACAGTAATTGCGCTCCGTTTCGGCGAATTCCGCGAGTCAGTCGACATCGACTTTCTGCTGTCGGATGTAACCCGTTACCAAAGCTTGCGACAATTGCTGAAGGGGAGTGATGGTATTAACGCCATCTTGCTGACTGGGCAGCCCTTCTTGACACAGCTGCGCGACATGCGGGCTGATCAATACGGCATCAGGACAATGATCTCGATGGCCGGGCAGCCCATCAAATTCGAGATCATTCTGGAAGGTCGGATCGAACTGGCCGCGCCAACTTCGAAAGATGTGGTCTGCGGCATTTCCACCCTGACGGTTCTGGATATGGTGGCGAGCAAACTCCTGGCTAACTCCGACCGCTGGGCTGACGACGGGGTTTTTAGTCGGGATCTGATTGACCTGGCCATGATGCAGCCCCGATTGCCCCTGTTACGCCGGGCTATCGCCAAGACTAATGTTGTTTATGGTCAAGCAATCAGCGTTGATCTAGGGAAAGCCGTTCACCAGCTTCAACAGCGGCAGGGATGGCTTGAGCGCTGCATGCAGGCGATGGCCATGACGCTGCCGAAAGCGCTGGTCTGGCAGCGGGTGCACAATTTGTACAAGACTTTGGCGGCGTGTGAAAAAGAGCAGGCTAATGCTGATCCAATGGACGGTAGAGTAGGAAGCAGGCCACTGCAACCGTAGGTTTGGCTTGTCTGTTTCCGCCTCTTTCGTTTGGCGGTACCCTAGTAGCCTTGCTGTATAGGCCTTAACCAGCGCTTCCGCTCATCAAACCGTACGTGCGGATTTCCCGCATACGGCTAACAGACGGTCTTCTTGCAACAGGCATTATAGAGGAGTTGAAGACGGTGCTTTTACAGGTACCAGACCATAGCGTTTCAGTCCGGCATACAGGCTCTCACCTGCCCTGAAGGGTTTGCTCCGTCGTTGGCTCCGATTGTTCAGAAATATTTGAAAGCGAGTCCTTGTATAATGGTTCACGCCTCGAAACACTTTACGGGGATACCCGTAGTCGAAGTAGTTACCCCATCCACGAAGGATGCTGTTCTTCTACGATTACATGGACAATATGAAAGTGCATCTTTTGATACTGGGTGTTGCCAGCGGATGTTACTTGAGGATCAATAAATAAATCTGTCCCCTTTTTCCTTCCTTACGCAGCCATTTTCCACGGATGGATTTTTCTCAGTTCAGCGTGCATGGTCTTTTCAATCTCTTCGGTATCATAATCCGCCTGCAACCCTAGCCAGAAAGCTGCCGTTGTGCCAAAAAAACGTGCAAGTCGTATTGCAGTATCCGCACCGATCGCCCGCTTCCTCAAGCAGATGGCAGAGACTCTTGATTCCGTCACGCCGATCTCCTTTGCAAGCCGATACTGGCTTATTCCCATTGGAGCAAGAAACTCTTCTTTCAAAACTTCACCAGGGTGTACGTTTGCTAGTTGTGCCATAGAATCACCTCAATGATAATCACAAATCTCAACACGCGACGCAGTACCTTTATCCCACAGGAAGCATACACGCCACTGGTCGTTAATCCGAATACTCCACTGCCCTTCTCGATCATTAGAAAGCTTTTCAAGTCTATTTTGCGGAGGTATGCGAAGATCGTCAATCTTGTTCGAGTTGTTCAGCATCCTTAATTTCCTTCTAGCTACCTGCTGTATATCGTTTGGTAGCTTGCGTGAAAACTCACCATTCCACACTTTTTGGGATTCATTGTCATAGAAGGAAGTAATCATTGTGCACATACTACCGTTTCATGGCAGTAGTGGCAAGGAAATTAATTGACGGGAATGTCCGTATCGATTGAAAAATTTCATTGTCCCTTTGGCCCTTAACATCATTTATGTCAAAAACGGTCGATAGAAAAATAACAAACAGTATTCCCCTGATGGCACACGTAAACAGACAATAACAAAAGCCTGACCCCGTAGGTTCTTTTCATAATCGACTCGTTCCTTATTGGTCGTTTGGCGTGCGCTGATAATTCAGATTTCAGCGTTAGAGACAACAACAAAAGCCTAACTCCGTAAACTCCCGCGTATGCTCGAAATCAGTGGTCGACTTGGCGTGGAATCCCCAACTAACTCACTAAACTCACAAAAACAAGCGATAATCGCAATGAAGAGCTGCAGCTAATTTCTTGGCATTTTCTTTGCCAATTGGCCTCGCTCCACTCTCCATACCAGAAATATGGGGGCGAGGAATTCCACTTATTCTTGACAACTGTTCTTGCGTCATATCGTCTTTATAGCGGGAGCCACGTAAGACAACCCCACCTTTATTTGTACGTACTTCAGGAAACACTTCTTCAATGGAAAGAGTGTCAGTAATATCTTCAACACCGGCTTCTTTTGCCAGCTCACGCAAGCGGCGTATACGATCAGGAGTACCGGCAAAACGTGCCTCAATGTGCTTAGTATGGTGCTTTTTCGTGTGTTCCAACATAAATCACCTCAATCAAACGTATCTCATTTTTTCGTTCTTCCCAAACAGCAACATAAGTGGGCTGTCCTGCTTTCAAATGGCAATGATGCCGTGTATCGGTCAGCTTGCCATAGCTTGACCAGTTACCACGTACAGCACCAGATAACTGAAGTTCAAGCATCAGACGTGTCAGAATATCCTGTATCCTCTGTGGTAGCTTCTTAATCTGCTTTTCAGTTTTCCTGTGAGTAGTCACTGTCCAAGTCATAACTGTAATGTATCATTTATTGATACATCGTCAAGAGTTATTTCTAAACATAGTTATTTCTAAACATGGAAGAATTGTCAAACAATGACCCCACGCTATCATGTGTTTAGCAGGCATTTAATTGATTGTGGAATGAAAATAATGATTTAATCAAAGACCTAAATGGTTCCACTGCAGCTTCTGGTTTCTTCTTAAATAAAGCTCTCATAGAGTTTTAAGGTTGAAATCTGTCTCATAACAGTTTGTATGTCAATTCGTGTTACCAGCATTGCAGGCAATAACAACAGCCTGACCCCTTAGGTTCCCTGATGCCGCCCTCAAAAGCGGCATCAGTTTATTTTAAGACGCACTCGCCAGTTCTACAAATATCCTCGTACATGGCGTCGGGTGCAAGATCGAGATCTCCCGGCCAAGTGACGGCTCCATAGTGCAGAGAAACTTGAGAAAACAGATTTTCGTCTCTTAGAGCTTCAAAAACGCCGGCTCTTGGCGAATGGATAAATCCAGACATAACAACCGTACCTTCTGTTCCATCATTAAAGCGAACTGAAAGCCTGAATCCTGGTAAAAGTGAAACAACTGCAACTCTCCAGGCAGCCTTTGGAATGATTGCAGGTACTATTTCAAAGGAGAGATTTTCTTCGGAGTTTGCATACGCGCACATAATTCCCAGTCCTCCATAAGTTCGGTTCTGTGTTCACTGGCCCACTCAAGTACCAAAACACGTGCACGGTTTGGTAGTTCACCTTTTATAATATCTAAGGTTTGTAGATTGAATTGTGCCTCATACTCAGCATAAAGCACATGAAAGTGTGGTGGTGAATGGTCAACCCAGAACATCTGTATAATTATTCCGTAAAACATGCTGATAGTAGGCACTACCAACCTCCTTGCGAAAACAGATCACAGTTTAAGATGCAGATGAAAATACCTCATAACTGCTTTTATGTCAATTTGTGTCCACCTTCGGAAATAAGCGGACTTGTAGGGGCGCTGCTTGCCGCGCCCGCCTTTAGATGTTGTGTTTCAAGAAAGCAGAACGCGACTGCAGGAGTGGGACATTCGGAAATCAACGATAGAAAAATAACCCGCACCGACCTCCACTTTTACCCCTAAAATAGGCAATAACAAGAGCCTGACCCTGGAGGTTTACCCTTCGGCAATAAGCGGACTTGTAGGGGCGCTGCTTACCGCGCCCGCCTTTAGACGTTGTGTTTCAAGAAGGCAGAATCCGACATCATGTGTGGGATATTCGGAAAGAAACAATAGAAAAACAACCAGCAACGACCTCCTCTTTTACCTTGCAAATAGGCAATAACAAAAGCCTGACCCCGTACGTTCCACTGTAGTTTTTTTCTTTTAGGTTTATTTGAGGTTTCAAGCGACTCTCTTTAATGGTCGCTTTGGTTGACTGCTGTGCTGTTCGGTATCATTGCGGTGTGCAGTCAGTTCTTTGTGAACTGCATCGACTTTCTTGTCAACTGCATCGACTTTCTTGTCAACTGCATCTACTTTCTTGTCAATAGTGTCGACACGTTTACTCAAACCCATTATCTTGCAATCAAGAATGGCTATTTCCTCTTTTAATTCATCTCTTACAGAATCAATCTTATGATCAACTGCTGTAACAGCCTCTAATGTGATCTGCATTTTACTGTCCATCGATTCAAGCAGAATCATTAAATGGTCTTTTTGCAGTTTTGTCATAACACACCTCTCAACTGAAATAGTGTCGAAAAATAGCACGGGGGACTCAGTTACGTCAAAGTATTTTATCTGCTATTTTTCTATAAAAACGGGGGAACGATCGTAAATATTAGTCTCATAAACTGCTTTTATGTCAATTTGTGTTGCCATTCGCGAATAGGCATTAATGATAGCCTGACCCCGTATTTTGAATAACTTTCAAAAATTCACTGTAGAAGATGAGCTTTAGATTGGTATTGAAAGATCATAAAGGGTTTCTGGTGCAATATCAAGTTCACCAGGCCAGCACACAGTATCGAGCGCAACGAACGCCTGCTTGAATAGGGTTAAGTCTTGCAATTTTATAAATACACCCCGATTCAGATATGGCCGCGCGTCAAACAAACGATGATCTCCTGTGTTGAACCACAGTTCTAAGAAGAAGTCGTCTCGAGGTATGACATTAGTAACGGACTCCATATACCCTCCTAGCGTAAAGGTTCAATCGTAAATGGTGTTTGCCCACTGACAGCAAGTTCCCAATCTGCCAAAAGCGACTCTCGATGAATTTCAATCCAAGCCTGTACTAACCGTACTTTAGTAACAGGGATTTCGCCTGCAAAACTGAGCTATCTATAATTGAAAAAGAAGCATCTTGCCCTTGATATTTTGCATGAATATGAGGCAACTTATGTCTCTCATCATCGTAGAAGTAAAGGCTTATTATAATTCCATAAAACATGCTGATTGTCGGCATATTCAATCCCCTTCTTAAAACAGGTCGCTACTCATCATGTGGATAAAATAGCTCATAAACTGCTTTTATGTCAATTCGTGATGCCAGCGATATAGACAACAACAAAAGCCTGACCCCGTAGATTCTCCATAACTGCTTTTATGTCAATTTGTGTTGCCATTCTCGAATAGGCATTAATAAAAGCCTGACCCCGAAGGTTTTCATGGCAATAATGCTGCCTACTTGATCAATTTCATCAAGAGTGCAGCGATGAGAACTGTCTGAAAAAAGCCCGCACCGACGACCCAGCGAACCAATTCTGATTTAGTCTCGGCGATTTCTTTACGAACCGTTTCAATATCACGCTTCAACTCTAACTTCACAACTTCAAGATCATTTTTAGTGGCAACCTCTGAAGACGCAACGGCATCGCGCACGACGTCAATTATAACTTCAGCTTGCGGCTCCGTGATTCCCGTTTCTCGCAGTCTGCGAACAAATAAATGTGTGTCAAAAGTTATAGCAGACATAAACCACCTCTGACCGGATAGTAACAAAGAAAAATATTGAAGTCAAAAAAGAAATCTGCATCTTTCTTTGCACAAAATAATGGTATGAAAATCTGTCCCATAAACTGCTTTTATGTCAATTTGTGTTGCCATTCGCGGATAGGCATTAATGAGAGCCTGACCCCTTATTTTTTCCGTAGATTTATATAGGACAAAACAAAAGCCTGACCCCGGAGGTTTATTGATGCCGCTTAACAAACTACGTTAGAGAATCGACTTTCCGCGTAAATACAACGTATCTGGCGAGAGGTCGATCTCGTCATTCCAGGTAACTGCTCCATAAACTACTGACGCGCGCGTAAATAACCCGTCCTCTTTGAGTGCAGAAAACGCAGGAAAAGCAAGAAATGGCTTCATATCAAACCAGCGGATCTCCCCTGTGTCAAATTCTGCCTCAATGCAATAATCCGGCAACGTTTTTACTTTAATCACATCCGGGGCCATATAAACCTCTTAACGTAAAGGATCAATCTTAAATGGTGTCTGGCCGTTTGTAGCCAGAAACCAGTCTGCCATAAGTTCGTCACGATGTAGTTCCAGCCAAGCTTGCACTAATTTCATCTGCCGAGAGGGAATACTTCCCTCCAAGACGTCACCATTTGGGATCTCAACTACTACCTTAAATTCGTTGTAACGAATGTGGATGTGAGGTAGATGGTGCTTCTCCGCATCAAATACATACATAGATACTAAAATCCCATAAAACATACTAATTGTCGGCATGTTCAATCTCCTTATATAAAAGAATCCAAACATACATATGGGTAAAATACCCCATAACTGCTTTTATGTCAATTCGTGTCCGCCTTCGGAAATAAGCGGACTTGTAGGGGCGCTGCTTGCCGCGCCCGCCTTTAGATGTTGTGTTTCAAGAAGGCAGAACGCGACTGCAGGAGTGGGACATTCGGAAATCAACGATAGAAAAATAACCAGCACCGACCTCCACTTTTACCCCGAAAATAGGCAATAACAAGAGCCTGACCCCGTAAGTTCTTTCAGTGGGTTTCCTCCGTTAGACTCTGCTAGACTTCCGCGTAGGTTCTTGTTGATCACGCTGCCAACGCTAGTCGCTCTACTTTAAGTATTTTAGTTTTTTTGCGAGCCTGCCAAAGGTCATACTGCATTTGCTGTGATAGCCAACTTTCAGGTGTTGTGTCGAATGCAATAGACAAACGCATGGCCATTTCAGTGCTTATTCGTGAATGACCATTCAAAAGATCTGAAAGCGTTTTTCTGCTAATACCCAGAGCCGCCGCAGTCTGGCTTGTTGTTATGCCAAGTGGTTCAATGCAAAGTTCGCGTATTACTTCGCCAGGGTGTGGTGGGTTGTACATCATAATGATGCTCCTTTAATGATAATCAAGATAGTCTACATCAGCCACATGTGCACCATGAAAACGGAAAATAATTCTCCAGTTGCCAGATACATTAAGCGCGAACCAGCCGTTTAAATCACCTGAAAGAGAATGGAGCCTCAGACCGGGCAAGTTCATATCTCTGGATTCACATGCAACCGTTAGGCGAGCAAGAATAAGACGTAATTTTTTTTCATGTTGAGCCTGAATTCCATTTTTTCGACCGTTCTCGAAAAAAGATGCCAATCCTTTATGACGGAAGTTCAGTATCATACGGACGTTTATATCATGTAGCACAAGATTGTAAATAAGAAAAACAGAATCAGTTAAACACTTCATATGTTTGACTTAACAGTTTAAAGAGTGAAACTGAAATTTATTTGTCTCATAAACTGCTTTTATGTCAATTCGTGATGCCAGCGATATAGACAACAACAAAAGCCTGACCCCGTAGATTCTTATACTGTGTAAATCAGTCCATAACTGCTTTTATGTCAATTTGTGTTGCCATTCGCGGATAGGCATTAAGAGAGCCTGACCCCTTATTTTTTCACCGAAGGTTCTTCTTACTTGATCAGCTTCATCAGCAGCGCAGCAATAAGTACTGTTTGCAAGAAACCTGCGCCAACAATCCATCGCACAAGTTCTGCTTTATTTTCAGACATTCGGGCTTCAAATTTCAATTCAAGCTCCCTGATATCAGCTTTTGTAGCCACCTCAGGCTTCACCATGTGCCTCTCGGAAAGCTTCAGTAATAGCAATTGATTGAAATTCAGATAGTCCTGAGTCCTTCAGACGAGTGACAAACTTCAGTGTATCAAAAGTAATAGTTGACATAAACTCACCTCAGGCTTTGATGGACAATAGCAAACAGGCGACATAAAGTCAAATAGAACAAAATGAGGCCGAAATGAATGATTAAATGACAAATAAATAGTGCGTTACACTTTTGTCCCATAAACACCTCTTATGTCAATTTGTGTTCCCGGCTATCGTTAAAGGCAATAACAAGAGCCTGACCCCGTAGGTTTTCCTAACCAGCACCGACCTCCTCTTTTACCCCCACAAATAGGCATTAACAAGAGCCTGACCCCGTAGGTTCTCCCGGGAAGTGTCCCTTATTATCCTTGTGTTCCTCCAATGCAAGCCAAGCACCGATGATCGATCATCTAAACTAATTCAAGATGGAGTTCACGCCCTATAAGTGCAGCAGCACGTTGGAGTGTCTCAATTGTCACGTTACCCTTTGCCTTAAAAATACGGTCTACTTGTGAACGACTTGTGTGCATCTGTTCAGCCATTTGCGTTTTGGTAAGTCCTTTTTTGTGGATTTCCTCGGCAAGCTGCCACATAAGTACACGAGTCACAGCTTCAGCCTTCGCAGCTTTATGAATACCTTCCTCATGCAGAAATTCCTCAAGTGATGAACCCCAATGTTGATTTTTCACGCTCATGATGTCATCTCCTTCATTCGTTTCCGTGCTAATTCAAGTTCATTTTGCGGCGTTTTATCAGTTTTCTTTATGAAACCATTTACTATGCCGATTCGCGCATCATGCATAAAAAACAACACTCGTGCGATACGACGGCTTGGCAAACTACTACGCACTTCCCATAATCCTCCACCAAGCGGACGGCATAACGGCATGCCAATCGGCCAACCTACTTGCACCGTGGCGAGGTCAATCCCAATTGATCGTCGATCCTCCTCAGGTAAGCACCGCAACCATTCTCTAACCGGTTCAACCCCGTTAGAAGTGCGGTAAAATGTAACAGGAATCTCTGTTAAATGAATATCAGACATAAACAATCCCTTTAAAGTATGTGTACCATACAAGGTACAGTCGAGCAAGAAAAAATTCCGGATTATGCTGTTTCGTTGGTACGCTTGCCGCGCCAACCTTTAGGTGTTGTATTTGTAAGTGAGAAGAATGCGAGCGCAGCAGAGTGATAATAGGAAATAAATAACCAGCAGCGTTAGAACCGAAATTTTTTTGTCTCATAAACTGCTTTTATGTCAATTTGTGTTGCCATTCGCGAATAGGCATTAATAAAAGGCTGACCCCGAAGGTTTTCCTAGGTTTCCCCGTCATTCTGAGTCAGGTACCCGCCATATTCCAGAATCACGAATTGCCTTGTACATTGTTTCTGGTGCTAGGTCAGCGCCGTTGGGCCAAGCCACTGAACCATAGTCCAAATAGGCCTGTGCGAAGTAAGAGGGATCACGCAGCGCAGAAAATATACCAGGGTCGTTAGAATATATTAAATCTGTAATATCTACTAAACCAACGAGACCGTCATTAAATTTTACTGACAGTTTCCAATCTGGTAACACCTTTAAATCGCAAGCTCTCCATGGCGTAGAAGGCATTAATCCAGTGGCTTGATTGACTTTGGCAACTGTTTGGCACGACATAAGTTCCAATCCTCCAATAGCTCTTCTCGATGTTCGTTAGCCCACTCCAACACCAACGCTAAAGCACGTCGGGGTAATTTACCTTCAATAACTTCAAGACGCTGAATATCCACCAGTGCCTCATGTTCACCATATATGGCGTGAAAGTGTGGTGGATTATGTTCACCACGAATATACATATGAATGATGATACCAAAAAACATACTGATTGTCGGCATGTTCAATCTCCTTCTAAAAGCATCACACCACTGATCGTGTGGATAAAATAGCTCATAACGGCTTTTATGTCAATTCGTGATGCCAGCGATATAGACAACAACAAAAGCCTGACCCCGTAGGTTCCGCTTATGTCAATTTGTGTTCCCGGCTATCGTTAAAGGCAATAATAAAAGCCTGACCCCAAAGGTTTAAAGCCTGACCCCAAAGGTTTTCCTGTAAATGTAAAAAGACCCCGCCTACTTGGTAGAAGACGGGGTCTCTAATGTTTATGCCAGCGGATCTTACTTCAAATTCCCTACAACCACTTCCGACATATCAACTGATTTTGGCAGATTGGTATTCACAGCATTTGCATAAGCGATTCTGGCAGTCTGTGCAATGGCAAGTTTCATATTTAACTGTGCAATTTCCTGATCAGTTGCTGCCAACATGTTTAGCTGTGCTTTCGTATCATCAGACAGTTTATCCAATTCATATACCTTATTATCAATCGTAATCGTATTCATTACATTCTCCACTTTCTGGTTTAATTTAAAACACCCTACCCCCGTAAGGGTAGGGTGTTCATGTTGCTTTATCTCACTTCGTTTGTGAAGTAGAGATTCGATTGAGACTCTAAATATTAGAGTCCGATTACACCTGTTGTATTGGCGATCGCGAGATGTCCTGAAAGATCAACTAAACCAGTAAGCTTGATAACGTAGTCGTTTGTACTTAATGCTGTCTCTGCAGCACCAATATGTTCAACTACATAGGTGTTACCACTGAACTGGAACCAGTCAACATATGCATCACCAGCAGCTGTTCCAATGGCACTCGTATGCGCAGCAGCGATATCAAGTGCGGCAGCCAATGAAGTACCAGCCGAAGCGACGTTAACTGCAGTCGCATCAGCAGCGTTAGCTGCACCACCAAGTGAAGCTATAACTTTAGTACCAGCTGAGGCTGCGGCATCATGAGCACCAGTAATAGTGGTCCAGTTGGATCCTGCTACAACCGCTGCTGAAGTTCCGCCAGCAACGTCGCCAGTAATAGTTATTACACTAACGTCACCGTTTGCAGTGTTAAGCGTAACACTTGAATGATCGCCTACAGTGATCAGGTTAATAGATGTATTGGCCTTCTGAATAGTAATGTTATTACCTGAACCTGAAGCTACCACGGTATTAACGTGTGATGTGGTGGAGCTGTCAGTGTATGTCAGGCCGCTACCGGTATCTGTGATGGTGGCGGTAGTTGCATCCGCAACTGTCACGATATCATTTGCACCACTCAACGTAATGTTATGTGCTGCAGTACCTGCACCAGCCTTAAGTGCAACGGTCAAGCCTGCCTGTGACAGTGGTGTATTGGTTGATCCAAGTGTAACAGCAGCTGAATCGGTGATGTTGATAGTTTTCAGTGCTGAATCTGTGATGGTCCCAATTCCTAATGTACTTGCACCACTGATATTAAGAGTTGCTGCAGTGTTGTTTGCGTCTACCAATGTAGCGATGACACTGTTGCCAGCAGCAGCGGCTTTTGTGCCGATGGTCCACGCATTGTCGCCGTTAAAGGTCAGTGTCCCATAATGGGTATCAGCATCAGTAATATTAAAAGTAAGGCTGTTAGATCCGGCTGTAGCTGCTGCGAGATGAGACGTAGTTATGTTTACAACACCATTAGCAGTAATATCAGCTGAGTTAACAATGGCAGACGGTGCCAAGTTGGTGATAGTCTGCGTACCAGTTGCAGTTGCAAGGAGGCTGACAACACCAAAACCGGTCTCATCAAAAGTTGCAGTTGGTGTTGCTTTAACAACTGCGTCAGCCGTACCGGTAAAGTCGGTGAGTGCACCACCGGAAATAACGATGCTGTTGGCGGCGGCTGTAGTACCGAAACCAAGCACGCCTGTCACACCGTTTAATGTTACTACAGTATCTGTAGCAACTGTTTTAGTTGTTGTAGAAGTAATCACATAGGTATTACCACCAGCAGTGTACGCGCCGATTTGTGCTACTAAACCAACATTAGTATTAACGATAGATTCTGCGTCGGCAAGCAATGTAGCACCCGTGTCAGGACCGGTGAAAGTGATGATACCGTTAGAAACCGTATAGGTATCAGCGCCTGTTCCTGGTGTTGTAACCGGAACAGCCACACCAGCTGTAGTCTGATTGGCAATTGTGACTGGAGAAGCTCCAGCTGTGACTGCCGCTGCAGTTCCAACGTTAATTACATCGCTGGAAGTGGGACTAGCAGTTATAGAAAAGCCAGTAACATTGATTGACTTATTACCAACTGTGGCCGTTGCCGCTTGTGCCAAGTTGATAGTATCGTTAACCGTTGCTGCAGAAGCTAATGTGATGTTTTCAATAGTGGAGAGACCATTTTCTGTGAATATGGTTCCGCCTATTCCACCGGTGATAGTGTCGGTACCAGCTGCGCTACCTTTGACTGTCAGCGAACCAGTACCTGCTTTGACTGTTAAGCCGGCAGCAGCACCAGTAACATTAGTAGTGTCAATGTTTCCGGTTGACTGTGATGCATCAACTGTAGCGAGGGCATTTGTAGCACCGCCGCCACCAATTCCGTAAGCAAGTGCCAATCCGCCAGCGCCTTTAACTACGATACTGGTTGCAGGATTAGCATCAGCTGCCAAGGTTTGATCAAGAACAGACAGGTAGTTCATGCTGGTTACTTTATCTGCCTGTGCTGTTACAGTAATCGTCTGGTTGCTTGCCTCATTAAGTGTTACAGGCAATGCAGCAGATGTACCAATGGCGGCTGTTGTTGTGCCGATGGTGATTGGCAGGTTGTTTGCTGTTGCTACTGTTGCTGCTGCAGCTGTCAGTGAATAAGTGATTGCGTTCGATGCTGCTGCAGTTTGCCCAGTAAATGCGTGAACGCCATCAGCTAATACTAAGCTCGTAAAGTTACCATGGGAAGTAACTACGGTATTACCGGCATTAGCAGTGAAATAAACACCTGAACCATTCAGTGCTGTATTCAATGCTGTCGCAATACCTATAGCATCATTTGATCCAGTAGCGAAGATTACTGGAGCAGCGCCATTCAGGGCATAAGTAGGAAAGTCGCCAGTTACAAAACCGGCGCCCACAGTGGCGTTCGTAAAATTCCCTGGGCTAGCTTTGAGATTAAGGGCAATCGGTGCACTCATCGACGTGATTGAAGTGTTCGTGCCAACTAAACC
The DNA here is from genome assembly GCA_903939115.1 of uncultured Geobacteraceae bacterium. Lineage (GTDB taxonomy): Bacteria > Desulfobacterota > Desulfuromonadia > Geobacterales > Pseudopelobacteraceae > JACRCG01. The sequence continues at coordinate 89,362 of CAJAFV010000069.1, forward strand.
ACCAATAACAACAGATGTATTGCCTGTACCGACGTAGGCTCCATTTGCCATTGTAATAAGTGCAGGTGTAGCTGCAGTCGTAAAGTTTGATTGCAATTGCATGTTCTGGAAGTTGGCAGGTGCAGTATTACCACCGAAAGTATAGTTGGAAATTGCATCCGTGAAAATGATCGTGTTGTTTGTGCCCGATCCACCATTGAAAGGCTGAGCAACAACTACTGGTGCAGCTGCGGTGCCTGTACGTGCAACAGGTACTGCAGAAACAGTGTCAATCTGCAAAACATTCGCACCTGAGCCACCAGTGAATGTTGTGCTTCCTCCAGCTAAAATTTCTGCTGTGATTGCACCTGTTGCAGTAGAGCCATTGATTGAAAGAAGAGCAGTGTTAGCATCAAGATTACCAAGTGCTACTGCGCCTGATCCTGCAACGGTAACTGCTGCTGCGGCATTAGACAGCCCTTTCAATGTGAGAGCTGCTGTGCCATTGTTTGTCAATGACAGGGCTGTTAAAGCTGTGTCGGTCAGCGTGATGTTGTTTGCTACTGTACCTGTTGCCGTAACGTTAATGGTTTTAGTAAGGTTAGCAGCGTCTGTTACACCAGTTCCAGTATTGCTGGCGCCGTTCAGATTTACTGCCAGAGCGTTAGCAGCAACACCTTGGTAACTAACCGTTGTAGCGGTAGCAGTAGCACCAAATGCATTTTTTGCCAGGCTGTCATTGATTGCTACTGTTGCAAGTGCAGTGTCGGCAGCAATTGTCGCCAGACCAGTAACTCCTGTTAATGTCACAGTAGCAAGTTTGTTTGTTGCTCCTTGATCAGTAATGTGTACTGCTCCTGCTCCGCCACCTGCTCCGGTTACTGAAGCAGATGTTGCACCGTTTGTGAATATGTTTACAGCCTCAACGCCGTAGTACGTTGTAGAACCAGCAACCGTCTTGTCAACAACAGTAACTGCGCCAGTAGGGCTTTGCAGTTTGTCAGCTGTATTACCTACTGTAATAGTGCTATTAGTTGCGGTCGTTGTGACATTCGCAGTTCCTGTGGCATAAACAGTGAGTACGTCAGCATTTGCACCATAGCTGGAGCTATTTGTATCTGTGACGCTTGCGTTCCCTGCGACAACCAGTGTTGATGAAGTGGTGCCGGCAGCAGTACCACCAAGAGTTACATTGTTACCACCAGTTGTGTTGAACGTAGCACCCGTTCCGCCGGTAACATAGCTGGCACCAGTCGTAACGCCGGTCAAGTTAGCAGTAGTAGCACCTGTCACACCAGCAACTTGCACAGCACCAATTGCAGTAGCTTTAGCGGTAACTGTTGCAGATGCGCCACCAGTGATACTAGTGGCGTTACCACCATTATCAGTAACAGTGACTGCACCGGCAGGCGCTGTAACGGCACCGATTGTGACACCACCGGTTGAAGTGGTAGTAACGGTGACTGATGTGCCGCCATCTACGGCAACGGTAGCTGTACCAGTTCCATTTTCGTTAACAACGACAGCACCTGCAGGGTTAGTAGTAAGTGCACCACCCACTTGAACACCTGCTGAGGCAACATTCGCATCAGTTACTGTGACGTTTTTACCACCCTCTGTGAAAACCTTCGCTCCAGAATTATTACGAACTACTGTAATATCGGCAGTAGTAGCTGCTTGAACGCTATCTATTCCAGTACCGCCAGTTGTCACGTTTACTGAAGTGAGACCGGTTACACCAGATACGTTAAATGGTGTAGCCTGATTGATGCCGGCGTTGCCGGAGGTGGTCAAGGTGACATTCTGGATGTTTGATATGGTGATCCCAACTGGGAACATATCGCCTGAAGCACCTTTGTGTGTAGAGTCGCCATCAACAATAACAAGTTTATTGTTGGCACTGCCTGCTGTACCGTTCAAGGTATCAAACATTTGCAGAGTTACTGGGTTACTTGCAGATCCAGTCAAGTCGCCATAGAAAGTGGTGGCTGTTTTAACGTCCGCACCAGTAGTGAGCGTATAAGTTGTCCCCGCAGCGGCTCCTGGGGATTTCAAGGTAGTGTCAATTGCTGATGCCGCTACAGTCGGAGTAGTATCCGAAATAGTAGTGATAGTAGCATCACCGAGTTTCATGGTAGTGCCATCGTAAGTAACATTTATTGTGCCATCCAAGAAAGTCAGTCGGGTACCATCAGCATTGTCCTGAACAATTGCGTTGGCGACTTCTGATTTTACGCCACCAACAGTCTGGTACACGTGAACTACGTTACCTGCTTTCTGATAGGAATAATTTGTGTACAAACCGCCCAAATCCACTCGCTCAACACTCTGACTAAGAGTTACTCCTGTAACACCCGATGCGATCGTAACTACCTCAGTTGAGGTTGCAGCGTCGTTACCAACAATATTCTCGTTGATGTTGCTTGCCAACCAACTGTCATTAACTCCTAGATAAACCTTTCCCATGTGTTGCCTCCTGTTGTTTTTTGTATTTAACTTCTAGATTTAATACTGAATTGTGCCTGTTCCAAGTATCGAGTTGAATTTATCAACTGAATATAGTAGCGAGTTACTCATTGCAGGCAAATTAACAATAATTGTCTGTGTCGGTGAAACATCCCACTTGACATTAATACTGCCATCACTGTCACTATTATTTTGTACTGAAGGTGTTGCAAGCCCAGAAGGGAAAATCAACTTATTGCCGGCAGCAAAATTCTTGATCGTGTAGGTGTAAGCACCTGTCGCGAAGGTGTATGTTTTACCGGTAGTTGTTGTAACAGTGGCGCCATTATCGGCTGCTGTTACATTAGTGTTAACAGGAAGAGTTGTTGTCGTTGTTGTCGTTGTTGACGTCGTTGTTGTTGACGTCGTCGTTGTTGTTGTCGGGGTTGTAGTACTATCACCACCGCCGCCACCGCCACAACCACCAACCATCAATATCGCTGCCAATAGACCTGTTGCTCCAAACATCATTAAATACTTTTTCATGCATTACCTCCTTGTTTTATTACTTCTGTTTTTTATCCTTCACCCTAGCCGAATCTACTTTATTTTAATAAAAGAGCGATGCAACACCTCCACTTTCATTTAAAAATAAATTTATTGAATGGTCTAGTTAATACCAAAACAATAGTTTGTCAAGCAAGATATTCGTTTAAAGCTAGATTTATAGCCATTTTTCAGATTTGTTCGGTCTTATACAATAGTAATTTTTAAAAATATATAAAAAAATGCACGGCTAAACGATATTAACGGTAGATGAACTGAGTATTCATCAAGTTCTACGCTTAAAAGCGCCTGTTTTTGTGTGTATCTTGCCAGGATGAGTCTAATTCGGGTTACGGTTAGTATCGGCCTAAATCTTGATAGCTTGAGCGGAAAAGATGACAGGCAAAAGGCAAAAAAATTACCGCGAAGGCGCGAAGGACGCTAAGGAAGTCAAAGGCAACAGTCTTAAAGCTTTTGGTTAAAAACAAAAAGGGTGGTTTTAGCTTTAGATCTTCTTCGCGTACTTCGCGGCTTTGCGGTAAATGCAGTTTAAAAGCTTGAATGCCGTGAATTCTTGAAAAGCTTGAACCGCTACCAAAAGTAGGTGCCTCTAGGCAAGGCGCAAAGGACGCTAAGGAAGTCAAAGACAAGAGATTTAAGCTTTTTGTTAAAAACAAAAAAGATTGATTCTGGTTTTAAGGTTCTCTTCGCGTACTTAGCGGCTTGGCGGTAAAATCGGTTTAAAAGCTTGAACCGTGAATTCTTGAAAAGCTTGAACCGCCAAGGCGCAAAGGACGCGAAGGAAGTCAAAGGCAACTGAATTGAACTTTTGGTTAAAAACAATAAAAAAATGATTCTGGTTTTCAGGTTCTCTTCGCGTCCTTCGCGGCTTTGCGGTAAATGCATTGTGCCTTTTATGATTTCGTCTTTATATCCTGCATTCCCGGTTTATTGTAACGAGGCAGGCGGAACAACACCCATGTCCTCATAAAGTGCTGCTTGTCGCTTTGTTACTTCACCCATACGTGGATCACGCCCGGGGCTCTCGAAGCATTCAATTACGTCAAGTTCGTCAAGAAACTCATGCATTGTGTATCTTTTGAATAGATTCTTCTCCTGCATCCCCTTTTTGAGGTAGGAAAGATATATGAGTGCTATGAACTCCACGAACAGCTTACCATCAAGGCTTTGATCTGAGGAAACAGCCGTTCGACTAAAATTCAGCCGCTCCTTCAAGTTGCCGAATGCCTTTTCAACAAGGTCTTTATTTCGATAGATTTCAAGCGCTTCGATTGAATCCTTTACCTCATTACTGAGTAGCGTAAAATATCCGTAGTTTTTCTTTGCTTCATTTACAACGTCCTGGCGGACGGTGACCTTTGTTCCCCTTATTGGGGTGCTCTTGCTATCAAAGTATTTTGCATACTGTTTCTCATGTTCCTGAACTTTTTTTCCACTTTCCAGTTCGCCCTGGAGTGTACAAAGCATAGTGTTGAAGTTTTTCTCATCCTCTAAGGCCCTTTCCCCGTTGAAAAAAAGATGGAGATACATCCGCCGTTTTTCTTTCAAGGTATCGCCCTTGTAGGGTCGATCCTGTGAATAGGCCCAATCTATTTTTGTGGAGCAAGAATACAGATCATACTTTTGACTGTAGTTTGTCCATGTACGGATGGAATCGCGAACTTTATCCAGTTCTGATTGTACAAATTTCAGCGATACCTTTGCGGCTATAAGGAATTTCAGATGGCTTTGATACAGGTCATTAATATTGGCCTCGCTATAAAATCCTCTGTCCATAACCAGTTTGATCTTGTCATACCCAAGCAGATTAATATCAGCCAAGAGATTCTTGACCGTTTTTACGTCGGGAATGTTGCCCGCCAACTTGCGGTAATAAAACGGCAGGTTGGATTCCTCACCAAAGAGAAGTGCAATATTGATCTGTGGAAGCGGGTCGTGGTCTTTGTTTACACCGTACCTAACCTGCTTCAAGCAGTTGGAATAGCTTGATATAGAGGTGGTGTCATATGCCCAGTATTCCTTCTCTACCCGACGTTTTCCCTGTAGTCGGAAAAAATGATTCTTGGCCTCCTCAGTAATAGATGCGAATAATTCACTACTCCTTTGAGATGGAATGCTCTTCCCATACGGATGCTTATGTGTAGTTGCCCACTTGGGAAAGCGACTTAATGGGTTTTTGTCTTCCAAAATCAGATAGTACGCTGTCGACAGAAGCTGCTTGTAGGTATCTGGAAAGCATCTTTTTAAATCCGACGTGGTCCCGAGTTTGTCACCTATGGCATCAAAAAGATAAGTGGCCCCAAAGAAGCTTCGAGAAGTATCAGATGTCGGAAGGGAGTCTGCTTTCTCCTTCTTCCTTGTGGGTATAATCTCCTTTGTTCCAGGATCTACACGACCAATGCATCTTCGTTTCGCACGGGACTGCTGCTTTTCTTTGTCCCAACAGGAAACAGATTCGTAAGCATAAGTAATCTGAGTTTGTTTATTGGTCTGGTATACGATCGCAGCCATAAGTGTCCCCTCCCATTCATCGTTACACATATAATAATATGTAACGATGAAAAGTCAAGAGAAAAACACATTAACAGGCTAATATTATGTATATTATTGCAAATTACTCGTTACAATGTCTGGGAATGCAGGTTAAAAACAAAAAAGAATGATTTTGGTTTTAAGGTTCTCTTCGCGTACTTCGCGTCTTTGCGGTAAATGCAGTTTAAAAGCTTGAATGCCGTGAATTCTTGAAAAGCTTGAACCGCTACCAAAAGTAGGTGCCTCTAGGCAAGGCGCAAAGGACGCGAAGGAAGTCAAAGGCAACTGAATTGAACTTTTGGTTAAAAACAATAAAAAAAAGATTCTGGTTTTAAGGTTCTCTTTGCATACTTCGCTTAACGGCGGATAAAAGCGGATAACGGCAAATGCAAAAGACTTTGGGGGCAACTGATTTATTGCGGTTGTGGGCTATTTAAAAAGGTCACTGTGTGAACCAGTTCTTTCAAGGTAGAGTATTCCTGACTCAACCCGGTAGATCAAAAGCCAGTCAGGCTCAATGTGGCAATCGCGAAAGCCACTATAATTGCCCGTTAAGGAGTGGTCACGGAATCTTTTTTCGAGTGGTTGTTCGTTCACAAGAACAATAATTACCCGCTTGATTTTTTCAGGATCTTTTCCCCTTTGGATCATGAGTTCAAGATTCTTTTTGAACTTATTTCGGTAAACAACTGAAAGCATTTATATTCCCAGCTTTGCGAAGAGTTCATCAGTATTATTGCAAGCAGTATAATGGACTTTACCGGCCTTGGCCTCCCTGAGGTCACGTTTTGTTTCTTCATTTAGTTCCAAATCAGAACAGAAACAGCTATCTCCGGCTTTACGGTGATCGCTCACTATCTTGCCAAGGAACGCTGAAATCGTGTCTTTGGCGGTCATGCCATGCTGCTTCATAATTTCCATGGCCGCAGATTTGATACCGGGATCTATGTTATGAATTGTCAGGCTTGCCATATCGTCACCTCATTACTCATTTTTGTATGAGCTGAACATATCAAAAACTCCACCGGAAATATATTGATTTTGCACAGACGTCATAACTCCCCCAACCCCTTTAGGCCCCAGAGGGTCCTCTTATTTCAAGAGGGGGCTAAAAAAACCTGTAGGCTGGTGGTTAAAGCCCTCCCCTTGATATAAGGGGAGGTTGGGAGGGATTAAGGCCTTTGAAGTTAAAAGCAAACCATTTATTTAACAGGGATAACGGCGGATTACTTCAAAAAGCAAAATACTTTGGGGTAGGCAAGGCGAACCAAAAACCCGCTTAAGACTTGGTCCTTTCTTGACCTTACAGATATTAACACTACACAGCACGAGGCCGCTTTGTACGTTGCGGAAGCAGATTGATCAATCCCCGCAGAGCAACATTGACTGCCACTGTATCAGGAAAATAACTCCGTATATCTTTGTCTAGTACAATGGCTCCTTTTTCGGGGACAAATTTGTGGATAACGATTGTTCCATCTTCACTCTGCAGTTGGACCGTATAGCCCTTTTTACAAGCCACGTGGTGCTTGCCCCGCATCCCTGCAGAAAAATCAACAGGTTTGATGTCGTCAGTATTACCCTTTTTCATATATTCTCCTTTCGACTGGCAGTGCCAGGCGTGAACTGATGATTCTGATGCGGGAAGCCCGCTCTGTATAGGAAACCACAAGGATCCTGTCTTGATTGGATTGTCCGATGTCGACGAAACGATATTCGTCTTCCGAGTTCTCCGGATCGGCAACCGTTATCGAAAGTGGATCGAGAAAGACCGTCGCCGCTTCATCAAAGCTGACGCCATGTTTTTTTCTGATTAGTATTCGCTTTTTTCTCATCCCATTCGAAAAGAATCATTATCGGCTCGATTTCTGTGAAACCGTATTAAATTTTAGCTTTGATCCAGAGAACTCCTGAAGCTAAATCCTTTCTTTCAGCCTCGGGATTTAGTTTGTATGAGCCGAACATAACAAAAACTCCGCCGGAAATATATTGATTTTGCACAGACGTCATAACTCCCCCAACCCCTTTAGGCCCCAGAGGGTCCTCTTATTTCAAGAGGGGGCTAAAAAAACCTGTAGGCTGGTGGTTAAAGCCCCTCCCCTTGATATAAGGGGAGGTTGGGAGGGGTTAGCCATTACGGCAGTGTCGCTCCGCTTTTTAGTGATTTAAACTGCCCCCCCACAGCTTTCCATTCGACGCTGAGACCGGCGTTACCTCCCCATTCAAAGTAGTCGACTACGATTCTATGCGGGCCTTTGCCTAGGCGGAGCGGTTTACTGAGGGTTTCGGCGCCAAAGGCGTGTACCCCATCATAATCGATGATCATCTTGCCATCCATATAAACACGGCACCCATCATCGGCACGAACACGGAAAATCGTCTCGCCACTGCCGATGGCGGGCCATTTTCCGGAAAAAACAATGCGCACGTTGTCGGCGCCCTTTAACGATTGGCCATCTCCCATGGTTAGGGTACCTGCGGTCTCCGGTATCTCCAGCGTGTCCGTCATAATTTTGAAATCCGGCTTAGCTCCGAAGAGTGGCCGCAGCGAGGTTACTGCGGTTTTACTCAAGAAGACGCTCGCACGGATCCCCTTTTCCGAAGGCTCGACCTGAAGCTGGTCGTCACTCCATGGAGTTATAATGCGCTGCTGCTTGTCTGTCGACTCATTGCGCTTTGCCACCAGCCAATCACCATCTGAGGCAACTTTATAAAACTCACCGGAATCAAACAACCGCCTGACGAGATGCTCGTTTTCCTTATCGATAGTTTTGCAGTCGAGAACCAACCACTTTATCCGTTCAGGCGAGTGGCTATTCTCTCCGGCGATTCCCCAGTAAGCTACCTTCCACGGGTTAGGGAACATATATATTTCATTGCGGTGCGTCAGCGCAGGTACGAGATTATGTGAGGCGGCAAGCGGGATATCCGGATTCGCGGGCAATACGGCGGTGAGTCGCTTAAAACGGCTCCAATCCTGCCCCCCTTGAAGGTAACGCCATTGATTGACAAGACGGGTACCCCATCGTGTTATCGGCGCTTGCCCCCAGGCGATGTTAGCGGAGAGTGAGGCGGCGACAAGGAGCAGGGCAAGGATGTTGACCGGGACGCGACCGATACGCACCCAACCAGCCATTACAGCAACACCGCTTGCTGCTGCGGCAAATATGATCGGCAGGGTGTGATAGTTGTAATGGTAGTCGATGCCTATGAGATAGACGTTGCCGCTGAGAATGTTGATGAGGAAACCCGGCAGAGCAGCACTTAACAGCAACGGATCGAGTAGAAAGACGCCAAGCAGCGGTGCTGCGAGCTTCCACGCGTACAGGCCGACACCGGGACGTGATAAAACTGTGAGGTAATAGCCTGCATCAAACTTATGCGCCCAAAAATCACTGAACCAGTAGCCGCTCTGGAAGCGGAAAAAACCGGAACCGTTCGAGTAGGGGAGAATGACCTTCATGCAGATGAGAAAATAGATGATGCTTAAGAGCATGGTGATAACACCGGCTCTTTTACTGCGACGAAAGAATATGTAAAAGCCAACTGCAAAGGTGGTAAGGGCGATATCCTCTTTGCAGAAGAGCGCGAGGAGCAGGGCTACCCCGTATGCCGGCCAGGAATCGGCCTCTGCAGCTGCAATCATCCAGAGGATAAAAGGAACCGCGATTACCTCCGGGTGGGCGTTTTCGAGGTTCATGTTCTGCAGGGCAGGGGAAAGGAGAAAAGCGGCCGCCAGCAGGAGCGCTGCAGGACGACTACCGATCCTCCGGTAGGCATAGGCAGCCAGAGGGAAGGCGCCGGCGGCGAGCGCAACGCTCTGTACCGTCAGAAGAGTTTCGAGTGCCGGTGCGATGCGGTACAACGGCGCGATCAGAGCCATGATGAGCCAACAGTGGTCACCCCAGATATTCATCCCCCTGATCGTGTTGAAGAAGCCGCGCAAGGTGGAGAGCTTCCAGAGCGCCTGGTCATGGATACCGATATCATAGGCCGACATACCAAAGCCCCAATAGGTCATAAATGAGGTGGCGCAGAAGAAGGCGACGTAGACGAGGACCAGGATGATGATCATTGCTGTTGCAGTGCGATTGGCAAAGAAGCTGTCACGCCCGGCGGTGGTGGTACTATGTTTCTTATCTGCTGATGTCATAAAACCTCATATCATAACTCCCCCAACCCCTTTAGGCTTAACTCCCCCCAATCCCTTTAGGCCCCAGAGGGTCCTCTTATCTTAAGAGGGGGCTTAAAATGGCCCCTCCCCTTAACAGAAGGGGAGGTTGGGAGGGGTTAAAAGGGGGGCTGGGAGGGGTTAACCTTAAACACCCAATATTTGCTGGCAACAAAATTTATCACCGTTACAAAAGCCATCGTTACCATCCAGACAGGGTTGTATGGGAGGTTATTCAGGTCGGTGAACACAAAAACTGCGGCGGTACTAAGCAACAGACAGGCCATATTTACCACAACAAACCTGCGCGCCTGCCTGTGGGTCTCCGCTACCGCTTTGAATGTCCAGAGCTTGTTCCAGAGGAAGCTGTTGGCCATGCCGGCGGCGAAGCCGATTATGTTGGCAGATGCGGCGTCAATGGAGGTGACTCCAAGCCGCTGAAGGGCGGCGCTCACATATGCGGCCGCGCCACCCGGGAGTGAGGCGAGCAGCGCGGAAAATGGCCAATAACGGTAGGAGATAAAAAAGACCGAGTAGCTGATGCCGAAGTTCGCGCAACCGACGATGCAGAACCTAAGGAGCTGTTTCATTCGTTATCCCGACCTGTTCACTTACGAGGAAGCGGGGGCGACTGCGGACCTCAATCAGGATGCGGCCGACGTACTCGCCGATCAGACCAAGAAGTATGAAGAGGATGCCGAACAGAAATGACACAACTGCAACTCCGGAGGCCCAGCCGGGAACGGCTGTTGTAGTGAAAAGACGCATGAAGATCGCATAGGCCATTTCGGCAAAAGCCAGCATACTGGTTACTATTCCGATATATATCCCTACCCTCAATGGAATAACCGAAAACGAGGTAATTCCGGTCCAGGCGAGTGAAATCATCTTTCGCACGGTATATTTGCTCGAACCGCTGAAGCGTTCCTGACAACGGTAGGTGAGCGTACTACTCTGATAACCGACCCACTGGACAATCCCGCGCAAGAACAGGCCATCTTCGCGGAACCGGAGGATTTCATCCAATACTTGACGGTCCAGCAGCCTGAAATCAGCCATGCCGCTCTCCATTGGCACCCCGCTCAGCAGGGAGAATATGTCATAAAAAAGTTTCGAACTCCATTTTTTGAAGCGGCTTATGTCTGGTGGATCGGTGCGACGCGTGTGGACTATCTTGTATCCCTGCTGCCACTGCTCGACCAGCTGCGAGATCATGGCTGGCGGGTGCTGAAGGTCGGCGTCCATGGAAATGACCGCTTCCCCCTGTGCATGTGCCAGGCCGGCCATGAGGGCGTACTGGTGGCCGAAGTTGCGTGACAGGCGCACACCCTTGATCCGTCGGTCCTGACGATGCAGTTCCACAATCTCGTCCCAGCTTCCGTCGCGACTTCCGTCGTCAGCAATAATAATTTCCCAGGTCATCAAGGTTGCGGAGAGGACCGGCTCCAGAGCGGCATACAGTTGCCGAAGATTCCCCTGCTCATTGAAAGCGGGAATGACGATGGAGAGTTGTGGCGAGTGGAGCGATGGCTGATTTTGTGGCGAGGACGTCATGATTGACTCTCCGTTATTAGAACCTTTTTCTCCGCCAACCGCTCTTTTGCGTGTTTCGCCCATTCCGTTCCGGAGAAGTCGCTGACAATTCGCTTCATGGTGACGATCCCCTCCGTTTGCTGTTCGAGGCGAAATTGGCAGAGACCGATGTGATACAAGGCTTCCGGTACCCGCAGACTTTTTGGATAATCGTTGATCAGCCGGCTGAAGGCGGTAATCGCCTCGCTGTTCTTTTGTTCCAGGTAGTAGCAGACGGCAACATAGTAGAAGGAGTCCTGCGAGAGCCTGGCAAAGGGGCGGCCTGCCGCCGCTGCGCGAAAGGCGCGCCTGGCCTCATCGAAGCGCTTGGCATCTTTGTACTGTATGGCTCTGCTGAAAAGCCTGTCCGGATCGCTCGCAGTGACATTATAGCAGAACCAGGCTACGGCCAATGAAGCAGCGAGCAGCGATGCCGCCAGAATTATTTTTCTGATTCCAGACGGGATGTTGATGCCAAAAACTGGTGACAATGAAGTGGGGAGACCGACACGAGCAGCCGACAGTTGCCAGAGTGTTTTGCGTTCACGCCCGGGCAGCGGCAGATTCAGTGCCAATATTGCCAGACCGAGAATGGTGAGGAGTGCGCCGGCCTTATCCGGCCAGCCACGGCCATAATAGAGGCGTACTGCCGATTGGGTCGGATAGATGAGCATGAATGAGGGCGAGACAAGATAGATTCGGTCCGCTCCCTCGACCCGCCAATTGGGGTGGTAGGATACCTTGACGAGCAGAGGTTTGCCGATCCAGTTGGTTTCGATCCTGATTTCCTCATTGCTGATTGTTTCTTTAATGCGGCAATTTGTGGTATCGAGCGGTATGCGGGGGAGGTTCGTCACGTCCCCCTTCCCGGCCGTAACGCGCCCCGCCGGATCGGTGCCAAAGACGAGGTGGCGATCCAGCTGTTTCTCGTCCATGAACCAGCGATAACTGGCAATCTTCCACTGGTCCGACGTGGTCAGAACCGGTTCGTAAGCCAGTGGTTCTACATAGTGGCCGCTGTTGGCGGTTACCTCCCACAGTTCGTAAGCACCGATCGTTTTTTTGAGGCTGTAACCTCCGGTCATGCGGATCGCCTTCTTTGCGCCGTCGCTCCGGATCACCAGGGTACCGACATTGAAGAGGCGCAGGTGCGGCAGGGCGTGTTCAAAATTCATGGTGGTGTATTCATATTGAGGGAAAGGTGCAGAGCTAACCGCCGATATCTCGGACTGGAGGTAAAAGACGAACGGTGCGCTGATGGAGGCCTGCATGTAGAGCCCCTCAAGGGTACTTCGACCAGCAAAAAGAGGCAGCGATTCGAACGCCCGGCTGCTGCCGAAGACGTTGTGCTCTTCGGAGTGTTCGAACACGACTCGCGGGTCGCCCAATCCCCCCTTCAGTTCACTGTTAATCTCTTTGAATGTCGGCCAGACCGGCTTTGCTTCAAATCCTTCGTAGTTCCATTTCGCCCAACCGGAAGCCGGCCCGGGGTTGCCACCTACCCAGATGAAGACACCAAGCATACAGAGTAATGGGAGCGTCCAGAGCGGGCCTTTTTCCGGCAGAAACCGTGCCAACCAACCGAGGCTTATCGCGGCCAGCATGACGACCAGAAGCTGCCCGTACGGGACATAACGAATGTCCACAACGCCCAGCTTCGGAGCGGCTATAAAGAAGACAACTGCGGCAACAATCCCGAACCAGAGATAGGTAAGAGCTGTCACGACTTCATTGTCAGGGCGCCTGAAGGTGGACCACCAGAGGATAACGACACTCCCGACCGTTGCAAGGAGCGCAAATGGCAAAATCTGCGGCGGTATAATCTCTCGCCAGGAGTTGATTGTCCAGACCAGATGATATGATGTCGTAAAGCGGGTGTAGATCAGTAACGGCACGAGCCAGAAAGCGAGAAGCAGAAAGCCGAGAGCGTATACTTTAAACAGATACATAAAGCGTCTGATAAACCCGTCAGGTGTTATCAGGAAGAACAGTGACACCGCCTCGACAAACAGAAGCGTGTAACCGTGACTGAAGCCGACCAGAAAAACCAGCACCGCATTGCCGATGACCCATTTGTCGTGCCTGGCTCCGTGGTACAGTGTGCCAAGCAGCATTAACGAGAGGGAAAAACTGAGGCTGTAGGAAAACTCGCCGGCCAGTGTACTGAGAATATTGGCGCCCCACATAGAGTTGGCTGAGTGGAACAAAAACGGCACGGTGAAAATTGCGCCGAGAATCGGAGCAGGAGATGAACGCCGCAGACAACGCAGCAGCAGATATGCTGCGACCGGCAGCAGCAGTGTCCCTAGAATACTCACAATTTTGAATGCCACTTGCAGGGGGATCGCAACATTCAGCAGGCACATGAGGAGGAACGGCAGCGGGAAGTAAAATTGGAGGAGCGGAAAACCGGCATAGTTTCCCATGGTCCACCCGGAAATTTTCCCTGAAGGGAGGAGTACATGCCGGAGATAGTCAAGGGTGTAATAGTGAGAGGCTGTGTCACCACCGGTTGTTGTGGTTTGAGTCACCAGAAACTGGGGGTTGAGATTTAAAAGGATAAAGAGGATGCAGATGGCCAAAACAACGGCATCCATTGTTCCGGTCTTTATCTGAAGGGGAAAGCTTGCAACACGCGAAAGGACTCCGCTCCGCCGTGGCAGGAGTGACACAATTCCCAGGACAACAGTCAGGATTACCCCGCCATAACCAAGCCTCTGCCACGCCACGCGACTCAAACGATCAAGGAGAATCTTTGCAGGCCCTGTCGGCACAACAATAGCCGAGGAGGCCAGTTCATGACTGCCGTGTGACTCTGCTTCGGCGACGACATAAACCGAATAATTTCCCTGTTCTCCCTTTACAGTACCGAGGTTAAACGTTGCCGTGCCGGTACCGTTATCGAGGCGAACCCGCAGCTCTCGCTGTTCAACTGTCAGAGCCGCCGGGACAACACACGTCAGATCGACCTCTTTTATCAATGGATCTTTCGTTACGACACGGACGATAAGCTGTTTCCCCACGCTGTTCTCATTTTGTTTCAAATCCAAAACAAGCGGGGTCGGCTCTGTGGTCGCCGAAGCCCGGAGCAGCGCCAGGGCGGCTGTCTCTGCGGACTGACCATTGGGGTGCTGGTAGCGCACTTTCAAATGGAGCGGATAGGAACCGCGGAGGGTGCCGGGAACCGGCATCTTAAAGGCAACATCACACGATTTTCCTGGCAGCAACTGACCGGCGACAGTAACACTCTGAGTACGATTCAATAACCTGGTTTCTATTACGACATCTCTGGCTGTTTCATTCCCCTTGTTGGTAACAGATATTTTTATGTCGGCCATATCAGTGGAGGCAGTATTATCAATAGAGCGGATAACCATGGCGGTGGTAACAATAGAAAGAGATATATCACCGCCGTACGCTGGGGAACGATATGATCCCAAGGATATGCAAAGGAGAGTAATGACGAGCAGGGCAGCTTTGTTCATAGATGTTTTCCTGGTACGTTAGCGTACGTTTTTCTAATTAATCTGATCCGTATGAGTGTTCATCCTGAGTTCTTGTAGACCTACTATTTATCTATTCTGCCCGACCAGTTCCGCCAATAACACCAGAGGTATTGCTTCAATATCAGTCGCCATCCGATAGCGCTCACTGCCAGGATACACCACAAACTTTTTTGCCGGAGCAAGGTCAGCACAGGCGGCGTAGAAGCCCCGCTCCAGCTTGGGAGTGAGACTGCGCTTGATTTCTACCGCCCACAGAGTGCCATCCGGCCATACCAGGAGCAGATCTATCTCTGCACCACCGCCGGTTCGATAGAAAAAGCCCTGAACCTGCCCCATTCCGGCGGTAAGCAGGTTTTCAATCACAAAGCACTCCCAGCTCTGCCCGACAACCGGGTGAGCAAGAAGGCTTTCCTTATCCTGGATGGCAAGTAACGCATGAACGAGACCACTATCACGTACATAGACCTTGGGTGATTTTACCAGTCGTTTACCGATATTGGTATGCCACGGGGGGAGACGACGCACAAGCATCATGTCAACAAGGAGATCAAGATAGCTGTTGACCGTTTTCACATCGATACCGAGGTTACGGGAAAATTGTGCGGTATTCAGCAGTCCGCCTTGATTATGGGCCAGCATGACCCAGAAACGACGCAATGTTTCTGCAGCAATCCGTGGCCCAAACTGTGGGATATCTCTTTCAAGGTAGGTACGGATAAAATCCTGCCGCCAAAGCAGACTCTGACGGGGATCTGCAGCAAGCAGACTTTCGGGGAAGCCCCCCGCGACCCAGAGATTGTCTGTTGGCAGCTCACCGGTTTCCAAAACAGTAAAGGTGGATAGTTCAAGGTATGCGATACGTCCCGCTAATGTTTCGCCAGACTGCTTGAGCAGATCTAGTGAGGCAGATCCCAACAGCAAGTAACGCCCGGTACGCAGACCGGTACGGCGCCCCCGATCAATCAACCCGCGCAGAACAGGGAACAAGCCGGGGAGACGATGTACCTCATCGAAAATAACCAGCCTGTCCTGATGATCAGCAAGATAGAGCTCCGGTTGTGCAAGCTTGGCTAAATCCTGCTCGGACTCAAGGTCGATGTAGAGTGCGTTGACAGTTTGGCCAATTTCAAGGGCAAGAGTCGTTTTGCCAACCTGGCGGGGCCCAAGCAGGGCAACGGCAGGAGAGCAGGCAAGAGCTTCCGACAGTTTGGGATAAAGTAGACGGGGTATCATGTTTGCAAATATGGAGTTTCGTTACCTGAATTGCAAGGATAAAAATAAAACTTCTGATTTGCGAAATTTTCTCCCTCACCTCTCATCAAGGTTTCTCTCCTCTCTCATCACTCTTCAGTTCCCCCCGTCCTCCTCTAAATACACTCAAATACCTGCCTTAATTAATTGGATGTTCCGCAGTATTTATCCATCATTCCTCAAATCTCATCAGCATTTGCTCATCCATCATCAGTTTTCACCCCTTCCCTCCGCCTCTAAATGAACGCATCCTGGACCAAATATCTGCCGGAAATGCTGCGGGAGCGAGTTGAAGAGGCAAAAGTAATCTTGGAACCTGCTCACTGATGTCAAAGAGGGAATAAAGACAAAGGCAGATTGCAACCATATTACAAGCCATAGAATAATATGGTTTTTTACTTAGATTCCTGATAGGGTGCTCGTGCGGCAAGTCCGGTAATGGAATCCTGACAGTACGGTTTACGTATAGAAGAAACGTGATTCGAATTATTGGTGCCGGCTACTGGCGGAAAGGAAAGGCCATATATGAACACGAAAATAAAATACACCGATGAACCCTTAGGCGAGATAAATATTATACGTGATTTTCTTCCATCACCTGCTGAACTGGCCTTTAGCGAGGAATCAGTCAAGGTGACGATTTCCCTTAGCAAGAAGAGCGTCGAGTTCTTCAAAACGGAGGCATCAAAATATCATACGCAATATCAGCGAATGATCCGACAATTGCTCGATTCCTATGCAGATATTAACGAACAACGCGTTCAACCGGACGCACGTAGAAGTCGCCTGCCGGTCAGCACTGACACCGTTGATCGAAACTGTTGAGAAATAAAGTGAACCGTGCCGAGATCTTCTCAACCCTCATCCCTCATCGCTCATCAGTCTTTGATTGTCCCTCATCAGGTTTCTACCCTTCCCTCCTCCGCCTCTAAATGAACGCATCCTGGACCAAATATTTGCCGGAAATGCTGCGAGAATGGCTTGATGGGCGATTGGTGCTGCAAAAAACCATCGGCAACACCGGTTGGCTACTGTTCGACAGAGTGCTGCGCATCGTAATAGGGCTTACCGTAGGCGCATGGATTGCCAGATACCTCGGGCCGGCGCAGTTTGGCGAACTTGCCTACGTACTTTCTTTTATCGCTTTCTTTCAGGTGATAGCAGACCTTCAGGCGGATGGATTCATCGTACGGGATATTGCGCAAGAAAAGGGTGAAGCATCCGTCATCCTCGGTACTACGCTATGGCTTCGTTTGGTATTTGGCATAATTTCATTGGCGTGCGCAGCCATCCTGATGTATCTCCTTCATCCACAGGATCGACAACTCTTCCTGCTTACCGCTATCATTGGCGGAACGTTGATATTCCGGGCATCGGATACCGTGGACCTCTGGTTTCAAAGCCAAACTCAGAGCAAAAGAACCGTGGTCACCAAACTGGTTGCGTATCTTTTTTCTAATGGCGTGAAAATATTTCTGCTGCTCACCAAAGCCCCGCTGATCGCCTTTGCCGGAGCTATGTGCCTCGAAGCCGCCGCTACAACACTGGGCCTGATTATCGCGTATCGACGCTTTCCAACACGTGATCGCTGGAAAGCAACCGTAACGCAGGCGAAGATACTTTTACATCTCTGTTGGCCGTTTATTGTCTGCAGCTTTATGATTACGATTTTTATGAGAATAGACCAGATCATGCTTAAAGAAATGCTCGGTGAGAGTCAACTCGGTATATTTGCTGCCGCCCTGCCGATATCACAGGCGTTAAGTGTCGTTCCCTCCGCGCTGATAGTAAGCCTGGCTCCTATTGTCGCTCGTAAAATACGTCAGGATGAACGGCTCTACGAAGATGCCATGGTGACAATATTCCGCACTTTTGCCGTTTTATCGATAGCTGGAGCATCGCTGATAGCATTAGTGTCGCCATGGCTGATTTCATTAATGTATGGCCCGGAGTACGAATATTCTGCCGTCATCCTCAGCGCCCATGTTTTTGTCAATGTGATAATATTTCAAGGCATTGCCCAGGATCTCTGGATTATCAATAAAACGGTGCGAAGAGAATTGCTGATAAGCACATTTATAGCTGCTATTATCGGTATAGCTTCAAATGCCCTGTTAATAAGAAAATTTGGTGCCCTCGGTGCCGTTTTTTCGTATATGCTTGCACAAGGGACTTCCATTGTCATCATTCCATGCCTGTTACGGCGTGATTTGCTTGATCTCTATAAAAGAGCTTTTTTGGGCATAGCAAAATCTGAAATATAAATTATGAATTTATTTTAAAGCAAGGGACCCTGATGGGCTTTATCTCGGATTACATAAAGCGTGAGGCGCTCCGCGTTAACCGCCTTCTCGATCTGATGCATAACCTCAATCTCGTTGTCATTACTAAAGAGGATCTGGTCAAATTTCGTGGCGGAGGATATCGCCAGAAAATACACTTTGCTCAGGAAGGCCATGATCGCGTCTCGGATTTGATTTCCCGCAACGAACCGCTACTGGTAGCCCGGCTCGGTTCTGTGGAATTATCGTGCCTGCGCTTCTATCTGGAAAAAAGGAGCGGCAAGAGCAGGGGATACAGCAGAAAGATCCGATCTACCATGGCCAATAACGCCGGATTCTTTCCGGCCGATGATGAGTCTCTCGACACCTTTGCAGAATTTTACCTCGATCTGTTGCCACAGGTTGATATCATGGGTGTCTGGTTCAATCAATATGAAGATGTCATCTGCAATGCCTATTGCCAGAACGCCGAACTGGTCGACCTCGACTGTTTCGAGCCGTTTCACTTCAGCAATCCTTGGAGCAGCATGCTGGCAGGTCGCAAGGTGCTGGTAGTTCATCCCTTTGTTGAGTCAATAAAAAAACAATATTCCGAAAAGCGGCACCTTCTCTTTCCTTCACCTGATGTCCTGTCCGATTTTGAACTGAAAACGCTCAAGACGGTGCAATCGATCGCTGGTTCAAAAGTGGATTTCCCGACATGGTTCGATGCGTATCACCACATGTGCGATGAGATTGCAAAAGTCGATTTTGACATCTGTATCATCGGGGCGGGCGCATACGGCCTCCCCTTGGCATCATTTGCCAAGCAGTTGGGAAAACAGGCGATTCACCTGGGAGGAGTCACTCAAATTCTCTTTGGTATTAAAGGGAGAAGATGGGAACGGGAATATGCAGATACGACGGCAAAACTTTTCAATGAACACTGGATTCGGCCTCTGGCTTCAGAAACGCCTGCAAATGTTGAAAAAATAGAGAGAGGGTGTTACTGGTAGCACTCATTTGAAGTTCCAGAGACAACGACCATGAAAGATTTCAA
The DNA here is from genome assembly GCA_903939115.1 of uncultured Geobacteraceae bacterium. Taxonomy (GTDB): domain Bacteria; phylum Desulfobacterota; class Desulfuromonadia; order Geobacterales; family Pseudopelobacteraceae; genus JACRCG01. The sequence goes on from CAJAFV010000069.1 coordinate 108,706, forward strand.
CCATTGATACCGATTCTTCACGACATAATTAAATATCTGACCCGCAAAAAGGTCCGGGTAGTGTTTAACAGTTTTGAGAACACCCGACCTGTAAGTTCTCTACTTGGCTGCGATCGTGGCACTCCTATCGACCGCTATTATATTGAAAATTTCCTCCAGAAAAATTCACGCCATATCAAGGGTAGCGTCCTTGAGATTGCCGACAGCTCCTATAGCCGACGTTTCGGCGGCGACCAGGTGACAACGTTTGAGGTGCTGCATGCAACCTCGGGCAACCATAAAGCCACAATAACAGGTGACCTTACCAACCCGGAGACGCTACCGGAGAATGCCGTGGACTGTTTCATCTGCACCCAGACGTTTCAGTTCATCTTCGATATTCAAAAAGCGATTATTGGCGCCCACCACATACTGAAACCGGGGGGGGTTCTGTTGGCTACCGTTTCCGGCATAAGCCAGATTAGCCGGTATGATATGGACAGATGGGGGGACTACTGGCGTTTTACAACCGCCTCCGTGAAATGTCTTTTTGAACCGGTTTTCAAGGGTGGCATCGAGATTGAATCATTTGGCAACGTCCTTGCTGCAACGGCATTCCTGCAAGGACTCTCGGTTGAAGACCTGCCCGACCGCCCCCTCCTCGACCATAACGACCCTGACTACCAATCGTTAATAACGATAGTCGCACGTAAGCAACAATGATGCTCCGAAAGCTCTTGGGCTCTGTTCGTAAAAAGGTGATTTCGCCTCTAAAATACCTGATCAACCTGACTGACCCGCCTGTGCTGGTGCTACTTTACCATAGGGTAACATCTCTTCCCTCCGATCCGGAAATGCTTGCCGTTTCGCCTGACAATTTCCGGTCCCAGATGCTCTTTCTTAAAAAAACGTTCCCTGTCGTCAGGTTTGAAGAGAACTGGGCGAAGGTGCCGAAACCGGCCGTGGCCATAACCTTCGATGATGGTTATGCCGACAATGCACTGGAGGCGCTGCCTATCCTTGAAGAAGTGGGGCTGCCGGCAACATTCTTTGTCAGCACCGGGACTATCGGCAGCTTGAAGGAGTTTTGGTGGCATGAACTGGAACGCTTGATACTGGAGAAACAGGACACTCCCCTCAGCTTCACCCTGGAAGACGACCGTTGCGGAAGGGTCTGGCCGTCCGGTAACCTCAAGGAGCGGCAGGAATTTTACCAGGGGATCGTGCAACTCATGACCAATGCCGACACCGCCCAGCGTGACAACTGGCTTGCACAGCTTCGCCGCTGGGCATCGGCAGAAGACGCGATTTCCGACACCCACCGCGCAATGACATTACAAGAATTACGGCTGCTTTCCATGAGCAAATGGGTCACTATCGGCGCCCATACTGTGACGCACACCCAGCTATCTTCTCTCTCACCTGATAAGCAACGTGAAGAAATAGTTGCATCAAAACAACAGTTGGAAGCGTGGCTTGACCGGGAGGTCTCCGCGTTTTCCTACCCGTTCGGCAGGCGCTGTCACTATACGAGTGAAACGGTAACATTATGCCGTGAGGCCGGATTTACTAAAGTTGCTGCCAATTTTCCCGGCCAGGCACACCGTTGGACCGACCCGCTTCAAATTCCTCGCCACCTGATCCGTAATTGGCCAATTGAGACGTTTACCGAAAAGCTTCGGGGGTTCTGGACGCGATGAAGGTTCTCCATCTGAATGGTGCCGATATCGAGGGTGGGGCCGCGAAGGCCGCGACCCGGCTGCTTCAGGGGCTCACAGCTGCAGGGGTTGACGCACGGCTCCACGTGCAGCGAAAGTACGGCACTGCGTCTCAGGTTGATGGGCCCCGGTCACTGCTTGAAAAAGCAATGAGCGCAGCCCGACCAACCTTCGAACAGCTCCTTTTTGGCACCACATCAGGAAAAGTAAACGGCCCATTCTCTGCCGCCTTTTTGCCGGACGGACTATTGGCCAAAGTGAACGAGGCGGCACCTGACATTGTCCACCTCCACTGGGTTGCACGCATGATGCGACTGGAGACGCTGCAACGATTCAACGTGCCGATTGTCTGGACCATGCATGACTCCTGGGCTTTCACCGGCGGCTGCTATCTACCCGGTGATTGCACACGTTACCGTGATTCATGCGGGAAATGCCCGGTTCTTAAATCTACCCGTGACGATGATCTCTCGAACCGGATCTGGCGGAGAAAGCAGAAAGCGTGGGAGCGTTTGGATCTGACGATTATTGCCCCGAGCCATTGGATGGCCGCTTGTGCGCGGGCAAGTTCGCTCTTTCGGAACAGTCGCATTGAGGTCATCCCTAATGGACTTGACCTGAATCGTTTCCAGCCGTCTGACCAGCGCAAGGCGCGTGAAATCCTGTCCCTTCCGCAGGGCAAGAAATTGATCCTGTTCGGCGCAAAGGGAGCCACGAGCGACCGGAACAAGGGGTTCCATCTTCTCTCTGAAGCGCTACGACAACTGGCGGGAAATTCCATGCTCAACGTCTCGACAGAACTGCTTATATTCGGCTCGCCAGAACCGGAACCGCCGCCGAACCTCGGCTTCAAAACACATTATCTGGGATGGCAGAATGATGAGGTTGGCCTTGCACGGCTCTATGCAGCAGCAGACGTTTTCATCCTGCCATCCCTTCAGGAGAGCCTTGGCTATACAGCTATGGAAGCAATGGCCTGCGGAACACCGTGTGTTGCCTTCAACCAGGGAGGTGTGCCTGATTTGATTGATCACCAACAGAATGGCTATCTGGCAACTCCGTACGAGCCGGCTGATCTGGCACGGGGGATTGCCTGGGTGCTGGATGATAAAAAACGCTGGAGAGAATTATCCAGTTATGCACGCCAGAAAATTGAAAATGTTTATGCCATTGAGAAAGCGGTGGAACGGCATATTACCCTTTACAGAGAAATTGAACCCATATGAAAATTTTGTTTGTCTATTCCCTAGATGATATTCATTCGACCAGTAAGCCGCTACGGACATGGTCAAGCATGCAGTTTGGGATTTCTTATATCTCATCACTATTAAAAACGCATGGACACCAAACTTGCCTGTTAGTTCTGGGAAGCAATTATTACAAAGAGAGTATTAACCAGTTAAAAGAACACATGAATGAGTTTGACCCGGGCTTGGTCTGTTTTACAGCGGTATTTTCTCAATATCAGTTCATAGAAACGATAGCCCAACAAGTAAAAACCCAATGGCCCGACAGGTACCTGACACTGGGAGGAGTACATGCCACGCTGCAGCCGGAAGAGGTCATATCAGGACCTTTTGACGCGGTATGCGTCGGTGAAGGGGAATACCCGGTTCTTGAATTATGCCATCAACTGGAATCTCAGCAAATGCCACGTGGTATAGCTAATTTTTGGATCAAAACTGTCGATGGAAATATTGAAAAAAACCCTCCCAGAGAATTCATTCAAGACCTCAACTTACTCCCTTTTCCAGACCACGCTATGTGGGAACCCTGGCTGTGTGACCGAAATGATGATGAGATGGTTATATTAGGCGGGAGAGGCTGCCCGTATAATTGCACCTATTGCTCTAATCATGCGCTCCGAAAGGTGTCCAAAGGAAACTATGTAAGAATGCGATCTCCGGAAAACATTCTTGATGAAGTTGAGTTTCTCTACAGGAATTACCCACATCGAAGGTTCTTCTTTGAAATAGAAACCCTTGATTGTTACAAAAGCTGGACAACAGAACTGTGCAGCAAATTGGCAAGCTTCAATGCATCAATACCGGACCCTGTTTTCTTTGGGTCTAATTATCGAATAAACCCTCACACAATAGATGAAAGCCTGTTTTCAGCACTTGAGAAAGCGAATTTCGACAGTTTAAACATTGGATTAGAATCAGGAAGTGAGCGAATTCGGCGTGACATTCTTAAACGAAACTACACAAACGATGATTTTTTAAAGGTCGTTTCCATGGCTCGCAAGCATGGGTTGAAAATCTTTGTCTACAATATGATCGGCCTTCCGGGAGAGTCCTTTAGTGATCATAAGGAAACCGTACGATTAAATCGACAGGTTCAGCCGGATGGGCATTACACCGGGATCTATTATCCATACCCAGGTACGGAGCTTTATTCAACTTGTATCGAGCAAGGACTTATAAAGAAAAAATCCTTTGTACAAATGGAACGAAGACAACCAATAATGGCACTTCCTAACTTCTCTAAATCCCAGATCAGGAGCGCATATATCTGGTTTAATTATCATGTTTACAAGGGATACAAGCCGGTTTGGAATATTCTGACACAAGTTGCTCTGATTACGATCAGCTCCAACCCATTAGTCAATTTCCTGTTTCATAAAACAGTTCAGTCTATTGATTTGGGTTTAATTCGAATAAAAAGACTTTTTTCTTTGGGCTCGGCAAAATAGATAAGGGGCAGACAAAATATATTAATTATAAGCTCTGTCATTGTAATTTTCCCTCGGTAGCAATGGTGAATTCCAATTATCGCTACATAATTAACCAGCAAATGCATAGTCGACAAAGTCTATAATTTTAACAAGAAACGGACAAAACGCATGACCAGGTTCCAGATAGAAGCTCAAAAATACATCAAGAGCGTCATCAGCTGTTTGTACCTCTGTGCTGGAGGCTTTCTCCGAAAAAAGCACCGGCCGCTTCTCAAAACAATCAGTGACCATTTCGATCTCTCAGCCGGGCCCAAACCGCTGGTACCTAAAATTACCATAGGAGACCTTCTCGGCAATGACATCTCGCTGAAGCTTACAGAGGTAGATGCTATCGAAGGAAACGTCGTAGAATGCGAGTTGCTGGTGATTGCCGCTCTGGTCAATCAGGCAGAACCCAGCGTATGTTTTGAGATCGGTACTTTTGACGGAAGAACAGCACTTAACATTGCCATGAACCAACCCGCTGACGGGCAGTTGTTTACGCTCGATTTGCTTAGAAGCGAAATAAACACCACACAGCTATCACTCGACAAAGCAGAAATAAGGTACATTGACAAACCTGCTTCAGGCACCAGATTTGCGGGCCATCAACTCGCGAAGAAAATCACTCAATTGTACGGTGATTCTGCGACCTTCGATTTCTCCCGGTTCCATAAAAGCGTGGATTTCATGTTTGTTGACGGCTCACATAGCTATGAATATGCGATGTCCGATTCTCTTGCGGCTATAAAAATGGTACACCCAAATACGGGAATAATCCTGTGGCATGACTATGACTCGCCGTATTGGCCTGGTGTTACTCAGGCGATGAACGAATTATATTTGTCCGATCCTGAGTTTTCTGGCTTGCGACATATCCAGAACACATCCCTCTGTATTCTGGCAAAGAGACTATGATCCGTCAGCAACATTTCCAGCTCTATCCCGCTGCGCAATTTCAAGCCCTGCTTTATATTTGAAATTCACTGACTGAAACGCCATCCCCCGCAATCTGCTCTTGACGTGCATTTTAATGCGTATTATTATGCGCGTATCAATGTCGAAGGAGGTTATTTATGCAACTTACCTATAATGTACAAGCAGCCCGCCGTCCGGTAAATCTGACCGCTAATAGTGACCTGATAGACCGTGTACGCAGTGAAAAAGGAAACCTTTCCGCACTGTTTGAACAATCTATGATTACATTTCTTGCTGAACGTGAACTCATGCGCTGGAAAGAAGAGAGCCAGGCATCATTTAGTTCATATAACCGCATGATTGAAGAACGTGGCACATTATCAGACGACATTGGTCCTGGGTTGTAATGGCACAGTTCGATGTCTATAAAAACCCAGGTTCACGCACCAGCAAACAAGCGCCATATTTGGTAGAAATCCAGGGGCGTTTTGTCGATTCATTGGCAACATGCGTTGTCATACCTTTGGTGCGAAAAGAGTTTTTCTCCGGCGCAAAGGTACTCAATCCGGTCATTCTGGTTAATGGTGTCGAATATCTGCTGTCAACTGCCGAAATAACGTCAGTGTTAAGAAGCATACTCGGGCAACCAATCACTTCTGTACTGTCAAATCGTCCGGAAATAATTGCTGCAATTGACCGATTATTGTTGTAGAGCTCGGTTTTACCCACACATATCCACCAGCAAACAGATGGAAGGACGGATTGTCAGCTATCAGATGCATATTGAAGTATAATCTTTTCAGATAAGGCAAAGCCGGGTATAAGCTATGAATAACAAAATAAATAATGGACTAATTTAAGACTATTATTCATATTTATTGAGTTAGGAGACCTAAAAAGGACTTTTATGCAAAGTTCAGATACATCAGAAGAGATTGAAGTTGCATTCGGTCAACAACTGCGCAATCTGCGTCTGCGTCGGAACATCGACCAACGCCAGCTTGCCGAGCAGGCGGGGGTTGCACTCAATGCCGTGAAAAACCTGGAAAACGGCAGAGGTGCGACGTTCACTTCTCTGGTAAAGATTCTGCGTACACTGGGTCGGGTCGATTGGCTTAAAACCCTGGCTCCGACGGTTGGCATCAGCCCGATACAGATGCTGAAGGCTAAACAGCCGCGACAACGCGCTTCTAAAACCAAAGGTCTTTCAGATGTTTAAACCGGTCCAGGCCATTGAAGTACGTATCTGGGGCACAACCGTCGGAGCGGCAGCCCTGGCTCCAAATCTTGGCTATTACGCCTTTGAGTACGACGGCAGCTTCATCAAATCCGGCATCGAACTTGCGCCGCTTGCTATGCCGCTCTCCGAAGCCAGTGAACCGTTTGTTTTTGTCGATCTTCCCGAGTTGAGTTTCAAACGGTTGCCTGCAATGCTGGCCGATGCCCTGCCGGACGATTTTGGCAATGCCTTGATCGATGCCTGGATGGCTGGGAAAGGTATTGACAAGAAACAGGTGACACCGCTTGATCGCCTGGCCTATATGGGCAAGCGCGGCATGGGGGCACTGGAATTCAAGCCGGCTCGCACACCAGCCATTGCCAGCAGCACGGCCATCAAGCTTTCCCGTCTGGTTGAGAGCGCCCGACAGGCGGTACATGGCGAACTCGGTGAGGATCAGCTTGCCAAAGCAGCACTGGCCCAGATTATTCAGGTTGGAACTTCGGCAGGTGGCGCGCGAGCTAAAGCGGCCATTGCCTGGAATCCGGTCACTGACGAGATACGACCAGGGCAGTTCGACGTGGAGCCCTGCTTTGAGCATTGGCTGCTCAAATTCGACGGCATGGGCGCTGATCGGGAACTGGGCGGCACACAGGATTATGGCCGCATTGAGTTCGCCTACTATCGTATGGCGTCTGCAGCCGGAATTGATATGTCGCCCTGTCGTCTGCTTGAAGAAAATGGTCGGGCACATTTCATGACCCGGCGCTTTGATAGGCAGGAGAATCGCAAGCATCATCTGCAGTCCCTCTGCGCCATGGCTCATCTGGACTACAAGCAGAAGGCAAGTCATGACTACAGCCAGCTTTTCCACACCGTTGTCCGTCTGGGACTCGACTACGCAGCACTTGAGGAGGCGTTCCGGCGCATGGCCTTCAACGTCATGGCGGCCAATTGCGACGACCACACCAAGAATATCTCATTCATGCTGCGGGAAGGAAAGCGCTGGGAGCTGGCACCAGCCTATGATGTGACGTATGCCTTTAACCCTGACGGAGAGTGGACCTGGCAGCATCTTATGGCAGTGAACGGCAAGTTTTCCGGTATTACACAAGCTGACCTTTTGACCGTTGCCGACCGCTTCGGTATCGGCACGGCGGCAAAGGTGCTGAAACAGGTGCGAGAGGCCGTTGCCGCCTGGCCAGACTTTGCCAATCATGCCGGGGTGAGTCCGGCTGAGACAAATAGAATTATTGAACATCATTTCCTGATTCAGTAGTGGATTATCTGGACTACAGCATATTGAAGTATAATCTTTTTCGATAACACCAGCTCAACTCAAGGGGCTCCGCAGTTGCTAAAAATCTCCCCTCATAAAAACATATTGCCAAATATTTGTTAACTGGCTATATATATTACCGGATACAGCCTACATCTGGAAATATATATTACCGGTCATAAGGGGCATTATGTTGGAAACAGTAAAAGAGATCATCCTGGACTTTCAGGATGTTGATCTGGCGACCGGCATTCCTCGCCGCCTCATGGTCACTCCTGTCGCCGGAAAGGCTACTGTTTGTATTGGAGTACGACGCTGTGGAAAATCCACATTCATGTCCCAACTTATGCGGCGTCTGCTTGATACCGGCGTATCCCGGCAGAATATTATTCACCTGAATTTTTTTGATGATCGCCTGCACAATCTGCAGCACGGTGGGTTGAGTGTAATCCTTGAAGCTTATTTTTCCCTCTACCCGGAAAAGAAAAATACCGAAAAAGTATACTGTTTTTTTGATGAGATACAGGTCGTAGTTGGTTGGGAACCATTTGTAGATCGCCTGATGCGCACTGAAAAATGTGAGGTGTACATCACCGGTTCGTCAGCGCAGATGCTTTCCCGGGAGATTGCCACGCAGATGCGTGGCAGAGCGCTTTCCTGGGAGGTATTCCCTTTCTCCTTCCGGGAGTTCCTCAGCTTCAAAGACATTGAAAGCGCTGGTCCCCTCACCAGCAGGCAGCGCCTTGTTATCCAGAAGCTGTTCTCGGAATATTGGGAGGTCGGAGGATTCCCCGAAACAGCCGGGCTTGACCGTCATTTGCGCATCAAAACACATCAGGAATACTTCAATGCTGTGCTGTTTCGCGATCTTGTCGAGCGTCATGACGTTGCACATCCCAGAGCAGTCGCGGATCTTGCCCACTGGCTTGTGGACAATACTGCTTCCCTGTATTCCGTAAACAATCTCACCGGCTACCTGAAATCATTAGGGCACAAAGCGCCTAAATCTGCTGTATCCGACTACCTTGAGTGGTTCGAGGACGCCTACTTCCTCTTCACTGTGCGCATATATGACGCATCCCTGGCACGGGCCAACTCCAACCCCAAAAAAATCTACTGCATCGACCATGCGCTGGTAACGTCGGTCAGTTCCGGCATCCTCGTCAATTCCGGCCATCTCCTCGAAAACCTGGTGTTTAATGCTTTGCGGCGGATCACTCCGGATATCTTCTATTTCAAGACCAAAGGCGGCCGTGAAGTTGATTTCATCGCCCAGATGCCGGATCGATCCAGAATGCTGGTTCAGGTGTGTGAATCAATAGCTGATCCGCAAACGCGGAAACGTGAAATTACAGCGCTTACTGAAGCAATGGCTGAGCTGAAATTAAAATCCGGCACCATCGTGACACGTGGCGTAGAGGAAAAAATAGAAGGTGAATACGGGACAATTTTTGTAACTTCTGTATGGCGTTTTCTTTTGAATCTGCCGGAACCCAGATAAACGTGATGAACCAGATAACTTCTGATAAAGGCGGATCAAACTTTTTTTATTAAAGTCCCTCGGTTCTTGGTTTTAAGAATAATTCAATTGTTTGTATTGTTCTTTACTAAACGAGTCTTTATTGGTAGCATCTGGCTAGACTGTCTATTTTTTTGGAGGGGCTATGAAATCTAATAAACACACACACTCTATCCATGATCGTGAATGGCAGCTTCAAGAGGCCAAGAACCGCTTGAGTCAGGTGCTGAATTCAGCAATACACGACGGACCACAGACCATAACTCTCCATGGCAAGCCGACTGCTGTGGTAGTGTCTTTTGAAGAATACCGGAAATTGATCCAGCCACGAACCACATTATCCCAATTTTTTAGACAATCTCCTCTCTTCTCTGTTGAACTTGATCTGATCCGAAGTACCGATGTCTCCCGAGAGGTAGACCTGTGAAGTTTCTTCTTGATACCTGTCTGGTCTCCGAGCTTGTGAAAAAGGAACCGAATTTGAGGATCGTTTCCTGGCTTGATGAGTGCGACGAGCAAGGTTTGTACCTGAGTGTCCTTACCGTCGGCGAATTACAGAAGGGTGTCAGTAAATTGCCTGCAGGCATAAGGAAAGAGAATCTTCAGATGTTGATCGAACACGACCTGGCGGAACGATTCAAAGGACGCATTCTTGAATTGGACATGGATACGTCATTAACATGGGGAAAACTTCAAGGAGAAGCAGAACAAAGGGGTGAAAAACTCTCGGTAATGGACTCACTTATTGCCGCCACAGCCATAACCCATGGATTGATCGTTGTGACACGCAACTTAAAAGATCTCGAACGGTGTCAAGCCAAGGTGTTCAACCCGTGGGATGATGATCCTCCTGCCTGGTGAAAGTTCAGCTCTCTTTCCTATCTCATGGCAGTGAACGGCTGGTATTCTGTCATTTACACAAGTTGACGAGTAAACCAAAATGGCTGCTCTACAGAATTAACGTCAAGGTACCATGACTCCTCAAAATAAGACATTTCCCACCGTCTCCATCATTACCCCCTCCTACAACCAGGGCGCGTTCCTGGCTGAGACGATCGAGAGCGTTATCAGCCAGCAGGGAGAGTTCTTCATTGACTACATCATCATTGATGGCGGATCTGGCGACAACTCTGTTGATATCATCACGAGGTATGACTCACTGCTGAAAACGGGGCACTGGCCAATCAGATGCCAGGGGATTACCTTTCGGTGGATGAGCAAGAAAGACAACGGGCAGACGGATGCCCTGATGAAGGGCTTTCGCATAATGCGGGGGGAAATACTGGCCTGGCTGAACTCCGATGACACCTATCTACCTGGAGCCTTGCAGAGTGCAGTCGATTTTTTCCGTGCCGAGCCGGATGCGGCACTTGTTTATGGAGATGCCCACTACACTGATGCCGCAGGCTCTGTCATCAGCAACTATCGAACAGCAGATTTCGACCTTGTCAAGCTGGCCTCCGCCAACATCATCTGCCAGCCAGCGGCTTTTTTCCGGAGAGCCGCTTTCGAGGCGGTCGGAGGCCTCGACGAGACGCTGCACTTTGCCATGGATTACGACCTCTGGATCAGGCTCGGCAGGCGCTTTTCCTGTCATCACATCCACCAACTGCTGGCAAACTATCGTCTCCACGAAACATCCAAGACCATCAACAGCGACACGCTCATCAGCAACAGCGAAGAATCTCTTGACGTCACCCGCAGACATTTCGGCTGGGCGCCGTTAACCAGAGTCTACACATCATGCCACATCCGCTGTTCAGCCAGCCTGCCAGTCATGTTAGCCAGAAGCAGGTTTGCAGTAGCATCTGCATCAATGTTCTGTTCGTTGAGCCGTTACCTGTATCTAAATCACGGCTTTCACCGTAATGACCTGAGACTGCTGAACAGAGAGAACTTCAGCAAGCTCTTTAAAAGCCGGATTGAGATCATGATCGGTAAATAAGAGTCCAGGTACTTAACATAGACATATACGCCAAATTCTGATATGCCTGCTTTTAAAAGAGACTACTACATACAGGAGCGAAATATGAGAGGGATGTTTTTTGTCGTCATACTAATAGTGTCATCGATGCTGTCCGGCTGCGGAAATGATCAGGATAAAATTGTAACAAACTATTGCAAAGCGCTTGAAGCCGGAAAGCTTGACGATGCAGTATCATATCTGTCTAAATCTGCCAGACAGGAGTTGGAAAAAGCCGGGGGGAAATCTCTATTAACGTCGGCAGCCGATGTCTTCAAGCAGCGTAAAGGTATTAAAAAAATCACCATTTCCAAAAGAGATGTAAAGGGGGATACAGCCATGATTATGTTCGTCTATAATTTCAAAGACGGCACGACAAGTTCTGATTTTTTCCCTTTAGTGAAAGAAGACGGTAAATGGAAAATCTCAAAGTAGATGGTTCGCCATCTCCTCAATAGCATTAACCAGGGACCCCCAGGACATCTTTTGCGCCACCACGGTATTGATATTTTTTTCGAAGTCTATCTGCCTGTTGTTATAAAACCACCGAATCCCCTCGGCAATAGCCAGAGGATCGTTTGGCTGGACAAGTCTGCCGGTACATCCGTCCACAACAACCTCATGGAAACCGCCGACATCGGTAGCCAGAACCGGTTTTCCAAATCCGTACGAAGTAGCTATTACTCCTGACGTTTTAGTCGTTCGGTATGGAAGAACGACCAGGTCGGTGCGGGCAAAATATCCGACCATCTCTTCATCAGCGACATAGCGGTCGACAATCTCCACCCTGTCAGATATATCAAGCTCGTGAATCAGAAGCCGGTACTCTTCACTACCATGCCAGAATTCACCGACAACAGTCAGCTTAATATCAAGATCTGCTGCCATGGCAACGGCCCTGAGCAGGAGATCCAGTCCTTTATAGGGTCTAACGAAACCAAAGAAAAGAAGATGTAAGGTCGTTCCGGAATGGAGCGGTTTTGAGGAGTCGTAACTGAAAATCGGCAAGAGATGCAGACGAACTGCGGCAGTACCGTTTATCGCCTGAAGTTCGGCTTGCTCCAGAGTGGAATGAACAATCATCTTCTCGGCTCGCCGTAAAACAAAGCGCGCCAGTATTTTTTTGAAAAGAGAATCTTCGTGCTCGTACACATTGATGCAGAGCAGTATGCATGATATGCCCCGCTTACGGAGGCGGCGCATTAACCAGGCGTACATCGGTGTCCAGTAGGTTACCCACCACGGGAGAATGACAACATCAGGGGAGAAGGCCTCTATTCTGCGTGCCGTCGCCAGCCACGAGGCAACACTCACAGAATCGATATTGTATGAGATGCGCCGGAACTCTTCTGTTATGGTTTTGCGGTCAGATGTGGCATCCAGTTGAGGCTTCTTCCCGTAGAGCAGCGCCGGATACTGTCGGCGGTAACTGAGCAGCAGCAGTTCATGTCGCTTTTCCAGTTCCTGCGCCAGAGAATAACAGTACTTGGCGATCCCCCCCCTGAAGGGGGGTATGGGGGCGATCAGGCAAACTTTCATGCAACCTTCAAACTGTTTTAATTCGGGAACTTTACCTTGTATTTTGTCACCAGATCATATTGCGCTTGCTGCATCGGAGAGCCACGAAGAATCTTACTCCAGGATTTATCAAATTCAGTCCCGGTGTCTATATGGGTACAAATCAACTTATTGTCCTTGTTGTAGTATCTCTTGGCAACGCCACGAAATTTCCCCTTCTCAATCTGGTAATCCAGCTGGAATTGAGTCACATCACCCTTTGTGGCTATATTTCCCTTGCATACCTCATGTTTTGAAAGCTCGTCTACGGTAGAAGTTATACCTCCGCTTGTTAAAATATACTTCTCAGTCCAGCTCACCACACTGCCCTTCACTTTGATACTGTCGACATCATAGAAACCAGAAGCAACTTTTTCATCTGAATAGCTGTTTTTATCCCATTTTGCTGCTTGGCACACAAGAGTCCCAAATATAAGTACTGACCCAATGACTCCGGACAAAATAACATTATTTTTCATACACATCTCCTTTGTGGTTAATTATGGTTCTTATTCAGGTAGAAAATTAGTGTGGACAGAGGCAGCAGCATCCTTTGAATACAGCCAGCCTTTAAAGACATTATAGGGCAAAATAACATAATTACCCTTTCAAATAAAGTGTCATTATGCAAAAATAGCGCTCTTGCGGCAACCTCCATTGGATGTAAGGAACCACAAAAATGTATTCAGCAATAGTTCAAGAGTCCACTCGAAATATAATTGAAAAAACTCCAACAGAAATGTCCGCTTTAAGCTCAAAGAAAGAATTACTATCACTACAGAATCTGAAGTGGGCAATCGGGGGTTTGCTCGTATATTTTGGCTTTCGACTGGTGTATCTGGCACTGAATGTTTCTTCGTTTGCCCCTCCTGACGAAGTAACCCATGCCGGACTGTGTAAAATATTTGCCTCGGTTTTCCTGCTTCCAGAAAACTCCCCGCGTACATACGAATTCGGTCTGGTCACTAACATCCCCTGGCTCTATTACTGGACCATGGGAAAGTTACTTCACCTCAACATCATTGGCCTTTCTGATCTGGTGTTTCTTCGCCTTCTCAATATCCCGCTGGCATTCGGAACCGTTTTTTTTGTCAGACAAACGCTGCTCCTCTTCAGTAACGACCGGCTTACCCAAATTCTGGTGGTCGTTGTTATGACAAATACCGCGATGTTTTCACTTTTGTCGGCTTCGGTCTCGTACGACAACCTGACAAATCTACTGGCAGCCATGGCAATCTTTTATCTTTTCGCCTTCCTCAAGAACCGCTCAGGTGACCTGCTCGCCGCATCAATCCTCTGCCAGCTGGCTGGGTGCCTGACCAAAGTAACGTTCCTGCCCCTGGTTTTGGCGCTGACTCTGCTGTTGATTGTGTATGAAGGGAAGAATCTGCGCCGCTTTCCCGCCACAGTGACAAATTACTTTCGAACGATGAACCGCCTGGCGTGGCTGTCTGCGCTGGCTATTTTCGTGGTTTTCGGGCTGAACCTTCAGCTTTATGCCGGTAATTACCTCACCTACGGGACTCTTAACCCCGGTATGGCAGAAGTCGTCTCTCCCGAGAATTCCATGCAGTACCGTATCTCGGCACGTGAGACGATTTTCAGGCTCTACACGGATGCTAAGATTTCCTACATGGAAGCGTTAATAATGGCAGGAGACATAAAGCATATCGGGGACAAATCCGACACGTTCTATATGTTGATGACCTATGAAAACCTGAAGAGGAACCCAGGGCTCTGGATGAGTCCACTACAGTACTCCAAGGTCTGGTTTGAAAGCATGGCCAGCACCATATTCGGCATTAAAGCGCATCTGCCGATGTATAAAGACACGCTGTATTTGATGCCACTCTATCTGGTAATGGCACTTTCTCTCCTCGGTTTTGTCATCCGCTGGCGCCCTCGGGAATCAGGGTGGCTGCCACTTTGCCTTGCTGTGATCGCATGTTTTTATGCGGGATATCTTTTGTTCAAGATTAACTACAACGCGTATCTTTACTATGGGACACCGGGAATTACCTTACAGGGACGCTACCTTTTCCCTGTAATCGGTCCGATCTACGTCTTATTAAGTCTATACCTGCTGCGACTCTTCCGTGCTGATTACCTCCGGATTCCACTGGCGCTGGTAACGATACTGCTATTCATCACGTACGATTTCCCCTGGTTTCTGATGCACGCCACCCCACAATGGTATGAGTGGATGCCGAGGTAAATCAGTTGAGAGATGAGTCAGAACCGACGAGGGATGAGGGATGATGGATAAAAATAGCCATAATAAAGATAGGGTGAGTTTTTCTCATCCTTCCTCTCTCATCTCTCATCAGTATTTTGCTAAGTGGCAATTACCAGCGGCCTTGTTCCTGATCGTGGTACTGACGGTCGCAGTCTACTGGCCGGTTCTGCATAACGATTTCATCAGCTACGACGATACCGATTACGTGACTGTCAACATGATGGTACGCAATGGGTTGTCTATCAAGGGGTTCTTCTGGGCCTTCAGCGCGTTTCATGCCGGCAACTGGCATCCGCTCACCTGGCTCTCCCACATGCTCGATGTCGAACTGTTTGGCCTGAACCCGCTGGGGCACCATGCCACCAGCCTGCTGATCCATACGTTAAATGCGGTTCTGCTCTGCGCTCTCCTTCAGCGCCTGACCGGCTTTCTCGGCAGAAGCGTCATTGTGGCGTTGCTATTTGCCATTCACCCGCTTCATGTCGAGTCCGTTGCCTGGGTATCAGAACGAAAAGATGTTCTCTCGACACTGTTCTGGCTCCTGACCATGTGGTCTTATGCCTGCTATGCCAACAGGCCGGGTATAAAACGCTACCTTTCTGTTGTCGCTTTGTTCGCTCTGGGGTTGATGGCCAAGCAGATGCTGGTGACCCTCCCTCTTGTCTTGCTGCTCATGGACTACTGGCCGCTGAAGCGACTCACTATCGGTCAGGAGAAGGGCAAAGAGGGCAGAGTCGCCAGGAAACTTCTGCTGGCAGAGAAAGTTCCACTCTTCATCATCTCTGCAGCAGCTTCATTTGTTACCATACGTGCCCAGGACTCCGCCGGAGCGCTTGCCCATGGTGACAGCCAATCCATGTTCGTGTGTGCCGGTAACGCTTTTATCTCCTATGTAACGTACCTGCGGAACACTGTATGGCCGGCAGATCTTGCCCTGTTCTACCCGTTCGAGCAAGCTGCGGTTACCCCTCTAAAGGTTACGGCAGCAATTGCGCTCCTGGCTGTTCTAAGCGGCTTGGTGCTTACACAGTGGCACAAGCGCCCCTATCTGATTTTCGGCTGGTTCTGGTACATTATTACGCTATTGCCGGTGATTGGCTTCATGCGGATCGGGGGGCAGGCTTTAGCGGACCGATACACGTACATCCCGCTGACAGGACTTTTTCTGATTATAGTATGGGGTGGGGCGGAGGTCGCGGGAGCAGGGCGAAAAGGGATCTCAATAATGGCGGGTGTGGCACTAATCGTGGTTGCGATCCTCTCTGTGCTGACGGTTACACAGATTCGCTACTGGCAAAACAGTTATGTTCTGTATAACCACGCCCTGTCTGTAGTGAAGCGTAACTGGATGGCACACAACAACATCGGCATTCTCTTGGCACAATATAACCGTGTCGATGAAGCCATTTTCCACTTTCAGGAATCGGTGCGGCTCAATCCAGAGGGTGTTGAAGGATTCAGGAACCTCGGTAATACGCTCCAGATGGCCGGAAAGAACCGGGAGGCTATCGAGGCCTTCCGCCAAGCGGTCAGGATCGGCCCGAACGATGCGGAAAGTCACTATCGTCTCGGCTATGCCTATCTACTGGGCGGAAACAGCGACTTCGCCTTCCGGGAATATCGCCAGTTGCTACGCCTGGATGAATCACGTGCAAACTCGCTGCTTGATTCAATCAGGATAATTGGCAAACAATAAAACGCAGACCAGATTTTGGCCTGTGGCAGGTATTTTCAGCGGTTTTCCATGGGTATAAATCTATATACAGCAGCTGTATAACCGCTCTCTGGTGACCGGTACATGGTCTCAAATTTAAGCCCTGGCGGTACCGTAGTAATTTCCTCGATCGGAACGGAACCATCCAATTCAGCAACAAAGTACTCAGCACCTTCGCCGATAGCGTAGCCATGGAGTCTTTCATAGTCGGCAACCGGTGTCGCGGTCCAGAATCCGTTTAGAGGATAGATTAACTTTGAAAAGGCAGGAACCATGTAATTATGGCCCTGGCCAAGTTTTTCAGCTATCCAGCGTCCCGCTTTATCCGCGTCAGCCGCATAGGTTTGACGTGACTTGATAGATGCCGACGGCTGTATCGCAGTAGTGCTGCTTTTGTCTGGAGAAGAAAAAATCTCCACGGGGAAAGCCGTGAGGCGGAAATACAGCGCAAGTGCCAGCATGGCGACGAGTGAAATAGTTCGCCCCGTTGCATGTGGAAACCGCTTAAAAACACATCCCGCGGAGAAGGTAATGCCGGCACATCCGAGGATGATCAGAAACGGAGCATAGGGCACCAGATATTTCCACCACCCATCGGTGAAAACCGGCAGCACAAGCAGTATCAGGAACGGAGAGAGAAATACGGCCTTGTTTTGGGCAGACCTGTCGCCCCATCTGCGCAAGAGCGCAGCAATGGCGGCAAGGGCTAATAGTACCGGAAAAACCTGAGGGTACCGTTCCATGCCGCTGTTGTTGGGGATTCTGCCCGGCACTTCCCTGAGCAGATTATCAAGGTAGACCCGAGCACTTTTTGCAGGGTGAGACATGAGATACGAAAGCACGTCTCCAGCGCCTGACGGCACCTGCCATTTTAGCGTTCCGCTGTCGGTGAGGCCCCACAGCTCTTCGTTGCCAACCTCGCCCAAATCGTTGTCGTGGTAGATTCTGCTTTTCATCCAGATCAGTACATAGGTGGATTTTGGGCTGATCACCCAGCTGCCGTAATGTTTTTTCAGGAAAAGCATGTAGGGGAGTGAGGTTATCAGAAACGCGAGAAGCAGCAGGGCGATGCCACGCAGATAGTTTCCCTGCGTGCGGCTGCGCCACTGCACAAAGAGCGCCGCCGCAATGGCAAAAACCATAACCAGAAAGCCTTCTGATCGTGACATGTAGGCAAGCGAAAAGGCGATGCCGCAGAAAATGAACAGCTTCAGTGACTGTTTCCGCCGGGCGGCACAGAAGAGCCAGATGGAGAAGACGAGAAAGGCCGTATAGGTGCATTCGGCCTCCGGAGCTTTGAATATCCAGTGAAAGTGGGGAAAGAGTGCGGCAACGAGCGCGGCTCCCAATGCCACGGTACGCCCGAACAGTTCATCTGCCAGAAGCCATACCGCGACCACTAGAAACAGCCCCATACAAGCGCCGACAATAGCTGAAGCGAGCAGCAGATCGGGGACACCCGGCAGCCAACCGACAAGCGCGACAAGGCATGAATGCAGCGGCGGAACCCAAAGCGCCTGCCAGCCGAGCCCAATGCCGAAATGAATATTCCTGGCAATCTGCAGATAGGTCTGACCATCGGCGGTAACTCCAGGACGGGAAAAAGAGGAAAGAATGAGGTACAGCACCAGAGCAATGGGAAGCGCCGGGGCGAGTCGTTTCAGTTCATCTCTCATCTCTCATCTCTCTTAAGATCAACAAGATCGAGCGCCTCATGGAACGCCCCTACATGTATTCGTGCCCCCCCTTCGCTCCGGGAATAGGCCACGGTCCGGTCTGAATCAAACCTGAACAGCATCTCCCGGCGGGGAAAGCAAAGCCGTATCGGCAGCCAGAGGCATCCTGCCAGAACAAAGATCACTCCCGCGGCCCAAATGAAAAGAACGCCGTAATCACTGATAAAATCGGTTATCACAAGACGCCTGATATCGGGAAGTGCCAGGCGGTAGCCGTCACGGACAAATTCTCCGCCAGCAGGTGCGCTCCCCGTGAAGAGTACCTCTTTCCCCTTCAGCAACTTGAACTGGAGCGTTATGTTCCCCGTCATGTAGGATACATAACGCTCACCGCCAGATTCCGGCACAGGAAGGCTGAATACGATTCGATAGGGTGAGCCGGGGATTACCACGTTATCTTCTTTGCCCGGAGGATAGGCATTCAGGGAGCAATGCGTTTCGTAGCCGGCCGGCATATCAGGCGCGGAAAACCTCAGGTAAAGGGCAAGCCCAAGATAGCGGGGATAGACGAATGAGCCACCGTACATGGAAGGCGGGTACAGGCCGAAGGTTCTTTTCCCCTGTCCAGAGTTCGACGGAGCAACTTCCATGGTCAGGGTCTTGACCAGAATTGAGCCGGAAGAGTTCGCCAGCGTGATCCGCTCCACCACGCCACCGATGCCGTCAGGCATCGGCATCGGCTCCCCCTCAATGATCGTCCGCCTGTTTGAGGTTCGGGAAGTGGTGGTTATCAGAATACCGGTGAAGAGACAGAACAATCCGACAAGGAAGAGCAGTCGTGCGGGAAAGGCGCTGATCCCTCTCCAGGCGCCAACTGCATTGTCTGAGCGGCGGGTTTTGTATCCGACTGCGGCTAGACGTCCCTCCAGCTCCGGTGTAAAGGGTGAGGCATGCAGATCAACATCTTCGTCAAACAGCTCCGGTATGGAATCAACCGGCTTACCGCTCAGCACCCTGCGTATTTTGAGATATGTGATAGTTTCCCGCAGGAGTCGAAGCGCGCAGTTCAGCGGAATCAGGGCTAGAAGAGCGGCAAGGAAAAAACTCCTGCGGGTAAAGGCCATCAGAGCGATCAAGGTTTCATCGGTAAAGAAGGCAACACCGATATAGAGGAGCAAGAAGAGTCCGATAACTACAGGAGGTACTGCCCGGGACGATCCCGCAGCAAAAAGGGTACGGAGCAGTCGTTTCATTTCCCCCCCTCCTTTACCCGGGCCGTTGCCTGAACTGTGGTGCTCCAGCTGTTGACGAGGGTTATCCCATCAATCACGACATTCTCGCCCTTTACGGAAAAGGCAACCGGAACCGGGTTGCATCCGCCAGGTTTACCTACCGTGTCCAGAGGGATGAGAGTCTTGCAATAGTAGCAGATCACGGACCCTTCGGCCTGGCCGTACCCGTCCGGCTTGCAGATGGCACAGGCATCAAGATCAACAGTCAACTGCCCTGCAGGGGTCATAAGTACGAAGAACCGTACTTCCCGTCCCCCCTGCTTGAAGAGATATTTGTGCAGCTTGCCGTCCTCCAGATCAATTTCCCCTTTTTTCGGAATAGTAATCTCTCCTGACTGGTCCGCTGTGATCGGCAGCGGTTTTGGATCCCAGTATTCGACGCTTGGAAAGCTGCTTTGATAAGCCGCAGTCGCAAAGACAACAACAGAGAGAAGCGGAATCACGAGGCGACAGCGCCGCTCTCTGATCGCGGCAGCCATCACTGTACGGCGCTTCGCTCCCTGGCGGAGATGGGCTACTGACGGCAGTCGTTCAAAGCCGATGGCCATGGCAATCAGCAGAGCCGGAATAAACCAGATGACCAGTCCACCCCAAAACCCGACCTCCTTGCCGAACAGAAGACCGATAAACTTCCAGATATAAGAACGGATGAAAAGGTGGTCCGGGATCAGAATGGATTCCATGAACTGATGAACGAAATCATGAACACCTTTCATCACCTTCATGCTTAGTGGAGAAAAAAGATCGAGGCGGAGTAGTGAAGAAGAGCTGCAGAGCAGAAGAGCAACGACAGCAACCAGCATCCCTGATAATGACACCGTATAGGAGTTGGGCAGCAGCTTATCGAGAGCCTGGGCACTGTACGCGAGGGCGTATGCCAGAGCCCCGGCAGCCACGGCAAGTAATAGTAACGTCAGGAGAGTGCTGCCGGCTGCAGGGAGTCCACAGGTGCATATCGCCCCGGCCACTATGCTTGCCATGCAGGCGGCAATGCCCGCGCCAAGAGGAAAATTGCCCCGCCGCTCTCCCTGGAAAATCGTGATACCCCGACCGGTGCTGCGGTAGATGGCAGCTATGGATGCGCCCCAGAGGAAGAGGAAACTCACCCCCAAGGCCGATTTTACGACCACAAATGGAATAGCCACTGGAAATGAGCGGAACAGGATACATGTTCCGGTAACCCCGATCACAAACCCGGCTATGCTCGCCACCGTCACGACTGAACGGCGCCCGGCAAAACCCCTCAACAGGATTAAAACGATGCCGAACCAGGCAAGGAGGTGAGGTATCAATTTTAATGAAATTGCCATTGTATCTCTTTCGTTCGACTCAAGAACCTTTAAAGTTACGAGGGTGTTTAGGCTGAAGACTGAAGACTGAAGGAAAATCAAAATCATCAACCATCAGCCTTCAACCTTCAGCCTTCAGCCTGCCGTTCTTTCCTCACGCACCAGCACCCCGTCATCCAGATAGATAGTGCGATCCCCCCAGGCTGCCACTTCCTGATTGTGCGTTACCATGATAACGGTGAAGCGCTCCTCGGCGCGTAGTTCTTTAAGGAGTTCCATGACCATTATCGTGCTTTTGTGGTCCAGGTTTCCGGTCGGTTCATCCCCCAGCAAAAGTTTCGGGCTGTTGATGATCGCCCGGGCGATGCAGACCCGCTGCTGTTCGCCACCGGAAAGCTCTCCGGGTCGGTTCTTCAGACGATGCCCAAGCCCGACCCGTTCCAGAGCGGATCTGGCCTCGGCCTCATCCGGGACACTATGGAAGTACTGAGCCATCATGACATTCTCAACTGCCGTCAGGTAAGGGACCATGTGATGCTGCTGAAAAATGATTCCAACGGACTCACGACGGAAACGGGCCAGGCCGTCCTCGGTGAGGGCCAGCAGATCCTTCCCGCCAACCCGCAAAGAACCGGCACTGGGACGATCAAGCCCCCCCACCAGATTCATCAGAGTACTTTTCCCGGAACCGGAATGCCCCATGACCGACAGCCACTCACCCTCCGGAACCTGCAGGTCAAGAGGTTTCAGTGCGCAGATATCGCCATAGTTTCTGGTGAGCCCGTTTGTTTCAATAATATTTTCACTCATTTGCTTATAACCTTTCAAACCTTGAAGAGCCTTTACCGCAAAGGCGCAAAGAACGCAAAGAGAGTCACCGTCAAAAACCTGATAACTCTTTTGGGTTAAAACCAATAAACCGTTTTGTTTTCTTCGCGTCTTTGCGGCTTTGCGGTTCAAATGTTTGGTTTATTCCCCTCTGAGGCTTCTGACCGGATCAAGCTTAAACACCGATATCATTGGCCCGATACTTCCCAATAGTGCTAAAAACAGGCTGATCCCGAGCGAGACGAACACGAACCACGGAATAAACTCGGCAGAAGAGGCAAAGACCGTTTTAGTGATGAACTGGGCGATAACAGTGCCACAAATATATCCAGCAACCCCGCCGACTACTCCCAGCATCGCCGCCTCCCCGCAAAATATCAGCATGACTTCCGAACGGGTGCCTCCCATAGCCTTCATGAGCCCGATTTCCTTGCTCCTCTCCAGCACGGTGGTACTCATGGTGCCGGCTACGCTGCTTCCTGCGGAGATCAGAACAACGGCGGTAACCATGATCATTAGCAGCTTGACTTTGGCGAGCAGTCCCTCTGAGGTCCGTGCCGTCTGACGCACTTCACTGACCTTTGCCGTGGGAAGCAGCAGTTGAAGAGCGGCGGCGTTTTTCTTGAGACTATCGCCTCCTGCAGTCACCATAAGCCGCACCAGGCTGATCTGACCTTCCAGGCCGAGAGCCTGCTGAAGTTCCGGCAGTGCCAGGAACAGCAGGCCGTCTTCCTCGCCGCCAGATGAAACGATCCCTGAGATACGAAGCCTCACCGTCTGATTTTTGCCGGTCAGCTCCATGGTGTCGCCAGGCTTGAGCTTCAGGCGGGTTGCAAGATCATTACCGACTACCGTCTCTCCGGCTGCGGGCCAGTTCCCTTTAAGCTGCCACCAGGGAAACAGGCGGCGAACGTCAGCAAAGTTGACGCCTTCTACCATAATGTCGGCAGCTTTCATCTGCAGGGCACCACGAAGATGGAAGGAACGCTCTGCTTTTAGGCCGCTTTGCGCCAGAGAATTCTCCACCTGCTGCTGAAGCAGATAAGACGGCTCGCTGACGACGCCGAAATTGAGCCCGCCGCTCCCGACATCAAGCCGTGCCGACTCGGGAAGGATGATCAGATTTGCCCCGTATTTGCGGACCTCTTCTGCAACCCGTTTCTCCATTGAAGTCGAAACAATACCAAGGGCCGTGGCCAGGCTGGAGGCCATGGCGAGTACTGCCAGTAAGAGCACAGTCCGCCCGCGCCGATGTCCCAGTGCGCGCAAAATTATGTGAAGAAGCCAGCGACGTCGGTTCATTTTATCCCTTCAAAACGGTTACCGGCTCAATCAGCAGCGCCCGGCGCAACGGCACAATACTGCCGGCAATGGCAACGACAAATGCCGATATGATCGCAGTAGGAAAAAGCCAGAGAGGTGACGCGATAGTGGAATTAAAGACCGTGCGGCTGATCAGTTCGGCAAGCTGCCCGCCAAGCAGGTAGCCGCTCACACCGCCTGCCAGTGAAATAATCAGTGTTTCCCCGATAAAGATCGAGCTGATCTGGAAACGATCGGCGCCAATCGCCTTCATCAGTGCAATTTCCGGGCTCCGCTCCGCCATCGATGCCATCAGACTGGTAGAGACAGCAGTTGCAGAAGCTCCGAGAGCCAGTACGGTAAGAAGCAGCATGACGCTGTTCAATTTTTTGAGCAATGCCCCCTCGGCACTGGCTATTTGCCAGATCGGTTTGGCGCGGCTTCCGGCCATCACCTCTTCGACATTCTTGGCTACCGAGGTCACATATGCCGTACAGTACCACTTTTCGTACTCATCTTTTGTCATCGTGGTGGGGTCTTTCTTGCCAAAATCATCCATCGGTACCGTAAGGGCACTTACCTGCACCCGGGAAACCTTCCCCTGCTGCTGCAATAGCGACTGAACGGTCACCAGCGGTGCGAAAAGCTGTTCCTCCTCGTAGCCTCCAGTGGTGACAACGCCGACAATGCGAAACTTCTGGTTTCCCCCCCGGACTATCGTCGTGACGTCGCTCCCGGATGAAATATTCAGCCGTTTGGCCAGGGAGGCCCCGATAATCGCTTCATCGGCATCCTCTGGCCAGCGCCCCTGCACTTCCCACCAGGGTGCGATGCCCTTTATTCCCTGAATTGAGAACTCTTCCCCCGGTACCTCCAGCTGTTTGGTAAACCATGTCCCGGAAACGACTCCCCGTTCCTTCCTGCCGCCCGCTGAAAATTCTGCAATACCAAACAGATACGGAGTAAATCCGGTGATATTATACTTCCAGAAGACCGTCTTGATTTTCGGCAGGTCTTCTTCACGCAAAAAACCACCCCCCTCGGCGGCGGACGGTTCAATTAAAATGTTTGCGCCATAACTGCGCAGTTCCAGCGCCATCTTGTGGGAAATTTCACCGGCAATGCCAAGAAATGCCGTAGCGACAGCGGATCCCATGGCAATGGAAAGGAATATCAGAAAAATAGCCTTGGGGCGTTTGAGGAAGGAGTTTTTGAGGATACGGAAAAGCACTATTCAATCCTAATAACGTCATTTGAACCGCAAAGACACAAAGTACGCTAAGAAAGTCAAAAACAATAGTATAAGGTTTACCCTTAAAGACGTTATGCTTTTAAATCTTGGCTCTCTTTGCGATCTTAGCGGTTTGCCAAAAGGCATCTACTTCTGGTTGCGGTAATGGCCGGTCCTTTACGATTCAGCCTTCTAGCTGAACCCGCAGTTCAGCGGGCAGTGATTCCCGTAAAACAGCTACTTTCGCCTGCATCCGTCGCCACGCGTAAATACCCCAGACGACTGCCGCAAACATCATGACATGCTTCACCGCCAAGGCCGGTATCTGCAGTTTATCAGCAGCATTGGCCCATTCAAAACTGGTATAGAAAATGGTGCGGGGGACACCGCCAAGAACGACCCACCAGAGGGCAAACTTGAACAGCTTCTTCATATGGCTGTTTGTCTTCAGGAAGAAGAGGGTTGCCTGCGGTGTGTTCATAGACGTCTGGATACGTAGAATCGCGTGCAGAGCGAAACCGCTCCCCACAAGCAGGCCGGTTGCCATGTCGTGGAAATAATTGTTCATCATGATAACAACCCCAAGGACGGGGCCTATTTCAAATGTCGGCATGTTAACGGATCCTTTTGCGTTGTAATTGAGATGCGATGAACCAGATGAAAACTGATGAGAGATGAGTTAGAAGCGTTGAGTGACGAGAAAGCCAAATGCCACTCATCATCCCTCATCGGTTTCATCTCATCCCTCATCCCTCATCGGTTTCAGCTCGTAAGTTTTCCCGACTATTCCTTCAAACAGTTTAACAAATTCATCTTCCGCAAGGCTTTTGTAGTATTCTGATCGCCCTGCTACGACAAAACAGCGTACGCCATCAACTTCACGCACAGCCCCAATAATCTCTCTCCGATAGAAAAGTAACCGCCAGATAACACCAATTGATGCAAGCGCAAAACCGGCATACAGGATTGAAAGCCCGCGCTGTTTTACAACATAAAAACGCACCCAGAATGGCATGTCGCGCATTTCCAGACTATAACCTGCAAATGCCATTGAACCGTTTCTCGGCACTGCCGCCTCGGCAAACTTACGTCCATCCCGTGCAACGGTAATTACAAACACAGGGTTGGTAAATTCCATGGATTTTGACGTATGGGCACCGTCTTTCAGTTCGTAGTCAGAGAAAAAATCGGCTGTGAAGATGAAGTCACCCAGCCTGAACGTATCCTGACGTCCTTTTACAACGTCAAGCTTGAAATATGCTCCTTGGATCTCTTTGCCTGAAGCATCCTTGAGAACAAAGAGCGGTGCCACGCCAAGATGTTTGAACACGAATGAGGAATTATCGGTGTTATAAGGGGTATTGATGCCGACTTCGTGATTTTTTCCACCATCATCGGCAAGTGTCACCTTGATACCGGTGACCGTGTTGCGTTCGACCTGGGGCACAATGTTCTGGATTTTGAATGACACCTTCGGTATTGAGCCGATCGCAGGTATTTTTGGTATCGGCATCTTGTTATAGCGGTCCAGTTCCCCCTGAAAATTTTCTCCCTGGGCCAGATCGATAAAGCCGATGAACTCGGTATAAATACTCACCACACCACCAAGAAGCACCAGAAAAAAGCTGAGATGAAAGATCATAAAAGCTATCGGTGCCAAGCGGTTCTTTACGCCGTAAAAACCGGAGGCTTCGCCCAGTACCGTGTAACGGTTTTTACGCAAAGCGGCAATAATGGTATCGCCATTCAGATCAGGCGGCAGAGGGTAGGAATTACGAAAAGGATAGCCGCCGGCAACCTTCGGGTCAGCTATTCTGGTTTCAGATAGTGCGATACGGCTTTTCACCAATGGCCACCGTTGCCACAGAACCAGAGACAGGTTAAGGAAAAACAGCAGCCATACTGTAATGGTAATTGGCGATGCGTAGACATCTGTCAACCCAACGGCATCAAGAAACGCCACCAATCCGGGTGAATTCCTTTGCCACTCAAGGTAAATAGTCTTCAGCAGCCGTTTCTGCGGCACTAACAGGCCAAGCGCAAAGATCAGACCAAGAAGGCTGATGAGCAGAATGGTGAAGCGGAGGGAGCTTAAGTATTTTTTTAGTTTATTGAGCATAGAGGAATGAGAGATGAGTTAGAAACGATGAGGGAGGAGAAAAGCTAGATGAGAGAGGAGTCAGAACAGATGAAGGATGAGAAAGTAAAAGACTTCTCATATCTCATATCTCATCTATCGTCTCTCATCGGTTTCAGCTCATCCCTCTTCAGTCCTTATCTTACCTGAAACATATGCAGGCTGCTGTTAACAACAAGGTTAACGCCAAAGAAACAGATAATAACCGTGCTCAGGGCGGCGATCGCCAGCCAGGCTAGTTTCTTTTCACGCCAGCCGAACGTGACCCGCAGATGGATGGTAATGCCGTAGGTCAGCCAGGAGATAAGAGACCAGGTTTCGACTGGATCCCAGGCCCAGTAACTCCCCCAGAGATCTTTCGCCCAGATTGCCCCGGCACATATCATGATTGTGTCGGTAATGAACCCGAAGACAACATAACGAAAAATTAACTCGTCAAGGCGCCCCAGAGAAGGGAACCGCTCATAGGAAGGATTCGGCACCGCCAGTGCTTCGCTCTTCTGTTTCAGGAGAAAAATTACTCCGGCCGCCATTGCGAGTGTGTAGGCGCCGAAAGATATCCAGGCAAAATAAACATGAATATATAACCAGATAGTTTTAAGGCTGGCAGCCATGGGGGTCAAGCCGGGGTTCTGCATGTAACCGTAACCCATCATTATAACAACAATCGGCATTGTAGCGGCAGCGAGGCCTTGTAGCAGTTTGTTCTGCCAGCCGACATACAGGGTGCCGACAACAATGAACCACCCGCCCATGAGAGCATATTCGTAGTGACCGGACCAGGGGAGGTGCCCTGTTGCGTAAAAACGGGCGACTATCGCGGAGGTATGACAGATAAACCCAAAGGCGACTAACAGGTTTATTTTATTCATCACTCGCGGATTCTTGAAGACAAAGGAGTACGCGTAACCACATGCGGCCAGTGAATAAGCCACCAAAGCTATCCAATAAAAAACTATTTCCCAGAATGCCATTTTTAAACTCCTGTATAATTCAACTTTCTTCCCGCCTCTTTCCCAATCGACCTTACCACGCATCCTGCCAGTGCTTCTTCCAGCCAGACCCGCTGCGGCCGGATTGCGATTCTCAGCAAAATTCCGCATAGAGCGATTATGCCACCAAAAAGCAGCAAACCCTGGTGCCTTCTGTGGACAACCCGAATTTCGGACCATTGTCCCATCTTTGCGCAGGAGAGAATAAACTCCCCCTGGGTTACCTGCTGATCAACCTGAAACACCAGATCAGAGACAACTTTCTTGTCACCTCTGGAAACAACAACCATAAGGGAGCTTTTCTCGGGCTGATAGTAAATCCCGCCCCCCAGGCCGTATCCCTGAAACAATCCATAAAAACTGTATACTCCACGCTTCTGCACCAGCGGATCAAGTTTGACTCGCTGGTCGAATAAAACCGTGGAGTCCAGGGCTTTAATGACAAGCTGAGGTTCAAAGACAAGTTTCGTCATGGATATATCATAATCACCGTAGCTGATCGGATTGCCGGGGATGAGTATCCTGCTTTGCTTTTTGCCATCCTCTGAAAACAGGGAAACTTCAGTAGCCCCCTTTGGAAAATTGACATCCGGAAAGATCTGTTTTGTGATCGCGAGTTGAGGTAGCGACTCAATCCCGGCCGGGAACAGGCCCTTGTTGACCCTGGCGTATGATCCGATCCGGGCTAACTTGGTCGCGGAGCCCATGCCGTCTAGCAAAACAGCGGAAAACTGCCGCACGTTGTCCAATATGCCGACAGAAAGAAGAATGAGTAGCCCCACGTAAAATATCGCCGTGCCAAAGTACCCGAAATCCTTTTTTTCACCATACGAACCATCAGGAATAAAGGCGTATCCGGCGCTGCCTAAAGTGCGCTGCGCTTCTGCCCGAGGCGAGGGGAGGTTGACGGCATTCCGTGGTCGTCCGCTGCCAATACTGTACCTGATAGCCTTCCCCGTTCTGGTGAGGTACCAGATAGCACGAAAGGCAACCAAAAAAGCAAAGGTCACATTATTAATGAGTAGCAGATTAGTAGGATTAGTAACGGGGAGTTGAATATGAAACTTCACGCTCAGAATAACCAGAACAGGAATTGCGAGAAAAATCAACAGAGTCCATGGAGAAATAACTATCAGTCGCAAGAGTTTAGTGTCGGCGTTCATCGGTTAATACAGTTCCTTTTGCCGTTAAATTCGAAATGTGCGATCTCATCCCTCATCTTTATTTCTTAAGCTCATCATGCTGGTTCAATCCGGCCAGTTCCATTGTCCCGCTTTTTGCACGAGTAAACGACAGGCGCATATCTGAAATGTAATGATCACTCTCAAGCCGGAAGACAAGCACATGAATTTTGTTCGGGAGAGTTTCAAAGCTGATTTCTTTCGGGTTTTTGAGGAGACCCACCTTCTGGCGGGTTTGTTGAAACTTTTCAATAAATTGACTTTCACTCCCTATCTGCTTAAATCCCGGCGCAGCATTTTTGTACACAACAGCAAAATCCCCGGCCGTGAACTGCGCGAGCACCTTGGCGGCAGCAGACCTGACTTCTTCTTTTTCCTGAGGAGAAACGGCAGGCCCGGCGGCTTTATCTTGAGCAGCCGAACCCGGTTTGCCCTGGGGCGCTGCACCACCAGCCTCAGGTTTGTCTTGCTTGGATTTACAGCTAAAGAGCGCGATTGAAACGATGACTAAAAAGGCGGGTAAGACAAGACGTATACGCTTCATGAGTAACTCCGTAAAAACGACACAAAAATTAAGAAAGCTTCTGGCTGCCAGATTCTATCTGGTTCAGAAGGTATTTCGACCTGATTTTATACCAGTACATGCCTGCTGCCGTCAATGGTAAATATCCTGTAAACGGCAGGCGGCATAACGCTTTATCCGGTGAGCGCTCTGTTTCAGCACGGCAACTAATTAACAGTGGCCCCGCTTAATACACTTTAGAGTCAAAAAAAACCGCCGCTTTGGAGGCGTCGGCGTTATTGCTGATTTGATACGTTGCCACGTTAATCAACAGTTCTTGACGCTATAAAAACTATTGTGTACCATACACAACATGAACAGCCGTGAATTTATACGAATGTTAGAAGACGATGGATGGGAACTTCGCGGAGTCAGAGGTTCGCACCACATTTTTACCCATTCAGCTAAGCCCGGACATATCAGCATTATGCACCCCAAACACGATCTTCGAAAAGGTCTTGTCCACAAACTTTTGAAGCAAGCCGGACTAAAATATGGAGGTCAGCAATGAAATACCCTATAGCCATTGAACCTGGAGATGATACCCACGCTTTTGGTGTAGTTGTTCCCGATCTTCCCGGTTGTTTTTCTGCCGGTGATACTTTGGAAGAAGCTATAGACAACTCGAAAGAAGCAATAATTCTTTGGATGGAAACCGTTGTAGAAGACGGGCTTGCCGTCCCGGAACCCTCTTCCATGGCTCGGCTAACTGCTGATTCTGAATTTTCCGGTTGGTTATGGGCTGTTGTGGAAATAGATGCTGCCATACTGGATTCAAAAAGTGAGCGGGTTAACATCAGTGTCCCTCGCCGTGTACTTGCCATGATCGACAGATATGTTTTAAATCATGGTGGCACACGTAGCGGATTTTTGGCAAATGCTGCACTTGATAAAATTATGCATGTATCGGCATAAAATTATTCACACCCTTTTTCACTTCCGCTATCAACGTAAGATATCTAACCAAAAACAAAGCTGAAACCGAATATTCAACCAGCGGCGATCGTCAGCTATACGGGCCCTGCAGTAGCTAACTAGCATGCTTACTCTCCCACGAAAAACGTTATTTATTCTGTTCTCGTGAATATAAAAACGCATATCATTCCGTCAATATTTTTCGTGATTTCTGAGATTGCTCTGAGAATGGGGAGAAAACTGGGGAAATATTTTGTGAGGTGGTAATTTCACAGATGGCCCCTCATTGCATGATTGTTGGGGTTACCCCTTATAGGCAATAATGAAAGCTGGCCCCGTATGTTTTCCCCTGTACTGACAGGCAGTAACGAGATCCAGGCCCCGTATTTTCTCAATAGGCAATAGCGAGAGCCTGACCCCGTTTTTTTCTCAATGCCCCCCGTAGTTTATTCTTATTTCATCATTTTAAGTAATAAGCCACCAATCAGAGCAGTTTGCAGAACGCCTGCTGAAATAATCCAGCGGGTGCCACCGGTGTTCTGATAGAGCCATTTTCTTGGCTTCTTGAAATTGATTATTCTTCCGCTCCTCCTTTTTCTTCCTAATCCATAAAATCCATTCTCTTCTTCTGTTTTCTTCCTGTTTTTTCAATACTTTTTCTTTCC